>NZ_APNK01000005.1 GCF_000732535.1 Salinisphaera hydrothermalis C41B8
GCGTGAGGTCGTATCTTGACCACCCGCACAGCCTCAAAACAGAGGGGGCGCCCGGACGCTTACGCCGGGTGCGCGCTCAGACCAGCCCTTCGGGGCACCCGCTCGGGCCCAGGGCGGTGTCAGAGGCGCCTTGTGTGGCGCCACCACACCGCGTCGCCCCTTCCTACCCCTACCGCCCGAGCAGGCGCCGCAGTCCGCGCCGTCCTAGGGCGTGTTGAGGTTTCGTGCGAGCGCCGCGTTGGAGACCGCAAATCGTGACCGGCAAGGCGGGAGTCGCCGCGTCGTGGCGTGCCACGACCCAGACTCGCAACGCCGCCGGGCGGGATTTGCGGCCCAACCCTTCGGGACAAGCGCTGTTTTGCGGCAATCCAGCGTTATAGCTCTCTCGCGTAGAAAACAACTACGCCACGTTCGCTACGCCTCGTCTTGCCGCCCCTAGTTAATTTTCAGGGAGCGCTTGGCGCGGACTCGCACGAAACCTCAACACGCCCTAATGGAATAGGCTCTTAATCGATCCCCAAAGGGTTCGAGATCCGCAGCTGCCAGATACCATCGGCGTTGCGTTCGGCCACCTGGGTCGCAACGCCGCGCTCTACGATCTCGTCGTGATCGGGCGACGTCATACGGATTGTCCAGTCGAGTAGCAGTAGCGCGACGTCCCCGCTCGCGATGACCCGGCGAACGCCGTTACGTATTTGGGGCCGTGCGGCCATTAACCGAGCAATTGCCTCGCGCAGTGCGCCGTGACCTTCGGCGATCGTGCGGCCATCCTGCATCCGCATCTTTGCCTCCGGGTGAAAGAGCGACATCACCGCGTCGAGATCGCCGCGATTGATTGCGGCATCGAATACGGCGGGCACCTGCTCCGGCCGTGTCGCCGTACGACATACACCCGAACATTCGGTGTCGACGAATTCGACGATGGCCGACGCCAGCGCTTGCGGCGCCTCCAGCGGTATGAGATGCCCAACGTCCGGCAGGACCTGCATCGTCGCGCCGGGCAGCGATGGCAGCACGAGTCGTCGCAGCATATCCACGCCATCGACCTTGTCGTGTTGGCCGCCGATCACCCGAACCGGCACGTCGATCCGCGCCAGATCGGCACTCACATCCTCCGAAATCGCGCCATGCGGCCAGAACTGTTTGGCAGCTTCTGCCCCGCCCAGGCTGTCGGCGATCACCTGATCGCGCATCGCGGGCGATAAGGCCCGTTCGGTCAGAACATTATCGATCGTCCAGCCGACCGATTCCGGCGCGGCATAGGCAGCCGCCATCCCGTCGCGTTCCGGCTGCGGCAACGATTTACCCTCGGCCGGCGACGGCGCCACCAGTACGAGCCCCGCCAAACCGCCGGGCCGACGCGAAGCCAGCAGCTGGGCCACCTTGCCGCCCATCGAATGCCCGACCAGCACATAGCGATCCATGTCGAGAGCGGCAACCGCTGCTTCAACGTCATCGGCCATGGTGGCGATATCGTAGCCGTCGTCCGGACGATCCGACTGGCCCCATCCCCGAGCATCCAGCGCGACCTTGCGAAGATTCGCCGGCAGCGCTGCCATCACCGGGTGCCAGGTCCGTGCCGTGCCGCCCCAGTAGTGTAGAAAAACAAGGGCCAGAGAGCCGCTGCCGCTGTCGTCGGCATGCAGCGTCAGCCCGTTCGCGGTGATCTTCATGGTTTAACTCCTATGAGTGAGAGACAGCTCAAACGCCGAAACAGATCATAGAAGACCTCGATTCAGGCGATAATCCGTCGCCTGCGATATGCACTCGATAATATAGGTATCGAATAAACCATGGACCGATTCACTGGACTTGCGGTTTTCACAGCGGCCGTCGAACACGGCAGCCTGGCGGCGGCGGCACGAACCCTGGGCATAACGCCGGCCATGGCCGGCAAGCATCTCGCCGCGATCGAGGCGTCGCTGGGCGTGCGACTCATGCACCGAACCACCCGTCGCCTCCATCTAACCGACGTCGGCCAAGACTATTACCAACGCAGCCGGCACATCCTCGAATCGCTCGAAGACGCCGACCGCGCCGCTCGCGAATTGCAGGACCAGCCCCGTGGCACATTGCGCGTCACCGCCCCAACGACGTTCGGCGCACTGCACATGGGCGGCGCGGTCGCCGAGTATATTCAGCGCTACCCCGATGTCGACGTCGAGATGACGCTCGACGACCGCTTTGTCGATCTTGTGGCCGGCGGTTTCGATGTCGCCATTCGCATCGGCGACCTGCCGGACTCCAGCCTAGTGGCGCGCCCCCTGGCACGCACCGAGATGATCGCCTGCGCCGCCCCGTCCTATCTCGCCGAACACGGCCGCCCGACGTCCCCCGCGGATCTGAGCCACCACGATCGGCTCGCGTTTAGCGAAGCCATCTCGGCGGACGACTGGGGTTTCACCGACGCCACCGGCCAGATGCACAACGTGGCAGGTCGATCACGGTTCTCGGCCAACAACATGGAAATGCTGCTGGCCGCCGCCCTACGCGGCGCCGGCATCGCCTACGGCCCCAGCTTTGTCTTCCACCGGCATCTTGCCAGCCAGGACTTGGAACAAATCTTGACGAATTACACCACCCGGAGCCTCGGCATTCATGCGGTCTATCCCTCGGCCCGTTTGGTCGGCGCCAAAGTTCGCCGCTTCATCGAGTTGCTCGAGGAATGGTTTGGCCGGCCGGATGAGTGGTTCAGCTAGAGAACAAATGAGTACTCAAGGGAACGCGTCATGCGAGCTCAAGCGTGCACGGTGTCCGCACTCGACCCAAAGCGGACCCACCTTATCCCCCCAGCCCGATCACCGGATAAAGCGACGCAACAAGCAGGCCTGCCATCGCGATGTTAAAGACCCGCCGGCGTCGGGCGTTCGACAACCACTCACGGACAATCGTGCCTAACCAGGCCCATACCGAAATCGCCGGGAAGCAGACCAGCGCAAAGGCCGCCGCAACAAGCGCGACCGATAGAAGCGAACGGTCGGGCGCGTAAATCGTGATCGCCGACAAGCCGATCGCCCATGCCTTCGGATTTACCCACTGGAAGGCCGCGGCCTGCACGAAAGTCATGGGGCGACGGTCCGTTGATGCCTCTTTCAACGGTTCGGCAGTAGCCACTTTCCACGCAAGCCAGAGCAGGTAGGCAATCGATATGGCCTGAAGCACGGTACGAACAACGGGATAAGTGTCGAACAGAGCAATCAACCCGACGCCGGCGAGCCAGGTCAGCGCCGTAAGGCCGGCGACGATCCCCATCATATGCGGCAAGGTTCTGCGAAATCCGAAATTCGCGCCCGACGCCATCAGCATCAGGTTATTCGGGCCCGGGGTTGCCGTGGTTACGAAGGCAAAGCCGAAAAGAGCCGCCAATACGGAAAAACTCATGGCACATTCACTTATTGCGATCAAACCTGCAGCAATTTTAATCGGTCCTTTTCGCAGTATATGGTCTAATTTGATCGTTTATATCTAATAATTTGCAATATATGAAAAAAATTGACGCGAAAGATCGGCGAATATTGCACGAGTTGAAGCATGACGGGCGAATGAGCAACGTGGAGCTCGCAGAACGTGTCAATCTCTCGCCGTCGACCTGCCTGCGCCGCGTCCAAGAACTCGAGCGTGCGGGTGTCATCCGAGGCTACCGTGTTGTCACCGACCCCGAACGTTTGGGCCACGGTTTTGTGGCTTACGTTAGCGTTGGCCTATCACTGCATTCCAAGGCCGCGCTGGAAGACTTCGAAAACTCGATGCGACAAGCCGAGGAGGTAATCGAGTGCCACAACGTTGCTGGAACCTTCGAATATCTGCTCCGTATAGAGAGCGAAGACCTCGCCAGCTATAAGCGTTTCCATTCCGAAAGGCTCGGCACACACCCTTATGTGAGCGCGATCACAACCTATCTAGTGATGCACTCGCCCAAGGACGAACGCGCTTGAGCGATCATCGGGACGTGGCGTGTCAAGATTCGAATCGCCGGCTTCGTCGGTCGCAGGATTCGACCTCTCTGTAGAGACCGCGTTGATCGCGCGAAACTTGGCTGATGCACGTGTTTTCGAGCTTTCCGACAGTCTGCTATGGGCCGATAGCCGACGCTACACAGGTAGCCTAACTGTACTCCGCTAGCCTCGACGAAGACCCGTTGATCGGCAATAGAGACGGAGCAAGGCCGGACAACTGCGTCGTGGCCCCATCATCTCGTCGCGCGACGTGCCTATGCCTGCCTTATCTGCGTTGATCTGCGGACAGTCACTGGCGAACGACGGCAACGAGACTTAACGAACCACGAAACCTCGCTTGTCCACCCAGCAATTGTCGCCGTGGCCCGGCCGGATTAGCGTAGTGGCGGATTCCAAACGGTGACCGCCATGACCGAACCCTCCGCCGCTTCGCCCCACTCTTCCAATCAGGCTCTGTCCGGCATCAAGGTGCTGGAACTTGGCCAGCTGATTGCCGGGCCGTTCGCGGCCAAGCTGTTCGGCGAGTTCGGGGCCGATGTGATCAAGATCGAACCGCCCGGCACCGGCGATCCGCTGCGCCGCTGGCGGGTGATGCGCGATGGCACGTCGCTTTGGTGGCATGTGCAGACGCGCAACAAGCGCTCGGTGTCGCTGGATCTGAAATCCGAGGACGGCCAGGCGATCGTGAAGAAGCTGGTCGCCGAGGCGGATATCGTGATCGAGAATTTCTCGCCCGGACGGCTGGAAAAATGGGGACTCGGCTGGGAGGATCTGGCCGCGATCAACCCCGGCTTGATCATGGTGCGGATTTCCGGCTACGGCCAGACCGGGCCGTATCGGGACCTGCCCGGCTTCGGCGTCATCGGCGAAGCCATGGGCGGCCTGCGTTATCTATCCGGGCATCCCGGCGAGTCGTCGGTGCGCGTGGGGGTATCGATCGGCGATTCGCTGGCCGCGCTGTACGGCGTGATCGGCGCGCTGCTGGCGCTGCATGAACGCGCCCGTTCCAGCCAGGGCCAGTACATCGACGTGGCGCTGTATGAATCGGTGTTCGCGATGATGGAATCGCTCATTCCGGAATACGATGCGGCGGGCGTGGTGCGCGAGCCAAGCGGCAGCGCCCTGCCCGGCATCACGCCGTCCAATGCCTATCCCTGCGCCGATGGTTCGGAAGTCCTGATTGCCGGCAACGGCGACTCGATCTTCAAGCGCCTGATGACCGCCATCGGCCGCGCGGATCTGGCCGAGGACCCGGATCTGGCTCACAACGACGGCCGCGCCAAGCAGGCCGAGCGGATCGACGGCGCCATCGCCGAATGGAGCCACGCCCACTCGCGCGAGGACGTGCTGGCGACGCTCGAAGCCGCCCGCGTGCCGGCTGGCCGGCCCTACACCGCGGCCGACATCGTCGCCGACGAACACTACGCGGCCCGTCGCATGATCGAGACCATCACCACCGCCGAAGGGCGCAAGCTGAAAGTGCCGGCCGTGATGCCGCGCTTGTCGCGCACGCCCGGGCGCATCCAGGGCGGCGGCCCGGCGCTGGGCGCGCATACCCGCGCGGTGATGGACGAACTGGGCATCGATCGAGAAACCCAGGACGCGCTGTACGAGCGCGGCGTTCTGTACGACTCGGAGCATGGACAATGAGCGATCGCGTATTCATCAACGACGTCGCTGCCCGTGACGGCTTCCAGATCGAGGCCCGCTGGATCGAGACGGCCGACAAGATCGCCTTCATCGACCGGCTGTCGGCCACCGGGCTGGCCAAGATCGAGGCGACCTCGTTCACCTCGCCTAAGGCGATCCCGAATCTGGCGGATGCCGCCGACGTGATGCGCGGCATCCGGCGCGCTGCTGACGTCGTTTACGTGGCCCTGATTCCGAACGCGAAAGGTGTCGAGCGTGCACTCGACGCCTGCACCGACGAACTCAATTTCGTGATGTCGGCCTCCGATAGCCACGGCCGCGCCAATCTGCGCATGACCGCCGACCAGTCGCTGGCGCGCTTCGCCGACATGGTCCGCGCGGCCGAAGGTACGTCCGCACGCCTGAATGCGTCCATCTCCACGGCTTTCGGTTGCCCATTCGAAGGCACGGTGCCCGCCGCGCGCGTGCTGGAGATCGTCGATCGCATCGAAGATCTTGGCATTGCCGGCGTCACGCTCTGCGATACCACCGGGGTGGCCAACCCGTTGCAGGTGGCGGCCCTTTGCGAGGCCGTGCACGAACGCCATCCACGCATCAGGCTCACTCTGCATCCGCACAATACCCGCGGCATGGGCCTGGCCAACGCGCTGGCCGCCTGGCAGGTCGGCGTCCGACACTTTGACGCTGCCCTGGGCGGCCTCGGCGGCTGTCCCTACGCGCCGGGCGCCTCGGGCAATATCTGCACCGAAGATCTGGTGCATATGTTCGAGTGTATGGGCGTGTCCACCGGTGTCGACCTGGACGCTCTGATCGCGACCAGCGAGACCCTGCCCGAACTCATCGGCCACGACGTCCCAGGCCAGGTCGTCAAGGCCGGCAAGGCGGATCGGCGCTATCCGCTGCCGGCGGCCGTAGCTGAACGCCAATGATCATGCCCGCGAAACAAGCCTAACCGCTTGTTTCGACGGCCTGGCTGCCGGACAACCGCGATCGGGTTTATCCTGCGGGCAACGCTTTGCTCCGCTGGATTCTGATGCTGCCGACCCTGCCGCCCGAGCACGCCCTCGACTCATTACACTGCGCCTTCGTCGAGCGCGTCGCCGCGCTCGGCTTTACCGGCGATATCGATACGAGCTACGCGACGCGCATCACGCTGGCCACCGACAACAGCGCTTTTCAGACGCTGCCGGCCGGCGTGTTCTTTCCGCGGGATGAAGCCGATATCGAGCGCGTCGCGAGCGCGCTTGCCGAGCCCGAGTTCCAGGCGGTCTATCTCGCCCCGCGCGGCGGCGGCACCAGTACCATCGGCTGCTCGCTAACCGCCGGTTTCGTGCTCGACTGCTCGCGGCATATGAACCGGATCGTCTCGATCGATCCCAACGCGCGCGAGGTCATCGTTCAGCCCGGCGTAGTGCTGGATCAATTGAACGCGGCGCTGGCCGAGCACGATCTGTTCTTCGCGCCGAACGTCGCCCCCTCCTCGCGCGCCACGCTCGGCGGCATGGCCAATACCGACGGCTGTGGCAAGGGCTCGCGCATTTACGGCAAAACCAGCGATCACGTGCTGGCCACTCGCGTGGTGCTTACCGACGGCGCGGCGCATGTGATCGACTCGCGTGATGACGCCCCCGCGCCCGACGCGCGCATCGCGGCCATCAACGATCGCGTCAAATCCATCATCGACGACAATCGCGGCGAGATCGCACGCGTCTTCCCGGATCTGTCTCGTTATCTGTCCGGCTACAACTTGGCCCAGGCGGTCGACGCACAGGGGCGTTGTCATCTCAACAAGCTGATCGGCGGCTCCGAGGGCACGCTCGCGCTGGTCTCGGAGCTCACCCTCAAGCTCACGCCCATCCCGAACACCACGGTGCTCTATGCGCTGCGCTACGACAGCTTCGACGCGGCCCTGCGCGACGCCGAGCGGCTGGTCGAATACGACCCGAGCGCGATCGAATCGGTCGATGAAAAAGTCATGGGGCTGGCCCGCGACAACCCGATCTACGAGCGGGTGCGGGACATGATCGAGAACGCCGACGGCAGCACGCCCGGCGCGGTCAATCTGGTCGAATTTGCCGGCCGCGATGCCTTGCCCGAGGGCGCGAGTCGACTCGACGCGGCGCTGAACAACGACGAAGCCGGTGCGACCGGGCATTATCGCGCCGAATCGGCCGAGCAGCGTGCGGCGCTCTGGGATCTGCGCAAGGGCGGCGTCGGCCTCCTCGGCTCGACGCCGGGGGCGAAAAAGCCGTTGCCGTTCGTCGAGGATACGGTGGTCGATCCACGCGTTCTGGCGGACTACGTCGCCGATTTTCGGGCGATTCTTGATGAATACGGCGTCGCCTACGGCATGTTCGGGCATATCGACGTCGGCTGTCTGCATGTGCGACCAGCGCTGGATCTGACCGATCCGGACGATGAGCGCATCATGCGCGAAATCACCACGCGGGTACGCCATCTGGCCGAGTCCTACGGTGGCCTGCTCTGGAACGAGCACGGCAAGGGCTATCGCTCGGAATACAACCGGCCGTTCTTCGGCGAGCCGCTGTATGGCGCGCTCGGCGATATCAAGCGGGCGTTTGATCCGCGCAACCAGCTCAACCCGGGTAAGATCGTGGCGCTCGAGCCCGAGCGTGTGCCGATCGCGGCCATGGATGCACCGACCCGCGGCACGTTCGACCGGCAAATCCCGGCCGATGAGCGCACGGCTTTTCCCGGCGCCATGCAGTGCAACGGCAACGGGGCTTGCTTCGACTACGATCCGGCGCATGTGATGTGTCCCTCGTATCGCGCCACCCGTGATCGGCTGCATTCGCCGAAAGGCCGCGCGAGTGCGATGCGCGAATGGCTGCGCCAGCTCGCCGCGACCGGTCAGACCACCGCCGATCTGGTGCCGGCGGAATCGCCACTGTGGCTGCGTGCGGCACGGGACCTGGGTGCTGCGCCCACCGATCCCGAAGCGGATTTCTCGCATCAGGTCTGGCAAGCGATGGACGGCTGTCTGTCCTGTCGAGCCTGCGCGACCCAGTGCCCGATTCGCGTCGACGTGCCGACGTTCAAGAGCGAGTTCCTGGCGCTGTATCACGGCCGCTATGCTCGGCCACCGGCCGACTACGCGCTGGCCGGGCTCGAGACCGGCGCGGCGTGGGCGGCAAAGCTGCCGGGTCTGGCCAATACCGCCCTGCGTGTGCCGGCGCTTCGCCGCATCCTCGCCGACAAGCTCGGCTTGGTCGATCCGCCGGCGCTCAGCCGGCCGAGCCTCCCCGCCTGGCTGAAGCAGTATCCCGCATACCGCTATACGCCGGATAGCTGGGCGCTGATGGACGACCGCGAGCGCAAGCGCACCGTGTTCGTCTTCCAGGATGCCTTCACCAGCTTCTTCGACGCCCCGGTGGCCATCGCGGTGGTGGAACTGATCGCGGCGCTGGGTTACCGGCCCCAGGTGGTCCCGTTTTCAGCCAGCGGCAAGCCGCTGCACGTCAAAGGCTTTCTGCCCGAGTTCGAACGCACCGCGAACCGCCATGCCCGCGTTGTCGAGGCCGTGGCGGAACACGGACGGCCGCTTGTCGGCATCGAGCCTAGCGTGACGCTGGCGCTGGATACGGACTATCGCCAGGCCATCGGCCGGGCATTGCCGGTGCAGCCGTTCGAGCAATGGCTCGCCGCGGCGCTCGGCGAGCAGGCGCCCTCGGTCGTGGCCGACGCGTCCCCCACCTATCGACTGTTCAATCATTGCACGGCGCGCACCGAATCCTCGGCCAGCAGCCGGGCCTGGCGCGATGCGTTCGAACATCTCGGGCTGGTGCTCGAAACCGGCGATGTCGGCTGCTGTGGCATGAGCGGCGCGTATGGACACGAAGCCCGACATCGCGACACCTCGCAGGCGATCTTCGAGCTGTCGTGGGCGGAAACCCTGGCAGCATCGACACCGCAACCGCTGGTCCCGGGTTATAGCTGCCGGAGCCAGATCGCGCGTTTCCAGCAGAAAACGGCCCAGCATCCGGCGCAAGTGCTGTTGGCTGCGTTACGGGCCTGACCACGCTAATGACTTGTGGAGTTAACCACGGGTATAGATGATCGCGCGCTCGCCGCGGTCAGCCACCGGCCGCGATGCGATGGCAGAGGCTGATAAATGCCGCTGTTTGGAGACCAACACCATAAGGCGGCGGTCTACGGATCATGGCCGCCCGCGACCGCGCTTGCGCCCCGCGGCCGGATGGTCCACACGCCCCGATGCCTCGCGTGGCGCACCCACCGCCCGATCGCGGCCGCCCGCTTTGGCGTCGTAGAGCGCGCGATCGGCCAGGCGCAATAGCGTGTGGTTAGGCAGACGCCGATTACTGTCGTTCTGGGCGATCCCCATCGAAAGCGTGATCGAAAAGTCGGTACCGTCCTCGCCATGAAAGACGAGCTCGGCGACCTGGCGCCGCAGACGCTCGGCGGCTTCCATCGCATGCTCGAGATCGGTATCGGGCACGATCCATAAAAATTCCTCGCCGCCGAAACGTCCGAAACTGTCGATCTCGCGCACGCCATCGGCCATGAGGCGCGCCAGCCGCTTGAGCACCTCGTCGCCGACGGCATGCCCGTAAGTGTCGTTAATCTGTTTGAAGTGGTCGACATCGATCAACGCCACGCAAAACACATAGGGAGCGCGTTGGCAGCGGGTGCGTTCGCGATCGAGCATGTCCATCAGCCAACGGCGGTTGTACAAGCCGGTGAGATGATCACGCACCGCCATGGCCTCTATCCGACTCATGGCCTCGCGCACCTCATGGTTGCGCTCGCGTAGCGTTCGGCGCAGCCGGTTGATGAGCGCACTCAACAACACGATCTGCGGCATGACGATTGCCAGGGAGGCCGCCAGAATCCAGTTGTGGAAGAACGGACCCTCATGAGCGTGCAACAGACCGTGACTGAACACCACGACCAGATAGCCGACCGTATAGACCGTCACGGCCACGATGAAACTACCCATGCTCAGGTCGAGCGTGCCGTAGAGCAACGGCACTACGGTGGTGAGCACCAGCGCGGCCTGCGACTCGGCCGAATCCAGCGCATAGAGCAGTAACAATCCCGGGAGCGCGGGCGCAAGCACCTGGGCCAGCGTGAGATTCGGCTCGGACGAACGCAGATTGACACCCGTGCGAAACGCTAGATAAAAGCTCGCCACGATGACGCACTGCGCCATCGCATAGCCCATTGCGACCATGGGTTTGACAGCCCCGAGCAGCGCGATCACTACGGCCAGTGCAATCTGCAACGCGTATGAAATACAGGACAGACCCAGCCGTCGCAACCGAACCCGCTGATGCCGCGCGACACGCTCGGCTGCGGATTCCCCGGCGCGGCCGTCGTCCGCTGACATCGTCATGAATACAGCAACGGGTAGATCACCGAATGAGGGCCACACCGTGCCATCAGACGCGCCATCGCGGCTGAACCGCGCGCATGCAGTAACCGGTGGCGAAACCAGGCCGTGGCCGCGACAATAGGCCTTGGGTTCCGTTCATGCTGTGCTTTCCATTGTGTCTGATTCGGTTGTCACCGACGCGCCGATCCTGATTTTCGACTCCGGCGTAGGCGGCCTCTCCGTGCTGCAAGCGATACGACGCCACCTGCCTACGGCGCCGGTGGTGTATGCCATGGACGGCGCGGGCTACCCCTACGGCCAGCGCGACGACGCCGAGTTGACCGCGCGGGTTCCGGCTCTGTTGGGGCGTCTTGTCGAACGCTATCGGCCGCGACTGGCCGTGATTGCGTGCAACACGGCCTCGACCATTGCCCTGGCGACGGTTCGTGACGCGCTTGCTGTGCCGGTCGTAGGGACCGTGCCGGCGATCAAACCCGCCGCTGCCTGTTCGGCCACCCGCGTGATCGGCGTGCTCGGCACCCGCGCCACCGTCCGACAGGCCTATGTCGACGATCTGACCCGTCGTTTTGCGGCCGACTGCCGCGTACTGCGTCATGGCGCCCCTACTCTGGTCGACTATGTGGAATCGACGCTGCGTGACCAAACGCCCGCCGATCCCGATGCCCCCCGGCACGCGCTCGCGGGGCTGTTCGAACAGCCGGACGGAAACGCCATCGATACCATCGTGCTGGCTTGCACGCATTTTCCTCTGGCGGCCGACGCTTTACAGGGCGTCGCCCCCGCGCACGTCCGGTTCGTCGATGGAGCCGAAGGTATTGCCAGGCGCTGTGCCACCCTGCTCCACGGCCAACCGTGGCCGCAGCATACCGTACCCGGCGTTACTGTGACGACCGGGCCCGCGAACGCTTGCGCCGCGCTCGCACCCGGGCTGGCACGCCTGGGCCTGGCGCCGCCGACGACGTTCTAGGGACTGTTGCCGTTTCGTGCGGGTCCGCGCCAAGTGCTCCCTGAAAATTAACCAGGGGCCGCAAGATGAGGCGTAGCGAACGTGGCGTAGTCGTTCTGCGCGAGCGAGCGACAACGCTGGATTGCCATCGTGTCGTTAATTTAAGGGCGCGTGTCCCTTCGGGTTGGGCCGCAAATCCCGCCAGCCAGGCGGAAGTCAGGCCGGGGGACCAGCCCGGGGCGCAGAATGCTCACGATATGTCTCCTAACGCAGACGCTCGATTGCGACGCCGGCGTCCACGGCGGCGGCTATATCGTCTTGGACCGCGATCAACGCAAGCTCGCGGCCACCGGCAGCACGAGTCGCCTCGAACAGGATCTTGACCGCAGCAGCCGTGCGCGCCAGCGCTCGCGCCGGCCCGTCGTCGCCCAGACCATAATCGAGACAGCCGGCGAGAAACATGGCGGCCGTGAAGTCGCCGGCGCCGTTCGGTGGGGTTTCGAACGCGATCATCGGCGTGGAGACCCGCCAACTACCCGCCGCGGTATCCACCAGCATGGCAATGCGATCGGCATCGCTGTCATCGACCACCAGCGACGTGACCAGCACGACCCGTGGGCCGCGTTCGCGCAGCGCCGCCGCTGCGGCCACTGCATCGTCGCGTGTAACGATCTCGCGCCCGGCCAGCCAGGCCAGTTCGAACTGGTTGGGTGTGACGATGTCGGCGCTCGGCACGGCCTGGTCGCGCATCCATTCGGGCAGCCCTTCGCGGACGAAGAACCCGCGGCCGGTGTCGCCCATCACCGGATCGCAGCAGTACAGCGTCTCGGGCCGCACGGCCCGTAGGCGCGCCAGGGCATCGAGCACGGCGGCGCCGGTGGTCTGATCGCCCATATAACCAGTCAATAGCGCGCGTACGCGGGCGAAACCGGTCAGCGCTTCGATCCCGTCGACCACGTCGCGAATATGATCGGCGGAAAACACGTCGCCGGTGAATCGCCCATAACCGGTGTGGTTGGAGAACTGCACCGTATTGATGGCGGTGACGTCCCAGCCGAGCCGCTGCAACGGAAAGACCGCGGCCCGGTTGCCGACATAACCGTAAGCGACATGGCTCTGGATGGAGATGATGTCGCTCATGACGTATCGCTCCTGTGGTTTCGGGGACGGGGTCGATCCGGCAACGCCGGCCCGCGCAGCGTAGCGCAGGAACGCGTCGCCGTTTAGAGCCTATCCCAATAGGCTCTTAGTGCACGGCCTCCGAGGGCGTGGCGTTGGGCACATGGCCGACCCGGCGATCGTAGTTCCAGGTCAGCGCCCAGATGACCAGCCCGGCCACGGCCAGCCCCGCCCCGACGTAGCCGGCGATTTCAGCGCCGAAGCCGAACGCGATCACGATGCCGGCCAGGAGCGGGCCCAGCGCGTTGGCGAAGTTGAAGGCCACATGGTTGAGCGCCGCGGCCAGGTTCTGAGCATCGCCGGCCACGTCCATCAGGCGTGTTTGCAGGATCGCCGCCAGCGAGACGCCGAACCCGATGCAGAAAACATCGATGGTGACGGCGATGCCGTTGTGGCTGGCCAGCGGGAACGCCAGCAAGGCCAGCAGACTCCAGACCAGCATGGCACCGGCGGTCGGCATCTGGGCCCGATCGGCAAAGCGCGGCACGATCATGTTACCCATCGTCATGCCCACGCCGAAAATACCCAGCACGACCGGCGCCAGGGCGCTCGACATATGCGTGACGTGGGTCAGCGTGGTCGTGAGATACGTATACACCGCGAACACGCCACCGAAACCGATGCCCCCGATGGCGAGCGTCAGCCAGACGTTGGGCCGGGACAGCGCGGTCAGCTCACGCATCGGATGCGCATCGCTGTGCGCGCCCTGGTACGGCGCGAAGATCATGATCAGAACGCCGGCGGCCAGCGCAATGGCGGTCACGGTCCAGTAGCCGGCCCGCCAGCCGGCAAGCGACGCAAGCCAGGTGGCCGCCGGCACACCCAGGATGGTGGCCAGCGTCAGCCCGAGCATCACATAGCCCACCGCCTGCGTCCGACGATGCGGTTTGACCACCGACGCCGCCATCAGCGACGCCAGCCCGAAATAAGCGCCATGCGGAAGACCGCTGATAAAGCGGAACAGAATAAGCCAGTGATAGCTCGGCGCCAGCGCGCTCATGCCGTTGCCCACGGCAAACACCGCCATCAGGCCGATAAGCAGCGGTTTGCGCGAGACGCGCGCGGCCAGCACGGTGATGATGGGCGCACCGACCACCACGCCCAGCGCGTAGGCGCTGATGATATGGCTAGCGGTCGATTCACCGATGTTGAAGGCGTGCTGGATGAGCGGCAGCAGGCTCATGGTTCCGAATTCGGTCGTGCCGATCGCGAAACCACCGGTCGCCAGCGCCACGAACACCAGCACTTGGAGCACTCTGTTCGGCATAAGCAGATCGCAGGGAAACGGCCCGACACGGGCCCTGAGGAAAATCGCCCCTCAGGATACACGCATTGCTCCTAAGACTAAAGTATTAGATAAAGATTCAGGCGGTTTTTCGGGCAATGTCACGCGGAACCGGTCCCAGTATAAAAATCGACGGCTGTCGCGGCGTCCGTCGTCGCCGCTTGATTCAATGTTTTTGCCGTCGACAAGGGGCTGACGTAGAGTCGCGAAGAGAACGCATCAACACGAGCGGCCATGGCCGGTCACGGCGAACGCCCGAGTCGGGAAGAGCGCGTCATCGACGCGATCGACGTACAGAACCGCGATCTTCGCGACATCGATCGACACCGCAAGTACGCCAAGATGGCGCGCTCGCCCTATCGCTTCTTTCGCGGCACCAATCATCTATTTTGGGCCGATGTCGCTCATGACTGGCGCATCGATCTGTACGGCGGCGCGCCCGATACGCGCACATGGCTGCAGGGCGATGCCCATGTGCACAACCACGGCGCCTACGGCGACGATCGGCAGGGCGTGCATTTCGGCATGGATGATTTCGACGATGCCTTCGTCGGCGATTATCAGTACGACCTGTGGCGCCACGCGGCCTCGATGATGCTGGACGCCGAGGAAAACGCCGGACTACCGCGCGACAAGGCCCGCCGTGCGATACGTCATTTCGTCACCAGCTATCTCGACACCCTCGCCGAGGGCCGTCTGGCCGAAGAAATCCACGTTGCCTACGAAGACCCGCCGCTGGACCACTTCATGGCCAAGGTGCTCAAGAAGCGCGGCGTAAATCGCCAGCTCGACAAATGGACCGTACCCGGCGACGACGGCGAGCGCGTCTTCGATACCGAGTACCGCAAACTGGGCGGCGTGTCGGCCGCCGAACGCGCTCAGCTGCACAAGGCGATGACCGAACAGTATCCGACCACCCTCGTCGCGGACGCTGACGGGCTACGGCGCGAGCCACGCGTCGTGGATATCGCCCGTCGCATCGATGCCGGCACGGGCTCGCTGGGGGCAGATCGCTTCTATGCGCTGGCGCGGGAACAGGCGCACGACGCCGACGACTATCTCATCCTCGACATCAAGCAGCAGACCGAACCGCCCGCGCTGGCGGTGTTCGACGAGGCGCGCGTGCACAACCGCAATGAAGAGTTCGAGCACGAAGGCGACCGCCATGCCGCCGCCGCGCGGGCATTGTCGCAACACCCGGATGCCTACATCGGCTGGCTGTCGCTGGGCGATGCCTGGTTTTCGGTCAAGCGCCGCTCGCCGTACAAGAAGGATTTTCCCACCCACAAGATCGGCGGGTTCAAGGCCTATCGCAATCTGACCCGCCAAAGGGGCCGCATCCTGGCGCGCGAACATCTGCGCGGGGCGGCTTATCTGGAACCCGACAATCCGGCCCGTTTTGCCCGAACCATCGGCGAGCGCATCGGCACCGAGCGTGAAACCTTCAAACGGCTAATCGTCGAGTTCGCCGAAACCTACGCCGAACGTACCCGCCACGACTACGCCGCGTTCATGGCCCAACGCGCGCCGAGCGATCAAACGGCGAGCGCATGATCATGGGGCCTGGCCTTGCCGCACAACAGGGCGCGGTGCCCGTCCGGAAACGCGACCCGGCCACGCTGATTGTCCGGCGATGCCGCGCAGACTCGTGCGAAACGGCAACAGGCACTAGAATAGCGCCCCTGTAACGCGCGGTATGCGACCGCCCGGGCAACGCCTCGAGCGCCTGTCGTACAATAGCTGCATAAACCAGCCATTCGGATCATCGATAATATCGACGATGCGGATGGGTCCAACGACGACGATACATACCGGTCTAGCCGAAAAACCGTTCGCCCTCGGCGCAGCGCGCCGACACGGCTTGCGAAATACGGTCACCATCCCCACCCCAGTGGGATCACCACAAGCTCTGCGAGGTTGAAACGCGACGATGTCCGACACGCCGAAGATCATCTATACGCTCACCGACGAAGCGCCGGCCCTGGCCACGCATTCGCTGCTGCCGATCATCGATGCCTATACCGACTCGGCCGGCATCCGTGTCGAGACCCGCGATATTTCGCTGGCCGGGCGCATCATCGCCCACTTCCCCGACTATCTCACCGACGAACAGAAAGCGGCCGACGATCTGGCCGAGCTCGGCGAGATGACGGCGGACCCGTCGGCCAACATCATCAAGCTGCCCAACATCAGCGCCTCGGTACCGCAGCTCAAGGAAGCGATCGCCGAACTGCAGAACGCCGGCTACAAGATCCCCGACTATCCGGAAGAGCCGGAAACGGACGAGGAAAAAGAGATCGCCGAGCGCTACGAGAAGGTCAAGGGCAGCGCGGTGAATCCGGTGCTGCGCCAGGGGAACTCGGACCGTCGCGCCCCGGCCTCGGTCAAGGACTACGCGCGCAAGTATCCGCACCGCATGGGTGCCTGGGAATCGGACAACAAGGCTGAAGTCGCCCATATGGACGACGGCGACTTCTATGCCACGGAAAAATCGACCACGTTCGACGCGGCCGACAAACTCACCGTCACGCTGCATCCGAAATCCGGCGACGCGAAAGTTCTGAAGAAGGACATTGAAGTCACGGCGGGCGAGGTCGTCGATACGGCCGCGATGCATGCCAAGCCGTTCCGCGAATTCATCGATCGCGAGATCGCCGACGCCAAGGCCAAGAACCTGCTGTTCTCGGTGCATCTGAAAGCCACGATGATGAAGGTCTCCGACCCGATCATGTTCGGCTGGGTGGTGACCCAGTTCTACAAGGACGTGATGGACAAGTTCGGTGACACGCTGCACGAGGTCGGCTTCGACCCGCGTTCGGGTCTGGGTGATCTGTACAAGAACATCCAGCAGCTGCCCGACGACAAGCTGTCGGCGATCGAATCCGAGATCGCCCGCGTCAATGAAGAATCCGCGCCGCTGGCGATGGTGGATTCGCATCGCGGTATTTCGGTCCTGCATTGGCCCAACGACATCATCATCGATGCCTCGATGCCGGCCATGATCCGCGACTCGGGCATGATGTGGGGCGCCGACGACGACCAGCACGAAGCCAAAGCGCTGATCCCGGATCGCTGCTATGCCGGCATCTACGCCGCCACGGTCGAGGACTGCAAGAAGAACGGCGCCTTCGATCCGACCACGATGGGCACGGTGCCCAATGTCGGTCTGATGGCGCAGAAGGCCGAGGAATACGGCTCGCACGACAAGACCTTCCAGATTCCGGCCGATGGCACGGTCCGCGTGACCAACAGCGCCGGCGAGACGGTGTTCGAGCACGAGGTCGATAAGGGCGACATCTGGCGCATGTGCCTGGCCAAGGACGCGGCGATTGCCGACTGGGTCAAGCTGGCCGTCACCCGGGCCCGGGATTCGGGCATGCCGGCCGTGTTCTGGCTGGACGAGAACCGCGCCCACGACGCCCAGATCATCGCCAAGGTCAACAAGTACCTGCCCGAGCACGATACCGATGGGCTCGATATCCGGATCATGGAGCCGGTCGCGGCGATGAACCACACGCTGGAACGCGTGCGGGCCGGCAAGGACACGATCTCGGTCACCGGCAACGTGCTGCGCGACTATCTCACCGATCTGTTCCCGATCATGGAGCTGGGCACCAGCGCCAAGATGCTGTCGATCGTGCCGTTGATGGCCGGCGGCGGCCTCTTCGAGACCGGGGCCGGCGGTTCCGCGCCCAAGCATGTGCGCCAGCTGCAGCGCGAGAACCATCTGCGCTGGGATTCGCTGGGCGAATTCCTGGCCCTGGCCGCCTCGCTGGAGCATCTCGGCAAGACCTTCGACAACCAGCGCGCCAAGGTAATGGCCGAGGCCCTGGACCAGGCCAACAGCCGCTTCCTGTCCGAGAACAAGTCGCCCTCGCGCAAGGTCGGCGAACTCGACAACCGCGGCAGCCACTTTTACCTGGCCATGTTCTGGGCCCGCGCGATTGCCGACCAGAAGCAAGACAGCGAGCTGGCCGAGACCTTCGCCGAGCTGGCCTCCGCGCTGGAAGCCAACGAGGCCAAGATCGTCGAGGAACTGAACTCGGTTCAGGGTGAGCCGGTCGATCTCAACGGCTACTACTTCCTCGACCCGAAGCGGGCGACCGAGGTCATGCGGCCGAGCGTCACGCTGAACGAGACGATCGCAATGGTGGCCGCGAAGCGGAAATAACCGGCGACCGATCGTTCGGAATGTTCGGACCAGACCGGTGCAAGCTTCGGCTGCACCGGTCTTTTTTTATTAGACAACGACGTTGGCCGTCGCCGTTTCGATAGAACTAACGCTCGCGTGGCGCCGCTCTGGTAGGCTCGATTACCTGTCGCATCGAAACCACCGGAGCTCATGGCCAAGTCGAGTCGAATCCTCATTACGGGAACCATCATCTGCGCCAGCATCACCATGGCGGGATGCACCACGGTCCGCGAAACCCAGCCGACTCAGACGGCGCGGGAGCAGCTCATGCTCTCGACAGCCGCCGATCTTGCGAGTGCGCAAATCAAGCCGAACGTGCCGAAGGGTAACTCGATCTACGTCGATACCAGCGAATTCACCGACGATTCGGAATATCGGACCAAATACGCCGTTGCCCGGATTCAGTCGCAACTGTTGGCAGACGGCTACAAACTCGTCGGCTCGGCCGACAAGGCCGACACCATCGCCGAGGTGAGCAACGGGGCCCTGTCGATCGACCAATCCGACACCCTGTTCGGCATACCCAGCATCCCGATCCCGATCCCATTGACCGGCACCGTGAAAACGCCGGAGCTCGCGTTCTACAAGAAAGCGCGTCGCACGGGTGTCGCCAAGTTCGGGGTCGCGTTCTACAACGCCAAGACCGGCGACATGCAGGATATCGTTGGACCGGTGTACGGCTTCTCGCACTACGATCGATCTTCAATCCTCGGCATCAGCTGGAAACACCAGAATCTGTTGCCGCAAGAGGCCCAGCAGCGGATGAACGGCAAGACGCCGTCGCACGCGCCGACTGGCGCCGACTGACCGGTCGCGCCACGGCGGCGGGCGCGAGAACGTGCATCCGGGTCGGCTCCTCTATCGTGATTCCCCCACAGATCACGGTACGATCTGAATTCCACGATTTTCAGGGAGGAGCCAAGACCCATGACGACCATCAACGACTTACTTCGCGATAAATCGTCCGACATCTGGACTGTGGGACCGGACGAATCGGTTTACGACGCCCTGCAGCTGATGGCCGACAAGAATATCGGCGCGGTGCTGGTCATGGATTCCGGGCGGCTGGTCGGCCTGCTTTCGGAACGCGACTATGCCCGCAAACTCGTGCTTGAAAACCGCTCGTCCCGGGAAACCCCGGTGCGCGACGTGATGACCCAGCGCGTGGCCTATGTGTCGCCTTCACAGGAAATCGAAGGCTGCCTGGCCCTGATGACCGACAAGCGATTCCGGCATCTGCCGGTCATGGATAACGACAAGCTCGTGGGGCTCGTATCGATCGGCGATCTGGTCAAGGGCGTGATCGCCGACAAGGAATTCATGATCGAGCAGCTGGAGCAATACATTACCGGCCAATAGCGCAACATGCGCCATACCGGCCCGAAAAAAGAAGGCCGCCGAAATTTCGGCGGCCTTTTTTTGATCGTTGTCCGGCTGGCTGGCTTACATTCGCGCGCGGCCGCTCATGGCTTCCAGCCGCTGGATTCGTTCGGCGGTGGGGGGATGGGTCGAGAACAGCTTGCCGATGTTCACGCCCGCCAACGGATTCACGATAAACAGATGCGCCGTGCCGGGATTGTGCTCGGCAGACGCCATCGGATGCGCCTGATTGGCCTGCTCGAGCTTGCGTAACGCGCTGGCCAGGCCCATCGGGTTGCCGGAAATTTCGGCGCCCCCCTTGTCGGCCGCGAACTCGCGCGAACGCGAAACCGCCATCTGAATCAGCGCGGCCGCGAGCGGCGCGAGAATGATGGTGGCCAGGGCCCCGAGCATGCCGCCTGCCCCGTCGCGATTGTCGTTGCCGCGAAAACCGCCGAACAACATCGCCCACTGCGCCATGTTGGCGATCATGGTGATCGCCCCGGCGAAAGTCGCCGCCACCGCGCTGATCAGCGTGTCGCGATGCCGTACGTGCGCCAACTCGTGCGCGAGCACGCCGCGGAGCTCTTCCCGGTTCATCATCCGCAGCAGCCCCGTAGTCGCCGCCACGGCCGCATGCGACGGATTACGACCGGTCGCGAAGGCGTTGGGCGTATCCGACTCCATCACGAACACACGGGGCATGGGCAGCTGTGCACGCTGTGCCAATTCACGCACAACGTTGTACAGCTCGGGCGCATCGGCTGGCGAGGCTTCACGCGCGCCGTGCATCTTCAACACCAGGCGATCGGAGAACCAGTAGCTGCCGAAATTCATCGCGGCAGCGAAAATCAGCGCAATCACCATGCCGCCACGGCCACCCAGCGCCCCGCCCACGAGGACCAGCAACACGGTCAGGCCAGCCAGCAATACGGTCGTCCGCAACGCATTCATACCACACACCCTCCTCAACAAAGAGGTTTTGCCCTCTCGCTCAAGATAACGGCGTTTGCAACGTAATCAAGATGACGCAGTAAATGCTCGATTCCCCTCAAGGTAGCGCGTATCCTTGATCAATAGTCCGTGATGATACGTAGACACAATCGATACCCGGGCCAGTCGGCATAGCCACCCTGTCGACCATACCCGACCGCTCTGTTGACCGAGACGATCCATGACCGATCCGCTTCCGGCTTCGCTTTCGCTTCACTGGGTCCCCCCGGCAGGTCGGGCGCCGGTTGCGTACGCGCCGGCTCGGCACACCCACGGCCTGTCGTCGACCCCATGAACGCGGTTACGGCGCGCTACAACGGCTATCAGCTACACAGCGTGTTTCAACCCATCCTGAGCCTGTGTCATCGACGCAGTGTGGGTTTCGAATCACTGATGCGTCCTGTGGACGCGGACAATCACTCGCATTCCCCGGTCGATGTGATCCGGGAAGCCGCCGAGCACGGCGATATTCGTCAGCTGGACACGCTCTGTCAGAGTCTGCATATCCGCAACTTCTCCGCGCAGGCGCCGGACGAACGCTGGCTCTTCCTCAATCTCGACCCCAGCACCATTGCCGATCGCTGGTACCACGACGGAACATTGACGAGCGCCTTGCGCGAGGCTGGGGTCCCGCCGCAACGACTGGTCATTGAGATCGTCGAGGGGGCCATCGACGATGAGCCACAGCTGTTCGCGGCGGTCGATTACTTTCGTTCGATCGGCGCCCTCGTCGCGCTCGATGATTTCGGCACCGGGCATTCCAACTTCGACCGGATCTGGCGGCTGGCGCCCGACATCATCAAGCTCGACCGCAGCCTCATCGTCGAGGCGGAACAGCATCGCACGGGCCGCCTGCGTCAGATGTTGCCCAATCTGGTCTCGCTCATTCACGAAGCCGGCTCTCTCGTACTGGCCGAGGGCATCGAAACACGTGAACAAGCCCTGCTGGCCATGGACGCCGACATCGATTTCGTTCAGGGCTTCTATTTCGCGAAGCCAACGCGCGAGATCGACCATACCCGCATCGACGGTCTGCCCATTTTCGGCGAAATCAGCCAGCACTTCGAAACCACGAGCACGATTCAGGAACGCCTCGAAGCGGACCGTATCGCGCCTTATTCGGACGCGTTCCGCGACGCGATCGAGCGCATTGCCAGAGGCGAAAGCCCTCAAGAAGCCACACGCGCGCTCATGAATATGCCGCGTGCAGCGCGCTTCTACATGCTCAACGCGCGCGGCGAACAGCTCATGCATGTGGACGGTCGCTCGTTGCGCACGCGGCGCATCTTTCATGCCGGCCCCATCACCGATACCTCGGGTGGCACCTGGTCGCGACGCCAGTATTTCCGGGCCGCGATGGCCGAGCCCCAGCGACTGCAGACATCACGCCCCTACTTATCGAGCACTGGCGCTTACATGTGCGTGACATTGTCGATCGCCCAGGGCAATCCGCCGGAACGGGTGGTCTGTTTCGATATCGACTGGTAGCGCAAGCGACATAACGGTCGCGAATCGAGCTGTCCCCGCCCGCTATACTCTGGGCGCCCTGGATTCGCGGCCTTGCCCAGCTCTAAAATAAAGACCGATCAAACCAAGCCGACGCATATCATGGGTCAGTCGCTACAGGATCAATTGCTCAAGGCGGGCATCGCCAAGCCCAAGCAGGCCAAGAAGGCGCGCCACGACAAGGCACGGCGCAACAAGGCGGCGCGGCGGGCCGGCGGCAAGGGCGATGAAGAGCAACAGAAGCTCTCTAAAGATGTCGAGGCGGCGACCGCCGCCAAACGCGAGGCCGATCGCAAGCGCGCCCAAGCGGCCAATGCGGAACGCGAACAACGCGAGCGCAAGCGCCAGGCGATCCAGATCATCAACGAGCATCGCATCGCGATCGAAAAGCCGGAAGCCGACGAGCCACCCTACAGCTATACGGTGAAAGGCAAGATCCGTCGCCTGCCGGTCAGTCGCGATCAGCGTCGTCGTCTAGCCGATGGCCGACTGGCAATCGTACGTTACGACGGCCAGACCTCGCTGGTCGACGTCGAAACCGCCCAGCGCCTGGAAGCACTGATTCCGAAAGCGATCTCCCGGATCACCGAAGCGGACAAAGCCTCGGAAGCGGACCCCGACGACCCCTACGCCGGCTATGAAGTCCCCGACGACCTGATGTGGTGACACCGGCCGCGGCCCGAGGGCCGCGATCGGGAAAACGCCGGTTCGGATGGCGTCGCGACCGGCGAATCAATAGCCAGCTGCGAGCCCCGCCGGGCGCCGACGATCGTTGGCGCCTTCCAGCGTGCCGTCGGCGTGGCGAAGGATGGCCTCGTCCGCGCCCCAGGAGCGCACCACGTGGAAGCTATGCCCCATGGCTTCGAGCTTCTGCTTGACCGAATCCGTCAGATAACCCGGCTCCACCTTGGTCCGATCCGGCAGCCACTGATTGTGAATGCGCGGCGCGTTGACCGCCTGCTGCACGTTCATGCCGAAATCGATCACGTTGAGCATGCTCTCGAGCGTGGTCGAGATGATGGTCGAGCCACCGGGGCTGCCGGTGACCATGAACAGGTTGCCGTTCTTGAGCACCAGCGAGGGCGACATCGACGACAACGGCCGCTTGCCGCCCTCGACCTGATTAGCCTTGCCCTGCACCAGCCCGAACGCATTCGGCACCCCGGGCTTGGCTGTGAAATCGTCCATCTCGTTGTTGAGGAAGAAGCCCGTGTTGCCGGCGATATGACCGTTACCGAACAGATAGTTGATGGTATAGGTCACGCTCACGGCGTTGCCCTGGTCGTCGACCACCGAATACTGCGTGGTGTGCTGACCCTCTCGCGGCCCGAGGCTACCGTGAATCTGCGACGACGGCGTTGCCTCGTCGGGATTGATGCTGTCGCGCAGCTGGGCCAGGTGATCGGCCGACAGCAGCTTGTCGATCGGGTTGTGCACGAACGCAGGGTCGCCCAGATAGGTATTGCGATCGGCGAACGCCCGTCGTTCGGCCTCGATCAGATAATGCGACGTCTTGACCGAACCGTAACCCCATTGCTGTAACGGCAGCGGATCGAGAATGCCCAGAATCTCGCAGATCGTGGTTCCACCCGAACTTGGCGGCGGCGTCGAGACCACGGTATAGCCGTGATAGCCACAGGTGACCGGTTGGCCCCACGGTGCGGTGTAGTCGGCAAAATCCTGCAGGGTCAGGATACCGCCGTGGGCCTTGCTGGCCTTGACCACCGCTTTAGCGATGGCGCCGTGATAGAACGCTTTCGTGCCCTGTTTCGAGATCAACGACAGCGTATGCGCGAGCTGGGGCTGCTTGAGGGTGTCGCCGACCTGATACGGCTTGCCGTGATTGAGAAAGATCTTGGCGACGTTGGGCTGGTCGGCGAAGTCGTCACTGCGCTCGTGCAGGATGTTCACGTCGCCCTGTTCCAGAGTGAAGCCCTGGCGCGCCAGCCGAATCGCCGGCGCCATCAGTTGTTTTCGGCTCATGGTGCCAAAACGCCGGCGCGCTTCTTCCAGCCCCATCACCGTGCCCGGGACGCCGGTGCCGAGATAAGTCTTTGTACTGCGGCCGTCCACGACGTTGCCATCCGCATCTTGGAAAAGCGTGGGTGTGGCTTTTTCGGGCGCTTTCTCGCGGAAATCGAGAAACAGGTTGCGTTCTGGATGATCCGCCGACTTGGCCAGATGCAACACCATGAAGCCCCCACCGCCGATGTTGCCGCAGCAGGGATGGACCACGGCCAGCGCGTAGCCGACCGCTACGGCCGCGTCCACCGCGTTGCCGCCCTGCTTGAGCACGTTGACGCCAACTTTCGTGGCCAGATGCTGGGCCGTCACCACCATCGCGTGCTGGGCGCTGACCGGTTGTGCCTTCGCCAGCGCCTGGCGCGTGGTCGGCGGCGCGGTGACGTCCAGCGCGCTGGCGGATATGCCCGAATCGCTCGGCGTTGCGGCGATCGATACGCCCGTGCTCAAACCGATCGCGACGATGGTTGCCCCGCCGATCATCCCCAGGCGGCGCAAGAATCCCTTAAACATGAAACGCATACCGAGCTGAAATCTCTCGAGCCACTATAGCGGGCTCACGCAGCAGACGGCACCCCGGCCTTGCGTCAAAACGCTACCGGATCGACCGTACGGGCCGATCCGGCAGGTCCGGACACAACGTCGAACGGACGGCTCAATCCGGCACGTAGGCCGACGCCGGCAACAAGCCCTCACGTTTGAACTCGGCCCAGAGTTCGGCCGGAATATCGGTCTCGAACAACGCCTTGTTCTGCGGAATCCGCTCCGGCTTGCTGGCACCGGGGATGATCGAGTCCACCGCCGGATGAGCCGCCGAGAACTGTAACGCGGCAGCCTTGAGATCCACGCCGTGGCCACGGCAGATCTCGGCCATCCGATCGCGCGTACGTATCGATTCCTCGGTCGCCTTCTGATAGAGATAATGATCGCCGCCGGCGAGCAGTCCCGACCCGAACGGCGCCCCGACCACCACGCTCACGTCGCGATCGAGGCAACGCGGAAACAGCTCGTCCGCCCCCGCCGTGTTGAGCAGGTGATACTGGGTCGCGAGCAGGAATACGTCGGGATCCGCCTCGTCCAGCGCCCGCAGGCAAGGCTCGATGGTGTTCACGCCCAGCCCCCAGCCGTGGATAAGCCCCTGGTCGCGCATTTCGGTGAGCGCCCTGGCCGCGCCGGCCATGGCAGTGGCGAAATAATCGGTCCACGCATCGCCCAGCGCGTCCGGCGAAAGATCGTGGATATAGACGATGTCGAGATAGCCCACACCCATGCGCTGGAGGCTGTCGTGCACGGCCTGCTTCGCGCCGTCGTAGGAATAATCCAGGCGGCGCTTGAAATATAGCCCGCCCACGAACGGGCCGGTGGCCTCGGGCTCTTCGGCCGGTTCGAGCACGCGCCCGACTTTGGTCGAGAGCACATATTCGGAGCGCGGCTTGCGCGCCAGGAACGAACCAAAGCGCTGCTCCGACAGCCCGGCCCCGTAGTGCGGCGCCGTGTCGTAGTAGCGAATACCGTGCTGCCAAGCCGTGGCCAGCGTCTCGCGGGCCCGGTCGTCGTCCGAATGCGCATACATATCGCCCAGCGGTGCGCCGCCGAAGCCCATGCGATCCAGAGTCGGGCCAGAATGCTTGAAGTCGCTCATATATCCTCCTGAGCGGTGGATGAGTCGTTGGCGGCCGCGTCGTCGGCCCGACGCGGCCGGGTTCGGAAATCGGTTATTCGCGCTCTTCCGGCGGGGTCGCGCTCGCCTCGTCCAGCGTGG
This sequence comes from Salinisphaera hydrothermalis C41B8, assembly GCF_000732535.1. Lineage (GTDB taxonomy): Bacteria > Pseudomonadota > Gammaproteobacteria > Nevskiales > Salinisphaeraceae > Salinisphaera > Salinisphaera hydrothermalis. The sequence continues at coordinate 26,225 of NZ_APNK01000005.1, forward strand.
TCACAGCCGCCTCGTCTAGCGTGATCGAGGTCGCCGTGACGAGCTGGTCGAACTGCGACTTCGACGTGGCCGATACGATCGGCGCGGTTACGCTCCGACGCTGGATGAGCCAGGCCAGCGCGATGGCCGCCGGCGTGGTGTCGTAGCGCGCGGCGACGTCGTCCAGCGCGGCGAGAATCCGCATGCCGCGGTCGTCGAAGTACTTGTCCACGAACGGCGCACGCGCCCGGCCTTCGGCATCGGCCCGGCTGCGATATTTGCCGGTCAGAAAACCGCTGGCGAGCGAGAAATACGGCGTCACGCCCAGATCGTGCTCGATGCAGATCTCGGCCAGATCGTTTTCGAAATCGAATCGATCGTAAAGATTGTAGAACGGCTGCAGCACTTCATAACGCGGCACCTCGAGATCGCGTGCCGCGCCCAGCGCCGACACCAGCCGCGCGCCGTCATAGTTGGACGCGCCGATGTTACGGACCTTGCCGTCCGAGATCAGCCGGTCGAACGCTTCCATGGTTTCGTCGAGCGGCGTGGTGTCGTCATCGGTATGGGCAAAGTACAGATCGAGATAATCGGTGTTCAGACGGCGCAGCGAGTTCTCGATTTCGGTCGTGATCCACTCGCGCGACAGCCCTTCACCCTGATCGGGCATTTCCATGCCGACCTTGCTGGCCAACACGATGCGATCGCGATTGCCGCGTTCGGCGAGATAACGCCCGAGCAGCGCTTCCGATTCGCCGCCCGAATGGCCTTCAGCCCATTTCGAGTAGACGTCGGCGGTATCGATCATGTTGAAGCCGGCATCCAGCCAGGCATCGATCATGTCGAAGCTGTCTTTTTCGTTCAGCGTCCAGCCGAACACATTGCCGCCGAAGATCAGCGGGGCGGTCTTGAGTTCGGTCAGACCCAGGGTGCGATATTCCATGTTGGCTCCATTGCATGAATCGATTCGGTTGCAAAACGGCAGCGGCGCTATCCGTCGAGGCTCGGGATGCCGTGTTCCCAGAGCGCGACCAAACGCGGCGGCGCGTCGGTTTCGTCGATCGTGAGCTGCTCGGTGGGCGTAGTGAGATCGTCCCCCGCGAACAGCTCAAGTCGGAAGAAGCGCTGGTCACCCCGACCCGGGCGTGCCGTGGCGCGCTCGCGCGCCACGTCGACCAGCTCGGCCAGGCGCTGTTGCTGTCGGCCCGGCTGGCAATCACCCCAGGCGAATTCCCGCGCCCGCATCAGACCCGGCGCCGCGACCAGCCCGCCCTCGCGGGTCAGCCGAAAACGAGAGTCAGGGGGCAGCGCGCCAGGCTTCGCCATGACCGCATCAGACCTCGGCCGGCGTGACGCCCACGTCGCTCCAGGCTTGGCTCACGATGTCGGCAAGCTCCCGGCCGGCGTGTTCGCGTGCGTTGGCGAGCGTCACGCCCGCGAATTGAGCGAAATCGGCGTTTTCGGTCAATCGATGATCGTTGAGCGTGGCGTACCACACCGGGCCGACCGTTTCCCAGCTGTATCCACCGGCCGCCATCGCGGCCCGATAGAAGGCATGGTTCGGAATCCCGGAATTGATATGCACGCCGCCGTTATCCTGACGGGTCTCGACATAGTGAGCCATGGTGGCCGGTTGCGGATCGCGACCCAGTGTTGGATCGTCGTAGGCGGTCCCCGGCCGGGCCAGCGAACGCAGCGCCGCGCCGTGAACCTGATCGGTGAGCAGTTCAGCACCGATGAGCCAGTCGGCTTCGGCAGCCGTCTGGCCGGCCGCATACTGGGCCGTCATCACGCCGAACACGTCGGACACGGATTCGTTGAGCGCGCCCGACTGGTCCTGATACGCCAGCCCGGCCGTGGCCTCGGTCACGCCGTGGGTGAGTTCGTGGGCGACGACATCCAGCGAACGCGTAAACGGTCGGAAAATCCGGCCGTCTCCATCACCAAAGACCATTTCGCGTCCGTTCCAGAACGCGTTGTCGTAGTGACGCCCGTAATGCACGCTGCCGTCCAGCGCCAGTCCGTGGTTGTCGATCGAGTTGCGGTCGAACACTTCCTTATAGAACCGCCATGTCCGGCCGAGATCGTCGTAGGCCTCGTTGACTTCGCGGTCGTCGGCGGCGGCCTCATCCTCGCGCCGAACCATCCGCCCGGGAAGATCCTGCGTATGGCCGGCATCGTAGATCGTGCGGCGCAGTTCATCGGCCGCCTCTGGAAGCGCTGTGACGGCGGTCAACCGCATGCGCTGTAGTGCTTCGTTCGCGCGCTGTGTTTCCAGCACACATTGCTTGATGTCGTCGGGCGCGTGCTGTGCCAGACGCTCGAGAATATGCGGCGGCACGATGCCGCTGCGGCGATGACGGGTCGAAACCATGGCTGGCCTCGGAAAAACGAGAGACTGATTGCATCATGCACCCGACAATCTCCCTGCGCATCCCGTCGTACACGGATGGCAGCTGGGTTAATCTCAACGCCATTGACCACCGCCCCGCCGGAGATCGCCATGCGCCGCCTATTGCTATTTGCCACCGGGCTCGCCCTGCTCGCCACCAGCCCGTTCGCCGCGGCGCAGAGCAATACGCCGGGCAAACCCGGTGATCTGTCGGCCACGCGCGCCCTGTTCGACCAGCTCGATGCCAACGGCGACGGCTACCTGTCGCGTGCCGAAGCCAGCGCTGTCGAACCGATCGCGAACATGTACGACTCGATGGATACCAACGCCACCCTGGAAAAACAGGCCCAGCACAGTAATCCCGGCATCGACTACGCCCAGTTCAAGGCGGGCATCGAAGCGGCCCGTTCGAGCGGCGCCTTCGGCCCGGCCGTCTCCGGGGGACAAACCTATCTGGTGTACCCGGACGGCCACCGTGTCCAGGTCAAACCCGGCGCGAACCCGAATGCCGGCGACAACAACGGCGACACATCGAATCACTGACCACCAATGCGTTTACTCCGATGGATCGCGCCAGTCGTGCTCGCCGCGGGCTGGATCGCGCTACCGGCCGCGGCGCACAATCCCAACGCGCTCTGGCAGATCGTGCACGGCCGCTGCGTGCCAGCCGCCAAGGCGGGCGACGGAACCGGCCCCTGTGCTCGCGTCGATAGGCGTGACGGTTATGCGCTGCTCAAGGATCGGGTCGGCCCGCTGCAATACCTGCTAATCCCGACGATTCGGGTGTCCGGAATCGAAAGCCCGACGCTACTCGAACCGCATGCCCCGCCTTATCTGGCCGAGGCGTGGCACGATCGCCATATCATGGCAAAACGCTTCGGCCACCCGATTGCCGACGACGACATCATGCTGGCGCTGAACTCGCCGCATGGACGCACGCAAAACCAGCTGCACATTCATATTTCCTGCATCGCGCCCGACGTGAAGCGCGCCCTGGCGAACATGGCCTCCGACATCGGCGCGGACTGGACACCGTTGCCACGGCCACTGGCCGGCCATCGCTATATCGCACGCCGCGTGACGCCGACCGCGCTGCAACGCAGCGGCGCCGCCCGCCTGCTGGCGCGCCATGACGATGCCGACGAACATATGGGCGATTATGGGCTGGCACTGACTCGGGTGGACGGCGCCGGTCTCGTGCTGCTGGCCACTCGCGTGCATCGGCTGGCCGGCAATTTCGCCTCGCCGGAGGAGCTGGAATCACATGCCTGCCATGTTCTGCCCGGCATCGCGGAGTTCCATGCCCCGGCCGCGCCGCAGGCCAACGAATAATCGGCCGCCCTCATGCCATCCATATCATCGGTCGATTCTCCGCGTCGTTTCGTCTATGCCACGCTGCTGGCGGTGGCGTTCATCATCTACGGCTCGTTGTATCCGTTCCGGTTTCACGACGCCTCGTTCATCGCTGCGGTCCAGACCCTGTTTCTGTCGTACCACATGCACGATCAGCCGCTGTCCGGCCTGATCGCCAATATCGTGCTCTACATGCCTCTGGGGCTGTTCTTCGTCCCCGCACAAAGGCATACCCGTGCAGCCTGGCGACAAGTGCTGCTCGCTACGCTTCTTGGCACGGCGCTGAGCACGAGCATCGAGCTCACGCAATTTTTCGACCAAGGCCGCGTTACCACGCTCACGGATGTGTTGCCCAACGTGCTCGGTACGCTCGCGGGGGCTCTCCTATCGCTGCCCCTGACGCGATGGCTCAACCAGCGTGTCGATATGAACTCGCCGGCACGCCAAACGGCCGCCCTGTTATTGCTGGCGTATCTGGGCTACCGACTGTTTCCCTACGTACCGACGCTGGATCTGCATGCCTACTGGCGAGCGATCAAACCGGTGGTCGTACATCCGACGCTCCACGCCTTCGATATCGCCTCCTATACAGTGATATGGACCGTTGTCGCTGCCCTGCTGGCCGATCTGGCGGGGCGCGAGCGTAGCCGCTGGCTCATCGTCGTCGCGATGCTGGGCGTGCTTTCGGCCAAGGTCATCATTACGCATAACCGATTGTCGTTATCCGAAATCGTGGCCCTGCCCATTGCCGTGATCGCCTGGCAGATCATCGCCGGCGCGCCCCGGCGTACCGGGGGCGTTCTGTTGGCCATACTGCTGGCACTGGTCGTGCTGGGCGATCGCCTGCTGCCTTTCGACTGGCAGTCGAACGCGCATCACTTCGACTGGATTCCCTTTTTCTCGATCCTCCACGGGTCGATGGCCGCAAATACGCAGGCTCTGGCCGACAAGCTGTTCCTCTACACCAGCCTCGTCTGGCTGCTTTCGGTGGCCGGGCTCCGGCACGCCGCCGCCGGGGCCATGGTCGCGGCGGGGCTGTTCATCACCAGCCTGCTCGAAACCCATCTGCCCGGACGTTCGGCGGAAATCACGGATGCCCTGATTGCGCTGGCCGCGGCGGCCGTACTTTCGTGGCTGGCGAGCACACGGGCAACCGCCTCCGAAGGCCCGCGTCGCGGCGCCGGAAATATCGTCCCGGCGGATTGACGCGCATCCGCGTCAGCCGAGCGCGTCGAGCACCCCGACCGCCAGCAACAACGCGGCGCCGGCGATCTGCATGCCAGTCAGGGTCTCGCCAGCGAACAGCGCGGACGAAACCACGCCGACCAGGACTTCGCTCATCAACAGAATACCGACGCGTGCCGGCTCAAGCCGAGTCGTGGCCCAAACCAGCGCCAGCATGGAGCCGATCCACCAGACCGTAGCGGCTGCCAACGCCCAGGCCCCGGTCGCCCCATCGGCATGAATCGGCCCGGTTGAGCCCACCGGCAGCAGCGCCCAGACCAACAGACCGGCCGTCAACGCGCCGGCGGCAAATACGGCGCTGCCCGGCCACGGTGCCAGCTCACCCCGAACCCGCATACCGACGGACGAGATCGACCACAACACGCCCGCGGCCAGCCCGAGCCACTCGCCGGGCGCATGAGGCAACGGCACGCCGCCGTCCGCGCCGAGCACCAGCACCAGACCGACCAGGCCGAGCGCGATCACCGCATAGCGCAGACGCGGCACCGGCCAGCGCAGGACGAACGCGGTGATCATCGTGGTCCAGACCGGCGTCAGATAAAACAACAGAATGACCGAGCTCACCCGCCCTTCGACCAGCCCAATGGAATAGAGCATGAAGGCCGCACCGCCGGTGGCGCTGGCCGCGAGCGCCAAGCCGTCGGCGTGCCCAATCGGCTCGCGGCGAAGCAACAGGGCGACGATCAGAATAGCCAGCGCGATCGCCACGACGACCAGCGAGCCGGTGGCGCCGGTAAGCCCCGCCGCGGCCAGCGCACGTACCGGGATCCAGTACAGCCCCCAGAGACAGCCGGCGCCGAGCACGCAGAGGCTCGCCAAACCGACATGACGATCGTTCGACATGTTGCGTTGAGTCACGGATTCAATTCGCGATGCTACCAGCCCGGCTCCGTCAGGCAGGCGGCAACAGACGTGCAAACTCCGGATGATCGAGACACCAGCGCACGGTGGCCGCGAGCCCTTCATCGAGACCGATGCGCGGCTGCCAGCCGAGCGTATCGCGGATCCGGCGCGTATCCAGCGCATAGCGCTGATCGTGGCCGGCTCGATCGGCGACGAACCGAATGCGCTCGGCTACCGGCGCGTGGGCCGGCGCGAGGCGATCGACGATGGCTGCGATGCGCTGCACCAGATCGCGATTCGTGCAGACCCGGCCGGTGGCGATGTTGTAACGCTGGCCGGCCTCGCCCGCGGTGAACACCCGTGCGATGGCTGCCGCGTGATCGTCGACGTGCAGCCAATCGCGCATCTGCCCGCCGTTGCCGTAGACCGGCAACAGCCCGCCCGTGAGCGCGCGATAGATCGCGACCGGCACCAGCTTTTCGGGATACTGGAACGGACCGTAGGTATTGGCGCCGTGGGTCACCAGCGTCGGCAGGCCGTAAGTCACGCGCCAGGCCCGGACCAGATGATCGGCCGCTGCCTTGCTCGCGGCATACGGTGAGTTCGGGGCATAGGGGCTGGATTCGTCGAAGACATCGCTCGGCCCGGCGCTGCCATAGACCTCGTCGGTGGATACCTGCAGCCAGCGAAACGCATCGGCCCGCGCGCCGGGCAATCGGTCACGGTGGCGTCGCGCGGCTTCCAGCAGCACCTGGGTGCCGCCGACATTGGTCTCAACGAAAACGGCCGGGCCCGCGATCGAACGATCGACGTGCGACTCGGCCGCGAGGTGGATCACGCCATCCGGATCGTGGGTCTCGAATACCGCCGCCATGGCAGCCGCATCGCGCACGTCCGCGTGCACGAACACATGATGGGCGTCATGCTCGACGTCGCCGAGCGCGCCAGGCAGCGCGGCATAGGTCAACGCATCGACGTTGATCACGACATGCCGTCGATCGGCCAGCAGGTGGCGGACCAGCGCCGAACCGATGAACCCGGCGCCGCCGGTGACGAGGATACGCAAATCGGCTCCTGGGGCCTGTCGCTATTTCGCTGCGTTACCGCCCAGGCGATACGAGCTCAACGGCCGCGGGGCGCCGGCCCATTAGCCGTCGGCGCCCCGCGGCCCGACGCCGGCAGGCTTATTCGCCGAGCCGTGGCGACGTCACGTAGCGATGCCAGGGATGCTCTTCGACAAAACCGAGCATCTCGCGGATCTTGCGATTGGAATACAGCGCTTCGTATTCGCCCAGCTCGCCGCGAACCGGCACATCCGGATAGAACTCCTCGATGATCTCAGCGGTCGTCAGATCCACCGAATTGTGGTCGTTGCCAGCGTTGAACATCTGATAACCGAGGCCATCGGTGGCCAGACAGCGATCGACGATCTGGCCCAGATCACGTGCATCGATATAGCAGAAGATATTGCGCCGACGCAGCGACGGATCGTCGAAATAACGCGGGAAATAGGTGGCGTATTCGTGCGGCTCGATCACGTTGCCGATACGCAGGCCATAGATATCCGCACCGCTACGCTTGGCGAACGCCCGCGCCGTCGCTTCGTTGCAGACCTTCGACATGGCATAGCTATCGATCGGATCGGTCGGATGATCCTCGGTCACCGGCAGGAAATCCGGCTTGACCTCGCCTTCGGCGAAACAGATGCCGTAAGTCGTCTCCGACGAGGCGAACACGATCTTGCGCACACCGAGTTTGGTCGCAGCCTCGAGCACGTTGTAGGTACCGACCGCGTTGACGCGATAGGTTTCGTTGTCCGGGGTGACCAGAATCCGCGGGATTGCGGCGAAATGCACCACGGCATCGAAGGGTTTCGGCCCGCCGTTGGCCTCGTCGAGCTCGCCGAGATGGGCATACGCGGTCAGCGCGTTGAACATCTGGCCCGCGTCGGTGATATCGGCGACCAGGTTGTGGACACGCGGATCGTCCAGCGGCGTGCGATCGATATTGACCACGGTATGGCCGCGATCCAGCAAATAAGGCACCACATGGCGGCCGGCCTTGCCGGAGCCGCCGGTGAACAGAATGCGAAGACTCATACGCGTTCATCTTGTGTACAAAGATGCCGCTATCCTGACACAGCCGTTGTATCAGCGGCCTTTTCCCATTATTCGCCATTCGTTGCATGCCGGCCTCCGATCCCGATATCTCGCGGCCGAACGCGAGCACAGCCCCCTATTCCGAGCTCGATTCATCGCGCGGCCGCCCCGGGCGCCCGGCCATGCCGCCGCGCTACCTCTGGGCCGCGTTGATTACAGCGGCCGTGATCGTCTACGGCTCGCTCAACCCGTTCGATTTCTATGCCGGACGCGGCGGCAATCCGGTGCTGTTTCTTTTGGCGCACTGGCGTACCCCGGCTCAATCGCCGGCCGGATTCGTGGCCAACATCGTGCTGTATCTGCCACTCGGGTTGTTCATCGGGCTCGCCGGGTCGGATCGGCATCGAGCCTCACGGGTCGTTCTGGCAGCGGGCCTGACCAGTCTCGCTCTCTGCGTCAGCGTCGAACTCGTCCAGTTTTACGACTGGGGCCGCCAGACCACGCTCACCGATGTCTATCTCAACGTGCTGGGCGGCGCGCTGGGTGGCTGGATCGCGACCCGCATACCGGCGCGCCTGCGACAACCGGTCGGCGACCTGCGTCAGCCCGGCGTCTGGGCCCTACTGGCGGCGTTCGGCGTGATCGAGCTCTATCCGTTCGTGCCCACGCTCAACACCGGGTGGTATGCGGACGCGCTCAGCTCGTTGTGGCGACACCCGCATATCGATCCGCTGGGCCTGGCGCGCGAGACGCTGCGCTGGCTTGTCGCTGCCTGCCTGTTCGGCCAGCTCATCGGCGCGCGCCGTACGCGCGTGCTATTGCCGATCATCATGCTCGTCGTGTTCTGTGCCCAGATCGTGATGCTGAATATCTGGCTGTCGATCACGGAATGGACCGGCGCGCTGATCGCGCTGGCCCTGTGGCTCGGGCTGGCCACGCAGCCCCGCCAACGACGCGCCGGCGTTATCGCCGCGGCTCTGGCCCTTGTCCTGCTCGCCGAGCATTTGCTGCCCTGGCACGAGCAATCCGGCGCGCCTCTTGGTTCGGTATTCGGCTTCGCCGACGTGGACGGGCTTTCGCCGATCGCCACCGCGCGCCATGTCATTGCCCATTTCTACGCGGCCGGCGCGCTTGTCTGGCTGACTGCGATCGCTGGCGTCGGCCGGTGGCGCGCAGCCGTCGGCACGGCTATGTTCTTTCTCGGCCTCGCGCTGATCCAAACCCGAGATGCCGGCCACCCGCCGGGTCTGACCGATACGCTGCTCGCCGTGCTGGCCGGCGTGTTGTTTATCGGGGCCGGCGATCGCGACGAGCCGGTTTAGGGCGTGTCGTCACGAGAGACACCACCGCATGAGGCCCGCCCATCGTGTCAGGCAAGACGCATGCCGCCGAGCGTGGCGGGCCCCACGGTCAAGGCATGCAACGCCGCCTGGCGCGGTGGGCGGGCATCACCCGCAGGGCCCGTGCCGGTGAGGCGGCAATCCGGCGTTATCGTTCGCTCACGTGGCCGGGCCACGCGACGCTCACGATGCCTTGTCTTGCCACCTCATGGGCGCGGGTGCGGCGGTGTATCTCATGACGACACGCCCTAGGTCTCGTCAGGCGCCGGCGCCCAACGACGCAGCGCCAGATAAGCCACGAATGCCGAACCGGCGGCTCCCGCCATCACGATCGCCATCGCTTCCGCGTCGCCGCCGATGAACCCGACGGCCCAGGTTGCGATCGCGCCACAGGCGAACTGGAACACGCCGAACAGCGCCGAGGCCGCACCGGCCGCGTCGGGCGCCAGATCCAGCAGACCGGCGACCGTGTTCGCGCCGGCCACACCGACCGTCGACAACAGGAAGAACAAGGGAACGGCCACCCCCCAGAACCCGCCGAAGCCGGTGAGCGTGGTCGCCAGCAGGACCAGCGAGCACGTCAGCGTGTTGCCGACCGCCACGCCCAGCAAGGTTCGATAGCCGAAACGCTGCACGATGCGGCCGTTGGTGAACGTCCCGATCAGCATCGACACGACGTTGGTACTGAAATAGAAACCGAACAACGATTCGTCGACACCGAACTGGTTCACGTAAACGAACGAGCTGGCCGCGACATAAGAAAACAGCGCGCCGAACATCAGCGAACCACAGGCCAGATACAGAAACACCGGCAGCCGCGTGACCAGCGAAACATAGCCGATGTACTGCGACGTCAGACTGCGATCCCGCACGCGACGATGATGCGGATGCGACTCCACCAGCAGCACGGCCAGTGCGATCAGTGCGACCACCGAGTAGCCCACCAGCATCCAGAAGATGAGCTGCCACTCGCCCAGAAACAGGATCAGGCTGCCGATCATGGGCGCAATCAGCGGCGCCGCGCCCATGACCATCACCACGAACGACATCACGCTGGCGGCCTTGGCGCCGCGAAAACGATCGCGCACGATGGCCCGGGCCATCACCGGCCCGGCCGCCGCGCCGAGTCCCTGCACCAGACGCGCGACGATGAGCATGTTGATCGACACGGACAAGGCACAGGCGAGGCTCGCGACCAGATACAACGCCAGGCCGAAATAAAGCACCGGCCGACGGCCGTGGCGGTCCGAGATCGGCCCATACAACAGCTGGCCGAAGCCAAGCCCGACAAAGAACAGACTCAGGCTGTACTGAACATGCGCCGGATCGACCGCAAACTGTCGGGCCAGCGCCGGCATGGCCGGCAAATAGGTATCGATCGACAACGGCGCGACAGCCGTCAGCAGGCCGAGTACGCAGACCATGAGCACGTACTCGCCCCGGCTCTGAGCGGTTTCGGTCATCGAGTGAGCTCCTTGCACCGCCCGGCGGGCGGCAAGACGGGCGCGCAGAATAGTCGCCGCGGGCTGCGGCGGCGCGTCGGTTCAAGTGGCGCGTATTATGCCAGCGGGGTCTACGGCCGGCTAACCGCGCCGGGCAGAACGTCAGGCGCAGCACGCCCCGGCGTCGCGTTCTTACGCAACCTAAACGCCCTAGGGCGTGTTGAGGTTTCGTGCGAGCGCCGCGTTGGCGTCCGCAAATCGTGTCCGGCAAGGCGCGAGTCGCCGCGTCGTGGCGTGCCACGACCCAGGCTCGCAACGCCGCCGGGCGCCCCTGGTTAATTTTTTATGGGCGGCCCAACCCGAAGGGACAAGCGCCCTTAAATTAACGACACGACGGCAATACAGCGTTGTAGCTCTCTCGCGTAGGTTCACTACGCCACGTTCGCTACGCCTCGTCTTGCCGCAAAACAGCGCTTGGCGCGGACTCGTACGAAACCTCAACACGCCCTAAGATTCCCGTGTTCGCAGGATCAGTGCCCGGGCGTTGGCCCGTCCGGCGTCGGCCCAGGCGATGGCCTCGCCGGGCGGTTCGACCGCCGGGTGCAATCGCGTCAACGTATGGCCGGGCGGCATCTCGACGGCGAGCCGAAAGTCTGATTCATCGACGATACGGGCGGTATCGGCCCAGCGGACGGTACGCGCCATGTTGAACACGAGATCGTCGCGGATTTCCTCGCCCCGCCACAGACGACGACGCCGATTGGCCGAAAAATAAGCCAGGCGCGGGGCGTTGAATGTCACTTCGGCGGCAATCCGTTGCAGTGCCTCGGCCGGCGCATCCATCAGCGCACAGTGGGACGGCACTGACATGTCGAGCCGTATCACACGCTGCGCGCCTGCCCGGCCGGCCTCATGTTCGAGCCGGGCGAGCGCCGCCTCGGCCCCGGCAACCACAATCTGCTGATCGGCGTTCACATTGGCCAGATACAGCGCGTCGGCTGCCTGAGTTCCGGCATTCAGACGCTCAAGCAAGGCGACCACGGCCGCCTCCGACAAGCCGATGACCGCCCTCATACCGTAGCCGCGCGGATAGGCCTCGCGCATCAGCCGCCCGCGTTCGGCCACCAGCCGGACGGCATCGCCGAAATCGAGCGCGCCCGCGATAACGGCGGCCGGCCAGGCGCCGATGGACAGGCCCATCGCGGCCGACGGCGGCGCGCCCGCGTCGATCAGATCACGTGCCGCCGCCACACCGACCACACACAACGCGATCTGGACCGCACGGGTATCGGCCAGCGCCTCGGGCGTATCCAGCGCCCGCACCTCTTCGCCCAGCGCCTCGCTGGCCACGGCCAGCGTATCGGCCACGACAGGCGTGTCCGGCAGCTCGACCAACATACCCGGGCGCTGCGCGCCCTGGCCCGGAAAAGTGAACACGACGCTCATGGCTTACAGGTTGCCACGACGCCAGGGATCGGCCGCCAGATAAGGCCCTTGATCCGACTTGACCAGCACGTCGGCTGCTTCGGACAACCAGTCGGCCAGCGCAACACCGCCCGCCGGCGTTTCCATCTGGAGATCGCAACGGACCGGCAACTCGGCCAGTTGCGCAGCAAGCCGGCGCAAGGCGGCGGTATCCGGCCGTTCGAGCAGGCGCAGAAGCAGATCGATATCGGAATCCTCATGGCAGGCGGCCACGCCGGAGGCCAACTCATAGCCCACCGCCCCGCCGATGCCCCAGGCACCGGCCCACGGCGTCATCAGCGCCCGTAATTCGACCAGCGCTGCCAGAGCCGGCACGTCGGCGGCGCGCTGCGGAGCGGCGCTCTCGACGAGCGATTCCGGCGTAATGACGGCACCGCAGATATGCTCGGGCGCCACCTGCATCGCATGGCGGCGATCCCGACTCGCGCCGCGCACGCCCACGGGAAGCCGATTGCCGTCGCGCCAACCGCGTCGCACCACCACCGGTTCGCCGTTGGCGAGCACGGCCCGTGCCCAGTCCGGCGCCTCGTTTTGCAGCGCCTCGGGCGCGATGTGCACCAGATCATGCGGCCGGAAGATCGGCGCCCGATCGCGCGGACGACTGTAATCGCCCCCGTTCAGGTCCTTTACCCGGCCCACTGCTCGCGTAGCCGGCGCCGGACCTCCATCGAGGCCGCGCGGCCCTCACGTTCGTAACGATCGGCCAGATCGCGCGTATCGCCGATGTCGTCGAGCGCCTCGCTCAGCGCGCGGCGCACGGTCTCGGCCTGGCCCGGGTCTTCGGCCGGCACGTCGAGCCGCCGATACAACAACCTCAGCGAGGCATAGCTGTCGATGTCGTAGGCCATGGGCGTGATGGTGCGGGCCAGCGCCTCGACGCCTTCGACGCTGCGCTGGGTGATGCGCGCCGCCGCCTGCTTGCCCATGGCATGGACCTGCACCGAGTCGCCGGACAATGCGATCAGCCGATTGGCCTGATAGCCATGGGCCAGAAAACCGCCGGACATGGCACGCCCGACGATCAGCCCGATCGCCGGGTGCCCGGCGCGCCGCGCCCGGGCATACGCCTCGGCCGCTGCCGCCAGCGCCTGATGAATGCCATAGGCTTCTTCGGTGCGGCCGTAGGCCTGGCTCGGTACGTCGATTACGGCCACGATCGCCCGCCGGACGCTGGCATCGGCATCCGCGTCCATCGCGTCACGCACGGCCCGCGCCAGTGCCCAGCCCTCGGCCAGGCCCACTTCGCCGGCCCGCGCTCGCGGATAGCGGCTCGCCGGGTCGGGCACAACGGCAATGAAGCGGGCGGCGCGGCCGTCCAACTCACCGTCGACCACGCGCACGCTGGCCGGATAACCGGACAACGGCGCGGCACCATCGGTCAGGGCGTCCAGCCAGCGGGCGCCGAGCGATCGCACATCAGTCATGACAACCTCCGAAATACCGCGCGAACGCGGCGCGTACGTCGCCGGCCTCGGCGCGTTCGGCCGGGTCGATATGGTCGAGCATCGCCTCCCAGGTCGCGATATCGGCGGTGCGGTGCAGCGGGCCCGGTTCCTGCGTCACGGCGGCGGCGATTTGGGCCCGGATCGCGGTAAGGTCGTCGTCGACGCGTGCGTCCACGAGCCCGGTCGCCGTGCGCTGCTCGCCGCCGAGCAGACTCCAGATCATGGGGCGATCGCGGGCATCGAATTCCTCGATGCCGGCTTCCTGTTCGATGACCTGCGGGCCATTGAGTCCAAGCCGTGCTTCCCGCGTGACGATGAGATGCGAACACAGCCCGGCCGCGATCGACATGCCGCCGAAACAACCCACCGGGCCAGTGATCACACCGACGACCGGCACGAACTCGCGCAGCGCGACGATCGCGGCATGAATTTCGGCGATGGCCGCCAGGCCACAGTTGGCTTCCTGCAGACGCACGCCGCCGGTTTCCAGCAACAGCACGGGGACGACCGGCGAGCCGGCGGCTGCATCGTCGGCCGCGAGCTCCAGCGCGCCGGCGATCTTGGCGCCGCCAACCTCGCCCATCGAGCCGCCCTGGAACGCCGGCTCGATCGCCGCCACGACCACCGCTGTGCCGTCGATCGTGCCGCGCGCGATGATCACGCCGTCGTCGGCTTGGGTGACAATGTCCTGCTTGGCCAGCCATGGCGAGCTCAGCCGCTCGAACGGCCCGACCAGCTCACGCCGCGTACCGGCATCCAGCAGCCGCTCCACCCGCGCCCGCGCCGGCAGCTCCACGAAGCTCTCGCGTTCGAGCAGTTCCGCCGTATTCATGGCGTGGCTCCGTCGCTCTGCCGGGTGGCCTGCTCCATCGCCTGCGCGATCCGCAGCCGCACCACCGCCGGCGTGGCACCGAAATCGTTGATCTCCACCGCCACGGCGGGGCCGTTGTCGTCGGCAAAAATTCGGTCGATCACCGCTGTCCAGATCTCGTTCACGCCGTCCACCGAGGTCCGCACGGCTACTGTGGATCGGCCGGCGGAGCCTGGTTCCAGCAGCACTTCCAGGTCGCCGGAACCGACGACGCCGGCCAGTGCACGCCGGGGTGGCGGATCACCGGCCGGGTATTCAAGCGATAGCGTTTGCATGGTCTGTCTCCTGCACGTCCGGGCCCGGCCCGGCCGTGGTTTCAAGACGATCGACGAGCAGCGTGGCCGCCAGCAGATCGGCGGCGCCGCCCGGCGAGGCGTTCAGTTCCAGAAACAAGCGGTCGAGCTGCGCGAGCGCCTCGCACCCGGCGGGACTCGCCGCGCCGCCCCGTTCGGCGACCGTGACCGCGGCCGCCTGCACGCTCGCCAACCCATCGGGGCCGGCTCGATGCAGCACACAGGTGTCGTCGAGCACCGCGATGAGCGCAGCCAGCGCATCCAGTCGCGCGGCCGTTTCGCTCGCGCCCATCGCGCGGGCGGCCTGAAGCGCCGGCAACCCGGCTTCGACAATCTGCGGGAAACCGGCCATGGCTTCGCCGCGGGCGCCGGCGACCCGGTAACGCGCGACCACCCGCGCCCCGTTGGATACCCGGCGCGGCGCCGCCAGCGCGGGATCGTCGATCGCCGCCATGGTCGCCACCCAGCGCAGCAATACGGCAGCCCGCCACTGCGAACGCGGCAGCGCAGCAGCCGCGCCCACGATCAGGCCGAGCGCCCAGATGGCCCCGCGGTGTGTGTTCACGCCTCGGGTAACCCGCATCATCGCGGCCTCGGCATCGCGCCCGGCCGCGCCGAGCGCGGCGCGTAACGCGACCGGATCCGACTCAGACTCTGCGGCGCGTGCAATCGCGGTGAAACCTGGCTCCAACGCCTGTGCGGAGGCGACCATCAGCGCATGATCCATGTCGCGATGCGCACCGCGGGTCGCGCGATCCACCAGACCGGGTTTAGGGGTGAGGTCGACCTCGTCCCGCAAGGCCGAGACGGCCAGAGCGGCCAGAGCGGCCAGTTCGACCGCGGGAGAACTCGGGCCGGCCGCGCCGGTCGCATCGAAATCCAGGCGTCGCATCACCAGCTCTTGAAGCGGGCCGGCGGTTCATACAGACCACCCGACCAGTCGACCAGGTCGGCGATGCTCGACGCCGCGAGCTGTGAGCGAGTTGCTTCAGTCCGGGAGACGCCCAGATCCTCCGGCAGCCGGATCTTGCCCTCGGCGCGCAAGCGCGCGCTGGTGGCCGGATCGGCCGCCAGACCCAGCGGCGTCACGCCGGCCACCGCGGCGATCATCGCCCGGCGCTCGGCAAGCGATTCGGCCTTGTACAGATAGGCCAGCCCTTCCTCGGTGAGCAGATGCGTGGTGTCGTCGCCATAGACCATCACCGGGGCGACCTCGAGATTGGCTTTTTCGGCCACCTTCACTGCGTCGAGCTGGTCGACGAAGGTGGGCTTCAAGCCGGCCTGGAAGGTCTCGACCATTTGTACGACCAGCTTGCGGCCTCGGCCCAGCCGATCACCCGGGGCCGCGAGGTTGGCCCAGGCGGGCGTGGCATGCCGGCGCCCGCGGGCGTCGCTGCCCAGGTTGGGCGCCCCGCCGAAGCCGGAGACACGCGACTCGGTCACGGTCGAGGAGTTGCCGTCCGGGTCGATCTGCAGCGTCGCACCGATGAACATGTCGGCGGCGTACTGGCCGGCGAGCTGGCAGAACGCGCGATTGGAGCGCAGCGAGCCGTCGGGGCCGGTGAAGAACACATCCGGACGTGCGGCCACGTAATGCTCCATGCCGAGCTCGGTGCCGAAGCAATGCACCGATTCCACCCAGCCGGATTCGATCGCCGGGATAAGCGTCGGATGCGGGTTGAGCACCCAGTTGCGGGCGATCTTGCCGCGCAGGCCGAGGCGTTCGCCGAAGGTCGGCAGCAACAGTTCGATCGCCGCCGTGTTGAAGCCGATACCGTGGTTGAGCGAGGTGACGCCGTGCTCGGCATAAATGCCCTTGAGCGCCATCATCGCCATGAAGATCTGGACCGGCGTGATGGCGCGCGGGTCGCGGGTGAACAACGGCTCGATATAGAAATCGCGGTCGGCCTCGACCACGATATCGACCCACGACCCGGGAATATCGACCCGGGCCAGGCCCGAGACATCGTCGACGATGCGATTGGCCTGGGCGATCACGATACCGTCGGAGAATGCTGCTGCTTCGACCAGCGCCGGTGAGTCCTCGGTGGACGGCCCGGTATAGAGATTACCCTCGCGATCGGCGGCGAAGGCCGCCACCAGCACCACCCGCGGCGTGAGGTCCACGAACAGGCGCGCATAGAGCTCGATATAGGTATGAATGGCGCCGACCTCGATCGTGCCGTCCATCATCAACGCGCCGATACGATGGCTCTGCGTGCCCGAAAAGGCAAAATCCAACTTCTTGGCGATACCTTTCTCGAACACGGCCAGATGCTCGGGGCGGCCGACGCTGGGCTGGATCATGTGCAGATCGTACACGCGCTCGGGATCGAGATCGGCTAGCGCCCGCGAGAGAAAATCGGCCTGTTTCTGGTTATTGCCCTCGGCGATCACCCGGTCGTGAGAGCGAATACAGGCATACAGCACGTCGGCGATCGATTCGCGCCGGGCGAGCTTGCCGTCGAGGTAAGGCGCGGCCGCGGCCAGGCGCTCGGCCTTGTCCTCACCGCGGGTGTTCCAGTTGCGTGTATCGTGTGGTCCGCTCATGCCGCCGATTCGCGTGGGCCGGTCGAGCGACCATAGAAGCGGGAACCCGGGCGATCAATCAAGCTCGCGTTAGGTTTATTAACGTCGACGAAAAACCATCGAGGAGGCGCGACGCTGGTGAGCGGCAGCGACGAAATCACCCTGCGCAAGCTGGAAATCTTTCTGGTGTTCATGCGCGAGCGCAATCTGGCCCGGGCCGCGGAAGCCCTCGGCTTATCGAGCGTATCCGTGCACAAGGCGATCCACTCGCTGGAAACCGCCGTCGGCGCGCCGCTGTTCGCCCATCGTGGGCGGGCGCTGGAGCCGCTGGCCTCGGCCACCGTGCTGGAAGCCCATGCCGCGGACATCATCGATGGTATTCAGCGCAGCGTGGATGCCACCCGCCAGGCCGCCGGCATCGCGCCGCGCACGTTCCGCATCGGCTCGCTGTATTCGCTCACGATCGAGCTCGTGCCGCAGATCATTACGGCCATTCAGGCGTCGCTACCCGGCTGCAATATCGAACTGGTACTGGGCTCGAACACCGATCTCGAGGACAAGCTCGCCGCCGGTGAGATCGATGCCTCGGTGATGTGCGTACACGATATCGATCGCGGGCGCAGCCGACGCGTGATCGATCTGTTCGACGACGAGATGTATCTGACCAGCCCGCGCGACAGCGCCCCCGTACGCACGCCGGTCGATCTGCGCGATTGGGCCGGGCAATCGTTCGTCATGCTGTCGCAGGAATTCTCGTCGGGCCGCGATGCCTATCGCATGTTTCAGCAGGCCGGCGTCACGCCGCGTGTGGCCCTGCGGGCCAACGATATCTTCACATTGTCGTCGCTGGTGCGCGGCGGTGTCGGGCTCGCCCTGCTGCCCGGGCGCATCAGCCAGCTCTACCCGGGCGCGCTCCAGTTCTCGCGGGTCAAACGCGAACAACGTGTCGCCCAGACGCTGGGGCTGTGCTATCTCGCCTCGCGCGCCGGAGACGAGGCCATCATGGCGCTGGAGACCGCGGCCCGCGAGGCCACGGCCGCCAGCTGAGCCGATCTACCCTAGCAACATGCGGACCACCAGATAGAACACCGACGGCCCCAGCAGGCAGCCGAAACCGGTGTAGAACGTCGCCGTCATCGCCCCATAGGGCACGAGCCGGGCGTCGGTCGCGGCCAGTCCGCCGGCCACGCCGCTGGTGGTGCCCATCATGCCGCCGAAGACCAGAGCGGCCGAGGGGTTGTTCAACGAGATCAGACGCGCCACCGCGGGCGTGATGATCATCACCGAGATGGATTTCACCAGACCGATGGCGATCGACAACGCGATCAGGTCGGAGCCGGCACCGATGGCACTGCCCGTGACCGGCCCCACGATGTAAGTCGCCGCGCCGGCGCCGATCGTGGTCACGGCCACCGGGTCGGTATAGCCGAAGGCATAGGCCATCATGCCGCCCAGCGTGAACGGCACGAACAACCCCAGGAACAAGGCGATCACGCCGTTGGAGCCGGCCTTTCGGAGTTCGTTGACGTCGACGCCGAACGCCGTCGCGACGATCGCGAAGTCGCGCAGCATGGAGCCGCCCATCAGGCCCATGCCCGAGAACAGCGCGATGTCGGCGAGCCCGTGCTTGCCGCCGGTGTAGATTCCACCGAAATAGGACAACAGCAAGCCGGCCGCGATGGCAATCGCCGAACCGTGGACGCGGCCCGCGGTGAGATATTTCGAGATGAAGTTGCAGACCAGCATCAGCAGACCGACCACGGCAAAGGCCGTAATCAGGCCGTTGCCGGCGAAGACATGGTGAATGCGCTCAAGCATGGGAATTCGCCTCGCGCGTTTCGTCGTCCTCGATGGGCGGCAATGGCTCGGCATACTTGCCGCGTCCCAGCCGTGCAATCACCGGCACCAGCGCGAAGCTCACCCCGACCACGACCAGGCCGCCGACGATCGCCAGTGGCCCGCCGGTGACCGCGCCGACCACGTTCTGGCTCGCTGCCATGGCGACCACGATCGGGATATAGAGCGAGCTCCAGAACTCCACGCCCCGGCGCGAAGTCATGTCCAGACAGCCCGCTTCCTGCAATCGATAGACCAGGAACACCAGCATCAGCATCGCGATGCCGACGCCCCCCACGTCCGAATGCACGCCGATTGCCATGCCGATGAGCTCGCCCACGGCCTTGCCGATGAGCAGACAGGCGGCCAGCAATGCCACGCCGTATATGACCATTGATTTTTCTCCTCCGATTATCGGTTCGGTCCGCGCATCTCGGCAGGGCCGCCAACCGCGATCAATCGCGTCGCCGTTAACGGAATTAGTCTGGTCTTAAAAACGCCGGAACTGCGCGCTGTTGCGCGCTACGGGGTACAACTAATGTCGAGCGCGACAGGCCACCACCAGCGCGTCGAAACTAGGCAATACGCCCGCATGGCGCGCTTGTCGGCGGATCGATCCGAGCCGTGTCGCGACCCGTCATGGCGCGCCGCGCTGGCCTTCGCACGGCAGCTATGGCTTCATATGCGGCGTTTCGCATCCCAGTCGAGTGGCGCCCATGTTCGATAAACCTCGTGTTGGTCTTGCCGGTGATCCGGATAGTTCATGGCGGCTGGTCGCCGACGTGGGCGGCACCAACGCGCGGTTCGCGCTGGCCGACGACTACGGCGCGCTGCAGGGTCAGGACACGCTGCGCTGTGAGGACTTCGACGGTCTCGCCGAGGCTGCGCGTCATTATCTTTCGAACCATAACGTCGGCAGCATCCGTGCAGCCGCGGTTGCGGTCGCGACCGCGGTCTACGAGGATCACGTCGCCTTCACCAACTCGCCCTGGTCGTTCTCGATTCGCGAGCTGGGCCGCCAGCTCGGGGTGAAGAACTTCCACGTCATCAACGATTTTACGGCGCTTGCTCTGTCCATTCCGCGACTCGATCGCGAATGGCTGGTGCCGATCACCGATGACGGCCGCGCAACCCCGGACGCGCCACGGGCAGTGATCGGCCCGGGCACCGGTCTGGGCGTGTCGGGGGTATTCCGGTTCGACGGACGCTGGCGGGCACTCGACAGCGAAGGCGGACACGTCACCCTGGCCCCGGCCGACGCACGCGAAGTAGAGCTGCTGGGCATCCTGACGCGACAGTTCGATCATGTATCGGCCGAGCGCGTGCTGTCCGGGCCGGGGCTGGTCAATCTCTACAAGGCCAACTGCGAGCTCGACGGCGTGACCGCGGAGGAACTCGAGCCTTCGGATATCACCGAACGTGGTCTGGCCGGCGAGTGCGATATCTGCGTGAAAGTGCTCGACGACTTCTGTGCGATGCTCGGCACCGCAACCGGCAATCTGGTGCTCACGCTCGGCGCCCGCGGCGGCGCCTATATCGGCGGCGGCATCGCGCCCCGGCTGCAATCGTTTCTTGCCAAGAGCCGTTTTCGCCAACGGTTCGAAGCGCACGGCCGGCTTTCCGAGTATCTCGCCGATGTGCCCTGCTATATCGTGACGGCGCAATATCCGGCGCTCGAAGGCGCCCTGGCCTCACTCGACAACCTGTAGCCCCTCACCTACTCCGCTTTTTCGAACAAGACCTTAGCCGAGCGGCAACGCAAACCTGGTCACGGTCCCAGAAGGTCTATTAGACCTTCGTGCCGTTGTTTTCTCCGAACGTTTGCTCGAAGCTTGAACAAATGCGTCGTATGCGACGCACAAGCCAATCGTAATCAAACGAAAGCGCCGCGGCCCAAGGGCCGAACACGGGCACAGGGAGGAGTTCATGAGGAACCGGAGTATCTTTCGCAAGAGCGTCACGATCGGGTTGTCCATCGCGGCGATGACCGCGGGTAGCGCGGCCATGGCGGCGCAGAACAAGGGCACGGTCAGCGTATTGAACTGGTGGACATCGGGCTCCGAAGCCAAGTCCATGAACGTTCTGCAGCAGATGCTGGCGAACGAAGGTTACAAGATGGTCAACGACGCGGTGTCCGGCGGCGGCGGTTCCAACGCCCGTACCGTGCTCAAGTCGCGCATCCAGTCGAACAACCTGCCGGGTGCGGCCCAGATCAAGGGTCCGGAAATCCAGCAGTGGTGCACGACCGGCCTGACCATGAACATCGACAAGGTGGCCAAGAGCCAGCACTGGTCGAAGATTCTGCCGGGTCCGGTTGCCAAAGGCATGCAGTGCGACGGCCACTACGTCGCCGTGCCGTTCAACCTGCACCGCATCAACTGGCTCTGGATCAACAAGTCGGTCCTGAAAAAGGCCGGCGCCAAGATGCCGACCGACTGGGATTCGCTGGTCGCCGCACTGGAGAAACTGAAAAAAGCCGGAATCACCCCGATCGCCGGTGGCGGTGATACGTGGCAGGTCGCCACCGAGTTCGATGCCATCGCGATCGCCACCGGCGGCGCCGATTTCTATCGCAAGGCATTCGTGGATCTCGACCCGGACGCGCTATCCAGCGACACCATGGCCAAGGTCTTCAAGCGTCTGCGCACGATCGAGCAGTACGAGGACCCGAACGGCCAGGGTCTGTCCTGGAACCATGACACCGGCCTGGTCGTGCAGGGCAAGGCCGGCATGCAGATCATGGGTGACTGGGCCAAGGGCGAGATCACCAACGACAACGCTACGCCCGGCAAGCAGATCGCTTGTATGGCCTTCCCCGGCGAGCACAGCGGTTTCGTCTACAACACCGACTCGTTCGAGATGTTCAAGAGCGCGCATTCCGACAAGAGCGCCCAGTACGCCTTCGCGCGCACCGCGCTTTCGCCGAAATTCCAGCGCAAGTTCAACATGGCCAAGGGCTCGATCCCGGTACGCGAGGGTGTCTCGCTCAAGGGCTTCGATGCCTGCGCGAAGCAGTCCAAGAAGGACTTCACCGCGGCCGAGAAGAACAACGCTCTGGTGCCGAGCTTCTCCCAGGACATGGCCGAGAACGGCGCGGTCAAGGGCGCGATCTTCGACGTAATCGCCAAGTTCTACAACAACAAGAACATGTCGCCCGAAGACGCGGCCAAGGAAATGGCCTCGCAGGCCAAGCAGGCCAAGATGATGTCGCAGACGTAAGCGATCGTCGCTTGTAGTCCGGGCCGGCGCCGTCAGGCGCCGGCCCTTTTCGTCCCCGCGCCGAAAGTACAACGGATATTCCTACATGGCTGAATCATCGCCTCGCGCCGGCAAGATCGCGGCAACGCCGTGGCGGCGCCGGCTCGATCGCTGGCTGCCCAAAGTCTCGCTGGTGCCCAGCGGTCTGGCTTCTCTGATCTTCGTCTATGGCTTCATCGCCTGGACCATCTGGCTCTCGCTGACCAACTCGACCCTTCTGCCCACCAACAACTTCGCCGGCCTACGCCAATACAAGGTGTTGTTCCAGCTCGATATCTGGTGGGTATCGGTGGCCAATCTCGCCATCTTCGGCATTCTGTATGTCGCGATCTGCCTGGCCATCGGCCTGTTCCTGGCGATCATGCTCGACCAGAAAATCCGGGCCGAAGGCTGGCTGCGAACCATTTATCTCTATCCGCTCGCCCTGTCGCTGGTTGTGACGGGTGTAGTGTGGAAATGGCTGCTCAACCCGAGCCTGGGTCTGCAGCACTTCGTGCAGTCACTCGGCTGGACGGGCTTTTCCTTCGACTGGCTGATCAACCCCCACATGGCGATCTACACCGTGGTGATCGCCGCCGTGTGGCAGGCGTCCGGTTTCGTGACCGCTCTGTTCCTCGCCGGCCTGCGCGGGATCGACAGTTCGATCATCAAGGCCGCCCAGATCGACGGCGCAAGCCTGCCGCGCGTGTATCTGTCGATCATCATTCCGAGCCTGCGCCCGGTATTTTTCTCGGCCATCATTCTGCTGGTCAGCCTCGCCATCAAGAGCTTCGATCTGGTGATCGCGCTGACCAACGGCGGGCCGGGCTATTCGACTTGGCTGCCCGCCATCTTCATGTACGACTTCGGCTTCAACCGCGGCCAGATCGGCCTCGGTGCCGCTGCCGCCACCTTGATGATGGCCGCCGTGGCGCTTGCCATGCTGCCGATGCTCATTGCCGAACTGAAGGAGCGCCGCGATGGCCGGTCCCACTGAAGACGGAATCCAGCGCGGCGGGCCGATCGCCCGCCTCCTGATCTACGGCGTGCTCGTTCTGGCGGCACTGTACTTCCTGATGCCGCTGTACGTGATGCTGATCACGTCGTTCAAGACCCTGCCGCAGATCAGTCACGGCAACCTGTTCTCGCTACCCGCGCCGTTCTCGACCGGGGCCTGGTCGTCCGCTTGGTCGAACGCGTGTACCGGCTCGGATTGCACCGGTCTGCATCGCTATTTCTGGAACTCGGTCGCTTTTACCGTGCCGGCGGTCGCCTTCTCGACGCTGTTCGGCGCGATCAATGGCTACGTGCTCACGAAATGGCGCTTCCGCGGCTCGGAACTGGTATTCGGCCTGTTGCTGGGGGGCACTTTCGTGCCGTTCCAGATGTTCCTGTTGCCGATGGCTCGTGTGCTTGGCCTGATCGGCCTGGACAACTCGCTGGCCGGGCTGACTCTGGTACATACGGTGTACGGCATCGCCTTCACCACGCTGTTCTGCCGCAACTACTACGTCACCATTCCGGACGAACTGGTCAAGGCGGCACGCATCGACGGGGCCGGTTTCATCGCGACTTTCCGCCACGTGATCCTGCCGATCTCCACGCCCATTCTCATGGTCTGCGTGATCTGGCAGTTCACCCAGATATGGAACGACTTCCTGTTCGGCGTCGTGTTCACCTCCGGTAGCGAGCATCCGATCACGGTCGCGCTCAACAACCTGGTCAACACATCGTCGACCGGGGTGAAGCGCTACAACGTCGACATGGCCGGCGCGATCATCACTGCCCTGCCGACACTCGTCGTGTATATCGTGGCCGGACGCTATTTCATGCGCGGCCTGACCGCCGGCGCCGTGAAGGGCTGACGCCACGAACTCAAGTTCAATGAAGGGGGCGGACCTGCCGCGCGGCCAGCTATCGGCCGCGCGCTTTCCGCGAACCCACGCCATCACGAGAAAGCGAATCACATGGCCGTACTGAAAATCGATAACGTATCCAAGACCTTCGGCGAGACGCGTGTCCTCGAGGACATCAACATCGCCATGGCCGAGGGCGAATTCCTGATCCTGGTGGGCCCGTCCGGCTGCGGCAAATCCACGCTGCTGAACATGATCGCGGGGCTCGAGACGATCAGCTCCGGCACGATCACACTGGACGACACGCCGGTTAACGACCGCAGCCCGCGCGAACGCGACATCGCCATGGTGTTCCAGTTCTATGCGCTGTACCCGAACATGAACGTGCGCAAGAACATCGAGTTCGGGCTCAAGATGCGCGGCGTGGACAAGGGCGAGCGTGCCAAGACCGTCGAGCGCGTGGCCAAGATGCTCCAGATCGAGAACCTGCTCGACCGCAAGCCAGCGCAACTGTCCGGCGGCCAGCGTCAGCGTGTGGCCATCGGCCGAGCGCTGGCCCGCGATCCGGCGCTGTTCCTGTTCGACGAGCCGCTATCCAACCTCGACGCCAAGCTGCGCGTGGAAATGCGTACCGAGATCAAGCAGCTCCACCAGCGCCTCAAGACCGCGATGGTTTACGTCACCCACGACCAGATCGAGGCCATGACGCTCGGCGACCGCATCGCGGTAATGAACGAAGGCCGGGTACAGCAACTCGGCACCCCGCACGAGATCTACGACAACCCCGCCAATCGCTATGTCGCGGGTTTCATCGGCTCGCCGGCCATGAACTTCATCGAGTGCGAATTCGCCAATGGCAGCGTTCGCCTGTCTTCGCCCGAAGCCAGTCTCGACCTCGCCTTACCCGAAGCCACCGCGGACAAACTGGCCAAGCACGGCCAGTCGAAGGTTGTGATGGGCGTACGCCCGGAACATCTGGCACCGGCCGATGGCGACGAGGCCAACGCGCTGGCCTGCCCGATCGAGATCGTCGAGCCGACCGGGCCGGATACCTACCTGCTGACCCACATCAACGATATCGAAGTCACCGCCCGATGCACGCCGTCGGTCGCACCGGACGTGGGCACCACGATGCCACTGACGTTCGATACCGAGCGCGCGGTGTTCTTCGACTGTCAAAGCGACGAACGAATCGCGTAACAACGCGCGCCGTATCGATCGAACATGAAAAAGCCGGGCACGATGCCCGGCTTTTTCTCATCGGGGGCCGACAATGCGCTCGCAGCGGGCGCTCTGTCCGGCCGTGCAGGCCGCGGCTTCAGCGTCCGAGGCGAGCGGCGCGCTCCGCCGCGGCGCGAATCGGCGACTCGCCTTCCGGCAGGTCCCCTTTCGGCGGATTGGCCAGCCAGCTGCCGCCCACACATGGAATGCTCGACAGCTTGAGGTAATCCGACGCGCTCTGCTCCGTGATCCCGCCGGTCGGGCAGAATTTCACGTCGGGGAACACCGCCGCATAGGCCTTGATCGCTGTCGGCCCGCCGATGACCGAAGCCGGAAACAGCTTGACCTGCTGCCACCCCTGGCGGACGAGATAAGCCACTTCGCTGACCGTCTGTGCACCGGGCAGGTAAGGCAGATCGGCTTCGCGGCACACCGCGCCGACTTCGTCGGCGATACCCGGCGACACCATGAATTGCGCACCGACGTCTAGCGCTTCACGCGCCTGGGCTTCGGTCCAAACCGTGCCAATACCCATGCACAGTTCGGGCACCTCGGCCCGAATCGCCCGTGCCGCCTCCATGGCAACCTGCGTCCGGCGTGTGATCTCGATCGTCTTGATGCCGCCGGCATACAGATCGCGCGCCATGGCAACGGCGTCGTCGACCGAATGGATGGTGACCACCGGGATCACCGGCGACATCTTCATGATGGCGAGTGTATCGGCCATGCTTACCTCGTGGGCATGTTGGTGTGTCGTACGAGCGCCGCGTTGGCGTCCGCAAATCGTGTACGGCAAGGCGCGAGTCGCCGGGCGCCCGTGGTTGATTGTTCATGGGCGGCCCCGCCCGAAGGGCCGGGCGCGGTTTGGCGGCAAAACAGCGCCCGGCGCGGACTCGGACGAGACATCAACACGCCCCCTAACCGTTAAGTATCGGGCCCGCACCTTCCTCGGCCGGGGCGGCATTGTGGCGGAACAGCGCGAACAGTTCGCGCCCGAAACCGTATTCCGTGGGCGGCGGATCGGCGAACGCGACGTTCTCGCGCGCCTCCAACTCCGCTTGGTCGACCTGGACCGACAATTCGCCGGTATCGCTGTCGACGACGATGATGTCGCCGTCGCGGATCTTGCCGAGCATACCGCCGAGCTTGGCCTCAGGCGAGACCTGGATTGCCGCCGGCACCTTGCCGGACGCGCCCGACATACGACCGTCAGTGACAAGCGCGACCTGATAGCCGCGCTGTAGTAGAACCGACAGACTCGGCGTGAGCTTGTGCAGTTCCGGCATGCCGTTGGCGCGCGGTCCCTGATACGGCACGACCACCACGACATCCTTGTTCAGCTCGTTGGCCTTGAATGCATCGAGCACGGCCTGCTGCGTGGAAAAGACCTGGGCCGGCGCCTCGATGCGACGATATTTCTTGTCCACCGCCGAGGTCTTGATGATAGCCCGGCCAAGGTTGCCCTGCAGCACGTTGATACCGCCGGTCGGCGCGAATGGGTTGTCGACCGTACGCATGACGTCTTCGTCGTGGCTAGCGGCCGGGCCCTCACGCCAAGCGAGCTCACCGTTTTCGAGAAACGGCTCCTTGGTGTAGTGATGCAAGCCGTAGCCCTCGACTGTCATGACGTCGTCGTGCAGCAGACCGGCATCCAGCAGCGTGCGAATCATCAGCTGGATCCCGCCGGCCGCGCGCATGTGATTCACGTCGGCCACGCCGTTGGGGTAGACCCGTGCGAGCAGCGGGACGGCCGCGGACAGCTCGGCAAAATCGTCCCAGTTAATCTGAATGCCGGCGGCCCGCGCCACGGCGACATAGTGCATGGTGTGGTTGGTCGATCCACCCGACGACAACAGCCCTACCAGGCCGTTGACCACGGATTTCTCGTCGACGATATCGCACATGCGACGAGCCCGTTCGTCGTCGGCAACCGACGTCATTTCCACCGCGCGGCGCGCCGCCGCTTCCGTCAGCGCATGGCGCAGCGGCGTGCCCGGGTTGACGAACGACGTCCCCGCTAGATGCAGCCCCATGAATTCCATCATCAACTGGTTGGAATTCGCGGTGCCATAGAACGTGCAGGTCCCCGGCGAGTGGTAGGCCATCGATTCGGCCTTGAGCAGCTCGTCGCGGCCGATCTCGCCCTGCGCGAAGCGTTCGCGCACCTTCGCCTTGACCGGGTTCGACATCCCCGAGGTCATCGGGCCGGCGGGGGCGAAGATCACCGGTAGATGACCGAACGCGAGACTGCCGATCAACAGCCCCGGCACGATCTTGTCGCACACGCCAAGACAGATGGCGGCATCGAACATGTTGTGCGTGAGCGCCACCCCGGTCGCCAGCGCAATGACGTCGCGCGAGAACAGCGACAGCTCCATGCCGGGCTGGCCCTGGGTCACGCCGTCGCACATGGCCGGGGTGCCACCGGCGAACTGGGCAACGCCACCCGCGGCCCAGGCCGCTTTCTTGATGATGTCGGGATATTCCACGAACGGCTGATGGGCCGACAACATTTCGTTGTAGGCCGATACGATGCCGACGTTCGGCCGTACGTCCGAGGCGAGCGCGTCCTTGTCAGGCTGGCCGCAAGCCGCGAAGCCGTGGGCCAGGTTCGAACACGACATGGTGCCCCGGTGCGGCCCATGCCGCCCGGCTTCGTTCATGCGCGCCAGATAATCGGCACGCGAATCGCGACTGCGCTCGATAATGCGCTGCGTCACATCGTGGATAACGGGATTGAGTGCCATGACAGCCTCCGTTCACTGACGCCCGGCCGACGACGGCCAGGCGTTTATATTCATTCGGCCCAGTGGGCCTGTGCCACCGGGCGCTCGAGATGCAGGACCCCGCGAACCGGCAACTCGGCCACTGGTCCGACGGCTTGCGCGCGTTCGAAGACACGCCGCTTTTCCGTTCCGAAAATCAGAATATCGATACTGCGCGCGTCCGTCAGATACGCCAGGGTTAACGAGAGTCGCGCAGGCGGACCGACTGTCGGCGCCACGCAAGGGCCCCGTTCGTCGAGACAGTCCTGGATATCCGGCGCATGGGGGAACAACGAGGCGGTATGGCCGTCATCGCCCATGCCAAGCAGCACGACATCCAGCGGACGCGGGACGTCGACCAGCGCCTTGGCGACCGATTCCACGGCTTCGGCCGGCTTGTCGGTCTCACGGTACAGGCCAACGAAACGCGCCCGGGCGGCCGGCCCCACGAGCAAGGTCTCGCGCACGAGACGCTCGTTGCTCTGGGGATCATCGACCGGCACCCAGCGCTCATCTGACGGCACCACGGTGACCCGCGACCAATCCAGCTCCTGTCCGGCCAGATATTCGAACAGCTCTTTCGGCGAGCTCCCGCCGCTGACCACAAGACTGGCTTCGCCACGCTCGGCAATAGCCCCGCGCAGTCGCTCGGCAATCGATGCCGCGAGCTGGCGCGCAGCCTCGCTACGGCTGGAATATTCGATCAATTCAGCCATGGGAACGGTCCCTTATCCTGGATTAAGTCGATGGCGGCGCCTCGCTGCTGGTTAGCGTAGGCGCCGGCCTTGGCAATCAGTTGTCGTGCCACCGCCGCCCGTCACGATCGAGCAGGACGAACGCGTCGGTCGGGCCCCAGCTGCCGGCCATGTATTCCTGTGCCTCGACCTGCTCGAGCCGCCAGCTTTCCAGGATACGATCGATCCACTGCCAGCCCGCTTCCACTTCGTCGCGACGCATGAACAACGCCGGGTTGCCACGCAGCACTTCCATCAACAAACGCTCGTAGGCGTCCGGATAGGCGACTTCGAACGCCTGGCTGAAACTCAGATTAAGCGGCAGGCTCCGCATCCGGAAGCCGCCCGGGCCCGGCTCCTTGGTCATGATCGACATCTCCACGCCCTCTTCCGGCTGCAAACGCAGCACCAGACGGTTGGGCTGTAGAGGTTCTTCGCCAAAGATGGAGTGCGGTACAGGCTTGAATTCCACCACGATCTGCGACGACTTACGCGCCATGCGCTTGCCGGTACGCAGATAGAACGGCACGCCCTGCCAGCGCCAGTTGTCGATCTCCGCCTTGATCGCCACGAAAGTCTCGGCCTCGGCATCCTCGGCCGGGGCCTGCTCCTTCTTGTTGGCGGCGCCGTAGGCCGGCACGGCCTTGCCATCGATCATCCCGGCGGCGTACTGGCCACGGGCCGTCACCTTGTGTACTTCTTGCGGGGTGATGGGCTTGAGCGAGCGCAACACCTTGATTTTTTCGTTGCGCACGTCGTCGTGATTCATGCTGGCCGGCGGCTCCATGGCCGCGAGACACAGCAGCTGCAGCATATGGTTCTGCACCATGTCGCGCAGCGCACCGGTCGCTTCGTAGAAATCGAAGCGTTCGTCCACGCCCAGGCTTTCAGCCACCGTAATCTGCACGTTGTCGACCGCCTGACGGCCCCAGACCGGCTCGAACAACGAATTGCCGAAACGCAGCGCGATCAGATTCTGGACGGTTTCCTTGCCCAGATAATGATCGATGCGATAGATCTGCGATTCGGCGAATCGCGCACCGACCGCGTCGTTGATCTCGCGCGCGGACTCGTAGTCATGGCCGACCGGCTTTTCCAGCACAATGCGTGCCCGGTCGTCCACCAGTCCGGCATCAGCCACGCCGTTGGCGATCTTGCCGAAAAGACTCGGCGCCGTTGCGAGATAGAAGGCCCGGATACGACCATTGTCATCAAAACGTTCGGAGAAAGCCTTCCAGCCGGCTTCGTCATCGACATCCAACTGGATATGCGCCAGTCGCGACTGGAACCGGGAAAAAACCTCGTTATCGAGTTCCTTGTCCGGGAGATGCTCCTCGAGCACTTCGCGCACCCACTGCGCATATTGCTCGTCGCTCATGTCCTGGCGAGACACGGCGACGATACGGCTATCGTCCGAGAACTGCCCGTCCTGGTCACGGTGATACAGCGCCGGCAGCAGCTTACGCCGCGCCAGATCGCCCGTACCGCCGAAAATGACCAGGTCGAACGGATCCACGGGTACGAATTCGGCGGCCATCGTCTCTCTCTTGTCGCGTTACCAATTCGACTCGCGAGTATACCCGCTTCGCCCGGCTCTGTGGTCGGGCATACCGGTCTCGCGCCGTCGATACACAATAAAAAGCCCGGCCATCCTTGCGGATGGCCGGGCGATTTCCGATCGCGCTACTAGAAGCTGTAGTAGAAGCGGATACGGTTGTCGTAGAAGTTCGGCGCGCCGTCGAACTTCGTGATGCCGAGGTTGTCCCCGATCTTCAGACCGGCGAGCTGCTTGTAGATACCGCCGAGGTCATAGGTGATACCGATACCGATGCCTTCACTCTTCTGATTACGGACTTCGTTGCCAGTGAAGCTGGCGTCGGTGATCTGGTTGTTGCTACCACCGCTGAAGTAGAAGTCATGATAATGACCGTACTTGGCGCGGTACTGCACATAACGCGCATACATGGCCAGGTTGTCGGTCGGGGTGAAGTCGATGCGCGCACCGGCCGCCCAGCCCGGACCCATTTCCAGAATACCGTCGTTCATGGTGTCGGTGTAGATCACGCCCGACAGATCGGTATACGGATGCAACATCTGGCCATGATTGAACGAGCCGTTATGCACCGGCGAGAAGTTGCCGAAGATGGAGAAGCCCACTTCGCCGCTCTGCACGCCCAGCTTCAGACCGTAGATCTGGCTGTTGATACCATCCGGAATACGGTTCTTGTCCGCATTATAGGCGGCAACCACCTGGGCACGCGCATACGGCGCCCAAGCCATAGCCCCGGAGCCGATCGTCGGCGCCATGTAGCCAATTTCGCCGTAGTCGGCCGATTCGGTCTGCTGGAACCGGTAATGGTAGTACTGCCCCACCACCTGGCTGCCGTTGGACAGCACATCGCGATAGGACGTACCCAGAGACCAGAACCCATTGACATTGCTTAAGTAACGGTTGGCGTCCACGAACCGGTCGGCGGTACCACGCGCCTCACGCTTCGTGATCTTGGCGCCGAAGACCTGCCATTCCGGCTGGGTCATGGCGGAAGCGCCCGGACCGAAGAACGGGAGATACTGATCGGTCTCGAAGTTCGCGTTCAGATCGGGACTGGGTTTGTTGACCTGCGCACCATTGCCGCCAGTCTGCGCGGAGCCACCGCCCGAATACGACATGCGGTCCATCGTATCCAGCGGACGCCAAACCGCACTGACGCCCTGGAAAGCACGCGGCAGGAACGTGAACTGGTCGGCACCGGCCAGCGGCGTGTTGATCAGCTGACGACCGCCACGAAGCTGGAAGCCATACGCATTGAACTGCAGGTAAAACTGGGTCAGGTTCGCAACCGTATGACCGCTCGGAGCACAGCCTTCGCCGGCCAGGTTACAGTTCAGTTTCGTACGAGCGGCATTATTGCCGTAGAGGCCGCGCTCGTACACGAACGCGGCACCGGACGAAAAGCCGTAGATACGGCCGGTGGTAATACCGATCTGCGCACCGAAGTTGGTGTTCTCGGTGTTGTAGTTGTCGCCGCTCTTGGCCTGGGAACTTGTCTGACCTGGATACGGTTGGTTGAGGTCGTGCCAGCGGCGGAAGTCGTAGAAGCCGACTCGGCCGTGTACTTCCGAACCTTCGACAACCTGCTTCTGGAACATTTCCGGAAAGCTCAGGGTCGACATATCGTCGCTGGAATTGCTGGTCTGTGCCTGGGCGGCGCCCGCACAAACCATCGCGGTTGTCCCGAGCAGCAATGTCGTATAACGACATACGCGGCCATTGAGCGCTGAACGCCCTTGTATTCTTAGCTTGCCCACAGTGATCTCCTGATTGGCTAGTTTTACTATATTCGCGGAGTAGCTCCACGCCCCTTCGATAACCGCCGGCTCAACGGACTCTTCCTCTAAGCCGCACTCTCCGGCCGGTTGGTCGCTCACATCATGTTCTAAGCCGTCATACCGGAATCGACTCGCGCGCCCGACATCGCGGCGCGAACGAGAGTCCCAGCCCCGCCCGCGCCTTGGTGTCGTCGACCCGGCTCGCAGACCGAATGTCGCTCGGATACATCAATATCCTGATTGCCCCTTGAGTTCGCGTTGCCTTCGGCCCGGTGAATATCGTCTTCATTCGACCCGGCACGGCAGCGATCCAGGCCCCTGAACCCTGTCGCAACAAGTCCCCGTTAAGCGAATCATAACGATCCGTGGACTCGTTACCCATACGCGAAAAGTCGAACATAGCCCGACATCCGACTTTTCGGTTCCGAAAGAGGCTGCCCGTCGGCGCCCACCCGCGGTTCGCCCCGCGCGGCACGATCGGCGATACAAGCCGTTCAAGCCGCACGAGAATGCACCGCAAGCAAAGAACGCGCAGCCGGCTCATCAACGATCAGACGGTCGATCACGCCGCTGTTCAACACGGCCTGGATTGCCGGCCCCTTGTCGGCGCCGCCCGTGACGGCAACGATTTCGCGCTCGGCGAGCTCGGCCAGCGACAAACCGATCGTGCGTTCATTCATCGCCATGTGGATCGGCTTGCCATTGCAGTCCAGGAAGTGGCCGACCAGTTCGCCCACCGCGCCGGCGTCGATCAACTCGCTCAGCTGTCGTTTTCCGAGCAATCCGCGTTCTTCCATGAACATCGGCTGGTCCAATGCCATGGCACCGATACCCACGATCCCGAGGTCGATCTCTCTTGCGCGTGCCAGAACATCGGCCACGCTGCGCTGCGCCATCAGGACATTGCGATCCTCGATGCTATCGGCGATGAACGGAACGGGCAGAAAGAAACCCTGCCCGCCGGTCTTTTCGGCAAGCCGGTAGACCACGTCGAACGGATTGATCGCGGACTGCTGGGTCAGACTGCCCATAAGCGACACGATCGCCAGTTCGGGGTGTGCTTCCCGCGGCAACTGGCGTGTCATTTCGGCCAGAGAACGCCCCCAGGAGACGCCCAGCGAGGACACTTCGCCACTGGCGATCCGACCGTGCACGTAACGCGCAGCGGCGCAACCGAGCGCCACGACATTTCCATGGCGATCGTTCGGGTCCTCCACATCGGGTACGACGAGGCATTGGCTCAGGCCGAAACACTCGGCGATTCGATCTTCGTACGACACCAGCCGCTGCGGTGAACGATCGATATAGACGTGTACGTACCCGGCCTGGTGCGCCTCCCCGATCAGGCGATGAACCTTGGCACGAGATAGCGACAGGCGCTCGGCGATCTCAGCCTGGGTGTACCCCCCGATGTAAGACAGCCACGCGACGTAGATCGCGAGATCGTCGGTTTGCCGGTCAGCAGCCATGAACCCTGTCGTGAAATAATTTTCAACAATTGAGAAAAATTATTTCAGCAAGGACAACGCTGTCATTGCGACCATGGTTGTAGCGTCGCGCGCCATGAGAATGTATCGCGATAACAATCGATTGAGACGGCGCGCCAAAGACTGACGGCTACAGCGTGCAGCAACGCGTCTTCGCGCGGTACGGAATGCGCGATTTGATCTGCATCGACGCCGTACGCCGAGCAATAAAAAAGGGATCAGGCTTAGCCTGATCCCTTGATTGTGGTGGAGCCGGGCGGAATCGAACCGCCGACCTTCGCATTGCGAACGCGTAATTTTAAATCGTAACTTACTAATATTGTTGCTTTTTATAAAATTTCCGAATAGTCACTTTTGGTTATTTTTGCGCATTACTATCGGTTTTTCCGTCTCAATTTCGTCCCAAAAAATCATCTCATATACAGGCGCAAACTCAGGACCTCGGACAATTCACAATCAGAATTGAGTGCAGCCGCCTTAATAGGTGTCTACCCTCAACTTATGCTCTCGCGCCTTATCAATGCCCCACTCCAGTTGTGGCGCCATCCGAACGGAAAGCCGCTGTATGCGGTTGGCCTCGCCTTAGCGGCTCTCTACGCGGGCTGGATATTCAGCTTCGAGATCCTGCTGATCGTCGGCTTCCTTTGGTGGACGTTGTTCGGCGATCACTGACTTCGCTATGCTCGGATCAGTCGAATGGTTTGGGGGACTTCGATGAAGTGGAGAGTACTCGTGCTGGCCATCGCCTTGGCCGGCTGCGCATCCGTAAAGACGCACGACGCGTTCAAGCCCGGGCCGGGCACCCATATGACAGGCGTCGGCCAGTCAATGATCCAAGTTCAAAAGCGCCAGGCACTCCGCAATGCCTTCGGCAAAGCTGACGTCTTCGGCCGCACGACCTACGCAGGTGAAACGGATCTTCGCTATATCGGCATGCGAAACGGTCGGGCCGTTATGCGAGTCACCGACGTCGATGCCCATACCGACAAAACGACCATGAGCGAGACCGGTGTAGGATTCGCGCACACGAGCGCCGACGTCACGGCAACGCCCATGGGTGCGCATGGCGAGTCGACCACGACTTATAGCTTGCCGCCCACGGGTCAGACTCAGGCGCTGCCGCCCAACGTGACGCAGTTCAGCGTCGACCCGACATCGCGGCCGACCGTTCCCGTAGGGAACGCGCGGATCACGATCCTGTCCGCGTCGCCCCAGTCGATCCGGTACCGGATTGATCGAGCACCGTCTGGCGATAGCGCCGGTTGAACAGCTGATACAGCTTCGTCTGCTGGTCCTCGATCTTGTCCGTGATCTCGCTCTTGCGAGCATCGGAGAGCTGTTTCGCGTTCATCACGCGATCCTTGCGCTTTTTCAGATCCCGCAGCTGCTTATTCAGACCATCGAGCATCCCGAGCATGCGGGTCTCGCCCGGGAACTGCTGCCGTAACTGCTGGTAGCGATCGCGATCGCCACGGGACCGGGCCAGTTCATACTCCTGCTTGAGATAGCGCAGCTTGGTCGTTCGATCGTAAAACAGGTCTCGCGAGTCGCCGGTACGCGGTGTGCCGTAGACCTTGCCCAGGAACGGGATCTCGTAGGCGTTGAAGTCCTGGCCGTGTGCCAGGAGATCGTAGGTCTTACGCGGCATGTCCGCCGACTCGGCCAGGAACCGGCCGACGCCGCCGGTGGCGAAGTCGTAGAAGTGATCGATCAGCTCCGGTGAGATGTTCACCGCGCCCGGCTGCACCTCGGTACCGCCGCTGACCATGTTCAACTCCTTGGCAATCCAGCGGGACCAGCCGCGAGCGCCGGAATAATACAAGGTGTAGTTTGGCGGCGGCGGCCCGTAGGGGTCGGCTTCCGGATGGATCGGAAGGCCGGCGAAGTTCTTGTTCTCGGCCCACTGCACCAGCGGATCGGCGATCGTCGGAGAGACCAGCTGGAGAAGCGTCGGTGATGCGCCGATCGGATTGAAGGCGTCCATCACAGACATCATCAGACCGGCCGCCTCGGATGCCGGGTTGTAGTTCTTGACGCTCCCCTCGATTGCGCCCATGGCCCGGCCGATCTTCTGGCCGGCGTAGTTGAGCACGTTGTAACCGTAGGGCAACGGGAATTTCAGGTAATCGCCCTCGGGCCCGCGCGCCCAGCCGGGCACCCAGTCGGGCATGTCCGTATTGGGCGGCAGCATGACCACCCAGTTCATGCGCTTGACGTAGTCGGGGATGCGATCGTATCGGTTCTCGCCATCGTCATCGGTGCCGGCTACCCAGCGGTTGGCCACGTCGAGCGCGGTACCCAGGGCCACGGCGCCGTACATCCAGCGCCGCGCTTTCTTGCTCGAGGCAGCGCGCATGATTCGCGCGCTGCCCTGAATCGATGCGTTGTAGAACAGGTACAGGGCGTTCAGCGCATCCGCGCTCTCGCCCTTGCGGTTGAAGTTGACCGTCAGATCCTTGGCCATCGCCGCCGCGCGCTGGCGCGACACGCCGTCCTTTCGGGCATGGATATAGGCCGACAGGCGTACGCCGTTCTCCACGGCGGTGTTCGCGTTGCCGATGAACTCGAACAGGTTGCGCCCCTGGCGCTTGGCAAAGGCCCACGTGCCTGGCGCTTCACGATCAAGACGCTTTGTCAGCGAGGTCGCAAACTGGTCCAGATTCTCGTATCCCTCTTGCCAGCCGGTGGTCGCGCCATCATCGAGGAAGTCCTGGTAGTACTGGGTCCACTCCGAATCGCGCTGGCCCTTCTGGTGGCGCCGGATCGCGCGATACGCCTTGCCACTGGCCGCGTCGGCGATGATCCGCCGTTTCATGGCGCTGGCTTCAGTGTCGTTGAGGTTGATCGCCGCGGTCTGCAGGTCGCGTGCAAAGTTGCTGATCACGAACTCGGGGTTCAGCGACGTGCTGGCCAACGACAGATAGCCGTTCAGGCCATGCAGCAGCTTGAGCGCCGTACCCATCTCGGTGGCGCCCAGGTTCTTCAGCGACGCGGCGATGCGCATGGCATCCGTGTCGTTCTCGTTGAACTCGACGTGGTGCTCGACGCCGTTCACGCGGACCACGAACACGTTGTCGCGATTGCGCTGGCTCGGGTCCGGCGCCTGGGTCACGAGCCCGGTCACCGGATCGAGCATGCGCTTGGTCATCGGCTGGTCGATGTCCCATAGATCGCTCGGGTTCTCCTGCGCGAAACGCAGCATCGACTGCCCGACCTTGTTCTTCTCGGCACGGGTGATGGTGGCGTAGTGGCCGGCCACCACGTTGGCCAGGATATTCTGGGCGGCGCTGTGTCGGCCGAGCCGGTGCTTGGACGACGAGCCGCGGGTGTCGAAGCCACGACCGGTGCCGGGCCGCGATGCGGTGTCACCGTTTTTCCCTGGACCGCCGGGCTCGCCCTTGAGCGGAACATAATGATCGTAGGCACTCGCCCACTGATCGACGGTCGACTTCTTCTCGAGTCCAGAGTCGACCAGCAGATCGCGCGTCGCTCGGGTCATGCGATCGACTCGGCCAGCCACGTCGTCCAGCGCGTCGGACTCGCCGCGGCCGCGCAGCGCATCGGTCATGCGCTTCGCCTGGTCGTCGGACATGCCGGACATGGCTTCTTCGCCCGGATTGATCTCGGCCAGCTTGGCGTTGGCCTCGGGCGCGTGCCGCGCGTACAGGTAGGCGTCTACGGCGCTCAGGTGGCCAAACTTCTCAGCCAGGTCCTGATCCAGATCCGGCACGTACTCGGTCACCGGCCGAAGCCGAAAACCGGTCTTCTGCAGCGCGTCGAGCAACGGCTGCACATCGGATTCGTCAAAAGCGTCCATCGCCTGACGGGTCCGACCGTGATACAGCGTTTCCTGCAGATAAGGTGAGCCCTCGTCTTTCAAGCGCTCGCCGGTGCGGGCTTCGACTGCGGTCTCGAGCCGTTTCAGGGCCTCGAATTTGTTTTGTGCCTTGTAGACGAACGTCTGCGCCATCTGCCCGAAATAGCCTGCCTCGGGCGAATCCAGGTGGTTCGGCTGAAAATCGGCCTGGCTGCTATCGCTCTGGCCCGGAACTTCTGTTCCGACTGTTA
Organism: Salinisphaera hydrothermalis C41B8; assembly: GCF_000732535.1. GTDB lineage: Bacteria > Pseudomonadota > Gammaproteobacteria > Nevskiales > Salinisphaeraceae > Salinisphaera > Salinisphaera hydrothermalis. Next base: position 64,075 of record NZ_APNK01000005.1, read on the forward strand.
GCCCATCGGCGCCCATCAGTTCTTCAGCGCGCTGGCGGTTGCCGGCTTTCTTGATGCCATAGCCGAGCATGTCGCCGGTGCGCGAGACGATCAGCCACTTGCCATCCTGCACTGTGGCCGCGGCCCGCACGTTGCCGTTCTCGTCCCGGCCGACCAGCCGCACGTCGCCGCGCCGCGGCGGCCGCGAGAACATGGGCTGCCCCTTGAACGCCGCGTCGCGCATCTCTGGCGTAATCTCGAACCCGTGGACCCCGACTTCCTCGTCGCCGGCGCGGACACGCATATCGCCGACCCTGCCGCCCCATTTCTTGATGTACTTGCCGGTCATCTTCGGCAGCATCTGATCATAGAAGGCTTTCATGCCCTCGCCGCCGACGCTGAGTTGCTGGCCTTCCAACGTGCGGGCGATGAATCCGGTGCCGTTGGACTGCGGCTCTTGCTGCAGCAGGTTGTCGGCCGCCTCCTTGCCGATATAGTCCGGCAAGTCATCCCTCGCCACATACCGGTTGATCGCCTTTTCGCCGTTGTGGGTCTCGGCGATCAGATGGCCGCGCTCGCTGGGCGCGGCGTCGTCGGCCTCGGAATAAGATATCTTCGCGATCGTCTTGCTCAGGTCATACCGCTCGGCCTGTTGCGCGCCGGTCGTCCATGCAATGCGATCGATGCCCTTGTCCGCCGCATAGCGGATCGCGCGCTTCATCGCGAGCAGTGGCCACGTTTTCTTGAACGGCGCATCGAGCACGGCGTTCCGATTGGCCTCTTCCGCCGCCTCGTTCGAGCGATCGTGAATATAGCGATGCAGATATTCTTCGGCATCCTGACGCGCGGCGGCAACGCCTTTGCCGACCGATGCTACTTCCTGACCATCCGGAGAAACCGCTTTCCATTGCGTATCCGTTTCCTCCACCGTGTAATTGGGGACGTTGGATTCGTGGTTGGCATACCCCCGCTTGCGGCCCTCTTGGTGCCAATCGGACTGCACCTCTTCGAGGAACAGCACACGGTTTCCGTCTGCGTCGTGCCGCTCGTTCATGCGCAAGTGGGCGACAATATTCGGCTCTTCGAAGTGGCCGGAGTGATACGCGCGGCGCGCGTTGATGACCGCCGTCTCTGCCTCGCGGCGCGTGTCGTTCGCGGCCGAGAGGTCCTGTGCCCGGGCGCGTGTCGTCTCCGTGTCGCCGGAATCGCGCACATCGTTGTAGGCATCGGCCGCCTGACGCTGGCGCGTTGTCGCTTCGTCGCGCGCGGCGCGTTGCGCGTCCGTCTCTCGGCGCGGAAATTGCAGCAGGAGCTCGCGGTAGTTGTCGCCGCCGGGTAGCGTATATTCGTGGTATCTGACGCCTCCGGTCGTTGCCGGAGGCTCGATGCTGCCGTCCTCCATCATGGCGCCAATGCGCGCATGAAGCGCCTCATCGGCCGCATCTCGGCTATCAAAACCGTTCTCGAATACCCGCTCGCCGCTGGACGGGTTTCTCCAGCGATAACCGTACTTCCCGTTTTCGTCTTGGTAGTTTCTGCCCCCGCCCTCGTCGACCAGGGCCTCAATGGCATCATCGCGATCGGAGCTTCCGAGAACTGTTTCTTCAGTCCGAACGCCGCGCTCGGCCAGTGCCTGCAGCAGATCAGATTTCTCGACCGTACCTTCCTGATCGTCGAGCCAGGACTGGATGCCGGACCATTCCAGTTCCTCGGGCTTGATCTGGCCTTTCTTGGCGTATGACTCGATGGCCTGGCGCATCTGCTCGGCCGGCCCGCGGTTCGGCAGCTTCTCGGAGAGCACGCGGGCCATCTCGGAATAGTAGGTCGGTACCGGCTCGCTATAGGTATAAGGACGAGGGCGAATCCGCAGTACACGGCCTTTGCCATAGGCATAGCGACCGGCCTGCGCGATCAATGCATTAAGCTCATCCTCGCCGATTTCCCCTTTGCGTAATCCAAGGCGTCTCAGGAATGCCTGTATGGCCGCCTTGATACGTTGCATGATCGGCAGATCGACCTTGTTCTCGGCCATTACCGCAATAAGCTCTTCGGCAAACTCGTCGCTGTCCGGATCAATCCGCCGGTATCGGTTACGGACTTCCTCGGCAAGTTTCTGAATCGCCGGGCTGCGATCGCGTAGCTGTTTTACCTGCGTCATCGTCGGGCGAAACTGCTGGCCCAGAATCTGCTGCATCCCGAAATGCCCCATCGATTCATGGCGTAGCACTTTCATTGCCCGCTCTTTACTCGCGATATTGCCGGGGAAAAGCAGGATATGCGTACCGGTGTACATGCCTTCAACGCCGCGCGCGCTGGGGTCGCCCGTGACCTGCTCGGGCGGGATCGTCATCATCGTGACCGGGATATGCCGCCCCAATTTATTCAGTGCTTCTTGCAGATACGGTTGATAAGCATCACGGCGCTCGACCGCCTGGTCGTCGAATGCAAAACTGCCGTGCCCACGAAAGAACTGACCGGCGCGCGAAAACTGGGACGTGCCATCACCCTCGCCGCCTGTTACGCTATTCTGTGAAGCGCCCGCACCCACCTCGTCGCGGGCAGTTGTAGCGGCGGGGTGCATAGCGCCAGTGACGTCATTTCCCGCACTGGTGGCATCGGGCGTTCTCTTATACCCGGTCAATAGCCACGCGTTCGAACCGGGATTCTTGACCAGGTTGACCTCGTTTCCATCCCACGAAACGGTCGCGCGCTGCATGCGCTGCTGGCCCGGCGATGCCCGTCGAGTAACGGCGCCGCGCGCAATCGTGTTCGGTATGGTTTCCGTCAGGAAATGAGTCGCATCGTCCAGACTCATGCCGTCTTTCCGCTGACGTGCTTCGAGGATATGCGAGATCCCCTTGGCGCCACGGCGGTTGCCTTTCTTGGTTACCCGTCCGCCCTCATCGCCATACTCGAAGTCCACCCATCCGAGATCCGGCTGATACATCGCGCGATGGACCGTGGTCTTGTCCAGCAAGGCCTTGTTCATCGCTTCGCGGCCGCGCGCCGCATTGGCCTCGACCGACTTCATGGCGCTGCGGCTGAACTGTGTTCGCTGGTCTGCGCCGCGCGCGTTGGTTGCTGCCGTCTGCGGCTGGCTTACTTCACCCGCTTGAGATCCGGCCGATTCGGATCGACCAGCTTCGGCTCGTCGCCCTCCGCCTTGTTGGCTTCCTTCCTGGCCAGATCGCTCATCCGGCGAAAGATCGCCGTCTTGCTCCGGCCGCGAGAATCGGATTGCTTGTTGGCCATCACCGGCCTCGCTTCGCTGTCGTGCCGTCTGGACTATATCACCGGCGCTCACTGCGTCGCCGAAGAGGCTGTCGGCCCCATTGCGCGCGTAGTGCTCGGTCAAATCGGCCATGTGCTTGAAATACTCGCCCAGCCGCTTGCCGCTGCGGATGTTGGCGTCGATGAACCGGGCGGCGTCAGCCACCTCGGGCGAGGTCTGCGAAAACGCATCCTGTTGCCGCAGCAACTCGTCGAGATCCTGATTGCGCCGGCGCGAGTCACGCACCAAGTCCGCCCCTTCGGCCAGGATGTTCGCGGTATCGATACCTCCCAAGGAGCCATCGGCACCCCGGGCACGGGCGAAAGCTGGCGCGGCTCGCTGCAGGCCGGCGAGCACGTTCTTGATCTCGGGATCGGATTCTTCGGCCGCCAGATTCAGCAACCGATCATCGCCGTACGCCTTCGCGAACACAGCGCCCTGCACGCGATCGGCCATGCGCTTGTTCCAGCGGCCGTCGCCGGTGCGCAGGCTCGCCGCTTCGTCATCGCCGATCTTGTGCGCGAAGCGTCGCAGGAACTCGTCATTGGACGCGGCCAGCACGTTGCCGTTGTCGCTGGGGTCGAACAGTGCCATGTCATCGACCGTGAGCCGCTCGGCATCGGATCGCGCCTGCTCGGCCGGGCTCATCTGCGACAGATCGGACTGGTTGGCCTGACGGGCGAACTCGGCGCGCTGGCCGTCATCCATGGCCGTCGTGCGCCGCCGGACATAGACCGGGTTGTCCATGCCGGACAGATCGACGCCGGCGCGCTGGGCCTTGCGCTCCACGAACTTGCGATATGCGTCGGCGTTGCCGGCGGCATAGGCATGGCGGATGGCGTTCACGCGACCGTTGCCGGATTCGACCACGTTGTCCGGGCCCACGATCGGCGCGCCGTCGCTGGCCTTGGCCGTGTCGTCCAGTAGTTCCGGGTCGAGGTTACGTGCCATGTGGCCGATCTGCGCTTGGCTCGAAACGCGCGAACGGTCACGCGGCTGCAAGCTCTCGGGGAACGAGGGGTTCACGTTGCCCTGAGCCGTATGCGATGCCACCAGATCATTGGCATCCACGAACTCGCCCTGTACGTCGACCTTGTCGCCGCGGCCGGTAGTGACCGAGCGACGGGAATCCGGTACCGACCGGTCCGACGAAGTCGCGCCCGAAGCATCGGCTTTCGTGAACGTCACGCCCTCATTGAGCGCACGTTGCAGCTCGCCACGCGACCAGCTGGTGCTGCTGCCGTCCTGCGTATCGGTCACGCGAACGTGGCCACGGCGATCGATGTCATCCACGCGATAGGGTGTATCGGCTTTGCCATGCCCGATCGCGCCCGATGGTGTGACGGTATCGCCGACATCGGCGCCAATAGCCTGGCGCACTTCGCTAGCTTTCACTGGGCGTGCCGCCGGCTTGCTGCCAGCATCAGGCTGCGCTGGCGTTTCGCGCGCCGTGTCGCCTTGGTCCGCCTGATCTTGGCGCGCTTCGGAAAGGTGATCCCATGCCTGCTGCGGCGTCATCTGTCGGATCTGGTCATCGGAATGACCAGCGTCACGCAGCCGCCGTCGCATATCCTGCGTGATCATCGTCGGGACCGACGCCGTCTTTGCCACGCCCTCGCGCGCCCGGCGCGTCACCTCTTCGGGCGAGAGCGCGCTTTGATCTTCTGCCCCGTTCTCTGCCGAGGATTGCTGCTGGACGTCGGATGCGCTGGCCGTCGCCTGATCGATCGCGCCATGCTCAGCCTGCTGGTCCTCGATCAGGTGCGGATAATCGACCATCACCTGAGGCGATACCGGTTCACCAGCTCGCAGCGCCTGGTCCACCGCCTCTTCGTGATCGCGGCCCATATTGGCCGGGTTCTGATAGAACTGGCGGCGCGTCTGCTGCCAGGCCGGCGCCTCATCAGGCGATACGCCCGACGGCCCGGATGAATCGCTTGAAACGCTCGGCTGTTCTTCAGGGGTCGGCGTCACCTCACCGTCCAGGATCTGCTTTGCCCGGCGCTTCATGCGCGGCAATGGCATCACGCGCCCGTTGTCCATGCGCTTGGCCAGCCCGGCATCGACCAGCGCCTGCTTGTCGGCGTCCGACAACGGCGTATCGCTACGCATCGATTTCTCGATGATTGCATCGGGGTCCGGAGACGCTTTTGCTGTCTTGGTGTCGCCCGCGGCCTGGCTTCCAGATTGAGACGCCCGCCGAATCGCCGAGCCGGTCAACGCACTGCCGCCGCCCAGCAAACCGGTGACCGCGATCGTCGGCACCGCCACCTGACGCAGCGCCTCGCCAGCCGAAACCTTGTGGCGCGTCATGCCCGTGCCGTATTCGGCGCGATTCTGCAGCACCTGCGTGATGGTCTCGGTCGGCAACTCAAGCCCGAAGGTTCGCGCCAACTGGTGCGCGACCTCGCCGACGCCCTGCTTCTTGGCCAGCGACTTCATTAGCGTGCTGCCGATCATCGCTTCGCCGGCCGGCTCGGTCAGCGCCTCGGCGCCGCCGTACAGGCGCGCATAGTTCTTCGACTTGTCGTAGAGATCGCCCCACTCTTGCTGCGTGAGCGGATGGCCGTTGAGCTTTTGCGACACACGGTCGGCATGGTCATGCAGCTGATCCATGAACGAATCGAACTGGTTCCGGTACGCCGCAGCGCCCGCGGCCGTGGCGCCCGCGGCCGTGCCAACGCCTGGGGCCACGAGATTGCCGGCCGCCGATCCGGCCAGAAACGAGCCAAGCCCAACGGCCGAGAACGCCAGCGACTGGCCGATACCGCGCAGACTGTCGAAGTTCGGGTCTTGATAGGCCTTGCTGTCCGGGTTCGTGGCGTCGATCGCTTTGTCGATCCACGAATCCTTGACGCTGCGATCACCGCCGCGGATGGTCCGTAGCACCGAGTTGGCGACATCGGCGGGCAGATGCTTGGCTTCGCCACCCAGCACCTGAGCCGCCTTCTCCGCATAGGCCCCGCTGTTCTCGCCCTCCGGGTTGAGGATCGGCCGATGGCCGCCCAATGAGGTATAGAACTGCTCTTTCGGCTTGCCCGTGCGCTTGGCGTATTCTTCGGCAGCGACCGCGTTCGCCGCGCGCGCTCGGTCGGGTGAACCGAAAAAGCCGTTGATCCGCTGCAGCAGCGACGGGTGCCACGCGCTCATCTGTGGGCCCGATGTTCCGTTATCGGAACTCCCGGCTCGAGCAGGCGTCGGATTATCTCGCTGTTCAGCCGCCAGCGGCTGCGAAGGCTGGCCATACTGTCCCGTTTCCCGCTCCAGCCGCGACGGCGAATCGATCGGCCCGCTCGGCCCGGCCGACAACAGGTCGCCGACGCTGGACAGGAATCCATCGCCGCCGGATTTGGCCGGCGCCGTCGGTTGTAGCCCGACCTGCTGGCGGAACTGATCCTCGGGGATGTCCGAATAGAAATTCTTGTGCAGGGCCGACGCCAACGCGTCGTCGGACATATCGTTGTACTGCGGGTACCGCTGACGAAACGCGCTCAGCTTGCCCGGCTGGTCGTTGCCATTCGCCATCGGCGGCTCCTAGCGCAAGCTCAGGGGGTCGGTTGCCTGCTTGTTCGGGTTGCTGAACGGATCCGTGTCCTGCGTCGTGATCTGGCTAAAGAACTGGTCGAGCGTCGGGGCGTTCTGGCCGAACGAATATTGCTGCGACATCGGGTCCCACTTGCCATAGCGCGCGTTATAAAGCTGCCGGATGTCGTCCATGGTCGCGGTCTGGCCATTGCGCAGCCGGACCTGGCCGGCCTTCAGGCCGCCGTTGCCCCGATCCTTCTGAGCCTTGGCCTGCAGCGAATTGATGCGCGCATCGGTCAGCCGGCCGTCCTGGGCCAACTTTCGATTGCGGTAATCGGACAGCGATGCCGTCTTGTCTCGATCCAGTGCGATCTGGGCCTGTCGGTACTTGTCTAGGGCCGCCTGCTGCGCTTTGTCCAGACCGAACTTGGCCCGGGTTGCCTGATGATTGAACTGCGCATCCTGGCGCCCCGCATCGAACTGGCGATCCTGGTTGTACTGGCCAAGCAGGTCTTGCAGATAACTCTGTTCCGACTGCCGCGCGGCCTCCTGGCCCTGTAGCTTGCGATCGGCAATGCGGTTCGCGGTATGTACGCCGACCTGTCCGGCGCGGCCGAGATTGGCAAACAGGCCGCCGGTGCCCGGCTGCGTCGATTGCATCAGCGCGAGGCCGGTATTGAGCAACACCCGGCGCTTGTCATCTCCGCTCAACTCCGGTCGGTTGTACGCGCCGGGCTGGGCCACCAGGCCGTGCAGGCGCGACAAGATGCTGCCCTCCTGGTCGGGCGTCTGCGATTGCGCCGGCGGCTGACTGCCCAAGCTGTAGTTCTGCGGCTGAGCGTTGGCCAGGGTCAGATCGGCCAGGGAACCATAATCAGGCATGGGCCTTGTCCTCCAGCTTCTTGATCCGCTGCGCGGCCTCCTTCAGGCCCGCGTATTGCGTGCCGATCGCGTCGATAATCGGAATCTGCTTGCCGTTGCCAACGCCGAAATGCTCCTGCATGTCTTCGGCATAGGGCCCGACGTGGCGCTCGGAATCGCCCTTGTACCGCCAGGTATCGACGGGCATGGACGCGAGTTTCGCGAGCACACTGCCCTCGACCGGTTGCTTGTCGGTCTTGTAGTCCTTCGACGAGAACATGCCAGCGATCGATGCCACGGTCCCGATGCCGGACGCGATCTTCTGGCCGGTGCTCGGGTCGCTGCCCTGAGTCGCCGTACTGGTCGTCGTCTGGCCATGCGGCACCGAGCTCACGGCGCCAAGCAGCGTGTTCAGGTTATTGGTGCCCCAATTCCGCTGGTCTAGGAAATTCTGATAGTTGGCATCGGCTTGCGCCTGGTTGATGCCGCGTTGTTCCTGCCCTGCCCCCATGAGCGTGTTTGCTGCGTTACTGGTCAAGCCCGCCGCATTGCTCGCCATGTTGCCGTACTGGCCGGCCAACGCCGACTGGTTCGCCCGATCGGCCTGCCAGTTATTCACCGCCGAGTTATAGGCGTTGCCCATGTTCTGGGTGTACAGGTTCCCGATCGCGTCGAGATATTGCTTGTTCGCGTACTGATCGCCCAGCTCCGAGCGCAGGCCACCGAATGCGCCGCTCTGGGCCGCGTTCTCGTCACGGGCGTTCTGCTGCTGGGCGAACTGGTCGGACATCTTGTTCGCCGCCACGTCCGTCACGTTCTGCGTGTACGGGTTCATGTACGACGAGATGTCGGCGCCGGTCAGGTTCTGATTGGCGTTGCCGAGCGCATCCGCCGCCTGGGTCAGATACGGCTGATACGAGCCAGTGATGCCATTGGCGACCTGCCACCCGGCCTGTTCGTTGTTGGTGGCATTGGCCACCCGGTCGCCGCTGTAACCCTGATACGGGCGGTCGGCGATGTTCTCCGCCATGTTGACGGCTTTTTTCGAGGCACCGGACAGCCAGGACGGGAGCTGCGTGGATTGCGACTGGCTCGACGTCTTCTTGCCGCCGCCGAATAAACTACCCATCGCTCGCGCCTCCATAGGGCGGCCGGAAGAAACTGCCGCCGAGATAGACCATGCCGTCGAAGCGGCCGATGAACTCGTCCTTCCAATCGGCGTCACTACCGGAATGGGTGCCGATCACGAGCGGCGCCCCACCCTTGTCGTCGGCCGACTTGACGACCGCCTCGATCAGCTTCCGCCCGGTACCGCGGGCCTTGAAGTTCTTCAGGACATAAAGCCAGCTGTTCGTCAGCACCACACGTTCCGACCACGGAAACTGGAAGTCGACCAGCGCGATCGAGCCGATGACCCGGCCCGACAGATCGGCAACCCAGACTTCGCCCTCGGCGATCGTGCGCGTGATCCAGCACATCAGACGGTTTTCGTCGATGGGCGAATAATCAACGCTGTTGCTATAGGCCTCTTCGAGCAGGCGATAAATCGCCACGGCATCGCTCTGCTTGCCCAGTCTGATCCGGATAACTTTCTTCTGATCGCCCATAAACGAAAAAGCCCGGACCATCTCGCGACAATCCGGGCTCGGTTGGTCCGATACCTGGGCTCAGGGTACGTTCGCCCCGCGTGGCCTGCACCCGATTCTGAGTCTCACTCGATCCGGACCGGCTCGATCAAATACCGGTGCGCGGCGAACGTGTCGTGCAACGCGACCCGAACGCGCCGATCGCGTCGCGGCCGCGGCGGCCAGGGCCGACCGGTCACAGCAACCTGCAACGCTTCAAGACGCCGGTCCGGCCACGGCTTCATCCAGACTGCATTCTTGCCGGCGCACACCATGTCCACCTTCTGGCAGATTCGAATCTGCGTGTTGTTCAGGTTTTCGATCCGGCCGTCGTTGCTCTTCATGTGATCCTCGAGCTGCTGAACCCGGTAGAGCACCATGGCCTGATCCCCCTGCGTCGGTAGATCATCCAGATTGGCGAACTTGCTTTGCAGCTGGTCGACGACTCGCTGCAGCGATGTGACCGTGTTGCGCAGCTGCCGCGCGCTCTCGATCGAACTGCGCTGGCTGCTGCTGTATTTGGCGACGACGATCCCGGAGACGATGCCCACGATGGTCGGTATGATCAGCATGGCCACGAACGCCAGAGCGAGCCGCCCGGCGGTAATGTTCTGGTTCGGCGACATCACCGCGCCCCTTGAATCGCTCGCGACATGAGTATCAGCTTCGAGCGCTTCCCTTCGTTCTTTTGGTCGCATTGATCGAGCGTCCATAGATTGCGACCCCGCGATTTCCACCATGTATCGGACGAGATCGCTCCGCGGCTCGGTAGCGACGATGCGCGGGTATCGCAATGCGACAAGTCAGCGGCGGATAGCCTGACGCGCATGTCGTGGCGTAGATCTGAAAGAGCATCGTGGCGACCGGACTCATAGCCCTGATTGAACAGCGCGCTGCCGTTCACTGGCTTGGGCTGCCGACAGTTGGGCGTGGCGCATCCCGCCAATATCACGATCAATGCGGCCGCAATCGCCTGTTTCATAGACCCCACACGCAAAAAGCCCGGACCGATCACGATCCGGGCTCAGTGGTTCCAATACCCGAGGCCAGTCTATGGCGACCGTGTTTTACACGTCACGTCGTTCTGAGACGAGCCGGCCTTTTGGTAAATAAATCTAACGTTTTTATTACGAACTGAGAGCCGCTATAGTCACTGCGCATGGCAATTAGTTGGGAGAAGCCGTGGCAATGGAGGGGGACGAGCTGACTGAGCTTGCGGCTCGGTATACGGCGAGCGGGCTTGCCGGGGACATGCCATCAGATATGGCGGAAGCCATGCTTCGCGGCATGTTGCGGGCTAGCCAGATACTGGACCCAGGATCGGGCCGCGAAACGCCGCTGCTAGAAATGATTGAACAACTTGGGCAGGCCGACGAGGCCTAGACGCTAGCGAGTCGCATGGTTTGAGAGTACATCGGCCAACGGTCTAGCGCTCTGAAGGCGACTCTTGCGCATGCGTCTTTTCGCTCGTTAGCGCCCGCTCACAGTGTCGCGGGAATATAGCATCGAGCATGGTGTACAGAGCTCGCCAATACCAGACCGATCGACAGCGGCATGCGCGAGCCGAGAGCGTTTCATCTGGCCAGCCACCAAGGATCGTATTCGCGAACTGATCCAGCCCCAGCGCAACGCGCACGCCATAGGAATAGCTCATGGCGTTCCATTGCTCCATTGGATCGCGTTGATGTCCGAAACCTGGCCAGTCTTATCGTCGATCGCATCAACCTGCGCCAAAAGCGCCCGCAGCTGCAGCTGCTGGGCGTCGATCCAGGCTTCGCCGTCATCGCCGACTTGCTGGATCTGGGCGGCCGTGTGATCGACGCGCGGCCAGACCGAATCCGCCTTATTTGCCGGCAGCACGCACGTGAAGCTCACGGTACCGCCACTCGGGAACGTCGGTAGCAGGCTTTTAGTCACTCGGCCCATCAGATTGACCTGGTCAGTCGCAGAGCTTGGATAGTGATGCGTTGTGCCAAGGGCATTCGATTCGAATCCACCGGTTATCGCGGCTTCGCATGCCGCCGTTAGCTCAGCGATTTTCGCCACCTTGGCCTGTGCGAGCGCGGCCGGTTGCTCGGCAGCACTTAGCTCAGCATCTGTAGGTTTGGTCCCGAGCTTCTCAGTGTCCCATTCGCCGATATAGGGCCCTTTGCCATCGTCTAGAATCAAGAAATCGCGAACGGGAACGGCGTTCGGCTTTAAAAAAATCACGATATTTACAAGATCCATCAGAATGGTCCTACAACGGAGATAAAATTGTTCGTTTGTTGCGCGCCGCTACGTCCATAGTAGTCGGCGTTCATTGCGACCGCTGTAAAGACGCGCAAGTTGAGCGAATCTGAGCCGTTCATGTACAAAATACCCGCCCCGCCGCTAGTTAGACTGTTGCCCGGTGATGCGGAATACTGGTCGCCGCCGGAGATCAATTTTTGGCTGTTGTCTTGGTTACGGACTAAGAATGCGCTTTCGGTTTGGCCACTACCGGTCGCATCAAAATAGGTGCCGAAGTTGACCTGGTAGTAGCCTGCGCGGGTTGGTTTGATGCCGTGATTATTAACATCCACAATGCCAGAGGGGTCGAAGCCCACGGTGTCGAGCGGAACAAGCACGTTGCCGCGGTTCGTGCTGGTAAAGGCGGACCCCAGATAAATCTGCGCCATGTCAAACGCTGCAATCCAGCCATTGGCGGCCGTGTACTCTACGTGGACCGCTTCATCGATCACGCTGGCTTCCCAGCCTTCGGCCGGCTCATAGAATGTCCATGCGCCGTCTTGATAAAGCGCGACTGTGCCGTCCTGCCCCGCCCAATCGGCGCCCGTTGCACTCGCGGGGACGATGTAGCGGTCGCCTTCGGCGGGCGAACTTGGCTGGGCTGTGGTCGTGCGGCTGAGGACCGTGAACTTCCCGACAAGCGCCGACGCCCATTCCCATGCCACGGTGCCATCGCCCTGAGCTGTAGCAACGGCATCGGGCACAGCAGTTCCGCTATTGATCTCGTTGGCCGTGACCTGATCCATGGCCGCCAATCCGCCCTGCGGACCACCAAAGATCACCCAGGTATTCGGGCTCACCCCGGTCAGGATGTAGAACGAAGGTGAGCTGCTGCCGACCTGGGCCACCCGACCGATGTCGTCGGACGTAATCGGCATCCCAGGCGCCACCTCAGTCAGTGCATTAAGCGCGTCGATGGTGCCGACGACCCATGTCGGCAGGCCGGGACGACTGGCGGGCTGCAATCGGCCTATGAAACTCATGGTTCAAGATCCTTTTCCGTAAACAGCTGGCCCTGTTCGTCGAGCACCAGTTTCCCCTCGACGTCATACATGGGCAGCGACGCAGCACCCACGATGCTCTGCGGCAACGTTTCGCCGTCGCGCATCTCGCGCAGCCGTGCTCCGTCAAAGATGATTGGCCGCTGCTCCGCCATTGCTTAAGCCAGCGTGATCGGTTGGCCGGGCTCAAACGAGATGTTCGCGTCGGTGCTGGATCGCCCGATGTACTGCACCACGTTGCCGGTGCTCGACGGCGGCGTATCGGTCGGCTGCCCCGGATTGGCCGCGCTGAGAAAGTAGTCGGTGCCCGGCGACAATCCGGACAGCGCGTTGTTCAGGCCTTCACGGTAGACCGTCACACTCGCGCCGCTGGCGGCCGAATCAAGAACAAACCCGTTGGCCTCCTTGCCCTCGGCTGTCGCGTCGGCTTTTCGGACACTGGCCGTGCCGCTGGCCGAGTAGATGTTCACGAAGTCGCCGCCGTTGAGCGCTTCGGTGGCCGGCAGGCTCTCCGTCTCGGCGCCCAAGCCGGTCGGAAACAGGCTTTGATCGAGTTTGCCCTGCCCGTTGGTCGAAACCAGTTTGTCCGCATCGGTAGCGCCCGCGGATGTAACCAGGGATACCGCCTCCTTGAGGCGCCCACCGACCTGCTGTAAGAACTTGGCCATCGTCTACTCCTGAAGAAGAATCGGCGGCTCGATGTTGACCGCGATCTGTGTGGCTGAAACCGGCGTGCCGACGACGCAGATGAAGCCCGAGCCCGGCGGTGTCTGGGATAGAACGCCGCTGGCGCCGAAGAACACGGGCTCGCCGGGCTGCCAGGCCCATGACGGCTCGGCCATCAAGCCCGAAAACCGTGCAATCGCCGTTTCGCCGGCTGCGGCGGCCCCGGTGGTAATCGCAAGCGTCGCGGCGGCGTCGTCAAGATCCGCAGGATCGGCATAGAACCACTGGCCATCGCGGGCCACGACGACCCGGTGGCCGCCCAGCGTCTCGCCGGCCGGCAGCCGGTAGCAGCCGAGGTCGATCACGTTGTCGCGATCGACGCGCGCGGGCTCGGCCGTGGTGTTGCCCGTGCCGTCATCGACGCCGACCAGGATCTCGCGCGTATCAAGGGTGATTCGCAATTCGCGATCGGCGATCGCATCCGCCGCGGCCGCGCGGTCAATGAGCAGCGTGGCCACGGCGCCGTCGAGCGTCGGAAGCGTGAACTCCACCTGGTCGCCGTTGACCACAACGTTGATCGTCGGATCGCCGACGAGCGTGCGGATATCGGTCACTGACCCATCGCGGGCCGCGACCAGCGCGGCCCCTTCGCCGGCGTTGCGCAGCTCCTCGCGGCGCAGCATGCGGATCTTCGTAGGCGTCACGGCAAACCCGATGACCAGATAGCCAGTGGTGGGCTGCTGTTCGGTGAGTACGCCCTGGGCATCCCCGTAAATCGTAGCGCCGGGCGTCCAGTCCCAGGCATCGCTGCTGAGATCGCCGCGCGATTGGACCGATATCGGCTGGCCGGCCAATCCCGCCTGCGGCGCGATGCCCACGGCCTGATCGAACAGGTCGTTCGTGGCCACCGTCGCCTGGGCGGTGTAGGTCGTTACTCCTTTGGACAGTCGCTGGCTGGCCGTCAGCGCGACGACCGCGAACTGCGGGATATCCTGGGCGGCCCGGTAGCTCGCAAGACCGCCAATCGGCCGGTTGAGGGATACCCATCGCTGGCCATTGAACGCGAACGAGCCGCGCCCTCCAACATCGGCATCATCAACTACGGCGATATCGCCGCGCTCGGCATCGAGTACGCGCATCGACGTCTCGTTATTGACCGAGTGAACGCTCGGCCGCGAGGTTTCTGGCAGATACTTTGCGGCGATCTTGCCCTTGGCGAGCAGGCCGATGACGTTCTCGGGCGCCACGCGCAGCGGTTTCATGCCCGTGTTGGCGCCGAAGAAAAGCTCCCAGGTATCGAGCGCGACGAACGGCTCGCCCTGGTCACCGACACTCGGCAGATTGCGTTTCTGGCCCCGGGCAAACTGCAGGTGCAGCGCGTCCTTGCGGGTCGTGAAGTAGCCGCCATCGACCTTGTCGGTGAACGCGATCACCACGTGATCGCCGGCGTCGCGCACCGATATCCCGGAGCCGGCAGTCAGCGACTTGAACGGCAGATCCAGGCCTTTCTTGTCCAGCGCAAGGCCGACGCCCTCGCCGGCGTTGCTGGCGGTATTGGCCTCGCCGCCCTCGGTGGAGGCCAATGCGCCTAGCTTCGCCCAGCCCTTCTCGGCCTTGAGCCATACGATGTGCGTCTCGGCATCGGTCACATCGATGTACAGATCGTTATAGGCCCCGAGGCCGGCGGCCGGCTGGCCGTGGCCGACATGCCACGCGCCGCCGGTCTCGGCAGTCGTGTCGGCGCCATAGGCCAGTTCGACCGTGCGCGTGAGCTGGCGCAGCTTCGTGATCAGCTGGCCGTCGGCCAGATCCGACGGATCGAATTGCGGTAGCGGTCTAGCGGCGGCCATGAGCCCTCACCTCTGCCGAGAACGCCCCCATACGCCAGTAGGCATCGAGCGTTGCCGCGGCCACACGAATCGCGATCTGCCGATTGCGCGCCCTCACGTTGATCTGGCGGGTCATGGCCGTAATCGGATGCGGACCGCTGCGGATACGAAAATCGTCCTGCGGGAACTCACGACCGAGCAGCGTCAGCTCAACCTGACCATCGATCGCCAGGAAATCAGGAATCAGCCGCGAGACGTGCATGAACTGGCCGCCCTCGGCGATATCGATATCGTAGGACTCGAGGAACGACCCCATCGGCTGATCGTCTGCGTTCACCCCGTCTTCATGGGTATAGACGTGCCCATTCGGATCGACGCCATAGGGCAAGCCGTAGGCCGACGACTGATCGTGCATGGCCGTCCGGTCGATGGTCCCGAAGTACCAGACCTGCTCCCGGTAGTTGTAGATCACATACCGATCGTTGTCGTCGGCGACGGCCGAGGGGTAGACCCAGATGATCTCGCTGTACAGCCGGTTGACCGTGGCGTAGACCTTCGCGCCCTGGAACGTATCGATGTCCTGGAACACGTGATTGCGCACCGGGCATGTCAGCGGCCGGAGCACCCCGTCATAGACGAAAAAATCGCCGTCGCCCATGAAATAGACCACGCCGTTGACCTGCGCGGCTGCATTCGGACCTATGATCCGCACGCTCCGGCCCAGTGGCGAGAAACCGAACACGTAGGTGCCGCCAATGAATTGCATCGAATACAGCGCTTCGTCGGTGAAGATCAACTTCTCCGAACGCGTGTCGATCGCGGTCACGATCTGGCTGCCGGCATCGAGGCGCTTGTCGCCGCTGGTGTTGTTCACCGTGGGCGTGAAATCGTTGAAGTTCTCCTGATCCGACCAGCGGATCTCCATCGCATCGCGCGACTGCGTGGTGTGGGCGCCGAAACAAATGAGATGCCGGTCCTCCGGCGAGACCATGATCCAACGATTCGTGGCCGGTGCATTCTCGATGAGCACCGCGCGCTTGTTCGGCCCGAGCGATCGATCCCACCAGTAGACCGGTCCCTCCACCGGCGAGGCCAGCAGATCCTCGCCCCAGTTGTCGAGCGACCACGTCCGCAGGCTCTGGTAGAGCGTCGATTCAGTGCGCGGCGTGCCATAAGTGCCCTGGCCATAGCCGCCGACGCCGTAGCCATAGACCTTATCCTTGGAGGCCGTGCCTACATGGATCTCGTATTCGAAGTCGACGGCGCCGCCGCCGTTGCCGCCGCTGGCCGGCGCGGCCTCGAGATCGATCTCGTACTGGTCGACGGTGATCACCCGGGCCACGCGGTGCTCGCCGTCAAAGTTCAGGGTCGCATTGCCCTGTGCCGTGAAATGTACGAAGTCGCCGGGCTCGCAGCCGTGGGCGACGTGGTTGACGGTCAGCGTTTTGTTGCCGCCCACCGCCTGGAAGGGATCGGTCAACGTCCCTTGGTCGCGCAGCGGCGTGATGTCGTAGACATTCCCCGAATTGAGCAGATAGAGCTTCAGGTGCGTGCCGACCGCGACCCAGCTCTGGTTGTCGAGAGACGACCAGTCGTGAATCGCCCGGGCACGGCCGAGCAGCGCGATAGGCGCGCCATTTCCGCCGATCATCTTGCGCCAGCCGCCGATCTGCTCCGGTAGCCCGGACCGGAAGCGGATCCGGTCGCAATCGTGCCAGTACGGTTCGGCGCCGCGCGCTGTCTCGTCGGTGTATACCCCGGCCTTGATGTGAACGGTTGCGACCTGGCCCATGGCTACAGCTTCACGAGCAGGTTCAGATACGTGCGCGGGCCCAGCACGTTGAACGGATCGCCCTTGCCGGTCGCGCTCGTGATGTGGTCACTGCCGGAATCGTTGGTGTCGTTGTTGGCGCCCATCGAGTAGTCCTCCAAATTCCCCTTGCGAGCGAAGGAGGACCCATAGACGTAGCTGTAGTGGGTATGCTCCACCAGCTCGTCGACGGTCATCGTGTGTTTTTCCTCGCCGACGGTCTCGCCGAGGTTATGCGACGACAGATTGCTGTCAGCTGGCGTACCAGCGACGGCGATCGCCCGGGCCACGGTCTTGAACAACCCAATCGGCTTGGCCGCAGCCCAGTCGTCGTCGGCGGTGGCGCCGCGGCCGCCGGATACGGGCGCATATTGATCGCTGATGTTGTTCCAGAGCAGCTTGTACAACGCTTCGCAGTCGTCGTCGGCCCGGGCGGTCGAGCCACTCCCCGAGGGCCCGATGGACCCGTCGTTCGCCCGAACCCATCCGGTTTCGGCCTGCTTGATCGTGAACTTCACATCGCCGGTCGTGAACCGGCCGCCCTGGCCGCCGGATCGCTCGAATTCATTGTTGAGAGCAGACCAGTCGAGCAGCGACTGGTCTTTGTAATCCTGGGTGGTGCCGACCTCGTTGACGTTTCGCTCCACGGCATTACCGGGCGTCATTCCGGCAACCAGTGCCGTGTCCGGTGCCTTGGCCGCAAACAGCACGTTCGTGCCGTCGCAATACACCCAGCGCGCCTCGCCGCGCGGCACCTTCACCCCGGTGCCCAACTGGGTGCGAACCGTCACCTCGTACTGGCCAGTCGTGTTGTTGCGTACGAGAAAGACCTTGCTGACCGCCGGCACGATCACGTTCAGGTTCTCGCTCGGATTACCCTGCAGGTCGAGGACGGCCGAGCGCGCTTCGTCGTCGCTGCCGTCGTTGGTCGACAGCGTGTAATCGTTGGCCGACAGCACGATCTGCGCGGTACCGGCCACCGCCGCCTCGAGCAGCTGCATCTGCTTGTTCAGCACCTGGCCCCAGACGTTTTCGTCCGACCCCGTGTCCTGCAAGTTCAGGCGCAACAGTTCACTGAAACTGGCCATTTATCTTCCCTCGGGCTGCGGCGGCTGTTCGGGATCTCGCAACAGCGGCGCCAGCTGCTTGCGGGCCGCAGGAATGACCTCGGCGTTGTACGTGCCGCGCCAGACCGCGATCCGGTCATCGGCCTTGATGAACTCCTCGCAGGCCATCAGGCACGCATAGAACAACGCATCAGGCACGTGGCGCGAGATCCAGGTTTCGCGGTTGGACGGCGAGACAATCGCCGGCGCGGCGATGGCCCGGGTCCGGCAGACATAACCATCGTCCGGCACCGGGCCAACCATCCAGTGGTCGGCATCGAGATCGCACCAGTAACGCGGCGCGCCGGACGCACCCTCCTGGTAGCCGAGCACGAAGTCGTAGCTGCGCGACTCGATCGGCGTGAACACACCGGACTGCTCGATATGAAACGACCGCGTCACCCGCGTCCGCCGCGGCTTCTCGATAACCGGATCACCCTTGGTAATGAAATGGCCGCGCACCTCATCCAGCACCTCAAGATCGAGATCGCGCGCGACTTTCTCGCTGCCGAGCGCGATGATCCGATCCAGTTGGGCCATGAACGACGGATTGTCGTCCTCGGTCCAGGCCACGAGATCGCCGACGAGGCTGTCGTAGTCCATAAAAAAAGCCCGCAACGCTTTCACGTGCGAGCTCGGTGGTTCCGATACCTCACCCGATTTTATGCGGCGAAACCTGTGGGTTCATGCGGTTTTGAGAATCAGCAGATCACCAGCGCAATAGTGGTACCGGCCGCGTTGAGTCGATACCTCGCGCTCGCCCACTGGATCCGGAACTCACCGTTCACGCTCGCGTGCTCGCTGCCCAGATTGACGCGTATCAGCGCCTTGCCGCTGTCCTCGTCGTAGACCAGCAGCCACGCCGCGCTGATCGAGGCAGTCGCCCACACCGAGTCCCCGATCTGCAGCTCGCCGCCCTCGATGACCGTATCCAACGCCTGGCCGCCCGGCGCATAGCCCGGGGCATCGAGCTCGCCATCGGCATCATATGCGAAGCCCGGTCGCTGCCGATAAAGCGCCACCCGGAGGGCAACTGCGTGGAGATCGAGCCCGACGTCGAACAGGCTGAACAGAGCGGGCCCGGCCCGTCCGCTGGCCACATCGAACAACGGGAATCGCACGACGGTATCGATCGCATCGCGTCGCGGCGACGGCCGATACAACGCGGTGGCGTCGCTGGCATCCGGTACCGGGCGCTTGAAGTACGGCGGCTCCCACCAATCCGGGGCCACCAGCAGATTCGGATAGAGCCCGTCGCGTACCAGCCGGTTGAGCGGCATGATCTTTCCGGACCGGGCGCACTCGGCCTTGGCGAACTTGCCGCGCGCATACCGCCGACTCATCGATATCGGGCCCGGATCGTCAGCGGCGCGCGGCTCCCATCAGCATCGAGCGCCCGGTTGAACGAACGCTCGGCTTCCGGCTGGAGAAAGCCGACGCGATCGGGCGCGAATTTCACCGCCAGGCGTGCGGCCACGCCGGCGACGAACGCATCGTAGAAGTAGCTCGGGATATCCAGGGTATCGGGCAGCGACCCCACGTCCTTGAAGCGCCGCATGTACCAGTAGTGGATCTCGTCGGTGCTGTTCTCGCCGATCTGCCAGATGTAGACCGTGGGCGCCCCGGTATTCCGGTCGACCCAGTAACGATCGGGCAGTCCCCGCAGGTCTTTTTTCGGTATCGCCTGATAGTCACCGCGCGAGATCGGGTACATCTCGGTATCGAGCCCCGAGCGCCGGAGCGTCGCCTCGAGGATATCGATACCGCCATCGGGCAAGTCGAAGCTCGTCATGCCCGGTGTTACCGGCCGGACCGTCTTCTCAACCGCCCACTCGGATACGCCGTGCGTCTGCCAATCGGAGAACATGAAGTTCATCGACCGGCGGGCCGCGTTGATATGACGCAGCGTCACATCGGCCGGATCGATCCCGGCACGCTCAAACGCCTCGTCGATCATGTCGGCGAGTTTCGGATCGAATAAGAAATCCGATGAGCCGGCCATACTACACTGGCACCTGCACGGTGTAATCGCCGTCGATATGCCAATAACCGCCACTGTTGGACGTGCCATCACCATGCAACATCAACGTGGCAATGAGCATGCCAGCGCTGGATATGCTGACGGTACCCAGATCCCCCGGATAGATCAGCTGGTCGTTCGCCTGCGTCTGCAGCTTAATCGGAGGCCCTAAATTTACAATGAATATCCGGTCTCCCAGATTCACATCGGAATATAATGGCAGATTGACCACGTCACCTGTGGGGCCGCCGTTTACGGTCACGACATTATTCATGTCGGTTGGATGAATCGTGTACGGCGACGTAAACGTTGCATCAATCGCATCAGCTGTGGCGCCATTCACAAAGCTGAAATCGCCAACAATATGGGTCTTGCGATCGAATCCGCCAGCACTGGTTTTGACCCACAGACCATTCTGTCGCGCGTAGGTCTCGCCATCCTTCGGGGCATCACTCAGAGTTGATCCCGACAGTACAATGGTGTTCGGCTGATCGTTGTGGTGACAGTGGTAATACGGGTCGTCCGGCGGATAGTGGCCCGCGCTCTGAGCGATCACGTCCATCAACGACGTCTCGTCGTCGTTGTCGAGCACCTTGGCGACGCCGATGTCCTCGCCCGGGAAGTCGTTCGACGCCGCCTCCTTGAACCACACGCGATAGATGTTCGGTTCCAGGGTGACCGTGTACGAGCCATCGTTTGCCGTATCGATCTTCACGGCCGCGCCGCGCGCGATATTGCCGGCCGACGTCAGGGCCGCAATGGTGAACGTGCCGGGCCGGACCGTGCCGTCCGGGTATTCCATCGTCCCCGATAGCGTGCGCGACATGGCTTAGCCTCCGGATTGCAGGAAGTGGCCGATCACCTCGCCATCGGTGTAGGCCGTGACGTTGACGCGGATCGCCGCAACCGGCATATCGAACAGCGCCTCGCCGGCCGCTGTTTGGTCGGCGGCCTTGCTGTAGATATCGCCGGCTGCCGGGGTCTCGCGCCGCACGTCGACGTAGGTGTACTCCACGTCGTAGGTGGCCGTGCCGGTGACCGACACACCCACCGCCACCTGAAACGGGGTCGGCCAGTGATTCGGGATGAACCACTGGCCGGGCTCGGCGGCCGACAGCACTTGCTTGTCAGCGCGCATGATCAGGCCTGCTCGACGCCGTAGGCGCCCGCTTCGCTGGAGGCGTCGTGGATCTTCAGCCAGACCCGGTAGTGCCGGCTGCCATCGGGCGCACTGCCCGGGTCGATCGTGCCGCGCACGTCGCCCGTGGTCGCCGTAGCGGGTGCGTCGTCGCCGCCCACGACGGTGCCGACCTCCTCGGTGTCATCGGTGAAAGCGTGCAGGACATCGAAGGCGCCGCCGATACGAAACGGCAAGCCCAGCACCGTGGCCCAGCCGACGGAAACGGCATCGGCCGTGTCGTCGTCCACGGTCACGGACTCGACCACCGCGAACGCCTTGGCGCCCTCGGCCTTGCCCGCGTTGGCACCGGCGATCGTCTCGCTCATGGCATGGCCGTACTGATCGCGACCGCGGACCGTGAACGCTCGACCGGAGTCGTCGCCGGTCGAGGTGATCGTGACGTTGCGCGGCACGTCCAAATTGAGCTGGCCATCCAGCGTCAGCATCTGCACGCCGCCGGCTGCCGGCGTCTGGTCTGTGGCGATCCCGTCGCCGTCGGTCGCCGCGGGCACGCCGAGATCGACCTGAACGACGGGCGTCATCGGTACGCCGCGCTGGCTACGGTAGGCGCCGTGGTGAACGGCCTTGCCGTGGAACAGCTGATCGGCGTAGGAAATGGTATGTCGGGACATGAAAGCCTCCTGGCAGCCCTATGCGGGAATCATGTGTGTTGAGTCGGTGAACCGGTTAGTTCATATCGCCGTCGGAATCAAGCTTGGCGCCGCCCTTGGCACCCTGGTTCTTGTTGCCCATCGTGCCGCGCGCACCGCGCGTCGGATTGGGCTTGGTGCCATGGTTGTAGTTCGCGTTGCGCTGATCCGGCTTGGGGGTCGGGTAATTGCTCTTCATCGTCTTGTCCTCTTGGTGGGCTACGCTTCCCTAAACCTATGGGCTTGGGGAAGCGCCCGGCCGAAGCCGGACGCCTGTCATCGACGGGCCAGACCGCTCGGGTCTAGTTGCCGCCACCGGGAGAGCCGAAAGCGCCACGCGGATCAGTCCACCCGAAGCTATAACGCTCCCTGCTCTTATAGCGAAGGTTCCCCGTCTCGAAGTCGCCTTCCATGCCGCGCTGTACCTTCTTTCGCACGAAGTGCTTGAGGCCCTGCGGGCAATCGGTCTTGATGAACCACGCATCCGGGTCGGTGAACCGCTGGTTCACGGTGTAACCGCCGCTGATGGCGTCCATGTCGGCGATGGCGTTGATGTCGTTGTCCGCCGTGCCCGGCCGCTTCTGCGAACGCAGCAGACGCTGCGCAGTGAACTGCAGCTGCGGCGGGACCGCGAGCATCTTGGCCATTACCGACACCGGGATGCCCCGGTCATCGACGAACTCGGAGATGCGCGTCAGCGCCTCCTCGAGCGACGTCTCCGACAGATCGGCCGGGGTATCGAACGCGTTGGCGAACGTGCCCCCTCCGGCCAACGGATGGTCGGTGGCGAACAGCGGCTTGCCGTCGCCGCCGGCATGGTTCGGATCGAAGCCGTTGTTGAAGATCGCCGCGCCCTTCACCTCCTTGGTGTGCTGGAGGCTGCGCGCCAGCGCCGGGCTGTACTTGCTGCCCAGATCGCCGTAGAGGCCATCTTCGATCGCCTCCTCGGTGATCGCGAACGCCAGAGCGATCGTTTCGTGGGCATAGCGTGCGGTCCAGCCCTCGCCGCCGGAGTCGTAGGTCACCGCCCCGCCCTCGGGCTTGGTTGCGGCGCCGCCAAATCCGATCAGCAGCTGGTCTTCCTCGAAGGCCTTGGACGAATTCACGACATCGAACAGCTGTCGCCACTGCTCCTGGTGCCGGTTGTATTCGAGGCCGAAATTCGCGTTCAGGCCCAGCTGGAGCTGGCGCTGAAACTGCGCTCTGTTCATGGCCATGGTCTGCCCTCCTTATACGGCCGTGGCGGGGCCAGCGAGCTCGTGGAGACTGATCACCACGCGCACGTTGGCGTTGACGCCATAGTCGTTGTCGGCGCGCTCGGCCAGGCCCAGGATCTTGAGCTGCTTGCCCGTCCCGGTGCTCACCGAATCGCTGTCCAGCTGCACGCCAGAATTACCGGTTGCCGCATTGCCGTCGCCGGCAAGGATGTTGGCAGCCGCCCGAATGTCGCCCTCGGCCAGATCGCCGCTCGCCTGGATCTCGAACACGGTGCTCGGATCGTCGATGACGAATGCTTTGACCTGCGTGCCGGACTGCACCTGCGTGCTGGCCGGCCAGAAGGCTCGGTATTGGATCGCGCCGGACGTATCGATGTACTGACACCCCGCAAACACCCCGGTCAGACGATCGCCGGCCGCAGCCAGAGCGATGTTCTTGCCGGTCCCGGTGGCCTTCACCGGGTCGCCGTAGAAGATGTCAGTGCCGTACCCGCCCGCGATCGTGTATTCGCTCATACGCTGCGGCGTGCCGCCGGACAGATGCCCGACCGGCAGGAGGCCGACAGCGCGATTCACGTTGCTCATCGCGTTACTCCTTGATGCTAGTCACCGGCCACATTGGGCAGCCGGCCCTGGTCCGTCCGGCTTCGATGGTCCTTGCTGATACGCGGACCGCCGGGGGACTGTGTGCGGTGAAGGTCGGCTTCTACACCCTGCATCTGGCGGGCAGTCTGCGACCGATAGTGCTCGGTGCGCTTGCCGGCCGCTTTCGCGGGCATTTCGCAGAGAATCAGACCTTCGGCGCTGATAACGCCCTTCCCCTCGACGGTCGTTTTCATGCTCGAAAACGCTTCGTCGACGGTATCCGCTGCCCGCGGTCGCCAGCCTTCGCGCAGTGCGCGTTGCCAGTTGCGGGTATCGGGGGCGCCGCC
Organism: Salinisphaera hydrothermalis C41B8; assembly: GCF_000732535.1. Lineage (GTDB taxonomy): Bacteria > Pseudomonadota > Gammaproteobacteria > Nevskiales > Salinisphaeraceae > Salinisphaera > Salinisphaera hydrothermalis. Next base: position 88,018 of record NZ_APNK01000005.1, read on the forward strand.
CAGCTCGTGGCGTTTCCACCGCTGGACCATTCCCGGCCGGGGTGGCGGGGCATCGAGCGACGACGGGCGTACCCAATCGATATCCCCGTCGCCGTGCTCTACCGTGGAGGCTTCGGCACCGGCCGCCGCGGGCGTCTGGTGCTCGCGTTCGACCTCGTGCGTGGTCTCGGCCTCGGCCGCGTGCGCCGTGCGCTCCTGGGCGGACGGCTGTCGGGTCGGGCTGTTGCGTCGCTGGCCTTGGGCCATGCCTTACCTCCGTTGTGCGTTCTGCTGGCTCGCGCGTTTCTCGCGCGCCCAGATCTTTAGGTGTTCCTTGTTGTCCGGATCGAGCCCGAACTGCGACATGGACGCCCGGTCGTCGGCGGTGATCTGCACCTTTCCGGACGATGCTTTGCCCTGGGCGCCCATGCCGTTGGTCGGCGCACCGCGTCGGCGACTACCGTTGCGGCTTCCGTTCTGGTTGTGGTCGCCCTGGTTGCTGCTGTCGCGCGGCGTGATGCCGAGTTCGGGATGACGGCGGCTCAGCTGTCGGTCGATCTCGTCGTACATCGCGTCGCTGTTCGGATCGAAGCCGGCACCCCGCAAACGCTTCTCGATGACCAGTGCGGTCTGCGCGGCCTGCGCGTTCGTGCCCTGGGCAAACCAGGGATGACGGCCGACCCAACGCTGGGCCGCGGCCGGTACCTGCTCGGCCGGCGCCTGGCGCTGTCGTCCCGGCTGGCCTTGATCACCGCCATCGCCCGGATCCGCGCGTGACGCCGACGTGTGCTTGCGCACCTGCAGCTCGACCAGCTTGTTCTGGGCCTCGGCGGCCGCGGCGGTGTCGCCCTCTTCCTGGGCCGAAACCATCTTCTGGCGCGTCGACTCGATGTCGCGATCCAGCTGCTCAGTCTCGCCCTGAGCCTGGGCCTGGGCGCGCTCCTCGCGTAGCTGGCGGATCTCGTCGCGCAGCGATTCCAGTTCCTGATCACGCGCCGCGGTGCGTTCGGCCTCGAGCGCCTGGTCGATCTCGGCATTCAGCCGCGCCTCGCGCTGCTCGTCGGTTTCCTCGTCGCCGGCCTGCTCGCCGCCAGCGTCGTTATCGCTGCCCTGGGCTTGCTGATCCGGCTGGCCGTCGCCGCCGTCGTCGTCGTCCTGGTCGCCCGCCGCATCGCGGGGGGCCTGATCGTCGCCGCCCAGCTCGAAGTCCTGATCGTCACCCAGATCGACATCCGTGGTGGTGTCGTCGGGATTGCCGTTCAGATCCTCGAACTGGTGCTCGTAGCGATCGTCGTCGTTACCGGTTGCCATGTCGGCTCCATAAAAAAAGCCCGTCATGTCGCCGGCAGTACCGGGAACATGACGGGCTCGGTCGTTCCAACACCCGTGTCAGCGCGGCGGCGGTTTCAGGCTTTCCTGAGTCTCCGCGTGCCGAACTGCACCTTGCTCGAACGATAGGATCACGCGACCGTAGAATCCACCGGTTTTGAGACGCTGGAGCAGTTCCAGCGCCCACATCATCTGGCGATCAACCGTGGCCGTCTCGTGCTCATTTCGTCCAATGCGCCGGCCGTCCACCGGCGCCTCGTCAGATGTAGTTTCGGAAGACATCGGGCTGATCAGTCACGGCCATGATCTCGGTATCGTTAAGCAGGCGGTATTCGACATCGCCGGCCCACAGCTTCTGGCCCGAGTACTGATGGCACAGCACCCACATGCCCTCGCGCGGCCGGTTCGGCTCACGCGACAGATCGAGACCGGCCTTGGTCTGGGCCTGAAATGCCAGGCCACCGAGCCGCACGATCTTGCCCACGCATGTCAGCTGCTGGTCGGCCTCGCGCACTTCATCGGGCAGCACGATGCCGCCGGCCGTCATTTCCTTGGGCGGCAGCGGCTTGATCAACACCTTCCACAGGATCGGCTGGCAGGGGACGTTTTCGCCGGCGGCTTCGTCGCGGGCGTCGTCAGTCGTCTTCATCGTATTGCAGCTCCTTGATGACCTCGTCGATGGTCTCGTGGGCGTCGGCCAGGCCCTTCGCCCGGCCGACCCGTTCGCGATAATCCGCGTAGTCGTTGGCGCCGCCCTGCAACATGCCGGCGGCGAGCGCGTCGCGCTTTTCTTTCAAGCGCCGGCGCAGACGGTCTCGGAATTCGGTGATCACGCCGGCTCGTAGGTCGCGGCGAAGATGTCCGGCTTGCAGGGGTAGTGCTCGCCCTGCACTCCGGTGATGATGAAGTCGCCGGGCGTAACGATGTGGCGACCTTCCAACGTCTGAATGAAAGCGTTGCCACATTCGCTACAGCTGTCTTTCTTTCGACAGCCGCAATCCGTTTCCACGGCGGGATGGTCGCCCGGCTTGAACCACTGGATGGCCTCGATCTCCACCGGCTTCTTGCGATACCGCGCCATGGTCAGTCCCCTCCGGCTTCGGTCATACGCCCTTCGTGCAGCGCCTGCTTGAGCCGGTAACCTTCGAGTTCCCAGACCTTGCCCTTGGCCTTATCGCGCGCGACTTGCCGGCCTATTTCTTCGTCGAAATTTTCCGGCGATACGCACGCAGAATCCGCCGTCACGTTGAACCCGTTTTTCAGGCTGAGGCAGCACACGGTCGTCGTGGTATTTGGGAAGCGGTGATACTGCTCGCCGACAATCCACTCATCGATCGCGTCTGGCGTCAGCCGCGGGCTATTCAAACCCTTGGCCTGAATCTCTTTCTCGATCTGGTCGTCTCGCATCGCTTACTCCTGCGGGTTGTCCGGCGCGTCGAACGCCCGGTCGATATTGTCCAAGGCCAGATCGGCGCCGCGCTGCCGAGTCGCATCACGAGCCTCGGCCGCTTTCCGGGCCTGCTCGGCTTCCCATGCCGCCTGTTCGCGCTGCTGCTCGGCGGACCATTCGGCCTGATCACGCTGTTCGCCGGCCGCCCAGTCGGCGGCGTCCTCACGCTCGCCGCGCTGCCAGTCCGCGGCTTCGCGCTGCTGCTTGGCCATGAACGCCTCGCGTTCGCGCTGCATCTTGGCCTGGTGTTCCTGATCCTTGCGGCGCTGTTCGGCCTCGAACTCGGCCTGCTTGCGCTGCTGCTCGGCCTGCAATTGGGCCTGCGCGGCATGAGCCTGTTGTTGTGCCGGCGACGGCACGGGCTGGGTGTTCTGGGCCACGAGCCGGGCGATCAGGTTTTCCTCGTCGATCGGCAGCGGCTTCTCGTGGCCATCCATGTTCGGATGCAGCCCGGCCGGCAACGTCACGCCCAGCGATTGCTCGATCTGCTGGCGATAGGCATAGGCGTGGTGCTCAGCGACATGCGCCTGCAACTCGGCCTGCATTTTCTGGGCGGCCGGTCCCGCCGCGTTCGCGTACTGCGCGGCCATGGCCTCGTGAATCTTGATATGCGCCGCGTGATCCTGATCCGGGAAGGCCGTTACCGGATGGCCGGTCATCATGTACTGGTTCTCGGTCACCGGGTCGCGCCGCTGGGCGCCGGTTGATGGCAACAGCTCGTCGGCATCCGGGACGCGCATCGCCTCGAGCAGCCGCTCGTGAGCACGACGCTTCTCCTTGATGCCATAGACATCGGGGCTGCCATTGACCAGCTGCACGACCGCTTGGGCGAGCGCGATGCGCTGCGTGTGCGAGAAGATGTTCGGATCGCTGACCGGTACGACATCGATCGTGTCGTCGAAATCGGCGGCCCGGATATACCGGGTCTGGCCCGAGACCTGATACGGGTAAGGCTCGTCGTCCAGGTTCTCCGCGTCGAGCTTGGCGAACAGCCGGTACTCGCGGCCGGCCGCCCGGTGCAGGCGGCGATGAACCGCGCTGAATACCTTGCTGCCCTGCTCGATCATGGCCACGGTGGTGCCTACTGGCGCGTTCTGATTGCCGTCACCGACCATGGTCTCGGTGGTCGACGAGAACCGCTGGCCCGCATCGGTCAGGATGCCGAGCAGGTTGAACAGCGCGTTGCTCGGCTCCTTGAACGGCAGCGGATAGAACGCCTTCTGCAGATCCTCGCCCGGCAGGTCCACGTCGCGGAACTCGCCGTTGGCCAGCGGATCGTCACCGCTGATCTTGCGGGCCTCCTTGCTCTTGAAGCCGGCCTGCAGATTCGAGCGCGCCGCGCTGTCGAGGAGCGCGCGGACCGTGCCAGTCGTCGCCTCGGCCAGGCCGCCGATCATGTGCAGGAAACCAAAGCCATAGAACCCGAAGCCCGGCAGGAACTTGTAGTGCGAGAACCAGACGAGTTTTTCGTAGTCCTCGTCGTCCTCGTCCCAGTTCCGGCGGATGCTCAGGACATCGCCCTGGTCCTTGTCGACCGTGATGATGTACGGCAGGTCGAAGTCCTGCTGATACGGATCGACATCCAGATCCTGGTAGCAGTGAATCTCATAGATGCGGTGTGTCGAGTCGTCCTCGGACACCGACTGGCTGCGCATGTCCGCAGTGTCTTCGAGCTTATCGTTCTCGCCAGGCTCGCGGCCGGTGTCGAGATCGACCGTCACGTACGTGCCGTTGGCCATCGCACGCTCGATGTCGTTGGCGTGCATCTCGAAGCTGTGCGTGTAGCGCTGCGCGTCGGCCAGGCTCTTGGCCTTATAGGGGACGATGAAGTCCTCGGCCTTCACGTATCGCGCCTTGGCCCGGCCGGTCACCGGATCGGTGAACAGCTTGCGGAACGCGCTACCGCCGAACGGCAGGTAGAACAGCAGCTGGTCGGTGTCGTCGAACCATTCCTCGTCGTCTACCATCAGCCGCCAGTTCAGGTATTCCGATACCCGCTCGGCCTGTTGGTCTTTTGCCTCGGTCTGGTCGCCGACCGTGGTGCACTTTACTGGGCCGGAGCTGGGTACGACCTCGGGCAGCGCCCGCGCCTGGAACTGGACGATCGCCTCTCCGATCAGCGGATGCGTGACGCTCGATGCGCCCGGGAACGGCTCATCGTCTTCCGGCCGATCCTTGAGGCCGAGCAGTTCGAGGCCCTTGTCCAGCCGCTGCTTCCATTCGGAGCGCGCCTCTTCGTCGGCGTCGACCGCGGCGATCAGCTTGTCGGCCAGCCGCTGGCGGTCCTGCTTTTCCATCGACTCGGCGAGATTGGCGTCGAACTCGGCGTCGCCTTCTTCGGATTCCTCGCCGTCCAGAAAGACCGTGGCGGTGTCGCCGTTGTCGTCGATGATGACCCCGTCAGCGTCGACCGTTCGGCCGTCGCGCTCGTCCTCGGGGATCTCGGCCATGTCGCTGGAATAGTCGGCCATCGGTGCCTCGCGCAGTGCGTGGGCCGATTCTGGCCGTTAGGATCAGTAGTTTCCGCTTGTTCTGAGAGTTGGCAATGGGGATCTGCGCATGGTGCGAACGGGAAGCAGAGCTTCGCCGAAGCCACGTCATACCTCGCGCATTCACGCGCCACCTTCTTGGTGATCAACAAGGCACGCTGCTTGGTCTTGAGCACGACCAGCCTCGCGGGAGACGGCTCCCTGGCGGCGTCTACGAACGCGGCCTACTTTGCGATGACTGCGAGCAGATGCTCGGCGTCTACGACAATGCTGCAGTCACCGCACTCTCGCAGAGATTTGACGAATGGCTGCCGGTTCATAAGGACGGCGAGGTCATCGGATGGAGTCTCGATGCCGACCCAGAGCCGATAAAGCGCTTCTCCCTGTCGTTGCTAGCGCGGGCGCACTGGAGCACGCAGCGCGGATTCGATGTGGTCGACCTCGGCGCGCAAATTGGGCCGATCAAGCGTTATTGCTCGGCCGACATCGATACGCGGGACGATCGCCGATACCCCTTGTTGCTCGCGCGCTTCGACCCGAGTGAGCGTATACCCGGCGCAGAACTTACGATTCGTACACCGCAGCGATTTCGGTTCGGAGATCAAGGCTTCAACGCCTATACAACTTATCTGTCGGGATTTCATCTCATGCAGATAACCGATGGACGCGCATCGGATGAATTCGCCGCGCTCACTCACGAATCGCACAACCAGATAATTGCTTTCCGACAATCTTTCGATGCCGACGAGCACATCGGTGGGCTGATTAGGCTTGCAGTCTCGATGGAGAGAGCACGAGACCAGATTCAGTAGCCCAGTACGATCTATCCGTAAGGCCGCGCCGGCTTGAACAGATCCGCATCATCGTCCTCGTCCTGCTCATCGGCGAATCCGATCTCGTTGCGGCGCCGCAGCCACGCCCAGGCCATCGAGCACGTCTCGGCGATGCCCACGTGCTCGGTCTCCGGAAACTCGGCGACACGACCGATCACGTCGTGGGACCAGTTGCGATCGATGTACCAGGCGCGGGCCTGCTGCGGCACGATACTGGCGTAGTGCATCCGGGCCACACTGTCCTCACGGGTATCGACGCCGCGTACCGGCAGCTTCGCCTGACGCAGCTCGCGGATCAGCGACTCGGTATGGCGCGAGCGCGGCACGAACAACCAGTCCGGGTCGTACTGGGTCACCGCGGCCTTGGCCGATTCGCGCAGTTCCGGGAACGTCGCCTCGTCCGACCAGCGCTCGAGCAGGATGCAGTGATACGACACGTCATTCGGATCATCGGAGCGCACGAACTCGCGCAGCCGGTCGTCCCAGCGCTCGCCGTGTCGGAAAATGCCCCAGGTCGTGCGGGCCGATGCATGATGCGCCTCGCCATCGCCGAGTGCCGGATACAGGAACTGCAGGATCGCCTCGCACCGCGGCGGCTCTTCGCGCGGCCACTGCCGCCACCACTCGCTGCGCACCAGAATCCCCTGCTGACTCGACCCCATGTTCCTGATCATCGGTGATGCCCCGTATCGGACCGCGTCCCAGACGTGGTCGTGGCCGTCCTTCAAGATCGGCAGCACGTCATCCGTCTGCTTGTCGATCTTGTAGCTCCAGAATCGCGCCTCCTGTGCTGCGTGCTTGCAGCGGCTGTGGATCACGATCTCTTCGTGGCCACGCAGCCAGGCGATGCCGTCCTCGACACTGCCGTGCCACTTCGGCGCGCCCTCGACGCGATAATCGCGCTTGCGCATGTAGCTGATCGTCTCGGGCCGCGCGCTATCGGCGCGGACCAGATAATCGCCGGCGCCGGGCACTTCATCGAACAGCGCGGGCGTGTCGTCCAGGTCGCAGCCGATCTCCCATGCCTCGTACTCGATCATCAATCGTGTCCGGTCGGGCTTCGAGCCAGGCGCGATCCAGAATCGCACCAGCGCCGTCGGGTCCTGCGCGAAACCCCAGTCGGCACCGTAATACGGACCGTCCCACGCCTCTTCGCCGGCGGTGACCGGCTCAAACGAATCGACGCGCCATTTCTTGTTCAGTACCTGCGCGTCGTTGTGCTGCCGGCACTCGCCGTCCCAGATGTGCGCCGCGGCCTCCGGGTCGGTCGCCCAGTCGTGATCGCGCTCGCGGGCCAGCTCGACCGGGAAGTGCGGGTTATCGCGCCAGCTGGTCTTGCGCACGATCGCATCGCGCGGCGGATGCACCACCAGACGCTGGTAGGTCGGGTCGGTCTCCTGGTCTGGGTTGAACGTGACCCAGATCTCGCTGCCTTCTTTTCGGATGGTCGGCACGAGCACGCGCCACGAGTTTTCCGAGACGCGCTCGGCCTCCTCGATCCACACGATGTCGATGCCTTCCATCGACTTGATGTTCGAGATGTTGTGCCGCAAGCCGGCGAACAGAAACGACGTGCCGCCCGGGCCGTCGATCGACTTGTCGGTGACGCGATAGAACGCCTGGAGGCCGAGCCGATCGATCTGATCGCGCAGCAGGCGATGCACCGAGTCAGCGATCGACTTCTGGTGCTCGCGGGCACACAACACACGCAGGCCCGGCCGCTCGATGCCGAGGATCAGCAGTGCCTGGGCGAACGACCACGACCGGCCGGCGCCGCGGCCGCCGTAGGCGCACTTGTAGCGCGCGCGTCGCTCGAGGAGAAAGTCATAGATCTCGGGCAGGTCGAGATCGATAACGATTGGCGGCGCCCCGGTCATTCGTCCCGGTGTTCAGGCCGGATATACCGGACGCGCACCTCGGTCTCGGTCGGAATGGCCGAACCGTTCGGCCCCGACAGCTCACGCTTGTTCGTGTAGCTGCCGCCGCACTCCTTCGCAACCTGTTCGAGCAGCTGACTGGCCAGCTGGTAGTTGCGCATCTGCTCGGCCTTGTCGGCCATCCGCTGCAGCCGCTTCAACCGGACCGCCTTGTTGGCTACCGGAATCGCCGACGTGTCCTCGAGGAAGGTCTCGCGGGTGACCTTGAACAGATCCTTCCACTTCTGCGCTAGCTGGTGGCCGCGCGAGCTGTTTGGGTCGTACGAATGCGCCTGGCCGCGCGTGATCTCGATGCCGAATTCTTCTCGTACGGAGTTGGCAACGTCCGTGGGCGTCTCGTAGCACGCAAGCTGCGTGACGATGTGCTGTTTCACGTTGTCCTTGAGCGTCGGCATAACTGCTTATGGTCTGTGTCGGGTCTGGCTGGAAGGCGCATACAGAACCGCACTTGGTCGCGGAATATTGGATGCGAGAATCGGTGGGCAATTACTCCGCGGCGCAGCCACGAAGGTTCGCTCTATCCGATCTCTTTGCGCAGACCAGTTTCGATGCGCTGCGGCGGGTGTCGGCCCAATGGCTACACACATCACAGGATGAGTGTTCCGGCAACGCCACCACGTAACGGGCTTGCCCAGAATTACTTGCTGCCAACGATCCAGATGAGGCTTTGCGTCACCCATCATCGGAAACTTCGATCGCTTGCTCATCACGCCACCTTCAGACAGTTGCCACACGCCCGGGCTACCGAGGCCCGGCCAACAGTCGGCTCGCTACTCGCCGCGGCCACGAACTCGGCCGTCGCCTGATCGGGCGGGCCGTACCGACGCACCACGCTCGTGAACTCCTCCACGTCATGCCCGCGGATCGTGAACTTCGGCATCCCCTCCTGCGTGAACTTCGGCGCCCCGTTCTCATCCTCGGCCTGGGCGCAGTGCAGTAGCTCGTGCTCGACCAGCGCGCAGAACTCCAGATCGGAACACTGGGCGCAGTAGTGGGCATCCAGCGTGATCAGAAACGCCGGCATCTCATCGAACCACTCGAGCAGCTGCTGGTTGATGCGCTCCTTGAGCCACTTGCCGCCCGGCACCGACGGCGGGCAGGTCTCAGCCTGGCCGAGCACGACGCGGCCCTTCTTGCGATTCAAGGCGCCCGCCCACAGAAAGCCGATCGAGGCGAACTCGAGGTGGACGTGCTCTTCGTTGAACAGCGGGCCGCCCTCCACGATGAACGTCGCCCTCGCCCACTCGGCGAGCATCGGATCCGGAGCGAAAGAGATGTTGGCATCGAACGCCGGTGCATCCGGGTCGATCAACCGGGCCGGCGGCATGGGGCGTTGCAGATCATCCACGTTCGGCCCCCGCTGCCAGTGCGTCGGCAATCGCCGCACGTGTACGGCTGAACACGATATCGCCACACCGGCCGGGCCGGCTCTCGTCCCACAGGCTGGCGATGAACAGGTCGTCCGATAGATCGATGCTCACCGAGAACTTCTCGCCGGCACGCTGGCAGGTGATGTCGTAGAGCACGCCGCCGTTGTCACAGGACCGCGCTCTCGATCGTTCGAACTCGGCGCCTTCGACGACGGCCGCCGTCTTGGCAATCGTGTCGAGCATCCCGTGGATATCGGCCAGGTTCTCGTCGTAGTCGACACCCATGTCGGCCAGCGGGTCAGCCAAATACTCGCGACTCATGTCAGCTCCAGTCCGCGGCCGCGATCTCGTCATAGCCGATCTCGACGCCGCACGAGATGCACAGCAGACCGTCGACCTTCGCGCGGAAAGCGTCGCAACCGCACTTGCACACCCAGATCGGCACGCCGTCCGCGGGCGTGCACGTCGCCTTCATGACGCCCGCGTGGCATCCACATCCCGGGCATTCCAGCTCGGCGACATGCCCGACCGGCGTCACCGCCACCCACTCATGCCGGCACCGCATGCACAGCGCCTCGCCCGAAACGTGCGGGCTGCGCTCGGTGCGCACCTCATCGAGACTCACCACCTTGTCATTCATGGTCGGGCGCCTCTGTCTGGCCGGATGTCGCCCAGGCCTGCCATTCCTCGATGCGGTCGACCGGCGTATCGATCGCCTGCCAGAACTGCTTGAGGCCCGCCCGGGTCACGCCCAGCACGGCCTTCGGGTCATCGGGGGCCACGAATATCTGGCTGGGCGGCCCATCCGGGTACAGCGGCGCCATCAGGAAATCCGGCGGCGTCGGCCGGACGTATACCGGCTCCTTCACCGTCACGGTTTCGACCCGCGTCTTCGGCTCGGGCGCCGACGCGCATGCGGCGAGCAATACGCAGGCGGTGCCGGCCGCTATCAGGGCGCGACGACTCATTGCCCCACCTCGCTGAGTCGATCGCGCACCGCCGCGTTGACCTGATCCGGCTGGATATCGTCGGGGATCTTGCGCGAATGGTCGGCGTGCTCGGCATGCAGCTCGGCCGCGGTCGCATCGGCCTGATTTGACAGCGCGGCTTGCTCGCTGGCCATGCGATCCACGGCCGCCGATTGCTCGGCCAGCTTGTGCTTGAGCGCATCGCGGTTGTTCACCACCGCCTGCTTGTCGGCACGGCAGTTCGCGAGGTTCTTCTCGGCTGTGGCCACGGCGGCATCGAGCGACTTGCCATGCACGTACTGCACGGCGTTGATTCCGCCCGAGGCGATCAACAGGCTGGCCAGGCCGCCGGCGATGAATTGCCACACCTTCGATGTGATCGACGACAATCCGAGCATCGCTATCCTCCGCCCCATCGCATCGCGCGCCACCAGCGCCAGATGCGCCGGACGTATTCTCTGGTCTGCCGAGCATTGGCCCGACCGGTCACCCCGGGCAGTGCCCGGATGATCGGGCAGTAGTCGAGCGCGCCACCCGCGCGCCGCTGCGCCCGCAAAAGACTGCCGAGGCCAGCGTTGTACGATGCGAGCGCCAGCGAATGGCGGTCGTGCTCCGGGCGCGGCGACGACCACGAGGCGCGAAGCGTCTGGTCGTACCAAGCGCCGGCCGGGATGGCATACCGCGGCATCCACCGGGTGGCCCCGGCCGGTAGCCCCATGCGTTTCGCGACATCCGCCCAGCTAGCCGGCATGAACTGCGCGATGCCGCCGGCGCCTACACCGGATGCCGCTCGCGGATCGAGGTTCGACTCCTGCCAGTACTGGGCTTTCAGGATCTGCCAGCCCCAGGCCTGGGCGGCAACCGGCATATACCGCTCAGCCGCCCGCCTTATCTGGGCGTCGTATGTGTCAGGAAAGGCATACGGCTGCGAGATAGGCAACAGCCAGAAAACGCAGACCGAAATACACAGCACTCGCCGTCGCATTGGCTTCCATCCGGTTGTAGATCGCACGCCAGTCGAATTCGCCCACGACGTCGAGCAGCCGCAGGACCGCGAACACCGCGACGATCGCGATGCCAAATCGCATCAGGGACACGAACACGCTCACCGTCGACATCTGGGTCAGGCTCGCGCTATCCATCGACGGCAGCATCCACACGATCAGAACGGCCAGGATGGCGACCAGAAGCGCCGCGACTTCGAGCCACCGCTTTTTCAGAAAATCCCGCATGAACAACTCCGTGCATAAAAAAGGGCGACCGTCGGGCCGCCCTGATCGCGCTGTTGCCGGGAGGAGAAACCAGCAAACCCGCTAGAGATTTAATTGTCCGTCGCGGTGCCGCGTGGCTCTACCGAATCTGAGAGTCGCCAGCTCTAGCCCGTCGTGGCGGGGCGATTTACGGGCCGTACCGAGACAGCTACGCTTGCCCCTTCCAGCATTGAGGGAGGAGAAATGGACGATTACCTGCGCCAGCTGTTCAATATCCAGAAATTTCAGGTACTTTCGCACTTCGTAGACGAGACGAAAGAACGCGGCATCGCACCGGCCTACGCGTTTGCGTGGGAAGCAGAGATCTACCCCATCTATCACGAATCAACGCCGTGGCATAAGGGATACGACGGATGCTTCAGGCAAACCAAAGAGGACACCGAGAACCTGTTCATGCGGCTCGCCGAAGCTCGGGACCAAAAGGAATCGCTGACCTTCTATGACCTTGAGGGTGAACTCAGAATTCACGGCGATTCCCGCGAAGATGGGCCCTGGGATCGGCTCAGTCTAATTTCCACATGCCGATATTTTTGCCTATCCGGGACGCTGAATCCGAAAGTTTGGACGACCCTGACCAGCAGCGCACCGGGCGAGGCATCTATGATTCATGAGAAATTCACGGCTTCAGACGTCTTTTTCGTCTGACCGCATCATCGGCCTTCTACGGGCGACGATCGACCGGGTGGGCATTCTGGCCGATGCGCACCCGATCACGACAAAACGAAACGACCGCCCGGCACGCTTCGCAAGTCACCGGCGGGGGCCCGTCGGTCATCCGGCACCCCGGCCCGGCCTGCACACCGCACAGTGTTTCATCAGGCCGGGCCGGATGCTGCACATGAATCTGTGGTTCGCTCACTTACCTTGCTCCAAGCAGGCAGCGATCGTGATCACTACGCCGTACTGCCGTGGCCGCCCGCGACGCTGGGCATAGCGCCACTCCACACGTGAGTCGCGGTCATCAATACCCAGCCGGTCGGCGACACCATCGCGGATGGACTTCATCGCGCCCTGCAGGTTGTCGCCGTCGAGCGTGCCCGGAGATACACGCGTCAACGTCACCACGCACGGCAGGTCATGGCGGCGCGTCGCCATATAAGCGGCTCGACGTTCTGCTTTCGCCTGGCGGTGCCGGGCCGCCCAGTGCTTGCGGTCGTTCAGTTTGCTGGTCGTGCGTAGCGGTAGGCGGTATTCCGTCATGACCCCTGTTCCTTGAGCATCGATTTAGCCCGCTCGCCAACGGCCCGGGCAGTCAGCGGCCCGTACTCGGATTTAATCTCTGCCATGCGTGGCGCGCGGCGTTCGCCGTTGCCCAGTGCGACAACTTCCCGGGCCAGCCGATCGATCTCCGGTGGCAGGGTCATGGGCACGGATACCCAGCCTTGGTGCTCGGCGATGTTCATCTCTCGCCCCGGCGCTTGGCTCGAACGATCGCCAGCGGCGTCGGAGTGCCGGCCTTGCACTTTTCGCTGCAGAATTTCGCTACCGTGTCGTTCTCGTGATCGAACTCATTGCCGTACCACGACCAGTTCGGTCCCCACGCGCTTTCTTTGCCGCATCGGTCGCAACGATGAATACGGCGTGGCCCGTAGTTACTCATGCCGGCAGCCCAGGCAACCGCACCTCGCCATAGTTAGGCCAGGCACTGTCGTCCGGTACGCCGCGCGCCAGTCGCTCGGCGAGTTGCGTTGTGGTCAGCACGTCGGACAGCAGCCCGCGCGTATCGCCGCGCCGGTCGTGCTTTTCGACGCTCACCAGCAGGCACGCCACGACCTCGCGCGCTTCTTCGCCGGTTAGTCCGTTGGCGATGGGATGGTTCACAATATCCCCCTGATTGCGTCAGACAATTCATGAGCAAAAGGCGAAAACCAAATCGCCAACCCCAGCGCGAACGCACCGATCACCACGCTTTCGGACCAGCCTTGATAGGCCATTGGGAATCCAGAAATGGCGATCGCAAGCCCCGAGTTGAAAACCGATTCATCGTCGGGCGTATCGATATCGATCCAGGCTGGAAGTGCGACTTGGGCGCACGCCTTATCCAGAGCGTCACGAGTCACGCCATGCAGATAGACGCTCATGCCGCCCACCTCGATTCCAGCGCCCGAAGCGTCAACGCCAGCAGGTCGAGTTCCTCGATCTTCGCGATACGCAGCAACGAGCGGCTTCCGTGGATACGTTTCTTCATTTCCTGGCCTCGTCGATAATGTCGAGCGCACCCGATATATCGCCAGCTTCCGCCGCCGAAACGAAAGCCTCTAAATCGAAACTATCTGGGATCGGATCTGATTTTCTACCGAAAGCGCCATTCCGAGAAATAAACTTCTCAGAAGAGATGGTCCCCTTGCGAAGATTGCAAGTGGGACATAGCCATTGAAGATTTTCGATATTATTTGTGCCGCCGCGAGATACGGGAACGACGTGATCTAAGTGTCGCGACGTAAGATGATGTCCACAATAAGTACAACGCCAGTCTTGATGGCAGCACAAAGCTTCCAGCTCAACCTGGCTCGGAAATTTTCCCAAAGCGCGCTTCTCCGCTGCACGCTTTCTATTCCATGCCAGCTTTCTATCTAGCTTTTCACGCTTTGTTAGAAAGACTTTGTTTTTATTAGGTCGATTCTTCGACCTCCATTTTTCATTTGTTTTGCTGGCGCAAGAATCGCAATATGCCTGCAACGTGTTTTTACTAGAGTTTTTTGCACTTTTATTAACGCTGAAGAATTCAAACGATTTCCATTCATTACACTTTGCGCATTTTTTCAGTTGCGCCGAGTCATCGTATATTTTTCTTCGATTTGAAGCGTCCCTACAAACTAAAGAACAGCATTTCTCGCCACGCAAAATTCTTGATTGCGGTAGATAGAATTCTTCTCCGCATTCCGCGCATATGACATCGGATCCTGATCGTGGCCTTCCTCGTTTCATTTTAGTCCCAGAACTCCAGACTGAATGAGCCGATCGTGCGTGATAGTGATCGCGCGGAAATGTAATTCTCGGCGCTCTGCTTTATCTAAATGCTTTCCATTATCAATTTCGTAGTGACATTCTGGACAAAGCGCTGCCGTGTTCCACGGATTGGATTTTTGCCCACCCCCTCTCAACATATTGCTGTGCGATACCTGCACTCCATACCGATTACACAAAACGCAGAATTCTAGAGACGCAACGGCTGAAAACCACTCGCGTTCGGCTTTGGTGGGTGGGCGCTTGCTCATGCGGCGGCGCCTTCCTCGTTCTCGATCGCATCGAACAGCGACGGCATCGATACCTGGCGCGCCGCCGACTCGACGTAGGCGCAGCCATCCAGGAAATACGGGTGCGACAGTTCACACGCCATGCCGCGGCGGCCGGCCAGCACCGCGCGGTATGGGACGGTCATCAGGCCGCCGAACGGGTCATAGACCGTCTCGCCCGGCTGGCTCCACTGCTGAATCGCCCGGTCCGCGAGATCGAACTGCATCGGGCATAGATGCATCTCGCGACCCTTCGCCGACTGCGCCGAGTTAAGCGTCAACATCCGCGTGATGTCGGTCCACACGTCCGGGTGCCACGACTGCGGCTGCAGTAGCATGAACGTCACCGGCAGCTTGCCCTGCGCCTCGAGCGCTTCGCCGACCGCAACGTGATATTCGTAGTCGTAGACGTTCGACAGACTGTAATCACGGAACAGGCGGAACAGCTGCTTGTGCGTCAGATCCCGCATTTCCTCGGGCGTCATCAGTCGGTCGCCGCTGCTACGCGCGTACCCGTGGGCGTCGATCTGCCAGCGGCTACGCGAATATGCGGACTTGTCCTTCACCACCGGCTCGTCGGCATAACTGTTGCTGGTGTCGGTCGGAGGTTTTCGGAACAGCAACAGGTATTCGGGCATGCCGAATCCCATCTTGCTACCGTCCTTGCACTGTTCCGTCCAGCCGAGCCGGTAGGTCTGGTTGTTCTCGCGTACCACGTCGGTCGCGATGGTTTTCATGCCCATATAGCCGAAGCCGTGGCCCGTGAAGTTGGCGATGCAGTCGACGTGGAATGGGTAGACAGTCTGAAACCCCAGGCCGGTCATGCCGCTCGGCACGATGCGGTCTTTCACGTGGATCGCCGCGACCCGGCCTGGCTTGAGCACACGTAGCAGCTCGGGCACCAGATAATCCATCTGCTCCCAAAAATGCCGGTTGTTGTCGGTGTGCCCGAAGTCCGAGTAGTTCGGGCTGTACTCGTACTGCGTCGAGAACGGGATCGAGGTCAGAATCAGGTCGACGCTGTCGTCGTCCATCGATCGCGTTTCGGGCACGCAGTCGTTATTGATAAGCCGATAGTTTTCGCCGGTCACTTCGACGCGCTCGACGCCCATGGCGCGGGTCAGGTGTTGCGCCATCGCCGCGTGCGACAAGCCGTATTTGCGGATGATCTCGGTCATGCGGGCCACCATGTGGTTGTGTTGGTTCCACTTGCGCTCGACCTGGTGCCGAACCTCGCGCTCGGCCTCCGTATAGATCAGGTCGACGCGCACGCGGTTGGTTTGCAGGAAGCGGTGCAGGCGGTGGATGGCCTGGATGAAGTCGCGGAACTTGAAACCGATGCCGAGGAAGATCGCCCAGCTGCAATGTCGCTGGAAATTGCAGCCACCACCGAGCATCGACGGCTTGCCCGCCAGCTCGCGGATCTCGCCATCGGAGAATCCGACGATCGCCTGCTCGCGGGTGTCCATGTCCTGCGATCCGTAGACGCTCACGACATCCGGTACCGCACGCTCGATCGCGTGCCGCTCCGCCTCGAGGTCGTGCCACAGGATGCGATGGGCGGCCGGGTCCTCGGCCCGCAGCTCGACCATTTTCTGCACGCGATCATCCAGGCTGCGACGCTTTTCCTGCGCAGCCGCCTGCACGCCCGCCGCGGCATCCCGGAACATGAGCATCTGCCCGTCCCGTTCGGTTCCGGCGTCGGAATGGTCCGTCGGAATCTCGTGCCAGCGCACGTCCAGATCGGGCAGTTCGTAGCCTTCGTCGCTGAATCCGAGATCCGAAGGCTTCTGAACGAACAGCCCCCACGACGCAACCCACAGCCAGAACTCTTCTTCCTTGTGCGGATGGATAGTCAGCTGGTCAGCCTTCTCGCTGTTGCGCTTGAAGAACCGGGTCTTGGCCGCCGACACATCCATGACGCCTAGGAATGCCGAATAGGCCAGCAGCTCGATGTAATCGTTCGGCGACGGCGTGGCCGTGGCCACGAGTCGGTACCGGATCGCATCGGAGCGCGTGCGTTCGTTGAGCGTCTTGCGGTCGCCGGCGAACAGGGCCATGAACTCGCGGAACGTCTTCGTGCCGCCGAAGCCGCGCAGGCAATCCGCTTCATCGAGGCTCGCCGCGTCGAACAACTGCGGATCCAGGCGGCCATCGCGCACGGATTCGTAGTTCGTCAAATAGATGCCCGGACCGTCGATCTCATCGTTGCGGCGGATGAAGCGAACCGATGGGCGGCGATCGGGTCGGTCGGCATTCCATCGTGCCAACTCGTCGCGCTGCGCATCGGTCACGAACGGATGCTCGCCGGTGCAGAGCGTGTTCGCATCGCGCTTGAACTCTTGCCGGACGCCGAGCGGCGCGACGATCAGGCCGTACCCTTCGCCGTTGATTTCACCGGCTGCCGCCGCGGCCGCGAGCGTCAGGCGCACCCATTCGATTTCCTGAATCGTCTTGCCGAGACCGAACGCCTCAAAGAGCGCGCGACAGCCACCGGCGCACGCCCATTGCACAGCGGCGCGCTGGTGCGGCTTGAGCAGCGGATTGATATCGGCGTCGTCAATCTGGAATCCAACGCTCTTGGCGATCTCTACTTTCGAGCGCAGGAAGTCGTTGTAATCAATGCTCATGCCCGGCCTCGCTTCCATAGCGCCACAACGAACAGCGGCACGAGCAGCAACAGCAGCCACTGGCTTGGCTCCGGCGTCTCGGTCACCGGCCGTTTGTCGTGCCACTGGATGGTCGGCTGAGCGATCGGACGCGATACCCGCGTGTCGTAGTGCTCGAACACCGGCAACGGCGCGTCGATGATCGATCGCGTGACCCATTCAGGAATACTGGGCGCGGCGTACTGCGTGATATCGGCGCCCGGCGTATGCACGTGCTGGATCAGGCCGAGCGGGCCGGACTCCTGCAATGCGGATAGCGTCGGCGCGTCGTCGTATGGCGTCCACGCGGGCCAGTAATCGACAACCTGCCGCCCGTGGCCACAGTTGACTTGCTGGACGGCATGGCCGGCAGTGTTGATCGCTACGCAGTCGCCGTTGTTTACGATGTGTGGGGCGCGCGGCATGAGCCAGATTGCGGCCAGGATCAGGACGGCCAGGATGGCGAATCCAAGGATTCCTAGAACTTTCATGCCGCCACCTCGTATTCATCAAACACGTTGGCCGCACGCTCGCTCCACTCAACGCCGTGATCGGCGCCGAAGGCCTGGATGATGTCGAGCAAGTCGATGAACTCGCGCTTCCGCAGATTGCGGCTTGATCCTCCGAGCACGACGAAGCCGCCGTTGATGCCCGGCACCGCGTCCTGTCCTTTCAGAGCAGCCACGAAGATCTGTTTCCAGTCCTCTTTTTTCAGGTACCGGCCGTGCCACTCGACCTGCTCGGCGATATCACTGCAGCAAGCCCAGAGCTTTGCGTTCTGATCAAGCGTGCGCTTGTCCTCATGCGGCCGGACGACGATCTCCCATACCCTCTCGCCGCCGGTCACGATCCGGTCGACGACCTGATGGGCATAGCGACGTTGGGGCTCGCCGGTGATGCGGATGGTTCGGGTGTCGGTGCTCACGATTCGCCCCTGTCCGGCCGGTATTTGTTTTGATGCACGCGGCGCTTCCGCGTCCGGCGCTCGCCCGGCCGCTTACCGGTGGCCATATCCACCACGCGGCGGTTCTGCTTACTCATGCCTGCTCCGTCAGTCGAACACCGGCGTGGTAGAGATCGTCCTCGAGCGCGCCGGCGGTAATGCGGCAGTCGTAGATGCCGACAAAGCAATCGCCGTACTGGTCCCGATAATCGGAATAGCGAGACGAATTGATGTTGATCTTCGTGACACCGCGCTCGGGAATCGCGAACAGAGCGCAAGGCTTCGTGAGCCCGCCCTTCCGGATCCGACGGACCAGGTCGCCAAATTCGTTCACCGGCAACTCGGTCACCTTCGTTTGAGACTTACGTGCTGCCATGACTCTCCTCCTGGGCCAGATCGAAACGTTCGGTAGCCAGGCGCCGGCGCATCTCGGCCGCGAGTTCGCGCTGGCGTTCTGCCGGCGGGGCCGGCGGCTGTTTCTGCGGAAGCGCTTTGTGCAGCTTCGGGAACTCGAAACCCTCACGGGCCTTGATCAATGCCGCGTCATATTCGCGGGCAAACCGCCGACGTGCCTCAGTCGCATTCATCTGATCGAATGCGTGCTGGCATCGCCCGCGCGCCCACGCGACGGCCGGATGCGAATATTCCCGTTTAGTCGCCTCGGCATAGGCCTCATCGAGCGGCGGCATGCCGAAATCGGCATATCCGGGCAGACACAGTTCGCGAAACTCGGCGGCACCCGGCGGCCACCAGTTGTGGGCACGCAGGTACCGCGGCAACCGATCGATGCCGCGTTGCAGGTCATCGAAACCCAGCCCCGAAAGTCGCTCGGCCCAGACCGCAGAGACCGCGCGGCGCGAACGTTGATCGGGCATGGTCGAGGTGAACTTGTGGCCGCACTCCGCCCCGAGACGCGTGAACAGGTCACCGATAGTCTGTTGCGACTGTGGCTCCGCACGACGATTAGTCGCGGCCGAAGTCGGCGTAGAATCCAGCAACACCCGGCTGGTCACGCTCTGAATCGGTTCCGGCATCGGATCCTCCCTGGCCTTTGGGCGGCCGTGAGAAATTCGCGACACGAGCGCTCTTCAGCGCCTGCTGCGCCGTCTCAAGCTCGGTCGCCATCTGGTTGACGAAATTGCGGTAATAGGCGGGCTGGCCTGGACGGCCGCCGTTTTTCGCGTGGGCGGCTGCGATTGCGTCGTCAACCAGCCACGTCGGCAGTTGCCGCTGCACCCAGTCGCGAAATAGGCCCATCGAGGCAACGCTCATGACCTCGCTCATGGCATAGCCGTAGTGGTGCATGAGGTGATTACCCCACTCGGCAACCGTGGCTGGGACGTGCGTCGCTTGCTCGTTCGACGCGTCCGCGCGCGTTGGTTCGGTACGGTACGGTGGGTATAACGGGTCGGGTGAACCCCCGTTCGGGGTTTCCGACCTCTGTGTTCGGGGTTTTTCGACAAACCCCGAACCTTGTTCGGGGTTATTTCCACGAACGCTGTTCGGGGTTTGATCTTCTAAACCATGAACAGGATTCGCCCTTTCCCTGACTGCCAAATCCAGCTCGGCAATCGGGCAACGGTATCGATTGGTGACATGGCGACCGCCGCCACCGACCCTGACGCGCTCGAACCAGAAGACGCCATCGATCTCTCTCGACTCGATACGGCGGAGGATCTTCTGGATGCCGCGCTCACTCATGCAACATCGACGGGCCAGACGTGCCACGCCTGGAAATATATTGTCCCCATCTGCGTTTGCCTCGTCCGCAAGCGCAAGCGCCACCAGTTTCTCGGCGCCGCCATATGGGTAGTTATCGAGGATGAATCCAGTCACCTTGGCGCTCATGTCGTATTGCTACTTGCCACCGTGTTCCGCCGGCCCGGACTTAATGCGCT
Organism: Salinisphaera hydrothermalis C41B8; assembly: GCF_000732535.1. GTDB lineage: Bacteria > Pseudomonadota > Gammaproteobacteria > Nevskiales > Salinisphaeraceae > Salinisphaera > Salinisphaera hydrothermalis. The sequence goes on from NZ_APNK01000005.1 coordinate 108,369, forward strand.
CAACAACCGCCGCGCACTTCTCGGGATTGCCATCGGCCAGAATCGATAGCTCGCGCCAGTGGTGATCCGCCTTTTCGCGATGCTGTTGGTACTGCGCTTGCAGCTCCATTGCAGCCGACTGCTCAGCAAGCGCACGCTGCTTGTGGTACGCAATCGCGTCACGTAGCTCCGCGGCGCTGGGGATCATGACGGGCTCCAGACCCGATTCAGGGGCCGGCTGTATCGCGTGTGCGTCTCGCTGTTCTGCAACGACGACGTGCCGATTTCGGCCATGACGACCAGCGACTGGTAGTGCGCCTCGGGCACTTCACGAATCCCCGTGGCTTTAGGCACGACGCGGTAACCCATCAGGTCGAGGAACGCCGCAAGCTTCGATAGGCGGATCCCGTATTGATCGCTGAATACGCGGCTCACTGCGGTGCGGTCACCGCCGATGGCTGCCGCGATATCGAGGTCGTCGATGTCGCGACGCTTCTGGTGCAACGCCTGTGTCAGGCGATCAGGCTCATGTGCCGTCATGTCTTTCTCCTCGAACAACGGGCTCTAGCAGTCGCAAAAACTCACGACAGGAATTGCGTGCGCTTGCGGGCTCGGCTGACGACCATGGGTTTCATCAAGCCGACGACACCGGACGCGTATCCATGAACCGCAGCTCACGCCGACACCCCTTCGATGGGCTCGACCTCGCGAGTGCGCAGGACGTCTTTTGTCCAGCGACGCGACCGATCCGGATTGGCGTTGGCCATGTCGCAGATGGTTGCCGCGTAGTTGGTCTCGCCGGTCCATTCCGTGCGCGGCAGACCAACGCGCGTCCACTTGAAGACCGTCGGCTGGTGAAGATTGAGCGCCCTGGCGACCGCCGTTTGACCACCCGCCTCTCTCACGGCCTGCGTAACGATGGGGTTGTGCGTATTCATGACATCTCACGTATTGGCTACCCTCGATAATAACCGATAGTGATCGTCTTGCAATCCCCCAAAGTAATTTCTGCGACGCACACAATGGGGTCCGACCCCGGAAAACCTTCGAGACGGCGCGTGGCAGATCCCCAATTCGCTCAACGCTTTCGTCAGGCTTGCAACGAGCAAGGCATCAAGACGACGCAAAAAGCGCTGGCCGCTTACTTCGGCGTGAGCGAGATCACTGCGCGCAATTGGTGGCACGGCGAAAAACTGCCGGGCATGAATAACGCCCGGAAGGCCGCCGAAAAACTCGACGTCAACGTCGAATGGCTACTCTCCGGACGTGGTCCGCGTTACGCTTCGTTGCCTGATACAACGAACGTGCGAGGGGACAATGTTCGACCAGTGCAGGCGCCGTTTCAGAGTGCGCCTATCGTGAGTTGGGCCAACGCAGGGAACTGGGCCGAAGTCGTCGACTCATACGAGCCCGGCGACGCGGAGCACTGGTACCCAATCCCGCCGAACGTGAAGTGCAGTGCCTCGTCGTTCTGGACCGAAGTCCAGGGGCGCAGCATGATCAACACGACTGGCGGGCGGAGTTACCCGCCCGGCTCGTACATTCTGGTGGATCCGGAACTTCGCGATGCTGTGGTCGGGAACCTGGTATTGGCGCGTCTGGATGACACGCACGAGGTCACGTTCAAACGTCTGAACGTCGAGAACGGCCGCTACTACCTTGAGCCGCTGAACACCCAGTATTCGATCATCGAAATTGACACCCCCGCTCAGATTATCGGCACCGTCCTGATCGCGATCGTGGCGGCCTGAGCTATTTGCCCCTCAGGTGCCCGACGAGCTTGGCACCGGCAATAGCCAGTGCATCAGTCGGATGCTGTCGGCAGTAATTTGTGACCCAGTGGACCATGCCGCTGGAATCCGTCTGCCTCATATCGCGAACAAAAAAGCTCAAGCCCGATACGTAACCAAGAAGCCATTGGCCTTCCTGATACTTAGCTGAGGTATTCGGGTGGTCGCCTGCCCAGTTGTCGGTCCATTCCCCACATGAGTCCGAGCCAATTCCATAAACTACGTAATTCGCGGATTGCGGCGAGTCTGAAAACGCCGGCTGAGCGACGATAGCTAGCGCGATAGCCGCGCCCCAAAGAGCTTTGTTAACCATCTAAATCCCCCCGTGCAAGAGCCTAAAACTCTGCCGCAGACGAGTTGTACCCGCAATAAATTACTATCGGTTATTGACTTAGAGAATCACTAATGGTTATTGTTGATCTCGACAGCACAACGCAGCCAGCAGGGACGAGAGACGAGCCGTTGCCCCTGGCGCACACCGAGACTCAAGTGGCGTTGCTGATCGAAGCCAAAGGCCAAGAGCCACCGGCGACGTTCAGGGCTGTGAGGAGGCGGGATTGATCCCGTTAACACGCGAACCAGAGCGACACATGAACCATCAAGTCGAAACATTACTCCGTGCTACAGCGTGGCTGGTCGTGCCCGCTCTGGGTATCGCGATTGATTACTGGATCGTTCAGGGCCTGGTGGCCCTGATCGGATGAGGGGAGACATGACGGCACTGGAACAACAAGTCGCGGCCGATCCACAGCGAGCCGCTGTGGCGCTGCACAACCTGCACTCGGCGATCGAAGGGCTGCTATCGGCAGCCGACGCGATCGAAGCCAAAGAAGCACAGGCCGCGGCGACGGCGTTCGCCACGCTGCATATCACGCTGTCGGAACAGCGATTCCCGGCTTTGAACCATGACCCCAAGCAATCGGCGAATGATCGTCGACCGGAGGTGATCCTGTGAGCGTCGTCGTATCCAAACCAAAACTGACGCCGTCCGAAGCGCAAAACCCGGGGCCCGCTCTGTGGATGCAGGATCGTGCGCCCAGTCTCGCAACGTGCGCCGAGACCGGCCGTCCGTGCGGCCAATGCCCGCGCCGCGCTATTGATCGATCGCCTGCCGACGGATACCAGCACTGCATGCGCGTGACGATGCAATGCGAGAACTGCAAAAGCAGATATCCGTTGATCGATCGCATGACGCCTGACGAATTGCGAGAGCACGCCCCGGACTGCTCGGACGAGATTTATCGCGCGTCGATTGCGGCTCATCAGGTCGTGCCCGACACGAGCTATACGGCCGATCTGATCCGCGCCGCCGCCGACAGCACCTACATGCGATCGCTGTGCCGACGACTAATCGACGAGCGCTGGACGTCGACGCCAGAGAAGCGCAGCGAGGTTGCGGCTGCGATCGCCGGCGAATTGATTCGGGCAGCTACCACGGTGGTTCGTGAACAGGGGTTGGCACGATGAAACACCCCTACGACAGCGACTACTGGTCCGCCAATCGCCGCCGGCGCGAGACACGAGACGCCATTGGCGCGGCCATTCTGCTTGCCGTGTTTCTGGTCGCGGTCGTGTTCTGGGTCGGTGCGCATGACCCGCGCGAGCAGGTGCATCGCGCGCCATCGCCGTGCCAGCAGGTCAATGCGACGCAAGGCTTCTGCCCGCAGTAATTCACCAGTTTGGCCGGTCCGCAGGCGAGTTAATCCCCCTTGGCTCGCCGATTCCCCCAAGCGCAGCGGGCCGGCCTTTTTTTGAGGAGATAGATCATGACGAACGGCGCAAGCAATCAAGGTCGGAGCGGCGGCCAGAAAAAGCTGATCGAGCGCATCGGCGATAAGTACGGCGTCGACGCCAACAAGATGCTGTCGACGCTGACCGCCACAGCCTTTCGACAGAAGAACGATCAGCCGATCACCAACGAACAGATGATGGCGCTGCTGGTCGTGGCCGATCAGTACAACCTGAACCCGTTTACAAAAGAGATCTACGCGTTCCCCGATAAGAACGCCGGCATCGTGCCGATCGTGGGCGTCGACGGCTGGTCGCGAATCATCAACGAGCACGACTCGTTCGATGGCATGGATTTCGAGGCCAGCGACGAGTTCATCGAACTCGATAAGCACCACAAGAAATGCCCCGAATACATCACCTGCCGCATGTACCGGAAGGACCGCAGCCGCCCCGTCGAAATCACTGAATATCTCGACGAGGTATACCGCCCGCCGTTCATGAAAAACGGTAACCCGATGATCGGGCCGTGGCAGTCGCACACGAAACGGTTCTTGCGCCACAAGGCAATGATCCAGTGCGCTCGATTGGCGTTCGGATTCGTCGGCATCTTTGACCAGGACGAGGCCGAGCGGATCGTGCAAGGCGAAGTGGTCAGCAGCGAGCGCAATGGAGCGGCGCCGCCTGCACGGCAGACCGAGGCGCCTGCCGCCGCCGAGCGCACGCTCAACGACCAACAACAAAACCAGGTGCAGGCCGCGATCGAGGAAAGCGGAGCGGACAAAGCTGGCTTGCTCAAGCAGCTGGGCGTCGCATCAATCGACCAGATTCCCGTCACCCGCTTCTCATTGGTGATGGATCGCATCAACGCACAGACCGAGGACGCGTGACATGGAACAGCAGCTCGAAATACAAACTCAGCCGGCCTGGATATCGCTCAATTTCGAAGAAATGTCGGCGGCGCTGGACGCGCATCTGGCTGATTTCCAGTCGATGGTGGTCACGCCCGACAACATCAAAGACGCGAAGAAGGCTGCAACCGAGCTAAACAAGCTGGCAAATGATATCGACCAGCGCCGTAAAGATGCGGTGCGCGAGGTATCGAAGCCTATTAAAGAGTTCGATAGTCAGGCCAAGACGCTGCACGGAAAATGCAAAGACGTCCGCCAAAGCCTCCTTGATCAAGTCGACATATACGAGTCTCAGGTCCGTGAACAGGCCCGGCAGCTACTTGATGAACGCCGGGCCTCGCTATGGGACGACGCCAACGTCGACGACGAATTCCGCCAGGCCAAGATCGATGATCTGGTCAAGCTGTCGGCGGTCACCGACAAGGGCAATCTCTCGAAGTCGGCCCGCGAAGCCATCGAGGCACGCGTCAAAGACGATCGCGCGCTGCAGGACAAGGTCGAGCGTCGCCTGCTGGAACTTGAGCGCGACTGCTACGCGGCCGGCCTCGACACGCCGCTGGCCCGACAGCACGTCGAGCACTTCCTGTACGCCGACGACGACACCTATCGCGAACAGCTGCAAAAGATGATCGCGACCGAAGTCGAGCGCCAGCAGAAAGCCGAGGCGCGCCGCCGGCAGATGGCCGAACGCGAGGCCGCGGTCGCCGCCGAGACGCAGGCCGAAACCCAGCGCCAGGACGCAGCTGAGGCGAAACAGGCCGATGTACAGGCTGCCGTGGCGCAGGCCGAGCAGGCCGCGCCGGCCGCCGAGGATGCGCCGGACGATTCCCAGCAGTGGCGCGTGACCATCGTGTTCGAGGTGGCCACGCCGCGGGCGAAGAACATCAGCGTCGACCAGCTGAAACAGCACGTCGGCGCCCGCCTGAAAGACGCGGGCATCCCGGCGCCCAGCTACATCGAGGCCCACCAGACGGAAGCCGAGCATGTGGACGCTTGATATCGACGACGACGGCAACGTAGCCGACGCACCGTCGCCCGACGAGACGCCGCTGCGGATCATCGACTGCGAGCAGAACAGCGAACAGTGGAGCCGTGAGCGGATGGGTATTCCCACCGCCAGCGCGTTCGACAAGGTGATTTCCCGAGGCCGGGCCGACCGGCCGAGCGAGACACGCCGCAAGTACATGCTCACCCTTCTCGGCGAGCGGCTGACCGGCGTGCTCGCCGAGAACTTCGACACGCCCGCCACCGATCGTGGGCATCACGACGAAGAGTTTGCGGCCCAGGACTACGCGTTCCGGCAGAACGTAAAGATCGAGACGATTGGCTTCATGCGCCGCGGCAACGTCGGTGTCAGCCCCGATCGGCGGATTGTCGGGGTGAGCGGCTTGGTCGAGATCAAGAGCAAGAAGCCCGATCTGCAGTTGGCCGTGCTGTTCGACGACGCGCTTCCGGCCGAGCACAAGCCGCAGGTGCAGGGCGCGCTGATGGTCAGCGGTTACGACTTCGTGGACTTCGTTTCCTACTGCCGCGACCTGCCCCTGTTCGTGAAGCGGATCTATCGCGATGAGCCCTACATCGACTGGCTGCGCGACCAGGTCGACCAATTTAACCGCGAGCTCGACGCCCTCGAGCTTCACATGCTCGATCGCTACTACGGCGGCGCCCGATGAGTCGCAGACCTTCCAAAGCCTTATACACCCTGCCCCACGGCATTGAAGTCATTGGTGAATACGCACCCAGCGCAACCAATCCTTATTGGCGCGTGCGGATTAGGCCGCACCGGTTTTTCGATTGGAAAGTCGTCCATGGCGGGATGTATGGGCGCCGAAGTCGGGTCATCGCAGCTTCAACTATTGGCCGCGACTTAAAACCAGGAGAGCACGTTCACCACCGAAACGAAGACCGAACTGACGATTCGCCAACAAACCTAGAAATCATCAGCGCCGCTGACCATAACCGGCACCACAAAACCGGAACAACGAAAAGCCTCTCATCAAGGGAAAAGACATCTCGATCACTGAAGCGCGCTTATGTAGAGGGTCGTCGATCGCCAGCAATACGCCGAGGGACTGAGCAAAGACAGTCGAAGCTGACACCAGAAAATGTTCGAGAGATTCGCGGTTCTTCTGAATCTTGCCTTGTGCTTTCTAGGCGCTACGGCGTTAGCAAAACAACCATATTGGACGTAATTAACAATAGAGCATGGAGCCATATAAATGTCTGAACTGGCGATATTTTTCGATTGCGAAACAACCGGCCTGCCGATCTGGGAAGAGCCGTCCGACAGTCCGGAACAGCCGCACATCGTGCAGCTCGCCGCCCTGCTCGTCGAGCTCGACACGTATCGAATCGTTCAGAGCATGAACATGATCGTGCGGCCCAACGGTTGGGATATCCCAGCCGAGGTCTCCGACATTCACGGCATCACCACCGCCTACGCGACTGTAGTCGGCGTGCCCGAGGGTGTCGCACTTCGCGCATTCATGGGTCTCTGGGACGGTCGCTTGCGCGTCGGACATAACCAGAGTTTCGACGCCCGCATCATCAGGATTGCGACGAAGCGCTATCTCCTCGAACCCGAGATCGATGCCTGGAAAACCGGCGAAGCCGAATGCACCGGGCTGATGGCGCGACCGATCATGCAGATGCCGTCCACAGGCCGCTCCCGCTACAAGATGCCGAAGCTATCGGAGGCCTATGAGTACTTCGTTGGCGAGCCCATGCCTGAAGGCGCGGCGCACACGGCGATCGGTGACACCGAAGCGTGTCTTGCCGTGTATCGCGCGATCCGTGAAATGGCGGCGGCGCCGGCCTGATGCGCTGCTCGCACTGTGGGGGCCGCGTCGAATGGCGCGGTCCCCTTACCAACCTCACCCACACCGAATGCGTGAGATGCGGCGCCCTGAATAGCCAGGAGCCGGAGCCCGCCCAAGACGACGAGGAACAGCAATGAGCATCGAATGCGGCGAGTGCGAACGAGATATACGTGGCGGCCACGCCGAAACATGCAGTCGCTACCTGGATCAGTGCGTCGGTGAACTCCACGACGTGGCCACCACTATTCAAGCCGACTACGAAGGCCTGGAAACAGAGCAAGTGAAGGCGATACGCGAATCCATTCGCTATCTCGAACGGATGGCGCGCGGGAACGTAGACCGACTGGCCAATGCAGCGGCGGGTGATCTGCCCGAAGGATACGAGATCACCCTGACAATGGAGCGCGACAGCGCGACGATCCGCGGCCATGGGTCGGGCGACTGGCACTGCGAACCGTCACCCGACAGCACTTTGGCCGGGCAGGTGCAAGACGCGATGGAAATGATTGCCAAGCATGACGCGATGCAACGGCAATCCGCCGTGCCGCCTCGTGCGTTCGATGCGCCGGCGGTTTTCGAAATCATCAACCCCAGCGACAAGTGCTTCTTCACGGCGGAGTCGCTGATCGATGCGGCAGCCGTAACGCTCATGCTTGGCTCGGGCAAGTATGGCGCCGAGCCACTTGAAGCCAACGTGCCGCGCGTTCCGATGTTCATTTTCGGTGGACACGACGAGTGGGCTCATGAGCAGTTCGGGATGACGGTATTTGGCCTGTTCGACCACGAGCAACATCACCGCTTAAACGAACTTGTTCAAGCACTCCGCAGCGTCCGATACCCCGAGGGATACGAGCGATCGAGCATGAACAATATCGTCGGTCGCGCGCATGAAATTGCCGAGGTGGTACTGAAAAAATACGAGGACGAAAAATGAGCCGCGGCATCAACAAGGACATCACCGCAAGCGACCTTTACCAATCCGGGATGAGTATCCCCGAGGTGTCCAAAGAAACCGGCATCGCTCGATCGACGCTTCGGTTTCGCTTCAAACGCCAGGGCATCCTCCGATCCCGGTCAGATGGTGTTCGCAATGCAGGCGAGCGTGGCCGCCTTGGCTCCGCAATGCGCGGCAAGACGCGCACGTTTAGCGCCACACACTGCCAGCGCATCAGCGAATCAAAACGAGCGGCGGCCGAAGCGACGGCAGTTGGAACTTCAGCACGTACCGACGGATACGTGGAATACACCCGAGGGCCGCATAAAGGCCGATCGGTTCACGTCGTGGCTATGGAAGAACGTCTGGGTCGTCGTTTGCGGCCTGACGAGGTCGTTCATCACATCGACGGTGACAAGCACAACAACAGCCACGACAACCTCGCTTTGTGTACACGGTCCGGGCATGCGCGCCTGCACCGTCGCGAGGAAAAGATTGCTCGACAGGAGAACCACAATGGCCAGTAAAGGCGTCAATCGCGCCATCATCTTGGGCAATCTCGGAGCCGATCCGGAGGTTCGACACACCGCCGGCGGCACCGCTGTTGCCAATATCAGCGTGGCTACCTCCGAGGTATGGACCGACAAGAACAGCGGCGAGAAACAAGAGCGTACTGAATGGCATCGAGTCGTTGCTTTCGCTCGACTCGCCGAGGTCATGGGCGAGTTCCTTAAATCCGGATCGAAAGTCTACATCGAAGGGAAGATTCAGACTCGGAAATGGCAGAACCGAGAAGGCCAGGACGTATACACGACCGAGATCGTCGCCAACGAACTGCAGATGCTCGACAGCAAGCCGCAGGGCAACGCCGGCGCGCAGAGCCGGGCGAACAATCAGGCCCAGAACTACGGCGCTGCCAGCCGCGGCGGCGCACCGGCGCGCGGCGGCCAGCAACGCCAGTCACCGCCGCAGTACCAGCCACCGGCCGGCGGTGACCCAGGATTCGACGACGATCTTGACGACGATATCCCGTTATAACAATGAGCAACGATTGGGACGAAGACGTCGTCGATGAAACGGTGCAGCGATGCCGCATCTGCCATCGGCGATGCAGTAGCGACCTGTGCGCCGACTGCGAGTGGCATACGGGAGGTGAGGAATGAGTGCTGAAGCGTTTCCGTTGTGCTGGCCAGCTGGCCGGCCGCGCACGAAAAGGCCACAACCGGCTCGGTTCGACACGTCGATGGCAACAGCTCGAGATGAGCTGCTAGGCGAGATAAAGCGCCTGGGCGGGCGTTTGCCAATCATCAGCACGAACATTCCATTACGCCGAGACGGCATCCCTTATGCGAGCGGCAAAGCGCCCGACGACGCCGGCGTGGCCGTTTATTTCACCTACAAAGACGCGCAGCACTGCTTCGCTTGCGACAAGTGGACCGCAGTTAACGACAACGTCCAGGCGATCCGAAAAACCATTGAAGCACTGCGAGGCATCAGCAGATGGGGAACTGGCGACATGATGGAGCGGGCGTTTACCGGCTTCGCCGCCCTGCCCGATCCGGAGTCGGCCGGCGGCGAGCACTGGTCGACCGTGCTGGGTGTGCCCAGCGATGCGAGTGACGACGAAGTGCGGGCGGCGTATCGCCGCGCCCGCAGCGCCGCGCACACCGATCGCGATACCGGAGACAACGCGGCATTTCACCGAGTGCAGACAGCTTGGGAGCTGGCCCGGCAGGAGCGCGACCTATGACTTACCAATGCCAAGAATGCGGCATGACGCTGCGCAAGCCCGGCGAATACCACCCGTTCGCTGCGTGCCTGATGTTCAAGGCATGCGGCGATAGCGACACCGTACGAGCCAGCCTTTCAGACGTACGCGCCAAGGGCCGGGCTGACGCCGAGGAGAAAAATCGAGGTGATCTGTATTCGATCGCATCTGACCTGCTGCATTCCGATGAGCTGCCGAGCTGGATCGTCGAAGACCACAAGCAGAAGACGTATTCGGCATCAACGATCGCGCGCATGGCGGCGCGCTGGAGAGACGTGAATAGGCATCGCGCCCTGCGCATCAAGTCGGTGATCGATGCCAGCAAACCGGCGCCGAAGGAGCGCCAGCCATGATTTTCCGATCCAGCCATCGGCGCACCAGCACAACGACGCGCGCCATTGATCAGTTTATCCGGCCGAACAAGCCGATTCGCTGCAATTACGCAGTATGGGATGGCGCGTTCCTGCGGCCGGCCATCGCCGGCGCGTCTCGCACTCCGGGCGGAGTCAAATACCGCCGGCTGATCCGCATGAAGCGGAGGATAGGCGGCAGCATACCGGATAGGTGGTAGTTATGAGTGATATGGATTACGACGAAATACAGGAACGCGCCGGAAAATTCAGGTGCATCGAGCTGCCGGGGCAGCCGATCATGATGCACATGGGGACGAGCTATCTCGTTGGGGATCTTGACAAAGCAGTTAGCAAACTCCGCGCCCGAGTCGCCGATCTTAAGGCCGAGAACGAGCGGCTGGAATGCCTTTGCGATATCCAGTACGCCGCGGGCGTTAAAGCTGGATGGAATTATTACGCCGCCGATGACCACGCGGCGATGCAGAAATGCATCGAAATGCGTCAGCGGGATGCGTTGCCGCGACTCAAAGAGCTACGCATGGGCCTGAACAGCGAGGGCGAGAAATAGCCCATGGACATGCAGCCCCGCGGCATCCGAATCAGCGAAGCACACCGTTATCTCGGCGTCGGCCGCGACGTGTTCAAGCGGGATTACCGACCGTATCTGACGGTGATGACCCACAGCGAACGCACAAAAATCGTTGATAGGCACGATCTAGATCGGCTGTTCGAATACTACAAAGCCCAGTCTCAGAAAGGACCGTCATGCCCCGACAATCTTCCGGACTCATCAAGCGCTGGTCGAAAGACGGTACCCGCTACGTCTGGTACATCAAGAAAGAAATCGACGGGCACAAGCTACGAGAAAGCACGGGCACGGATAACCGCATCGAAGCCGAACAGATCCTCGCGCGCCGCATCGACGAGCTGCGCCAGGAACTGAAATTCGGGGAAGCGCCCGAGATTCTGTTCGAGCAGGCGGCCGCGCGCTATCTGGAGGAGCACGCTAGCCACAAGGCGATCCGTCGCGAGATCGATGCGCTCGACATCTGGATGCCACACATCGGGCATCTGCCGCTGCGACAAGTGCATGACGGCACACTCAACAAGCCGATCAAGGATCGTCAGCGCGAAGTATCGAACAGCACAATCAACCGCGACCTCGCGCCGGTAAAGCGCATCCTGGAGCTCTCAGCACGCCTATGGCGCCACGAGTCGAACGGCAACCCATGGCTTGCGGTTCCGCCGCTGATTCGCACGCTGCCCACCAAGCACACGAAGCGCCCGCCCTACCCGATCTCGTGGGCCGAGCAGCGGCTGCTGTTCCCGCACCTGGATCCGCGCGTCGCGGCTATGGCCACGCTCGATATCCACACGGGCATGCGCGATGTCGAGCTCACGAGCCTGGAATGGAACTGGGAGGTCGAGATTGCCGGCGGGCCGCGCGGCTTTCGCCGATCCGCGTTTATCGTGCCGGGCTGGGTCACGAAGAACGACGAGCCGCGCGTCGTGTTTCTGAACACAGTGGCTCAGCGCATCATCGACGAGCGGCGCGGTGTTCATCCGCGCTGGGTTTGGCCGTCAATCCATCCGACGACCTACCACAAGCAGGCGACGGGCCGGATGCTCAACAGCAGCTGGAAACGCGCCCGCACCAAGGCCGCAAAGGAATACCCGTTGAAGATCGGCGGCGAGGCGCCGTGGGGTTTCGCGAATCTGCGCGCGCACGACCTGCGCCACACTTTCGGCCGACGGTTGCGCGCTGCGGGCGTGGGGAAAGAGGATCGGGCCGACCTGCTCGGCCACAAGCGCGGGGACGTGACGACCCATTACTCGGCCGCCGAACTGGAGCACCTGATCGAGTGCGTGGACAAGGTCTGCGAGGACGATGGCCGTCCGATGCTGCGTCTTGTCCGAACAAACACCTGGCGAACAGCGTGAGACGGTTACCGTCTCATTTCCGTCTCACGCTGCCCTGCGCGTTTTTCGCAGGCATCGCCAAGTATCTGAATTGTATGGTGGAGCCGGGCGGAATCGAACCGCCGACCTTCGCATTGCGAACGCGACGCTCTCCCAACTGAGCTACGGCCCCGTCAAGCTGTTTCGTTACCGGGCAACCCTGGCTAACGAGCGGCGTATGATAGCAGGCTTATTGCCGTTGCCAACCCCCATAGCGCAACTCACTACGACAATGACCGGTCAGCGTCCGGCACGCCAAGCCCGGGCGCACCGGATTGGCCCGCTCCCACACCGGTATCAGGGCGCGTCTAGCGGGCCTACGCCAGTACGCTAACCCATCAACGACCGCATCGTAGAGCGCTCTCCAGCGGCCGACGCCACGTCGGGCGGTCAGGATGCCACCGCAAAAAACTCAGACGCCGCCGGGCATGAGCGCGCTCGCACGCGTCTGCTGTCGTATCACCGCGATCGGCCGCGATACGACAGCGGTTCATCACGCCTGGCGTTTGGCCCCTTCCGGCACCTGGCCATCGAGTGCGTCGGTCAGAAAATCATAGGCATGGTCGACGCTGTCGGCCTGATAGAACAGGCGCAGATCGTCATCGGCAATCAGGCCGAGTTCACGAAACACGTCGAAGTCGATCAACCGGCGCCAGAAGTCGTGCCCATAAAGGACCACGGGAATACGCGGCTGCTTGCCGGTCTGGATCAGCGTCAACATCTCGAACAGTTCGTCCATGGTGCCGAAGCCGCCGGGAAAGATGATCAGCGCCTTGGCAATATTCATGAACCAGAACTTCCGCATGAAGAAATAGTGGAAGTTGAAGTTCAGCCGTTCGTGAACCCAGGCGTTAGTGCCCTGCTCGTGCGGCAATTCGATGTTCAAACCCATCGACAATTCCGGGTTCACGTCGGCCGCGCCGCGATTGGCCGCCTCCATGATGCCAGGCCCACCGCCGGTACAGATGTAGTAATGCTCACCCGAGGCATGCTCGGCCATGGTCCAATCCATCATACGCCGGGCGAGTTCACGCGCTTCCGCATAGTAGTCGACGGTACCGTCGACCGGATCGTGATCGTGTGGGCGCAGCCGCGCCGAGCCCCAGAAGATCAAGCCATTGTGGACATCAAGCTCCATCAGCCGGGTGCGGGGCTCGATGTACTCGGACAGGATCCGGAGCGGACGTGCTTCCTCGCCGAGCATGAAATCCGGATCGGTATAGGCGTTCGACATTCAGACCTCAGGTGATTTAGATCATGCCGGTTGGCGGCAAACGCGCGAGTATATCAGCGGTAGCGAGGTCTTCCGGCCGGGCCGACATCTCCATCAAACGGTGGTTGAATTGTTCAATGCAGGCCTTATTACACCGGTAAGCGATAGCCGTGCATCGCGCGGCACGATCAATCAGTTTTCATCAAGGGAAGCCGACCATGCGAATGGACAAACTCACGAGCAAGCTCCAGCAGGCTCTGGCCGACGCCCAGAGTCTCGCCGTGGGGCGCGACCATAACGAAATACAACCGCAGCATCTGCTGCTCGCGCTGCTGGATGCCGAGGGCGGCACGGTGCGCCCGCTGCTGGATGGTGCCGGCTTGAACGTGCGCGAGATCCGCAACCAGGTCCTGAAGAGCCTGGACAACTTGCCGACCATCGGCGAGGCCACCGGCGACGTGAACCCGAGCCAGGCGCTGATTCGCGTACTCAACCTTTCGGACAAGCTTGCTCAGAAACGCGGGGATGCGTTCATTTCGAGCGAACTCGTCGTGCTCGCCATGCTTGAGGACAAATCCGAGACCGGCAAGATCCTCAAGAACGCGGGCGCAACCCGCGACAACCTGACCGCACAGATCGATACGATCCGCGGTGGCGAGAACGTTAACGACGCCAACGCCGAAGAACAGCGCGGCGCGCTCGATAAATACACCACCGACCTCACCGAGCGTGCCGAACAGGGCAAGCTGGACCCGGTGATCGGCCGCGACGAGGAAATCCGTCGCGTGATTCAGGTGCTCTCGCGCCGGACCAAGAACAACCCGACGTTGGTCGGCGACCCGGGCGTCGGCAAGACCGCCATCGTGGAGGGCCTCGCCCAGCGCATCGTCAACGGCGAGGTGCCCGAGTCGCTGCGCGACAAGCGCGTGCTGGTGCTCGATCTCGGCTCGATGATCGCGGGCGCCAAGTATCGCGGCGAGTTCGAGGATCGCCTGAAAGGCGTGCTGGCCGATCTCTCCAAGCAGGAAGGCCGCATTATCCTGTTCATCGACGAGATTCATACGCTGGTCGGTGCCGGCAAGGCCGAGGGCGCAATGGATGCCGGCAATATGCTCAAGCCGGCCCTGGCCCGCGGCGAGCTGCACTGCATCGGTGCGACCACGCTCAATGAGTATCGCGAGAACATCGAAAAGGATGCCGCGCTGGAGCGTCGTTTCCAGAAGGTGCTGGTCGACGAGCCGGATCTCGAGGACACCATTGCCATCCTGCGCGGGCTCAAAGAGCGCTATCAGGTGCATCACGGCGTGGACATCACCGACGGCGCGATCATTGCCGCGGCCAAGCTCTCGCAGCGCTATATCACCGATCGCAAGCTGCCGGACAAGGCCATCGACCTGATCGACGAGGCCGCGGCGCGGATTCGTATCGAGATCGATTCCAAGCCCGAGGAACTCGACCGGCTCGATCGCCGGCTGATCCAGCTCAAGATCGAGAAGCAGGCGTTGTCCAAGGAATCGGACGAAGGCTCGAAGGCACGGCTGGAAAAACTCGACGACGAGATCGCCGCGCTGGAGCGTGAATATTCGGACCTGGAAGAAATCTGGAAGTCGGAGAAAGCCTCCGTTGCCGGGGCCGCCAACAAGCGCGAGGAACTCGACCAGGCCAAGCGCGAACTCGAAGCCGCGCAACGCGCCGGCGACTACGAGCGCATGGCCGAAATCCAGTACGGCAAGATTCCGAAGCTGCAGCGCGAACTCGAGGAAGCGCAAGCCGCCGAGGACAAGCCGACGGACCATCAGCTATTGCGCAACAAGGTCACCGACGAGGAAGTCGCCGAGATCGTGTCGCGGTGGACGGGCATTCCGGTCAATCGCATGCTCGAAGCCGAGCGCGAGAAGCTGCTGCGCATGGAAGATTCGCTGCACGAGCGCGTCATCGGGCAGAACGAGGCGGTCTCGGCCGTATCGGACGCCATCCGGCGCTCGCGTTCCGGCCTGTCGGACCCCAAGCGCCCGATCGGCTCGTTCCTGTTCCTTGGCCCCACCGGCGTAGGCAAGACCGAGCTGTGCAAGGCGATCGCGAACTTTCTGTTCGATACCGACAACGCCATGGTGCGTATCGACATGTCGGAGTTCATGGAGAAGCACTCCGTGGCCCGGCTGATCGGCGCCCCACCCGGCTACGTCGGCTACGAACAAGGCGGTTACCTAACCGAGGCCGTGCGTCGCAAACCGTATTCGGTGATCCTGCTCGACGAGGTGGAGAAGGCACATCACGATGTCTTCAACGTGTTGTTGCAGGTGCTGGATGACGGCCGACTCACCGACGGTCAGGGCCGCACGGTGGACTTCCGCAATACCGTCATCGTGATGACGTCGAACCTCGGCAGCCAGCTCATCCAGGAGCTGTCGGATTCGGGCTACGACACGATGAAGGAATCGGTGATGGAAGTCGTGGCCCAGCATTTCCGGCCCGAGTTCCTCAACCGGATCGACGAATCCGTCGTTTTCCATCCGCTGGAGCGAGCGGAAATCCGTCGAATCGCCCGCATCCAGATGCGCGAGCTCGAGGCCCGGCTGGCCGAGCGCGAACTCACGCTGGAGATCACCGACGCCGCACTCGACAAGCTCGCGGAAGCCGGATTCGACCCGGTCTACGGCGCGCGGCCGCTCAAGCGGTCGATCCAGACACTGGTCGAGAATCCGCTGGCCAAGCGCATTCTGGCTGGCGAGTTCGTGGCCGGCGATACCGTTCGGGTCGATCTGGACGGCAGCGACAAGGCGGATCTGGCCTTCGCCAAGGCGGCCTGATCCGGCGGCCTGCCCCGCCCTGCAAGCCCGCGGCACACGCCGCGGGCTTTTTATTGCAAGAAAACCGGCGCCGGACCGGTCACTTGATTATCGCGACACCGCCCCACAGGGTCTCGGCACTTGTTTCAATCGGAACTACAGGATTGACCATGCATAACGTGACCGCCAATGGCGCAACGATCCCCGCGATCGGCTTCGGCACCTTCGAGCTCGAGCCGAAGGACGCCGAGGCGATGGTCGAACATGCACTCAAGGTCGGTTATCGCCATATCGATACCGCCCAGGCCTACAAGAACGAAGACGCCGTCGGCCGCGGCATCAAGAACTCAGGCGTCGCCCGCGAAGACATCTTCCTGACCACCAAGGTCTGGACCGATCGCTTTACCGACGGCGAACTGCAGAAATCGGTAGCCGAGAGCCTGGAACGGCTCGACACCGATTATCTCGATCTGCTCCTACTGCACTGGCCGAACCCGGACGTCTCGCTCAAGGAAACACTGGCCGCACTCAACGAAGTGCAGGACCGGGGCCTGGTGCGCAATATCGGCATCAGCAACTTCACCAGCACTCAGATCCACGAGGCGGCCGAACTCTCGGGCAAACCGCTGGCCACCAATCAGGTCGAGTACCATCCGTATCTCGACCAGAAGCCAGTGCTGGACGCCCTGTCCGAGCACGGTATCGCGCTGACCGCATACTGCCCGCTGGCCCGCGGGGAGGTCTTCAAGGACCCGACGCTGGAACGCATCGGCAAAAAGCACGGCAAGAACGCCGGCCAGGTGGCACTGCGCTGGCTGATCCAGCAGGACAACGTCATTGCCGTACCCCGTTCGTCCACCCCGGACCACGTCGCCTCGAACTTCGAAGTATTCGATTTCGAGCTGACGGAGGAAGAGATGAGCGAAATCAGCAAACTGCATTCCGAGGACGGGCGCATGATCAACCCGTCGTTCGCGCCTGCGTGGGACAACGCGGCCTGATCATCGCGGGCGATCGTCACCCGCAATCTGAAAAGCCGCGCTCATGGAGCGCGGCTTTTTTATGGCGGGTCGGTATCGCGCCACCGACGCCGATGCCAGTTTTTCTCAGGCGACGATCCGGGATCGGGCCAGCGCGAGTGCCGTAGCGGCGGACGTCTGTCCGGTCCGGGCAGCCTCGGCAAAGATATCGTCCAGCGTTGCTTCGATTCCTGCTACACGTGCAGCCACGCGCTGGCCGTCATAGCCGGCCGGATCGATTTCGTCGGCCACGTTGATTACGCCACCGGCATTGATCACGAAATCCGGCGCATAGACGATGCCCCGCTCGGCCAGGCGTGCCGCATCGGCATCGGTGGCAAGCTGATTGTTGGCCGCACCCGCGATCACGCGTGCCCGAATCGTCGGAATACTCTGCTCGCTAAGCACGGCGCCAATGCCACACGGCGCCAGCACATCGACATCAGCGGCCAGAATATCGTCGTTGGCGACAATCTCGGCGCCCGCCGCCCGTGCTCGCTCGATCGCGGTCTCGCTGATATCCGAGGCCAGCACTACGGCACCGCCCGCTCGCAGGCGTTCGACGACCCCCAGGCCGACGCTGCCGCAACCCTGTACAGCGACCTTGAGCCCGTTAAAATCGTCGCTCATCCCGGCAGCCCGCAATGCAGACCGCATGCCGTTGATCACGCCTTGCGCGGTATGCGGCGATGGATCGCCCGAGCCGCCGTCGGCGAGGCTGCGACCCACGGCGAAACGCGTCACGTCGTTGAGCCGAGCGATATCCGATTCACTCATGCCCATGTCTTCGGTGGCGATATAACGCCCGCCGACGTGTTCAACGAAGCCCGCCAGCGCGTGCATACCCGCGACGCGATCAGCG
Source organism: Salinisphaera hydrothermalis C41B8 (assembly GCF_000732535.1). Lineage (GTDB taxonomy): Bacteria > Pseudomonadota > Gammaproteobacteria > Nevskiales > Salinisphaeraceae > Salinisphaera > Salinisphaera hydrothermalis. The sequence continues at coordinate 126,493 of NZ_APNK01000005.1, forward strand.
GGAAACGGCCCCATCACCACGGCCTTGGCACCGCCACAGGCGAGTCCGGCGCAGGCGGCCTTGTAGCTCATCGCCTCCGACAGGCGCAGCACGTCGGTCAAGGCCTCGGCCTCATCGCGGTAATGGCGGATGCGTACGCCACCAACGCCCGGCCCGCGTGCGGTGGAATGAATCGCGATAATCGCGCGCAGCCCGGTGGCCGGGTCGTGAAAGAAACAGACCTGTTCGTGGCCGTCTGCGACCATCGATGAAAAAACCGTCACCCGCGGCTCTCCATATTTCATAAACAATCGAGTCTGACGCCCGCAGCCGTGGCTGTCGATTGCCGGCTTGCAGCAACTGACGGCGATCGCGATACTCGGCCTGTTATTGATGCGATGCGCGCGACCCGGCTCGGTGGCTGCGGTCGTTGAGGGGCCTGGTCATGCAACGATTCCGCATTCTGCTTTGCATTGGCGCGCTGAGTTTCGCCGGCATGGCGTGGGCGCAGACTGATAACGGCCAAGCGACGGCCGATGGCGCCTCGACTGCCCAGGCCAGCAACGCCGCGGCCAGCACAGCCGGAGACGCCAGTGAGAGCGCGGCTTCCGGCACCGCGCCCGGCAATACGTCATCCGCCCCGTCATCCAAATCGGCTACCGCGAGTTCGCAGGCGGTGGATGTCGAGCTCAACAAACTGACGTCGGTACCCAATGCATGCCGGGCTTATCTGGTGACGCAGAATCTGACCGACCGCGCGTTCGATTCGTTCAAGCTGGACGTGGTGATGTTCGATAACAACGGCATCGTGGCCAAGCGTCTCGCCGTTCAACTGGGGCCAATGCCCGCCGGCAAAACCAGCCTCAAGGTGTTCGATATTCCGGGGCTCGCCTGTAAGCAGATCGGCCAGTTGCTGCTCAATGACGTTTTACAGTGCACCGTTAATACCGGCAATGGCCCGCCCAAAGAACGCCACGACTGTCTATCCCTGATTTCCGTATCGCAGCGCGGCCGCGTGCCATTCATCGAGTAGCGCCGGGGGCACCGTCGGGCGCCATGGAGTAGACAAGTGCTGCAAAATCTCGTCGAACTGCTCAAGCACCTCAACGACAAACTGCTGGTCGGGGGCCCGGTCGTGATTCTCCTGGGGCTGATGTCGATCGTGGCGATCACGATCATCGTCGCCAAGCTGATGCAGTTCCGCGCGGCCGGGATCAGCGACTTCCGCGCGGCGCGCGAAGCCCTCTCGCTCTACCGAACCGGCAATGCGCCATCGGCGCTGGCCGCGACGCGACGCTCACGCAGTCCGGTGGCCCGAGTCGCCCGACGCACGCTGGAACTCAAGGAACGTCAGAATCTGTCCGAGCCGCGGATGCGCGAGGAGATCATGCAATACGGGGCGGATATTCTCGAGCAGCTCCGTTCGCATCTACGCACGCTCGAAGTCATCGCATCGCTCGCGCCGCTGCTCGGTCTGTTTGGCACCGTGCTCGGCATGATCGAGGCATTCCAGGCGCTCCAGGCGGCGGGTAACCAGGTCAATCCGGCATTGCTCTCCGGGGGCATCTGGCAGGCGCTACTGACCACCGCCGTCGGGCTGGGGGTGGCCATGCCCGTGATGGTCGCGCTCAGCTGGTTCGAGCGTCTTGTCGATCGCCAGGCCCAGGAGATGGACAGCATCGTGACGCGTATTTTCATACTCGATCCGTCGCAGGCCGATACCGAAGCGGAACTCGATACCGATGACACCTTCGTCTACCGCCGCCCTGTCATTTAGGCGTACCGACCGACGCCGTCGCGCCCGGCTGATCGGCCTGACGCCGCTGATCGATGTGGTGTTCATCCTGCTGTTGTTCTTCATGCTCGCCTACAACCTCACCAACGAGCATCGAATCACACTGGATACCGCCTCGGGGAGCGCGCCTGCACACGGCATCGTCGGCGCCCTGCTGGTCGAGGTGCGCACGGACGGGGTCCGCTACGCGGGCCACTATGTGCCGATGAAGACGCTGATCGCCCGAGTGACCGCGGCCCGGCGCGGACATCCGGATCGCCGCGTACTGGTGCGATCGGGCAACGGGGTCACACTGCAGGATACGGTGCGCGTACTGGATGCGTTGTCGCAGGCCGGCGTCCAGGATATCTCGCTCATGAACACTGCGGCCGCGGCCGGCGGGCCTGCCTCCTGATGCGTTTTCGGCGCGCCCCTCGTTCGAACTCGATGGCCGCACGTCTGGACGACGCGGTATTGCCGCTGACGAATGTGGTTTTCCTGCTTCTGATTTTCTTCATGCTTGCGGGCCGGCTGGCCACCCCATCGCCGCTGGGCGTCAACCCGCCTCACTCGACCAGCCCAACCCCTGCAGACCGACAAGGTATCGAAATCTCGCTGGCGGCCGACGGCCGCGTTGCCCTGGACGACCAACCGATACAGAAAGATGCACTGGAAAATGCAGTGCAGCAACGACTGCAACGCCAACCGAACACGCCGGTCCGCCTGCGCGCTGATGCCGGCCTGCCCACGAGTCGCGTCGTGAAGCTCATGGACGTATTGCGCGCGGCCGGCGCCCATCGCCTGCGGCTCGTGACCCAGTCAACCCAAGGATAATGCGGATTTCGCGGCGGCAATGGCTGATCGCGATCGGCTGCGCGACGCTGCTGCATGTGCTGCTGGTCGCGTTGCTGATCTGGTCGCCGTCTGCGCCGCCCCCATCGCCGAACACGTCGCGCGGCGTGACGGTGTCGCTCGACCAGCTGGATACCTCGCCGCGCAGCATCAAGAACATGCCGATCGAGCAGTTGCAAGACAACAGCCACGAAGCCGGCCACACGACCAGTACACCCGCTTCGGCCGCGCCAGCGTCCGACAGTGTCGCCGCAGCGGACGCGCCGATCGATGCAGCCGAGCCGGTCACACCGACGATCGGCAATGCGCCGAGCGGGCAGCCCGAGGCGATCGCCGCGGCAGAATCCAGTCCGCCGGACGCGGCGGCCGCCGAGGCGCCTCAGATCGCCGCCGCCCCTGCTGCGCCGGCCGCCGATGCCGGCCCGAGCGATGCGGCCGGTCCGCCGTCGATCGCGCCGGCGTTATCGGTGACACCACAACAGACGCTTTCGGATACCACCCCGGCACAGCAAGTCACGGCGCACGACGCCACCCAGCCAGCCGGCGCCAGCCGCCAGGGCGCCTACGGCAATCGCGAGCAGGCCACGGACGACTACATCGCCGAACTACGCGCCTGGCTGGGCCGACATAAGCACTATCCGGACGAGGCCAGAAAGAACCATACGGAAGGCACGGTGAAGCTGTTCCTCGCCGTCGATGCCGATGGTAAGGTGTTGGAAAGCCGGATTGCCTCTTCTTCCGGGTCACCAACGCTGGATGCCGCCGCCCGCCGAATGCTGGCGGCGTCGCGCCCGTTGCCCCCGATGCCGGCCGCCGCGCAACGCAATCGGCTGGAGCTGATCATCCCGATCGTCTTCAAGCTGCACGAATAACCGCTTCGGGCAAGGTCACCCCCCACCACTGAATCGGATCAGGCGAAACGCGGGAGGCTGCGACGCGCGTCCCGTGCTATCAAACCGCCGGCCGACACGCGCGGGCTATCGCCGCCCCCATGTCGAGCACCGTGCGATCTCACCAGGGCACGAGCTCGACACGACGATTCTTGGCTCGACCGGCGGCGGTCGCGTTGCTCGCGCTCGGTGCTGCATAACTCACACCCACGGGTTTGAGCCGACCCGGGTTGATGCCGTGTTGCTTGACCAAGGCCTGGACGACCGCCTTCGCCCGGCGTTCCGACAGCGCCTGGTTATAGGCGAAACTGCCCTGGTTGTCGGTATGGCCGACCACCAACAATCGTAGCTTGGGCTTGTTCTCGAGAAGCTTGGCGATCTGATCGACCATCGAGCGCGATTCCGGCTTGATACGAACGCTGTCGGTGCCGAAAAAGATACCGTGCAGCGCGACATGCCCGGTTTGTGTGAGCTGGCGCGCCATTTCGGCCGCATCCACCGAGATCGCCCCGACTTCTCGCGGCTGCGAGCGGGCCACGTCGAACTGAACCGCCAGCCCGGCGTCGTCCGGTGCGATCTGCAGGGCGACGTACTCGTCGCCGTTTGCACCGGGCCGCCGCATCGCACGATAAACCTGACCGGCCAGCGGTCCGTCGAAATGCGCGGGCGCCGCACGATAACCGGGCGAAACTTTCTGGAAACGCGGCCCGCAGGTCGCGCCGTCACAGGAAAACAACGGTTTGAACCCGGCCTGCGTCAGTTGTTGCGCAAGCGTTGCCGCAAGCGCCTTGGCCGACCCGGCATCGGGCATGATAAATGTCCGCTGCAGGGCCGAACCGTCGACGACCCGTACAGCCGAAATATTGCCGGGGATCCCGCCGAGTTGAACGATTCGCCCCACGATGAGCGGATAGGTGTTTTTCGAGCGAACTGCGGCCAATGGCTTGGCCTTCGCGGGCATGGCGATTGGCACGCTCAACGTCGATGGGCTGGCTGCGGCATCAGGCGGCGTGCCTGCGATCACCGCGAGGGCCGATAAAATAACGGTCAGGCCGGCGATAGCGCGCCAACGTCGGCCACGATATGTTCGCAAACGCTCCATGGGTGATTACTGTACGACCTGGCACCCCGGAAACAAAGCATACGCCAGCGCTTCTGGCTGTGGCCGTTCGCCAGAGCCGTGATCGAGACGCCGCCCGGCGGCACGGGCGCCGGGCGCGCAATAAAAAAAGCCGGCCCGAAGGCCGGCTTCCGTTCCCCCCAACCGTTCTTGTTATTGCCGCGGCTAACCCACCCGCTCGATGACGGTCGCGATACCCTGGCCCATGCCGATACACATGGTGGCCAGACCCAGGGTGCCGCCCTTGTCCTCGAGAATATGCGCCAGTGCCCCCGTGATCCGCGCACCGGAGGTGCCCAGCGGATGCCCGAGCGCGATGGCACCACCGCGAACGTTAATGACGTCCTGACGATCCTCGATGCCCAGCTCCTTGAGCACGGCGAGGCTCTGCGCCGCGAAAGCTTCGTTGAGCTCGATGTAGTCGATATCGGCCAGGCTCACACCGGCGCGCGCTAGCGCCTTCTGAGTAGCCGGCACCGGGCCGCGTCCCATCACCGACGGGTCGCAGCCGGCCACAGCCATGCCGCGAATCTTCGCCATCGGCGTCATGCCGAGGGCCTTGGCCTTGGCCGCCGACATGACGAGTACCGCCGCGGCGCCGTCGGAGATCGCCGATGAGTTGCCGGCCGTGACCGTGCCGCCTCGCGGGTTGAACGCCGGGCGCAGCGATCCCAGCGCATCGAGATTGGCATCGGCGCGTACGACTTCGTCGGCCTTGCACATCTGCAGATGGCCGTTTTCATCGACGCCGGCCACCGGCACGATTTCGTCGGCGAATTCGCCGTCGACGTTGGCCTTGTGTGCGCGCTGGTGGCTCTGCAAGGCGAACGTGTCCTGCGATTGGCGATCGATCTGATGGATATTGGCCAGCATTTCGGCGGTCAGGCCCATCATCGCCGCCGGCTTGGCGACATATCGCGACAGCTGCGGCGCGATATCCACGTTGTAGTCCATCGGCACATGGCCCATATGCTCGACGCCGCCACAGAGATAGACCCCGTCGATGCCGGCCGCGATGGCGCCGACCGCGGAATGGATCGACTGCATGGACGAGCCGCACAGCCGGTTGACCGTCTGCCCGGCCACCGCGTGCGGCAGCCCGGCCAGCAACGCGGCATTGCGGCCGATATTTAGGCCCTGCTCCTTGGTTTGCTGAACACAGCCCCAGATGACGTCCTCGATCTCGTTCGGGTCGAGCTTGTTGCGCTCGACCAGCGCTTTCATCAGTTCGGCCGAGAGCTGCTCGGCGCGGGTGTCGCGAAACATGCCGCCCTTGGAGCGGCCCATCGCGGTGCGCACCGCGTCGACGATCACGACTTCATTACTGCCATTGGCTTGCATGAGGTTCTCCGAAAAAAGGATGGGATGCGTGGCTGCGATTGACGCGCTACGACATCCGGAAATAGGTCTCGTGGTTCTTGGCCATGTCACGCATGCGCTCGGTCGGCTCGTAGAGCTTGCCCAGCCGCGCGTATTTGTCGGCCTTGTCGCAGACGGTAGCCAGCCCCTGGGCGTCGGCGTACTTGAAGGCGCCGCCGCGGAACGGGGGGAAACCGAGACCCATGATCAGGCCCATGTCGACTTCATTCGGCGTTTCGGCAATGCCTTCTTCCAGCGCACGGGCCGCCTCGATGATCATCGGGATCATCATGCGATCGACGATCTCTTCGGGCTCGAAGTCCTGGTCGTCGCGCTGGATCGTCTTGATCAGCTCGTAGGCTTCCGGGTCTTCGGAGCGCTTCGGCTTGCCCTTCTTGTCCTGCTCGTACTTGTAATAGCCCGAGCCGGTCTTCTGGCCGAGGCGATTGTTCTCCACCATGACGTCCAGCGACGATTTCTCGTCCTGCTTCATCCGGTCCGGATAACCGGCAGCCAGCACTTCCTCGACGTGTTGCGAAGTATCCATGCCGACTACGTCGGATAGATAAGCCGGGCCCATCGGCCAGCCGAACTTCTCCATCACCTTGTCGATCTTGGCGAAATCGGCGCCGTCAGCGATCAGCTGCTGGAAGCCGAAGAAGTACGGGAACAGAATCCGGTTGACCAGAAAGCCCGGGCAGTCGTTGACCACGATCGGCGTCTTGCCGAGCTTGTGGGCGAAGTCGACCACCGTCGCCACGGCTTCCTCGGACGTTGCCTTGCCGCGGATAACCTCGACCAGCGGCATGCGATGCACCGGGTTGAAGAAATGCATGCCGAGAAAATTCTCGGGGCGCTTGAGCGCAGTGGCCAGATCGTCGATCGAGATGCTCGAGGTGTTCGATGCGAGGATCGTCTGGTCAGAGACTTTCTCTTCGGTCTCGGCGAGCACGCTCTTCTTGACCTTGGGGTTCTCGACCACGGCCTCGATCACCGCGTCGACGTGATCGAACTCGGCATACGACAGCGTCGGCCGGATGCGCGACATGCCCTCGGCCATCGCGCGGTTGTCCAGCTTGCCGCGCTCCACGCCCTTGGCGAAGTGCTTGGCGGCCTCTTCCAGCCCTTGGTCGATGGCTTCTTCCTTGATGTCTTTCATCAAGGTCGGCACACCCTTGTAGGCCGACTGGTAGGCGATGCCGCCGCCCATGATGCCCGCGCCGAGTACGGCCGCCTGCTTCACTTCATGCGCCACCTTTGCGTATTTCTTGCCCTTCTTCTTGATCAGCTGATCGTTAAGGAAGAGCTGGATCAGCGCGGCCGCTTGCGGGCTCTTGGCGACCTTGATGAAACCTTCGCTTTCGACCTTGAGCGCCTCATCGCGGCCCATCGAAGCCGCCTGGGCCATACGCTGAATGGCCTCGATCGGCGCCGGGTAATTACCCTTCGTCTGGCCCATGACGTAACCCTTGGAGGTCTCGAAGACCATCGCGGCTTCCGTGCGATTGAGCTTGAGCGGACCGGTCTTCTCGGCACGGCGGGCCTGCCAATCGAATTCGCCATCGATAGCCTTGGCCAACAGATCGCGGGCTGCGGCCTCCAGGTCGTCGTCGGCGGCTACGGCATCGACCATGCCGACCGCCAGCGCCTTCTTCGCATCGCGGTTCTTGCCATCGGCGATCCACTCGATCGCGTTGTCGGCGCCGATCAGCCGGGGCGCGCGCACCGTGCCGCCGAAGCCCGGATAAATACCAAGCCGGGTTTCCGGGAAACCGATCTGAGCCGATTGCCCCATGACGCGGTAATCGGTGGACAGGCACATTTCCAGGCCGCCACCAAGCGCCATGCCGTTGATGGCCGTCACGCTCGGGAACGGCAGATCCTCGATCGTATTGAACACGGCCAGCGATTCGGCCATACCGGCCTTGAGTTCATCCTCGGGCTTTTTAAAACGTTCACCGAATTCCATGATGTCGGCGCCGACGATGAATGCCGGTTTGCCCGATGTGACCAGCAGGCCCTTGATGTTCGATGCCTCGGCCAGTGCCTTCCCGGCCTCGCCGAGTTCGGCCATGGTGGCTTCGTCGAATTTGTTGACCGATTCGTCCTTCGCGTCAAAACACAGCACAGCGATATCGCCATCCACTGTGACCTTGAGTTTCGATCCTTCGTACAACATGGATTACACGCTCCAATAAACGAATAAAGACGCCGGCGCATCAACGGTTCAACGCCGACTCGTCGTAAAAACCTCGATCAATACGCTAGCGTATTGTCAATCGGTCTACAACGCCCGCGGCACTTTTAGTAACAGCGCTTACCGAGCGCAGCTTCCGGCACGTCGATGCCGGCACGCCGGGTTTTTGACAGTCATCAGCCAGCATGATTATCTAGCGCTTTATCCGCCGGATCAGGGACGTTTTCATCATGGCGCGTTCGAAGAAGAATCCCATCACGCAGATCCGCAGCGATATCGATTCGCTGCGCCGGAACTACACCGGGGCGCTGACGTCGGCCAATAAGGCGATTTATGACGGCATCGAGCAGCTCGCCGAGCACGAGTTATCGGCGATCCGCACCCATTACGAGCAAGCGCTGACCAGTCTGCAGACCCTTAAACGCGGTGGATCGCCGCGTGATCTGGCGGTGGCGCAGGTCCAGCTGCTGCAGGACACGATGGATCGCATTCTGACGAACGCCCGTCAGAGTCTGTCGATTCTGGAAAATACGCGACGTGAAGTCTCGACCCAGATTCGCGACAACCTGGGCGGCACCGACACCCGGGTCGAACAGATGAGCGAGGCGGCCCAGGAAGCGGCTGCGCGCGCGGCCGAGAAAGCACGCGCCGAAGTCACGCGCCAGGCGGATAGCGCGGAAAAAACAGCCGAACAGGCCGTCGAGCAAACCGCCTCCAGCGTACGCGACGCGGCGCAGGATGCGGCTGACGCCGTACCCGCGAGCACGACGCCGCCGGCGACGAGCAAGAGCTCGTCGAGCGCGAGCAGCGGCACCGCCAGTACCAGCGGCGGCTCGACCGCCAAGAAGCGCACCAGCACTACCCGGGCCAAGACCGGCGCGCGTTCCGGCGGCTCCGCCAAATCGTCCGGCGCCAGCGGCGGCACGAAGTCCAAGACCTCGACGGGCACCTCGAAATCGCGCGCCAGCAGCAAAACGAAGTCGGGCACGTCGAAAGCGTCAACCTCGAAGTCTTCCTCGTCGCGAGCCGCCTCGGGCAAGACATCGACGACCAAGACCTCGACCCGCAAGAGTTCGCCCAAGAAAACGAGCTCGAAGCGGGCTAGTACGAGCAGTTCCGGTACCGGCAAATCGACCCGAAGCGCCAGCTCGACCAGCAAGACGACCGGCACCAAGAAACGAACGTCCGGCGCCAAATCCACCTCGAGCCGATCGAAATCGTCGACCGCCAAATCGACCGCAACGAAACGTTCGTCGTCCGGCTCTAAATCCTCGTCCAACGGTTCCGGCAACTCCTCGAGTGGCGACAGTTCCGGCTCGACCGGCGGCACCGGTTCGTCCACCAGCTGACCCGCCGGCTCGATTGCTCACGGGGCCGCTCTCCACGAGCGGCCTTTTTATTGGATGCTTGCCGTGCGCTCATCCGTTCGCTGAATTCATTGCATGCTCGATCTCAACGATAGTTCCCAGCTTCTACGGCTTCTGGCCGAGCCCACACGGCTGCGCCTGTTGCTGTTGCTGGGACACGAGCCGTTGAGCGTGGCTGAGCTCACGTCGGTCACCCAGCTCACGCAGAGCCGAATTTCCAGTCACCTCGCGCGGCTGCGTGAAGCCGGGCTCGTCGTCGACGGCGGCCTGGGCGTCGGCAACCGCTACACCGTCGATGCCACCTGCTGGCCGCGCGACATCCGCCCGCTCTGGAACCTGCTGTCGGAACGCATCGACGACGCCCAGCTGGCCCAGGACCGCGAACGCGCGGCCGAAATCGCACGACGCCGGTCATCGCGCGGGGGCTGGGCCGAGTCGGTCGCCGGACGCATGGAGCGGCAGTACTCGCCGGGACGCACTTGGGAGGCGGTTAGCCGTTCCATGATCGAGCTACTCGATCTCGGCAACGTGCTCGACGTGGGTTCGGGCGACGGCGTGCTGGCCGAATTGCTGAGCCCGCGAGCACGGCGTTTCACCTGCCTGGATCTCAGCGACGCGGTCATCGAGGCCGCACGGCATCGCCTGGCGGATCGCGCCAACGTCGGCTTCGAGGTCGGCGACATGCACGCCTTGCCGTGGCCGGACGACGTCTTCGATCAGGTGTTTATGCTGCATGCCTTGAGCTATAGTGCGCAGCCCGCAATCGCGCTCGGCGAGGGAGCGCGTGTCCTGCGCCCCGGCGGCAGGCTCGTCGTCGCCACGATCGCACAACACGAACACGAGGCAACCGTGGCCGCCTACGATCACGTTAACCTGGGTTTCACTCCGGAACAGATCGGTGGCTGGCTCGAACAAGCGGGCCTCACAGTGCGCGACTGCGCGATTCGCAGTCGCGAGCGACAGCCGCCCTATTTCCGACTGATCACGGCCAGCGCCGACAAAAGATGAACGCAACCCGCCGACATCGTCGTCATCTTCGCTTGATCTTCGGTCTGATCTGGGTTCTCGTGCTGATCGGCCTGGGCCTATGGGTGTGGCACCAGGGGCTGACCGTGCGCGAAATCATGCGCTTGGTCTATGACTATGTGGTGAACAACCCGATCGCGCCGATCGTCTATATCATCATCTATGCCCTGCGCCCGCTGACCTTCTTCCCCGCCATGTGGCTCACGATTGCCGGCGGCAGCCTGTTCGGCTTTTTCCCGGGATTGATCTTCGCCCTGCTGGGCGAAAACGCCTCGGCCCAGACCGCTTATCTGCTGGCCCGATTCTTCCGTACGGACGTCGACGGCGACGGGCACTCCGACCGCAACCCGCGCATCGCGGCATTCCGTCGGCTACTGGTCGAACAAGCGTTTCCGACGGTTCTCGTGCTGCGGGCCTCGTTTCTCCCGTTCGACCTAGTCAACTACTCCTGCGGGCTGTTGCGCGTGCCGTGGCTGTCGTACACCGCCGGCAGCGTGATCGGCATGCTGCCCCCCATGGTGACGTTCGTATCGTTCGGGGCGACGGTGAATTTGCCTAAACTGCTCAAGCGTAATAGCTTCTCGCCCGAACAACTTATCGACAGTACCCAGCTCATGATCTCCGCCGGCCTGCTGGTCGCCAGCGCGATCATCGCGTACCTCGCCTATCGGCGCCGCAAGGCCCTCGCCGCACGCGCCGAGGCCGCGACGACGCAAGATACGAATTGACCCTCCGCACGGGCTTTTGTACCGTCTTTCATCGTTATCGCATCGAGGGGTGGGCGTGCGTTATCTGCTCGGCTTGGCCACGGGTTTAGCGGTTCTTTGGCTGCTGCTGTCAGGGCACTATGCGCCGCTGACGATGGCGCTTGGCGCCCTGTCCTGCGTATTCGTCGTCTGGCTATGCCGACGTCTCGGCATCGTGAGCCACGAATCGGTCCCGCTCCATCTGCTACCGCGCTTGCCGGGCTATACGCTCTGGCTGGGCCTGCAGATCGTGCGCTCGAACGTCGATGTGGCGACGCGCCTGCTGCGCGGTCGTGCGGCGATTTCGCCGCGCACGGTGATTATCGATACCCGGACCCACGATCCGCTGGGCCAGGCGATTCTGGCCAATTCCATCACGCTCACACCGGGGACGGTCACGGTCGGACTCGAAGACAACGAAGCCATTGTGCATGCGCTCACCGAAGACGGCGCAGCGGATATCGAAGCCGGCACCATGGCGCGGCGCGTCGCGCGATTGGAACACGGAGAGAGCTGACATGTTCATTGCCGGACTCATCGGCGTGGCAATGACCATGCTGCTGGTGCTCGTACGCGTACTCGCCGGGCCGACCGTTTACGACCGCATCCTCGCGATCAATCTGTTCGGCACCAAGACCGTGCTGCTGATCGCGCTCCTGGGGTTTTTCGCCGGGCGGCCGGAATTCCTCGACCTCGCGCTCACCTACGCGCTAATCAACTTCATCGGCACCATCGCCGTGCTCAAGTTCATGCAGTACGGCGATCTCGGCTGGGATAGCGATGCCCGGGACGACGCCGATGTCTGAATCCGTCGCTCGCTTCCGGGAGGCCCCGTCATGCTCGGTCTGATTGCCGACATCGTCAGCTGGCTATTGATCGTTACCGGTGCGCTCGCCTGCGTGATCAGCGGTTACGGCATGTTGCGCATGCCTGATCTCTACAGCCGCATCCACGCGGCCTCGGTGGCGGACACCGGCGGCATGTTGCTGATTCTGATCGGCCTCATGTTCCAGGCCGGGCTCGGGCTGACGACGGCCAAACTGGTGTTGATCGTGGTCTTCCTGCTGATCACCAGCCCGACTGCCACCCATGCTCTGGCGCGTGCGGCGCGTCAGGACGGCGTCCGCCCCGCCTCCGAAAAGAGAGCCCGCCGATGACCACCGAGATTCTGCTCAACTTCGGTCTGCTGGTGTTCCTGGTGGCCGTCGCCCTGGCGCTGGCCGGCATGCGGCACCTGTTTCCGGTGGCCATGCTCACCGGGCTGTACAGCCTGTTGTCGGCGAGCCTGTTCACCCTGCTCAACGCGCCCGACGTGGCGCTGACCGAGGCCGCCGTGGGCGCCGGCGTGACGACGGTACTGTTTCTCGCCACCTTCGGCCTGACGCGCGCCCGGGAGAAACCGGTCAAGGCGTCGCGCCAAGTCATCGGGCTGGTGGTCACCTTCGCCACGGGCGCAATGCTGGTCTACGCGAGCCTGGACATGCCGCATTTCGGCGCCAAAGACACGCCCGTGCAGACACATCCGTTGCGGCACGAATACCTGGTCGCCGAGCAACACGAGATCGACGTACCCAACACTGTCACGGCAGTGCTCGCCAGCTACCGCGGCTACGACACGCTCGGCGAGACCGCCGTGGTGTTCACCGCCGGGCTCGGCGTCCTGATATTGCTCGGCCGCAGCCGGCGCGGCAAACGATCCAACAAGGCGTAATCATGCGAGAGCACACCGTGCTGCGCGTGGTAGCGCAGCTCATCATTCCGCCGATCCTGATCTTTGCGCTGTATGTGCAGTTTCACGGCGACTACAGCCCCGGCGGCGGGTTCCAGGCCGGCGTGATCGGCGCCAGTGCCATCATCCTCTACGGGCTGATCTTCGGCGTCGAAGCCGCGCGCCGCGCCATCCCGCCGACCGCCCTGCGCATCACCGCGTCGCTGGGAGTGCTGATCTACGGCGGCACCGGGGTCGCGACCATGCTGGCCGGCGGTAATTTCCTGGACTACGACGTGCTCGCTCACGATCCGATTCACGGCCAGCACTACGGCCTGTTGATCGTGGAGTTTGGCGTGGGCGTCACCGTGGCCTCGATCATGATCGCGATCTTCTATGTCTTTGCCGGGCGCGGTCGCGTCGAGGATCGCGACACATGACGGCCTTTTTCACCGAGACCGTACCGGGGCTGTTCAATTACTGGGTCGTCATCGCGTTGATGATGATCGGTTTCTATACCGTCATCGCGCACGACAATCTGGTCAAGAAACTGATCGGGCTCAACGTCTTCCAGACGTCGGTATTCATCCTCTACATCAGCATGGGCACGATTCGCGGCGCGACCGCGCCGATCTTGATGGACGGTCCCGCCGGCGACCATGCGGTATACGCCCATCCGCTGCCGCAGGTGCTTATCCTCACCGCGATCGTGGTCGGCGTGTCGACAACGGCACTCGGCCTCGCCTTGATCGTACGCATCCACGAAGCCTACGGCTCAATTGAAGAGGACGACGTGCTCGCCGCTGATTTCGCCACCCAGGACGCCGAACAGGCCGAGGAAGACGAACGTTCGCGAGCCGCCAAGGCCGCCGAGCCCCATGCACCGAGCGGCGGCGATGACGGCGCCGAGCACGAGGACGACCCGCGCCGATGATCGCCCATTTCGTCTCGCAATTCCCCATTCTCGTGGTAGTGGTGCCGCTGCTCACCATGCCACTGGTCGTGCTGGCCCATCGGGCGTTCGCGGCCTGGGCGCTTTATCTCGCCTGCACATGGGCGGTGTTCGCCATGGCGTGCGCGTTGTTTGCGCGGGTCGCAACTCACGGGCCGATCGATTACGCGGTCGGCGGCTGGGCGCCACCGTTCGGCATCGAGCTGGTGATCGACAGTTTCAACGCCGTGGTGCTGCTGCTCGTGGCCGGCATGGCGGCCATCAATTCGATTTATGCCCGCGCCAGCCTGGCCCGCGAGATCGAGCCGGAGCGGCTGTATCTCGTGTATGCGCTGATGCTGGCCTGCCTAGCAGGGCTGATCGGCATCACGGTCACCGGCGATGCCTTCAACCTGTTCGTGTTCCTGGAGATCTCGTCGCTGTCGTCGTATGCGTTGATCGCCATGGGGCCGAAGCGCCGGGCGCTGTTGTCGTCGTTCCAGTATCTGATCATGGGCACGGTCGGCGGCACCTTCCTGCTGATCGGCGTGGGGCTGGCGTACATGATGACCGGCACGCTCAACATGGCCGATCTGGCGACGCGCCTGCCGGCCGTGTTCGATACCCGCACCTGCCAGGCCGCGCTCGCTTTTATCGTGGTCGGCCTGAGTCTGAAGGCCGCCCTGTTTCCGGCCCATATCTGGCTACCCAATGCCTACACCTACGCGCCGTCGTCCGTGACCGCGTTCATTGCCGCGACCAGCACCAAGGTGGCGGTGTATGCGCTGATCCGTTTCGTGTTCACGGTCTTCGGCGCCAGCTATGCATTCGAGCAACTACCGCTCAACCAGGTCCTGCTCGGGCTGTCGGCGATCGCAATGATCGCGGCCTCGCTAGCGGCGATTTTCCAGACCGACGTCAAACGCCTGCTGGCTTGGTCGAGCGTCGCGCAGATGGGCTATATCGTGACCGGCTTCGCGCTCGCCAGCACAGCCGGCCTGTCGGCCTCGCTCGTGCATATCGTCAACCACGGCCTGATCAAGGGCGCCCTGTTCATGGCGGTAGGGGCGATGGCCTGGCGCACACGGACCACCTCGATCAACGATCTGGCCGGCCTGGGGCGCACCATGCCTTTCACCTCCGCGGCGTTCGTCGTCGGCGGGCTCAGTCTGATCGGCGTCCCGGCAACCGCGGGTTTCATCAGCAAATGGGCACTGCTGTCGGCGATCCTCGCGGCCGGCCACTACCTGATCGCCGCGCTGGTCCTCATCGCCTCGCTGCTCGCCGTGATCTATGTCGGCAAAGTAGTCGAGGCATTGTATTTCCGCCCGCGCGACGCCGAGGCGTCGAACCACGACGCCGGCGAAGCGCCGCTTGCGATGCAGATCGCGACCTGGGCGCTGATTGCGCTCAACGTGGCGATCGGGCTGCATGCCTCGCCGGAACTCACGGCCACCGGGCGTGCGGCGCACGCATTGATCGGGGGCGGCGCATGAGCGGTGCCTGGTTGATCGCGCTGGTCGCCTGGCCGGGCGTGATGTCGCTCGCGATCGGCGCGGCCGGCCGCTGGCCGAACCTGCGCGAAGCCGTGAGCGTCATCACCGGCCTCGTACTGCTCGCCGGGGCGATCCTGCTGATCGGGCCGATCGCGGCCGGCGAACGCCCGAGCGTCACGCTGTTCTCGATTCTGCCTGGGCTGGATTTCACCTTCACGCTGGAGCCGCTGGGGCTGGTGTTCGCACTCGTCGCCGCCACGCTCTGGCCGCTGACGACGTTCTATGCCGCGGGCTATATGCGGGGCAACCGGGAAGGCCATCAGACCCGGTTCTTCATCTGCTTCGCGCTGGCCATCTCGGCGGCGATCGGCATTGCGCTGGCCGGCAACCTGCTCACGCTGTTCCTGTTCTACGAGATGATGACGCTGGTGACCTACCCATTGGTCACCCATCACGGCGATGCGGAATCACGCGTCAGCGGGCGCATCTATCTCGGCGTGCTGCTGACCACATCCATCGGCCTGTTTCTGCCGGCGATCGTGATCACCTGGATGCTGGCCGGCACGCTGACCTTCACCCACGGCGGCATTCTCGCCAACACCGGACTCGGGCCCAAGGGCGCAATGGCGCTGTACGCGCTGTTCGTGTTCGGCATCGGCAAGGCCGCGGTGATGCCGATGCATCGCTGGCTGCCCTCGGCGATGGTCGCGCCGACGCCGGTATCGGCGCTGCTGCATGCCGTGGCGGTGGTCAAGGCCGGTGTGTTCTCGGTGCTCAAGATCACGGTCTATATCTTCGGCCTCGACTACGCCTTCAAGACCGGTGCGAGCGAGCCGTTTCTGTGGCTGGCGTCGATCACCATCATCCTGGCCTCGGTGATCGCCATCTATTGCGACAACCTCAAGAAACGGCTGGCCTACTCCACCATCGGCCAGTTGTCGTACATCGTGCTCGGCAGCGCGCTGGCCACCAAGCTCGGCGCGGTCAGCGGCTCGCTGCATATCGTGACCCACGCCTTCGGCAAGATCACGCTGTTCTTCTGTGCCGGGGCGATCTACACCGCAACGCATCGCAAATATGTCAGCCAGCTCAACGGCATGGGGCGGGCGATGCCGCTGACCTTCGCGGCATTCACCATCGCCGCCCTGTCGCTGATCGGCTTGCCGCCCATGGGCGGCGCCTGGAGCAAGTGGTATCTGATGTCGGGTTCGGCCGGCGTCGAGGAATATGCGCTGCTGGGCGTGCTTGCCTTGTCGTCGCTGCTCAATATCGTCTATCTGCTGGATATTCCAGCGCGGGCGTTCTTCCTGCGCGGCGATAACAATGTGCCCACCGCGATCCGCGAGGCGCCGGCCGCCTGCGTGGTACCACTATGTCTGACCGCGGCCGGCTGCATCGCTCTGTTCTTTGCCGCGCATCCGATCATCGACTTCGTGAGTTCGGCCCTGGGAGAAGGCGCATGAGCCGTCGCACACGTGATATCGGCCTGTTCGAACGGCCGGCCGTGATCCGAACCCTGATCGCGATTCTCGGCCTGAGCTGTGCCGGGCTGCTGGTCTCCGAGTTCTTCTACGCCAAGCATCCGCACTTCGGCTTCGACGGCTGGTTCGGCTTCTATCCGCTGGCCGGGTTTGCCGCCTACTGCTTCATCGTGCTCTCGGCCAAGGCGCTGCGCCCGGTGCTGCGGCGCAGCGAGAACTACTACGGCGAAGCCGATCCGGACGAAGCCGATCTCGAAGAAAGCATGGGCCGGGAGCACGAGCATGAGTGAATGGCTCGGACATGCGATCGCCAGTCCGGCGCTGCTGCTGATGGCAGCAGGCCTGGTGCTCGCCGTGACGCCGCGGCTCGTGCATGCGATCTGGCTGCTGGCGGTGCCGGTGCTGGCCCTCGCCCTGCTCTGGGCACTGCCCACCGGGCTACACGGCCAAGTCTCGCTATTCGGCTTCGATCTGACCACGCTGCGCGTCGACGGGCTGTCCCGGATCTGGGCCACGATTTTCATTATCGGGTCGTTCCTGACCGGGCTGTATGCGCTGCACGTCGACGATCGCGTTCAACACGTCGCATCGTTGGTCTATGCCGGGGCGGCCGTGGGTGCGGTCCTGGCCGGCGATCTGGTGACGCTGTTCATCTTCTGGGAAGCTACCGCCATCTCGTCGGTGTTCCTGATCTGGGCCCGACGCACCGTGCGGGCGCATATCGTCGGCCTGCGGTATCTGGTGATCCAGGTGATCTCCGGTCTGCTGCTGATGGTCGGCACCATCATCCATTACCACCAAACCGGATCGATCGCGTTCGATCATCTCGGACTCAATGTGGCCGGCGGTTGGCTGATCTTTCTCGCTTTCGGTATTAAAGCCGCATTCCCGCTGCTGCATAACTGGGTTCAGGACGCGTATCCGGAATCCACCCCGACCGGCACCGTGGTGCTGTCGATCTATACCACCAAACTCGCGATCTATTCTCTGGCGCGCGGCTACGCCGGCACCGAGCTCCTGATCACGATCGGCGCCGTGATGACGCTGTTCCCGATCTTCTATGCCGTGATCGAGAACGATCTGCGCCGCGTGCTGGCCTACAGCCTGAACAACCAGCTCGGCTTCATGGTGGTCGGCATCGGCATCGGCACCCCGCTGGCATTGAACGGCGCCGCGGCTCATGCCTTTGCCCATATTCTGTACAAGGGACTGCTGTTCATGAGCATGGGCGCGGTGCTTTACCGCGTCGGCACGGTCAAGGCCAGCGAACTGGGCGGTCTGTACAAGTCCATGCCGTTCACGACCGTGTTCTGTATCGTCGGCTCGATGTCGATCTCGGCGTTTCCGCTGTTCTCCGGCTTCGTCACGAAATCCATGATCCTGGCCGCCGCGGCCGACAGCCATCACTGGATCGCCTGGTGCGTCCTGCTCGTCGCTTCCGCCGGCGTGCTCGATCATTCCGGGATCAAGGTGCCCTTCTTCTCGTTCTTCGCCCACGACGCCGGCTATCGCGTAAAAGAGGCACCGCTGAACATGCTGGCGGCGATGGCGATCACCGCGGCCCTGTGTATCGGCATCGGCGTGTACCCGGCCCCGCTGTACGCGATTCTGCCGTTCGATGTGCCCTATTCGCCCTATACCACGGCGCATGTCGTGAATCAGCTGCAGCTACTGCTGTTTGCAGCCTTGGCGTTCGTCGTGCTGTTCCGCAGCGGGCTGTATCCGCCGGAAGTCCGTGGGCTCAATATCGACAGCGACTGGATCTATCGTCGGGCATTACCGTTCACGGTCTCGGCGGTTCGCTGGGCACTAATGCGCGCCCGCGATGCCGCGATCGGCGTTCTCACAATCGGGCTGGGCGGCGCCCGGCGACGCATCGAGGCCAGTTTCGGCGCGCGCGGCGTGATGGCGCGCACCTGGACGACGGGCGTGATGCTGCTCTGGGTGACCGCGCTGCTCGCCGCTTATCTGTGGCTTTATTACTGACGCACGGGGGCGCTGGGCGCGCGCCACACCGGACTGAGGTGGCCGGTGAGATGGCGACAGCCGCTCAGCCGTCCAACGTCCGCCACAGACACTGATCGCCACTGGCCTTGGCCAGCATGTCGAGATACTGCTCGTGGGCCGCCGTTTCATCGTCGCTCGCGCGTTGCACGCGCGGACGGCGCCCGCTGTCGAGATAGGTCGCCAGACCGGCACTGGCAAGCTGCTGTCCCTCGCCATCTTCGTCGGCGGCCAACGCGATATCGATCTGGCCACCGGTCATGCGCAGATAGACATCGGCCAGGAGCTGGGCGTCGAGCAACGCCCCGTGCAGCTCACGATTCGAGTTGTCGATCTCGAAGCGCTTGCACAGGGCATCCAGACTGTTGCGCTGGCCGGGGAACATCTGTCGTGCCTCGACCAGCGTGTCGATGATCGAACCGGTCTCTTCCAGCTTCTGGTGCTGCGGATCGAAATCCGACATTTCCTTGTTCAGGAAGGCGAGATCGAACGGCGCGTTATGGATGATCAGCTCGGCGTCGGCGAGATAGGTCGCCAAGCGCTCGCCGATCTCGGCGAATCGCGGCTTGTCGGCCAGAAATTCGAGCGTGATGCCATGCACGTCGATCGCCCCCTGGTCGATCTCACGATCCGGGTGCAGATAGATATGCAGGTCGTTGCCGGTAAGCCGACGGTTGACCATCTCCACGCAGCCAATCTCGATGATGCGATGCCCAGCCTGCGGGTCCATGCCGGTGGTTTCGGTATCGAGCACGATCTGTCGCATGGGTTCGTCCTGTCGTTTCAAACCGCCCTGACGCAGCCGAGGGTCAGCGGCGCGCGAGCCGCGCGCTGGCGGCCGTTGATATTACGGGGCTACGAGGCCGCCATCTCGTCGATACCACGATTGGCCAGCATATCGGCGGCTTCGTTGCCCTCGTTGCCGGCATGGCCTTTCACCCAATGCCATTCGATCTCGTGGCGCTGGCAGGCCTCGTCGAGCGCGCGCCAGAGTTCGGCGTTCTTGACCGGTTTCTTGGCGGCCGTTTTCCAACCGTTCTTTTTCCAGTTGTGCATCCATTGGGTGATGCCCTGGCGAACATAGTTGGAATCGGTATACAGATCGACGCGACACGGGCGCGATAGCGCATTGAGCGCCTCGATCGCTGCCATCAGCTCCATCCGATTATTGGTGGTCTTGTCTTCGCCGCCACACATTTCACGACGATGCTCGCCGTAGATGAGCAGCGCGCCCCAACCGCCGGGGCCGGGATTGCCGCGACAGGCGCCGTCGGTATAGATGGTGATGTTCGTCATGGGCGCGATGGTAGCCCAGCGGCCGGACTCGGCGCCAAACCCCGGTCGCGTTGCCGCGCCAGCAGACGCCGGCCGGACGGCGGAATACGTCGCATCGCACGCCGCCGCGCGGTAATCGCGTAGCCCGACGCACACCACGCTAACGGCGCGAGCCAGCGCGAATCCTCGCGCCCTTGCCAGCGCCGCCCGAACAGCGGAAACGTCGGGCCATAGCGCCAGCACTCGGTGGTTTCGAAATCGAGCAGACGCAGCCAATCCGCCAGGCGTGCCGCGCGTGGCGGGATCGCGCGGGGCACGAACCGGTTGGATGCGCGGCGCAGTCCCTGGGTCTGCGTCCAGGGCGACAACGGGTTGAACACCAGGCAGACCAGCTGCCCGCGCGGGCTGAGCACGCGCACGCACTCGCGGATCAAGGCGTGCGGCTCGGCGCTGAGCTCCAGTGCATGCATCAGAATCAAGGCATCGACGCTGCCGCTGGCCCACGGTAGATTCTGGCCATCGATGCAGACATCGACATCGGGCCCAGGCACGACATCAGCGCGCCAGAGCCGCAGTGTACCGACCCGATCACAGGTTTCGGGCGCGATCGCTGGCGCGCCGATCTGAATACAACGATACCCAGTCAGGCCCGGCGAAACCTCGGCCAACAAAGCGTTTTCCTGTTCCCGCCAGGACTCGGCCGCGGGCGAATCGAACCAGGCGCGCGCGGCTGTCGCATCATCCGCCACAAATCGAAACAATTGATTTTGCCTCAGGCCGTTGGCAACATTCGGCGATGCTTGAAGTCAAAGCCGTACCCGCGCTGTCGGATAATTATATCTGGATCGTCGCGAGCGACGATAGCCAACAGGTGGCCGTGGTCGACCCCGGCGAGGCCGCGCCCGTGGCCGCTTACCTGGCCGAAAACGGGCTAGAAGTCGGCGCTTATCTAATCACGCATCACCACGGCGATCATGTCGGTGGTTTGAAATCACTGCTGGCCGACCATCCCGCACCGGTCTATGGACCGGCGACGGAAGCCGACCGGATCGGCCACATCGACCATCGCGTAGCCGGTGGCGATCGATTGACGTTGGACTTCATCGGCACAACGTTCGAGGTTCTCGACGTGCCCGGGCATACGTTGGGCCATATCGCCTATGTCACCGACGGTGTTTTGCTGGCCGGCGATGCCCTCTTCCGGGCCGGCTGTGGTCGTGTGTTCGAGGGCACACACGATCAGATGCAGACGTCGCTGGCCCGCCTGCGGGCCCTGCCGGACGCGACGCGCGTTTACGGCGGCCACGAATATACCCAAAAAAATCTCGCCTTTGCCCAAGCGGTCGAACCCGACAGCAAGGCGATTCAAGAAGCGATCGAAGAAGTCGATAGATTACGTGCAGCGGGCCAACCGAGCCTGCCAGGCACGCTGGCGGAGGAACGCCTGATCAACCCGTTCCTGCGCTGGGATGACGAGGGGGTCAGAGCGACGGCTAGCCAACGTGCCGGCCGTGAACTTACCGATCCAGGGGACATTTTCGGGGTTTTACGCGACTGGAAAGATGCGAGCTGAAAAATCTTGCACGCGGCTCGGGCCGCGTTTTCGACCGAACACCGTTCGACCGATTCTGGGCTGCCTGCTTGTGGCCGGCCTGGTCAGCGGCTGCGCGACGGCGCCGCATGGCGATACCAGCGCCGCGACCGGCGACTCGACATCCGGCAAGGAGCCTTCCACGGTTCCGGCTGCGGCCTCCAAGGCCCTGCGCCAGGCGGCTGCCAACGGTGATACCGACCAAACCAGCTACGAAGCACCGGCCGCGCGCACGAACTATGTGCCGCACAAATGGCCCGCCCCGAGCCAGGACCTGTGGTCCAAGATCCGCTCCGGGTTCAAGCTGGCCCCCAACGACGAACGTCGCTCGGTTCGTGTGTGGACGCAGTTTTATGCGACGCATACGAACCATCTGAGCCTGTCGCTGCAGCGTGCCAAGCCTTTCCTATGGCATGTCGTGCATCAGGTCGAAAAACGCAACATGCCGACCGAGATCGCCCTGCTGCCGATTGTGGAGAGCGGTTACAACCCCTCGGCCAAATCGTATATGGGCGCGAGCGGCCTGTGGCAGTTCATGCCGGGCACGGCCGATCATATGAGCTTGCCGCGCGACTGGTGGTACGACGGCCGCGATGACCCGATCGCCTCCACCGATGCGGCGCTCAACTATCTGCAGACGCTCCATCAGCGCTACGACGGCAACTGGCTGCTCGCGCTGGCGGCCTACAATGCGGGCCCCGGTCGCGTCGACAATGCCATCGCCAAGGCACGCGCCAACGACCAACCCACCGATTACTGGGATCTCGATCTGCCCGACGAGACCACGCAGTATGTACCGCAGCTGCTAGCGTTGCGCCGTATCATGATGACGCCGGCGCGCTTCGGCGTGAACTGGCCGAAGCTGGCCAACGCGCCACGCACCCGCGTCGTGAAGCTGCCCGGCCAGACGTCCATGAAAGTGGCCGCTCACATGCTCGGCATTTCCGAGACGCGCCTGCGCAAACTCAACCCGGGCATGCGGCGCTGGGCGAGCGAGCCCGGCGGCCATGATGAATTGCTGGTCCCGGCGGCCAAGGCGTCGGCTTTCCGGAGCAAGCTGGCCAGGATCGACCCGAGTCATCTGATCGATCGCCGGACGCATATCGTGCGTCGCGGCGACTCGCTGAGCCGACTGGCGCACAGCTACGGCGTCAGCGTGGCGTCGCTGCGTCAGGCGAACAATCTGCACGGCAACCGAATCCGCATTGGACAATCCCTGACGGTACCGCGGCCCGGTTCGCATGAGTCCGCACCGCCGTCCGAGCCGACTCAGACCTACGTGGTGCAATCCGGCGATACGCTGTGGCATATCGCACACCGCTATAGCGTGAGCGTAGCCAGCCTGAAAAGCGCCAACGGGTCGTCGGTCAATACGCTGCGCCCGGGCCAGAAGATCGAGATTCCCGGCTCGGCGAAGCCGCCGGCCCCAAGCACCGTGGTGGTCCACGCCGGCGACTCGCTCTGGTCGATCGCCAAGAACAACGACGTCACGGTCAAGCAGCTTCGCCGCTGGAACCGCATGGACAAGGGCACGCCGCTGCAGCCGGGTTCGACCATCGCAGTCGACGGTCCGGCACCGCTGCCGAGTTTCTACGAAGTCGAACCGGGCGACTCGCTCTGGTCGATCGCGAACCGATTCTCGATGCAGGTCAATACGCTGCGTAGTCTCAACGACATGAGTTCCGGGGCCACACTACAGCCCGGCGAACGGCTGCGGCTACAGCCCGAGGTATCAGGTTGATACCGCGCCCGGTACGATAGCGCTACAACACGAATCCAGGAGAAGGCATGGGGTTTCTTGACGGCAAAAAAGCCTTGATCACAGGCTTGGCCAGCGAACGATCGATCGCCTATGGCATTGCCAATGCCATGCGCGAACAAGGGGCGGAGCTCGTGCTCACCTATCAGGGCGACAAGCTCAAGCCACGTGTCGAAAAGATGGGCGAGGCGCTTGGCGCGGTCGCGGTGCTGCCGCTCGACGTGGCCGAGGACGCCCAGATCGACGCGCTGTTCAGCCAGCTCGGCGAACATTGGGATTCGCTCGATATTCTGGTCCATGCCATCGGTTTCGCGCCGCGAGAGGCGTTGTCCGGCGGCTATCTCGACAGTATCTCGCGCGATGCCTCGCGTATCGCCCACGATATCAGCGCTTATAGCTTCGCCGCGTTAGCCAAGGCGGCTCGGCCGATGCTCTCGGACAAGGCCTCGCTGATTACCCTCACCTATCTCGGCAGCGAGCGCGTCATGCCGGGTTACAACGTGATGGGCCCTGCCAAGGCGAGTCTCGAGTCCAACATGCGGTTCATTGCGGCCGATCTCGGTCCGCGCGGTATCCGCGTGAACGCAATCTCGGCGGGCCCGATCAAAACGCTGGCAGCCTCCGGCATCAGCGGTTTCCGCAAGATGCTGAACTATGCGCGCGACAGCGCTGCGTTGAAGCGCAATGTCACCCAGGAAGAAATCGGCAACGCCGCCGCCTTCCTCGGCTCCGACCTCGCTTCGGGTATCACCGGCGAAGTGATCTACGTCGACGGCGGGTATCGCGTCATGGGCATGAGTCGTCTCGAAGAAGAATAACGACCCGGCCCACGAAACGGCGGCATAAAAAAGCCGGCCCGCTATGCGGGCCGGCTTTTTTTAGTTCAAACCACAGCGGCCTTCGCTCCCGGCCGCTGCGTCGTTCCCGACGCCGGGGCCGATCAGTTCATCGCGCTCTTGTGGATTTTGACGTCGGCCTGCTTGCGCAGATAACGGTCGAGCGCACTGTACTCGAGGCTGGCGTTATAACCGCTCTGCTGCTGGGCAATCTGGGCGCGCTTCGGCCCTTGGCCACCACCGCTTTGAACCCGACTCCCCAAGACTGCGACAAGCGCGGCTTGGCCGTTATCGGTGGACACCACCCGATACTGAGTCGGTGCGGATTTCTTCTGTGCCATCGGCATATCGAAAGCGGCACCGAGCGCGTTCGGATCGAGCTTGCTGTCGTCACGGCCGACGAAACCTGCCTGGGTCAGCTTGGCCCCTTTGCCGGCCTGCGCGATCTGCTCGAGCGACTGGCCCTGCCGCGCCTTCGCCATCGCCTGCTGCGCGGCCTTCTTGGCACGCTGCTGCGATTCCCGGGCGATAAGACGGCTACGAATCGTGTCGCGCACCTCGGCCAGCGGCTTGCGCTGCGCCTTTTGATGATCGGTGACGCGCAGCACCACGTGGCGCTGATTCCCCAGATCCAGCACTTTGCTGTTGAGCTGGTCCTTGAGAACCGCGTCGGAGAAAGCCGCCTTACGCACGGCCGAATACTGGCCAAGCCCCGATCCGCCGCCGTTCTGGCTAATCCAGCCTGTATGCTGAATCTTCAGGCCGAGCTTGTCCGAAATGGTCTTGAGACCGTTCGGCGCCTGGTAGGCCAGATCGTCCAGCTTGTCCGACTTCTGACGGAAGGCCTTGGCGCGCTCCTGCTGCGTCGCCATGGCCTTCAGGCGCGCCTGAACCACCGGGTCGTCGAACGCCGGCGTCTTGGCTGGCGTGATCGCGGTCGTGCGCAACACGTACCAGGCCTTGTCGCCGCGCACCGGCGTGGACAACGCGCCCTGCTTCAGACCGAACAAGGCCGAGCCGACGGCATCAGGCAACGCCGATTGCGGCTGGCTGTCGATCTGCCGGAACTGGGCGCCATCGATCGAGGACGCGACCTGCTTGAGCGACTGTCCCTGCTTGGCGGCCGCGACCGCCTTCTGCACCGCCTGGCGCGCCTTCGCATCGTCCTGACCGATCGGAATCCGGACTTCGTCGGCACTGCGCTTGGCCGGCGTACCGAACTCGTTCTTGTGCGCCTTGTACAGCTGCTTGAGCGTTGCCTGATCCGGCGCCTTGGGCGACAACTGATCCGCGTCGAGCGACACGTAGGCCAGCTTCACCCGCGGCGCCCGCATGAATTGCTTCGGATGCTTGTCGTAATAGGTCTTGATGGCCGCATCATCGATCTTGACCTGATCCGCATAGGCCGACGAATCGAAGGTCAGGACGTCGACCTTGCGCTGCTCATGCGCGCGCCGATACGCCACATCGACTTCTGGCGGCGCGGCAAATGCGCTGCCGACCACCACCTGCCGCACCTGATCTCCCAGCATGCCCTGTCGTAGCCGTGCTTCGTACTGTGACGGCTCGATGCCAGCCTGCCTCAGCAGCGCTTTATAGCGCTGCGGCGAGAACTTGCCGTTGTCCTGGAACTGAGGATTGCTTCGAATCTCGGCCAGTAGATTGGCATCGGTGACCCGGTATCCCTGATCCTGGGCGTACTGCGTCATGACAGCCTGATCGATCAGATTGTCGAGCACGTTCTTACGGATCTCGTCCTGCGGAAACATGCTGGAATCGAAATGGTCGCCCATCATCTGGCGCAGGCGCTGATAGCGTTGATTAAACGCCTGCTGCAACTCCGAGTGGGTGATGTTGGTACCGCCGGCGCTGGCCACCACCGGATCCGACGAGGGAGTGAAATAGGACCCGATGCCCCAGACCCCGAACACCACCGCGATCACGGCAACGACAATATACGCCAGCGGACCGCTGGCCCCATCTCGGATCTTCTGCAGCATATGTGATTCGGCTCGTCTTACAGATACGATAACCGGCTTCGCCGGCAATCCCGGCATTGTGCCTATTGCGCGGTGGGCGTGCCAGGCAAAAAAAAGGCGCTCATGAGAGAGCGCCTTCAGCAGGTCTGCTCGGCAGTGCCAAGAGACAGACTGGCGGAGCGGACGGGACTCGAACCCGCGACCTCCGGCGTGACAGGCCGGCATTCTAACCAGCTGAACTACCGCTCCATTAACGTCGGCCGCCGCGCGGGCAGCGCCCGTGGACGACATCATCGAATTCTTAAAAAAAGAAGTGCCCGTATTCGAGCACTTCTTTTCGTCGGCCCATCGACATATTGCCGATTGCTAGACCGTGGCGGAGCGGACGGGACTCGAACCCGCGACCTCCGGCGTGACAGGCCGGCATTCTAACCAGCTGAACTACCGCTCCGTTAACTCTTTATCTGGTGGGTGCTGACGGATTCGAACCGCCGACATTCGCCTTGTAAGGGCGACGCTCTACCAACTGAGCTAAGCACCCGCAGGAGTGCAGAACATGTGTCCTGCCCTGCGAAGGCTCGCTAGTTTACAGCGTCTTTCAGCGCTTTACCAGCCTTGAAGCCAGGAGTTTTTCCGGCCGGAATCTGGATCGACTGACCGGTCTTGGGGTTACGGCCCTGGCGAGCAGCGCGCTCGCGCACCGAAAACACACCAAAGCCCACCAGCGAGACCTTGTCGCCCTTCTTCAGGGCATCGGTGACCGAGTCGATCATGGCGTCGACGGCGCGCGAAGCGTCGGCTTTGGAAAGATCCGCGTCCGCGGCGACGGCATCGACGAGTTCAGTTTTGTTCATAACTAAGCATCCCCTGAGGAGTGAGAGAGTTTCGACCGGTCCGTGTATCGAACCCGCCGTTCACGCTGGCCTAGCCGCGCGTTCACTGCAAGTGCTTCGGGCCTATCCGCTCTCGCAGCGTTGCCCGACCGCAAGCGGGCTTTATACCAAGGCCCCGATTCCAGCGTCAATAAAGGCTTAGCGCCAGAATCGGGGACTTAAGCACGAACCGTGGCTCAATGCGGTCGCACTTCGCCCGCATCCGACTTGCGCTGACCCTCGGCCGGGGCCTCTTCGGCCGGCAGCGGCTGAGGCTGACGCGTCAGCGCGATTTCGAGTACTTCGTCGATCGTACGCACCGGTCGGATGTCGAGACGGTTCTTGATGTTCGCAGGGATCTCGGCGAGATCCTTCGTGTTTTCGTGCGGAATGACCACGATCTTGATCCCACCACGATGCGCGGCCAACAGCTTCTCCTTCAGCCCGCCGATCGGTAGCACATCGCCCCGCAGGGTGATCTCACCGGTCATGGCAACGTCCGCGCGTACCGGAATCTGGGCCAGAGCCGAGATCATCGCGGTACACATTCCGATGCCTGCAGAGGGGCCGTCTTTCGGTGTGGCCCCCTCGGGGACATGCACATGAAGATCCGCTTTCTGCATGAAATCGCGCTCGATTCCAAGGTTCGCCGCGCGCGATCGGATCACCGTAAGCGCTGCCTGGATCGATTCCTGCATCACATCGCCGAGCGACCCCGTATGCGTCGCCTTGCCCTTGCCGGGCACCGAGGCCGCCTCGATCGTCAGTAGTTCGCCACCGACCTCGGTCCAGGCCAGCCCGGTGACCTGACCGACGCTGTCGTGCTCCTCGGCCCGGCCGTAGCGGAATTTGGGCACGCCGAGATACTTGTCCAGGTTCCGCTTGGAAACCTGCACATGATCGCGTCCTTTGTCGCTGATCAGCTCCTTGACCACCTTGCGGCAGATCTTGCTGATATCGCGCTCGAGGTTACGCACACCGGCCTCGCGGGTGTAGCGCCGGATCACATCGGTAATCGCGTTATCCGAGACCGACAGTTCGTTCTGCTCAAGGCCGTTTTCCTTCATCGCCTTGGGCAGCAGATAGCGCTCGGCGATGTTGACCTTCTCGTCCTCGGTATAGCCGGACAGACGGATCACTTCCATGCGATCCAGCAGCGGCGCCGGAATGTTCATGGTGTTGGCCGTGCACACGAACATGACCTGCGACAGGTCGTAGTCGACTTCCAGATAGTGGTCGCCGAAGGTGTTGTTCTGTTCCGGGTCGAGCACTTCCAGCAGCGCCGAAGCGGGGTCGCCGCGGAAATCCATCGCCATCTTGTCGACTTCGTCGAGCAGGAACAACGGATTACGCACGCCTACCTTGGCCATGTTCTGGATGATCTTGCCGGGCAGACTGCCGATGTAGGTGCGCCGATGGCCGCGGATTTCGGCCTCGTCGCGCACCCCGCCCAGACTCATGCGCACGAACTCGCGATTCGTGGCCTTGGCGATAGAACGCCCGAGCGAGGTTTTGCCGACACCGGGCGGGCCCACGAGGCACAGGATCGGGCCCTTGATCTTCTTCACCCGGCTTTGAACGGCCAGGTTTTCGATGATGCGTTCCTTGATACGCTCCAGACCGTAATGGTCGGTATCCAGGGTTTCCTGTGCCTTCGCCAGATCGATCTTGGTCTTGGAGCGCTTCTTCCATGGGATGTCGACCATCCAGTCGAGATAGTTGCGCACCACCGTCGCCTCGGCCGACATCGGCGACATGCTCTTGAGCTTGTTGAACTCGTTGGTGACCTTCTTCTTGACTTCCTTCGGGAAGCCGGCCTTTTCGATCTTGTCTTCCAGCTCGTCCAGATCGTTGGGCGCCTCGTCGATCTCGCCGAGTTCTTTCTGAATGGCCTTCATCTGCTCATTCAGATAGTACTCGCGCTGCGACTTCTCCATCTGCTGCTTAACGCGACCGCGGATCTTCTTCTCGATCTGCAGGACTTCGATCTCGGCATCGGTCTTGGCGACGACATGCTCGAGCCGCTGCTGCGGGTCGGCGATTTCCAGCACATCCTGGCGCTCGTCGAGCTTCAGGTTGAGGTGTGCAGCGATGGTATCGGCCAGGCGTCCAGCCGAATCCATGCTCGACAACGACGGCAACAGCTCGGCCGGCACCTTCTTGTTGAGCTTGGTGTAGGACTCGAACGTCGAAACAGCGGAGCGCATGAGCGCGTCCATCTCGGCCGACTCTTCTTCGCTGTCGTCGATCGCCTCGTGGTTCGCGACGAGCGTACCGTCGGCCTCGTGCAGATCGGACAGTCGGGCGCGATTGCCGCCTTCGACCAACACCTTGACCGTGCCGTCGGGCAGCTTCAGCAATTGCAGGATCGAGGCGAGCGTGCCGACCTCGTAGATATCGTCCGCGCCCGGATCGTCGATGTCGGCAGCCTTCTGGGCGACAAGCAGAATCTTCTTGTCCTCAGCCATGGCTGCTTCGAGCGCAGTAATGGACTTCTCCCGACCCACGAACAGCGGAATCGCCATATGCGGGAACACGACCACGTCGCGCAGGGGGAGAACGGGTACCAAGGCATTGTCAGCCATGCGGGCCCTCGCTGATATAAAGTGGCCGGCGAAAATGCCGGCCACTGTGGATTTGCACTGATGGTGTGGCCGCCCCGCAGGTTTTCAATCATGCGGGGCTTGTAATCACACCTCAGGCACCGGCGCGTTCCGCCTCGGCGTTTTCGTAAACGATATACGGCTGGGCATCGCCCTTGACCACGGCTTCGTCCACGACAACCTTCGAGACATTTTCCATCGCCGGCAGCTCGTACATGACGTCGAGCAGGATCGACTCGAGGATGGTTCGCAGACCACGGGCGCCGGTCTTGCGCTCCATCGCCCGATGCGCGATCGCCTTCAAGGCATCGTCGCGCAATTCAAGCTCGCAGTTCTCCATCTCGAACAGCTTGGCATACTGCTTGGTGAGCGCGTTCTTCGGCTCGCGCAGGATCGAGATGAGGGCGGCCTCGTCGAGCTCTTCCAGCGTCGCCACCACCGGCAGACGGCCCACGAATTCCGGGATCAGGCCGTACTTGACCAAATCCTCGGGTTCCACGGTCTTGAGCATCGCGCCCAGGCTGCGCTTGTCGGACGCACCCTTGACCTCCGCCGAGAAGCCGATGCCCGAACGCCCTTCGCGCTGCTGGATCGTCTGATCCAGGCCGGCGAATGCGCCGCCGCAGATGAACAGAATGCCCGAGGTATCCACCTGCAGGAATTCCTGCTGCGGATGTTTGCGGCCGCCCTGTGGCGGGATCGAGGCCGTCGTGCCCTCGATCAGCTTGAGCAGAGCCTGCTGCACACCCTCGCCCGACACGTCACGGGTGATCGACGGGTTTTCCGACTTGCGCGAGATCTTGTCGATCTCGTCGATGTAGACGATGCCGCGCTGGGCCTTGTCGACATCGTAGTCACACTTCTGCAGCAACTTCTGGATGATGTTCTCGACATCTTCGCCGACGTAGCCCGCTTCGGTAAGCGTGGTGGCATCGGCAATCGCGAACGGCACATCCAGCAGCCGCGCCAGCGTCTCGGCCAGCAGCGTTTTGCCGCAGCCAGTCGGGCCGATCATGAGGATGTTCGATTTCTGCAGCTCGACCTCGTCGTCGGCCGCTTCGGCGTTCAGGCGCTTGTAGTGGTTGTAGACCGCCACCGCCAGAATTTTCTTCGCCGACTCCTGGCCGATGACATAGTCGTCCAGCACGCGCCGGATTTCCTGAGGACTCGGCAGGCCTTTCTTGGCCGGCTTGCTCGCCAGCTCCTCGCGCATGATGTCGTTGCACAGATCGACGCATTCATCACAGATGAATACGGACGGTCCGGCAATGAGCTTGCGAACTTCATGTTCGCTCTTTCCGCAGAACGAGCAATGCAGCGTCCGGCCGGAGTTCTCCTTGGCGCCGCTTTCGTTGTTGCCGTTGTCTGCCATGGGTCGTGACCTCGTTGAGGTGGCCTGTCGATATGCCTTACGTATGACATAACCGACAAATGTTTGTCACGTAGCCGGCCACCGCGCGCGAGCACGGCGGCCGGGCGTGGACGTGGATACCCTAGTCCGACTTGTTCGACAAGGCGGCCCGGGAGGTCAATACGTCATCGATGACGCCGTATTCCACCGCCTCGTTCGCGCTCATGAAGAAATCACGCTCGGTGTCGCGCTGAATCTTCTCGAGCGGCTGCCCGGAATGATCGGCCAGAATCTGATTCAACCGTTCGCGGGCCTGCAGGATTTCCCGGGCATGGATTTCGATATCCGTTTGCTGGCCCTGGAAACCACCGGAGGGCTGATGGATCATTACGCGCGAATGCGGCAACGAATAACGCTTGCCCTTGGCGCCCGCGGCCAGCAGGACAGCGCCCATGCTGGCGGCCTGCCCCAGGCACATCGTCGCCACATCCGGCTTGATGAACTGCATCGTGTCGTAGATCGACAGACCCGCGGTCACCGCACCGCCCGGCGAGTTGATGTACAGCTGGATATCCTTGTCCGGGTTGTCGGACTCGAGGAACAGCAGCTGCGCGACGATCAGGTTGGCCATGTGATCGTCGACCGGACCGACGGCGAAGATGACCCGCTCCTTGAGCAGGCGCGAGTAGATGTCGAACGAACGCTCGCCACGAGCGGTCTGTTCGATGACCATCGGAATCAGACCCAGGTTCTGAGTCTGCATGCTGTCATGTGCTGCCATAACGATTCGCTTTCCTTGCGTTGGCAGGCAGGGTCTGAAGATCAGCCCTGCTGCCGATTGGCATTCAGAAGCTCGTCGAGCTCCGTGTCCTTTTCGGTGATGGTGGCATTGGCCAGCAGATCGTCGACCACCTGCTGCTCCATGACCATCGCCTGCAGACCCTGCATGAGCTGCGGGTTCTGCTGGTAGTAGTTCTTCACCGCCTCGGCCTGATCTCCATAACCGGCGGCGATCTCGTCCATCTTCTCGGCGACCTTGTCCTGGTCCAGCTCAAGGCCTTTCTCGGAAATCACTTCCGCGATCAACAGGCCGAGCGCCACACGCTTGGTCGCCTGCTCGCGCAGCGCATCGTCAGGCAGCAGCTGCTTGGCCTGCTCTTCGTCGCCCTGCATCTGCTGCGGCATGCGCTGCATCGCTTCCTTGCGCATACGATCGATTTCCTGGGCCACCATCGACTCGGGCACTTCAATCGGGTTGGCCTCGTGCAGCGCGTCCATGGTCTGGGTCTTCACGCTGGTATCGATGGCGTGCTTGACCTCATGCTCCAGCGATTCGCGAATCTTGTCGCGCAGCGCTTCCATGGTGCCTTCCTCGACGCCCATCTGCTTGATGAACTCTTCGTCGATTTCGGCAGGCTTGGCTTCCTTGACGGCCTTGACGGTCACGTCGAACGTCGCGGTCTTGCCGGCCAGATCCTCGGCGCCGTAGTCCTCGGGGAAGGCCACGTCGACCTGGAACTCTTCGCCCGCCTTGCGACCCACCATGGCCCGTTCCATGTCCGGCAGGAACTGCTGCTCGCCGAGGGTGATCTCGATATCGTTGCCGGTGCCGCCCTCGAAGGCTTCGCCGTCGATGCGACCCACGTAATCCACCACAACCTGATCGCCGTCCGCGGATTCGCGCTCGACTTCTTCCCAGCTCTTGTTCTGGTCCTGAATGCGCTCGAGCGTCTTGTCGATGTCGGCGTCGGTGACTTCAGTGACCGGCTTCTCGACGGTGATCGCGTCGAGGCCCTTGAGCTCGATCTCGGGATAGACTTCGATGTTGGCCGTAAACGACAGCGGGCCGTTTTCCTCGAAGGCGTCGAGCTCGATCTCCGGTTGGCCGGCCGGATTCAGCTCCGACTTCTCGACCGCTTCCGGATACGTGCTCTGGATCAATTCGCTGACCGCTTCCTGACGCGCCTGCGCGCCATAGCGTTGATACAGCACCTTGGTGGGCGCCTTGCCCGGACGAAACCCCGGGATGCGCGCATGCTGGCCCACCCGCTTGACCTTCTCATCCACCGCGGTATTCACGCGGTCGGCCGGGATCTGGACCTTCAGACGCCGTTTCAGGCCACCGGGATTTTCTACGGAGACGTCCATCAACTACCTCGAATCGATTCTGTATAAAGCATGGTGACACGGACGGCGGGACAGTGCCCGCCGCCCGGTTGACCGACCAGTATAGCAACCCGGCAAAATCCGGGCTGGCCGATTTTCCCTAGTCGCGCGCCGGCGGCGCCATGAACTCGGGACCGACCGGGTCGGTGACGTGCGTATCGACGATCCGCCCGATTTCACGACGCGCGTCTTCATCCAGATGCCAACCCGGCACGTTGGCGACCGCGTCCAGCTGATCCGGCGTCCGCGCACCCCACAGGGCAAACGCGTGATCGTACTGATCGAGCAGCCAGCGGATCGCCAGGTCCAGCACGCGTTTGTTGTAGTGTTCCTGCGCGAACTGATCGAGCGCGTTCACGGCCGCCAGGTACTGGTCGAAGCGCGGCTGCTGGAACTTCGGATCGTTGTTGCGCAAGTCATCGCCGGGGAACTCGCGGTCCGCGTGCATGCGCCCGGAGAGCAGGCCACGGCACAGCGCGCCATAGGCCAATAGGCGCGTATCGTGTTCACGCGCCCACGGCAGGACATCTTCGTCGATCTGACGCTCGAACAGGTTATAAGGGTTCTGCGCGACGTCGATCGGCGCGACCTCCGAGAACGCGTCCATCTGCTCCGGCGAAAAATTGGATACGCCGATCGCACGGATCTTGCCGGCCGCCTTGACCTCGGCCATGGCTTCCGCGGTTTCACGCGGGTCCACCAGCGGATCCGGCCAATGCACCTGCAATACGTCGATGACGTCGGTCCGCAGGCGACGCAGCGAATCGTCCACTTCCTTCAGGATACGCTGCTTGGTGGCATTGCGGCGCACGCCGCCATTGTCGTCCCATTCGAGCGCGCACTTCGTGGCCAGCACCACTTGGTCGCGCATATTGCCTTCGTCGATCGCCTTGCCGACGATTTCTTCGGAACGACCGAAACCGTAGACCGGCGCCGTATCGATCAGCGTCACGCCCTTGTCCGGGGCGCCCTGGATGGTACGGATGGATTCGGCTTCGTCAGTGCCGCCCCACATCCAGCCGCCGATCGCCCACGTGCCGAGGCCGATCCGCGACGAGGACAAGCCGTTGCCATTGAGATCCCGTGTTTCCAAAACTCATCTCCTCATCTCTTGAACCTTGAAGAGATGGGATCGGCTGCAGCGCATTCAAGCCGGCCGTGATTCGAGCGTAGCCGACCCATAAAAAAACGCCGGCAAGACAAGCTCGCCGGCGTTTTTTCAATAAATGGTGGGCCGTGTAAGACTCGAACTTACAACCAATTGATTAAGAGTCAACTGCTCTACCATTGAGCTAACGGCCCGAATATCGTCAGACAGTGGGGTGGACGATGGGAACCCAGCCACACACGCCTAAGCCCTTGATACAAAACAGAATTTATTCTGTTTGGAGTGTGATTGTTGGATCACATCGTTGGATCAAGAGCGAGTATTATATAAAGCATGCTCAGGCTGTCAACCATTCATGTTGAGTTTTCTGGTTGATTTTTGACCATTCCGAGGAATGGGACTATTACGCTTGCGCGCTCTGCTAATACTGTCCTGCTTTGCTCTATGAGCATTTTTGATATTGATTTCTGCTCTATTTTTATTGATTGAATGCTGTCTGTGTTCTTCTCTTTTTTTATCCAGCAGCCTTTGTTTTTCTTCTTTTTCTTTTTGTTTTTTATCTGCTTCAAGTTTTCTTTTATATCTATAATCAAAAGTCTTTCTAAATCTTAAAAACCATGATTGCTCGTAAAATGGTTTGGTTTTTGTCTGTTGTTTTTTCTTATTGACAGTTTCTTTTCTATCTTCTTTTTTCGCACTTGTCTTTCTTAATTGCTTGGTTATGTCAAGCTCAATTCTATTAACAACCCTCTCCTCTCTTCTTTTTTGATTGGCTTTTACTTGTTTGTTAAAAGCAATATTTTCCTTTGAAAATATTGGGTGCCTGCCAATGTGGCGTGTTGGCTCTCTACTCAATTCCAGGGCTTTGAAGTAATCTCCTTTTGCTTCTGCTTCTGCTTGTTGTTTTTCTAATGACCTATGGTCTACTCTTTCGTCCAACCCATATTTTTGAAGTGCTGAATTAGTGTTATTAGCAACGTTTTTTCTGACCCAATCAATAGCGCTTGTTTCTTTTATAGTGTCAAGTTCTCTTGTTTTACTAGTGAATTTTCCACCTTCCAATTTTCTGGTTGAAGCTAGCAAATGAATATGAGGGTTGTTGTTATCTTTATCGTTATGTATTGAAAACTGAGAAGCAAAGCCAAATTTTTCAACAAAGTCATTTGATATTTTTCTAGCCAGTTCAATATTTTGGCTTGGTGTTAATTCTCTGGGTAAAGCAATAAGAAACTCCCTGGCTACTACGCTATTTTTTCTTGTTTCTTTTTTCTCTACTTCATTCCACAAATCCGATTGATTAGAAAAGCTTTCGTTTTCTGGAAGCACTATTTCAGTGTGGACTAAATCCTTTTTGTTGGAGTAGTTAAAAACCTCGCTGGTTCTTTCGTCTGTTATTTTTGCTCTGGCTCTATAAGCAATAGCTGCTGTTGCTGAATGGCCATCACTTCTTTTTATTGTTGAGACAGAACAAGAATATATAGCCATTACTTGCTACCTCCTTTTAATGAGGCGATAGCAGATAAGTGCCACAGGCACCAGAATGCTGGGATTTCAAAGGGGCGCAGCGCCCTTTGACGCACGCAAACTTTAGTTTGCATAAGTGCGCTATTACTTCGCTTCGCTCCGTTTAGCTTTACTCTAATCATACTATTATGTTGACGGATTATTTTATTACGTCAAGATATAGATATAACTACAATAATAGGTGATTTATGGCCAGAAATATCAAACAGATAGAGCAAAAGCTAAATACTTTAAGCAATGAAGAAGCTAAACTTAAAGCACAATTAAAAGCAAAAAAACAAGCTGAAAGAAATAAGCAAAGAAAAATAGATAGAAGAAAAAGAAATTACAGAGCTTATGAATGCGGAGGATTGGTTGAGAAAATGGGCTTATTCAATTTGCCCAACGAAGAATTAATTTCTTTATTGTGGCTTGCTCATAAATCATATGAAAAATATGACGCTGAGAAGATTAAGACACTCAAACAATCAGCAAGCCATTATTTTGAGGATGGGAAGAAACTGAAACAGTTAGAGCCAAAAAAAGCCGAGGAATAACTCTCAGCCGCGCGCCCCTTTTTGTTTTACTCTATTAGTTAAAAATACATGGTATTTCTATGTGAAAATATCATGTGTTTTTCTTTATAGTACTGTACATGTGTACTTCTAATACATGAGTACTTCTTATTTACATGAGTTTTACTAATTTATTAGTTTTACTGATTTTTTTGCTGTTGGGGGGAAGCTCTCTATTAGTTTTTCTCATAGAAAAACATGCCCAGGGTGAAATGGTTAAAAAACCAATTCATGGCATCCCTGACCATAGAGAGGAACTTCCACCACAACAGTTTGCTGTCGGGTCCCTTCTATACTCTCATTCACAGCCTTGACCATATATCACTATATGACCTTTTTGCTGCTCTGCCTGGGTTGAGAGTTAAGGTATCAGTCTCTCCAGCTCAATACGCAGATTGTAGAACCTAGTGCTTTCCACTTTAGCCCAATTGTTTGAGTTCAGTTAAATTTACTGGAATAGCCCAATTGTGAGAGAGGATATAACTAGTCTGTCCAAACCGACACCTAAACTATTCAATAGTTAAATTAGATAGAATTAAGTGCCTGTCAAGTACCTAAGACATAAAAAAAGCCACTTGAAAAAGTGGCTTGGCTGCTTACAGTTGAATAGTTTAGCGTCGTGACCAGTTGACTCTGTAAGCAAGTCTTTTAAAGCCTCTTTTTAGAGGCTTACATTCTCACAGTTGAAAGTCATTATCACAAAATCAAAGAAAAAGGATAATCTGTAAGAACACTATAATTATATACTTAAATTATATATATCGTCAAGCAAATTATTAAATTTTTTTATTTTTTTATAGGAACAATGCCCTCAATAAGTTTTCTACCCATTATTTCACTGAAATCAATATCATAGAAAATATTATCTATATGTTTTTTAAACAATAAAACAGGTTCGTCCAACCCAGCATATACCACATTATGAAGGCTCTTATTTAAGTGGCCAATGTAGTAGTTAGCAAAATTCTCAGGGCAACCAGTCATTTTTAATTGCTGGCTTACATTCTTCCTGAATGAATGAAAAACCTTTGTTCTGTCTTGTATTCCAATCTTGTCCAGGTATTTGCCAAAGGCATCGCCTA
This sequence comes from Salinisphaera hydrothermalis C41B8, assembly GCF_000732535.1. GTDB lineage: Bacteria > Pseudomonadota > Gammaproteobacteria > Nevskiales > Salinisphaeraceae > Salinisphaera > Salinisphaera hydrothermalis. The sequence continues at coordinate 164,123 of NZ_APNK01000005.1, forward strand.
CCCTTTTATCTGGATTTGAAAGCCACGGAAAAAGGGTTGTGGCTTCTGGGTAATGCCTTAGCAAGTTCTCTCTGTATAAGTGAATGAATGACAGCTCATTATGAATGGGTATTGTTCTTTTGCTACTGTTGTTTTTTGTTCTGTTATCAAAAGTTATGGTTGCTTTATCAAAATATTTTTTGTCATAACTGATTAACTCAATATCTTGAGGGTTTAAATAGCAGATTTCAGCAAGCCTTGCGCCTGTATAAGCACCAATCAACACCGATATATAAAGGTGTGGAGGCTCTTCAAATAACTTTGAATCAAAGATTTTCGCAATTTCTAATTGTGAAAATGCTTTGTATGTGGTGCCTTTACTTACAGCATTGGGTTTCTGCCCCTTCTGCTTGTATGTGGGTAGGTTTCTATCTCCGTCAGCAATATATTGCTGGTCTTGACACCATTTTAAAAATGTGTCTATGAAACCAATGCGCTTGTATATTGTGGCTTCTGTGAGCCCTGTTTTCTTTGTTCGCTTGTTGTATGCGCTACGCAAGTATTTCTTATACTGCTTTATATGATTGACTGTTAATTGATTGACAGCAATATTATTTTGTTGCTCTCTAATCCATTCAATGAAGTTATTAACCGCTGGCTTTATATGGTTAATACTTCTAATCTCTCGCGCTTCTAGTTCTTCAATGTATTCATTGAATGCGCTGATTAGGGGTTTATGAGTAGAGCCAAATACACCCATGCCACTCACAGGCGCTGTGTTGGCTTGTGCTGGGTTATTTTGTTGAGCCGGAGGGTTGGATTCAGTTAAATGCTTTAACGCTTCTAAGGCTTGCTTGTGCTCTATTTCAGCATTTGAAGCATTGGGGTCTGTGCTAATTGACCCAATACCTGGAAGGTCTACTGTCCATTTTCGAACAGTGCCCAAGTCCAATTTATCTGTATCTTCAAGGTATTTCTTGAATATCTTTGAAGTATCTACCACGGCGCTGGTCTTCAACTGCTCAAACTCATAGAGCAATTTAGCACTGATTTGATAAGCCAAAAACTTAGCCTCGGCTAAATTCTTGGTTCTCAGTGATAGGATTATTTCTTTCTTTTTATAGTGTGAAATCAGGCACTTAGGCACTGCCTGCCTATAATGATAATAGCCACTATTGGGGTGCTTACGTAGGTGGTGCATAGGGTTGTTTGGATCACAACCTTGGACCACACTCCAAAAAAAAACCCTCAATTCCTGTTTGGAATCAAGGGTTTACAAGAGGTGGGGTGGACGATGGGACTCGAACCCACGACGACTGGAATCACAATCCAGGGCTCTACCAACTGAGCTACGCCCACCATCGTCTGACCTCGCGATCGAGGCACCCTCGCCGCGAGCTGCGTATTCTAGCGACGTTGTTCGGTTTGTACAACGCTTGCGTTCGCCCGCGCTCTTCGCGCCCGCCCGACCGCATGCCGCGACCCGCATAAGGCGCCATGCTGCCTTAACCGGCGGCACCCCGGCCCGAGTTCAATCACCGGCAGGCTCGACGCCCGAAAATCATTCGTCGCCGCCTGACTCGCTCGCCCCTTGGACCCGTGCGGGTGACACCACCTTGTTCGGATGCGACCTGCGCATCCGTCGAGCCACGCTCTTTTTATCTGTCGCTGGTTCGAATGTCTAGTTGGATAGGCCATTGATAGAGCCCGCCTGCGGCGAGCTCTATCAATGGCGCGCCCGGCTGGATTATTCGCCGGCCTTGCCGGCTCACCCTTCGGGCCGGTGCGGCTGCCGCCGCCCCGTTCGGATGCGCGCTGCGCATCCGTCGAACCAAGCTTTTTTATCTGTCGCTGGTTCGAATGCTAGTTGGATAGGCCATTGCTAGAGCCCGCCTTCCGGCGAGCTCTAGCAATGGCGCGCCCGGCTGGATTATTCGCGGCTGCGCCGCTCACCCTTCGGGCCGGTGCGGCTGCCGCCGCCCCGTTCGGATGCGCACAGCGCATCCGTCGAACCAGGCTTTTTTATCTGTCGCTGGTTCGAATACTAGATGGATAGGCCATTGATAGAGCCCGCCTGCGGCGAGCTCTATCAATGGCGCGCCCGGCTGGATTATTCGCGGCTGCGCCGCTCACCCTTCAGGCCGGTGCGGCTGCCGCCGCCCCGTTCGGATGCGCACAGCGCATCCGTCGAACCAGGCTTTTTTATCTGTCGCTGGTTCGAATACTAGATGGATAGGCCATTGATAGAGCCCGCCTGCGGCGAGCTCTATCAATGGCGCGCCCGGCTGGATTCGAACCAGCGACCAACGGCTTAGAAGGCCGTTGCTCTATCCCCTGAGCTACGGGCGCAAAGCGGCGCTTATTGTGCCAGCCGGCGGCAGCGGGAACTAGGGTCTGTTGAGGTTTGGTGCGAGTCCGCGCCAAGCGCTGTTTTGCGGCAAGACGAGGCGTAGCGAACGTGGCGTAGTTGTTCTACGCGAGAGAGCTATAACGCTGTATTGCCGCAAAACAGCGCTTGTCCCTTCGGGTTGGGCCGCCCATAAAAATTGACTAGGGCCGCCCGGCGGCGTTACGAGTCTGGGTCGTGGCACGCCACGACGCGGCGACTCGCGCCTTGCCGGACGCGATTTGCGGACGCCAACGCGGCGCGCGCACCAAACCTCAACAGACCCTGGCACCACGTCAGCACCGCACTCCGTAAAACCACGGTCCCGACAAGCCGGCGCGAAGCCTGTAGCCTCGATTGCATTACACAGCAATCACGCCTGCCCCATGTCCGATGCGTCCATGACTTTCACCGACAACGACATCACAACCTACCGCCAGTTCATCGGTGGCCGCTGGGAAGACGCCGCCGGCAAGCCGCTGGATGTGGTGAATCCGGCCACCGGCGCCATCGTCGGTCGCGTACAGATGGCCACCGAGGACGACGCCGAAAAAGCACTCCAGGCGGCGGACGATGCTTTTGCTACGTGGCGGCGCACCACAGCCAAGTATCGCGCCGATCTGTTGCTCGATCTGGTCGCACGGATTCAGAACGATACCGAGCGTCTTGCACGCCTGATCACGGCCGAACAGGGCAAACCGCTGTCGGAATCACGCGCCGACGTCGGAATGTGCGCCGACCTGATCCGGTTTGCCGCCGAGCATACACGGCGCCTGGAGGGCGACATCGTGCCGGCCGATGATCCGGACGAACAGATCTGGATTCAGAAAGTGCCCCACGGCGTGGTCGTCGGCATCACGGCCTGGAACTTCCCCGCGGCGCTGATCGGCCGCAAGCTCGGCCCGGCGCTGGCGGCCGGCAACACGATCGTGTTGAAGCCGTCCGAGGAAACGCCACTCACCGCGATGGAAATCGTCGAGCTGGCGCGCCAGGCCGGGATTCCCGATGGCGTGGTCAACATCGTCAACGGCCACGGCAAGGACGTCGGCAACCATCTCGTGACGCACGACAAGACCAAGCTCGTCTCCATGACCGGCAGCGTGCGCGGCGGACGCGAGATCAACAAGGCGGCCGCGCCGCACCTGAAGCTGGTCCGCCTGGAGCTCGGTGGCAAGGCGCCCTTCATCGTCATGGACGATGCCGATATGGAGCCGGCCGTGGAGGCCGCGATCGTGTCGCGCTTTTCCAACAACGGCCAGGTCTGTACCTGCAACGAACGCATGTATGTCCACGCGGGCATCTACGACGCCTTTCTCAAGCGCTTCAAGGAGCGCGTCGAGGAACTCAAGGTCGGCGACCCGCTGGCCCACGAAGACGTGGACATGGGCCCCAAGATCAACAGCGGCGAGCTGGACAAGGTCCACGACATGGTGCAACACGCCATCGAACAGGGCGCCAAGCTCGAGACCGGCGGCGAGCGGCTCACCGGCGGCGAATACGACAAGGGCTTTTACTACGCCCCGACCGTGCTCACCGGCGTATCCAACGATATGGAGATCATGCAAGAGGAGATCTTCGGGCCGGTCGTGCCGATCATGAAGGTCGATTCCTTCGAACAGGCGCTGGATTACGCCAACGTCTCGCAATACGGCCTGTCAGCCTACGTGTTCACCAACAACGTGAAGCGTTTGATGACGACCGTGCATGACCTCGACTTCGGCGAAATCTATGTCAACCGCGGCGGCGGCGAATCGGTCCAGGGCTTCCACAAGGGCTATCGCAACAGCGGTATCGGCGGCGAGGACGGCAAGTACGGTCTCGAAGCTTATGTGAAGAACAAGACGATGTACGTGCATTTCTAGCCGTCCATCCACGCAAAAGCCGGCCCTCGGGCCGGCTTTTTTTAGGTTCATCGCACTTTACCGGGAAACGCGGCTTTGATTTTGAGGAAGAAGT
>NZ_APNK01000006.1 GCF_000732535.1 Salinisphaera hydrothermalis C41B8
GATGTGCAGGGCGTGGTGCACGAGCAGGACGGCGCTCGGTGCGCTGGCGGTGCCTTGATGGCCGACGAACTGGCGCGGGTCGGCCAGGCCGACGTGGTCGGAGCCGATGTCGACAGCGAGCCGGCCGTTGTCGATGCGATAGGCCTGGGCGTCGGCGTGCGAGCCGCCGTCGAGGGGGAAGTGGGCGTCGAGGAATTCAGCCGCATGGGCGACGACCTTGGCGCCCCGCTTGGGGTTGTAGCTTTTGCCTTTTTCGGCGCCGTCGGTCTCGGGGATGATGTCGGCGCCGTAGAGGGCGTCGTAGAGGCTGCCCCAACGGGCGTTGGCGGCGTTCAAGGCAAACCGGGCGTTGGTGATGGGCACGACGAGTTGCGGGCCGGGCACGGTGGCGATTTCGGGGTCGACGTGGTCGGTGGAGACCGAGAAGTCGTCGACGTCCGGCACGATGTATTCGAGTTCGGTCAGCAGTTGACGGTATGCGTCGCGGTCGAAGGCGTCGCCGCGATGTTCGCGATGCCATTTGTCCAGGGTTTCCTGGAGGTCGACACGGTGCTTGAGCAGGGCCGCGTTCTTGGGCCCGAATTCTTCGACCAGGGCCGCCAGTTCGGCCCAGAACATGTCCGAGTCGATCCCGGTCCCCGGCAGGGCGCGCTCGATCAGGTCGTATAAAGGCTGGCCGATCTGCAGGCCGGCGCGTTCGATTCGCTGGGTCATGACTAGGCCTTTCTCGCTTGTAGACGTCGGTCGCGGCAAGCCGCGCTCGAAAAAATGTATTTTCAGACAGGACGACCGACTATAGCGAAAGCCGTTGCCTGCGCAAACCGGCCGCTCAGTCAGGAAACGCCTTGTGTACGTGCCTCGAGCCGACGCAGGAATTCGGCCATGACGGCACGGTATAGCGCTTTCCCTGCCACGGCATCCTCGATCCCGGCATCGATGCTCGGGTTGTCGTTGATCTCGATCACGCGCAGCCCGTCGGCGGTCTGCTTGATATCGACCCCGTAGAGCCCGTCGCCAATCAGACCGGCCGCCGTCACGGCGGTCTCGACCACCTCGGGCGGCGCGTCTGCTACGTCCAGCGTGCGGGAATCGCCCTCGCTGATGCCATCGGCGCCGTTGTAGTCCACCACTTGCCAGTGACCGCCCGCCATCATGTATTGACAGACATACAGCGCGCGTCCGCCCAGCACGCCCACGCGCCAATCGAATTCCGTCGGCATGAATTCCTGGGCCAGGGCCAGTTCCGAATCCTCCAGCAAACGCGCTGCGATGTCGTTGAGCTCGGCCATGTTCTCGGCCTTGAACACGCCTTTCGAGAATGCGCCCTCGGGGGCCTTGAGCACCATCGGGAACCCCAGCAGCTCGGGCAGACGGTCGATCTCGTGCTCGCCGAAGATCGCGGCTTTGGGCGCGGCCACGTTGTGGCGCGTGAGCAACTCGGCGAGATAAACCTTGTTGGTACAACGCAGAATGGAGATCGGATCGTCGATCACCACCAGCCCCTCCTGCTCCGCGCGGCGCGAAAACGCATAGGTGTGGTGGTTCAAGCGCGTGGTCTCGCGGATGAACAACGCATCGAATTCGGCCAGCCGCCCCAGATCGCGCTTGGTGATCCGCTCGACTTCCAGGCCCAGTTCACGGCCCGCGGCGACGAAGCCAGCCAGCGCGGCCTCGTTGGACGGCGGCTGCGGGTCGCCGGGATCCACCAGCATGGCGACGTCGAAACGCGCATGACGTCGATGGCCGGGCTGTTGCCAGCCGCGCGCCAGATAGGCGTTCATGGCCTCGGCCAGAAAATCGGCTTCGGCCCCGTCGAGTTGACGGATCGACAACGTGCGTACCGTCCCGACCCGAACCGAACCGGCGGTTTCGCGCAGTTCCAGATTGATCAACGGAACCGCGAACTGTTCGAAGACATGGCGTGCCACGCGTTCCAGCTCTGGATAACGACAACGCCCCAGCACGATATGACAGTCCTCCGGCAGCGCTTGCCACGTTCCCGCGTCGAGCGCGGCCAGCGCCTCGTTAATAGCCGGAATCTCACTGGAATACAGCAGTTTGCGCGACAGATCGGCGAGTCGAGCCACCGACGGGATTACCCGCTGGCCACGGGCCTCGGCCAATAACGAACAGTAATAGCCGAGGCTCTGATAACGGGTACTACGACAGAGATTGATCACATGCAGCCCGGCATCGGCGTAGACCGGATCGGCCAGGTAGTCGTCGGCCAGGACCAGACGGGCGGCCGGCGATGCGGCACGCCAGTCGCGCAGGGATTCAACCACGATTACAGGTTCGGCCATTCGGCGCTCCAGTACACCTACACAATCGCTGGATTATGGCGAACCGGACCCCTCGTCGAATAGCAGGCGTTTCCCCAAACGCACGCCCGCTTCGTAACCGCCGTCCGTATCCTCGTAATAATCGATGAGCCGGCCGGTCTCATCGAAGCCACAGGCCGCGAACAGTGCCCGCGACCCCGTGTTAGACAAGCGCGCCTCGGCACTGAGACGCGTACAGCCCGCGGCCTTCGCGCTTTGCTCGGCGTCGTCGATCAGGCGCCGTGCCAACCCTCGGCCGCGCGCTTGCGCATCAACCGCGATCGAATAAATCCGCGCCACCCGCGTCCCGCGTCGATACAACAGCATCAGATAACCCAGCAGGCGACCGCCGGCTTCGGCGATGCGCAGCTCGCCATGCGCGCGCTGGATCAGATGCCGCATGCTGCGCCGGGACTGTGCGTCCTGGGCGAAACAACGGTGTTCCAGCGCCATCAGGGCATCCAGATCGGTGAGAGCGGCCCGCCGGATCCGAATATCGTCGGCGGGCCGCGGCGCGCTCACGGTATGCGGACGACGATCTTGCCGAACTGCTGGTTCGATTCCATGTAACGATGCGCTTCCACGATATCGTCGAAATCGAAGACGCGATCGACCGTCGGCACCAGATCGCCGGACGCGATGCCGTCGAACACGAACTGCTTGCCGCGCGCGAAGGCCTGCTCGTCTGCGAAAATTTCCAGCACCGTATAACCCCGCAGCGTGAGCGCCTTGGCCAGGGCCGTGAACAGCGGAAACGGCGTTTCATCGGGGGCGAGCGCGCCATAGAGGAACATCGTCCCGCCCGGGCTCATGGCGTTGGCCAGATCGTTGACCGTGGATCCCGCAACCGGGTCGAACACGATCCGTGCGCCGGCATTGTTCGTCAGCCGCATCGTCTCGCCGGCAATGTCCTGGGACTCGGAGACGATCACATGCGCCGCGCCGGCCTTCTTGAGCTGCTCGACCTTGGCATTCGTGCGCGACATCGCGATCGGCGTCGCGCCGACGTGATTGGCGATCTGGATCGCGGCCAGGCCGACGCTGGACGACGCCGCAGGAATCAGCACCGCCTCGCCGGCTTGTAGCTGACCGAATTCGATCAGCGCGCCATAAGCGGTCAGATATGCCATCCAGATCGCCGCAGACTGGACCGCATCCAACCCCGCCGGGCGCACCGTGAGCGCGTGCGCCGGCACGATGGTGGATTCGGCATACATGCTGTAAGCGTTCATGGAAAACGCGGGCGCCACCGCCACAGCATCGCCCTCGGCGAAATCGCGCACGCCAGGCCCGACGGCCTCGACGATACCCGCGCCTTCATAACCCATACCGGCCGGCAGATTCGGCGATTCCAGATAAGCACCGTTGCGAAACATCACTTCGGCCCGGTTCAGGCCGATCGCCTCAACCCGGATGCGAACTTCGCCTTCGCCCGGCTCACGCACGGTCACATCTTCGATCTTGAGCACGTCGGCATTGCCGGTTTCGTGAATACGTACGGCTCGCGTCATGATCTTCCCGGCCCGAAGCCGGTCGTTGTTAAATGATGCCCTCAGCTTATCGCGTCGACGGCCGGCGATGTCACGTGGTTGGCGGTTGCGGCGCGCAAGCGATCGCGATCCGTCGCCGCTACGCCCGGGCGCGAGGCAGCGTCATACGCACGACGAGGCCGCCCTCGGCCCGATTGCCCAGCGTGATATCGCCGCCGTGGCCGCGAATCACCGAGCGGGCGATCGACAGACCCAGGCCGACCCCGCCGGTATCCCGGCTCCGCGACGTCTCCAGCCGGACAAACGCGTCGAATACGGACGACATTGCCGATTCGGCAATACCCGGCCCGCGGTCCGCCACCTCGATCACCACCTGTCCCGGGCTTTCGACGAGGCTCACCTCGGCGCTCTGGCCGTACGCCAGCGCGTTGTCGATGACGTTACGCAGCGCGCGCCGGATCGCCACCGGCCGACAGACCAGCGTGACCTGATCGCCGGTTTTGAATACCACCGGCGCATCGGCTGCGCGGTAATCCTCGACCACGGCATCCACCAGCGCGGTCAGATCCATGCGCCGGCTGGCTTCGGCGCTGGCTTCCTCGCGCATGAAGGTGAGCGCGGCCTCCGACATATGCGCCATATCCTCGAGCGTGGCGCGCATGGCCCGCGTATTGTCGTCGTTGGGCAGGAATTCCAGTCGCAGACGCAGTGCCGTAATGGGCGTGCGTAGATCATGGGCCAGTGCGGCCACCAGGCGCGTGCGTTCGGCCACGAATCGATCGATGCGCTCGTGCATCCGGTTGAACTCGATGATCGATCGCTTGATCTCGTCACCGCCGCGTTCCGGCACCGGATCGATGGCCTCGCCGCGCCCGAAGCGCTCGGCCGCGGTTGCCAGATCCCGCAGCGGCCGCGTAAAGCGACGCGAGGCCACGACCACCATCACGATCATGATCGCCAGCGTGATCAGTATGTTACGAAGAGTCTGGCCGCCCCAGCCGTGGCCCAAACCGGGCCGGCTAGCGCGAATCTCAAGCCAACGCCCGTCCTCACGCCGCACCGAGAACGCAATCGCCGGACGTTTCGGATGGGCCGCCAGCAGTCCCGCGCCTACGCAGACCCGGGCGGCGTCGGGCGCCAGGCCGAGCTTGTCGGCCAGATCCTTGGCATAGGCCGGGCGCGGTGCGCTCGGCGGCGGGCAATGCAGCGGCCGATTCCGGATGGCATAGCTGGCAAAAGGATTCGACAGGCCCCGAACCGCGGCCCGTTCCTCACCCGGCTTGACGTGCCGGAGCATGCGATTGATCGAGGGTACCGTCTGGCTGAGATAATTGGTGAGAACGCGCTGTACCAAGTGGTCCTGGTTGTAGACGAAGCTCAGATAACCCACGAGCTGCGAAACCAGCAGCGCCACCAACGTCAACAGAATGATGCGGGCCGACAACCCGCGCGGCAGCCAGCGTTTCACGCCGGCCCCACATCAGGCGTGAAGCGATAGCCGCCGCCCCACACGGTCTTGATCAGCGCGGGCGCCGCGGAGTCGCGCTCGATCTTGCGGCGCAGCCGCGAGACCTGATTGTCCACACTGCGATCGAATACCTCGGCCTCCCGGCCCTGGGTCAGATCGAGCAACTGCTCGCGTGACAGCACGCGGTTCGGATGACGTACGAAGGCCAGTAGGAGCCGGAATTCGCCCGTCGACAGGGTTACCGACAGGCCGGTCTCGTCCTCCAGCTCCTGCCGCGCGACGTGAAACACCCAGCGATCGAAGCGCACGGTCTGTTCTTCGATCGCATCGCGCTGGGTGGGCAAGGCCGCCGCGCGACGCAGCACCGCCCGTACGCGCGCCAGGAGTTCGCGCGGCGAGAACGGTTTGGTGACGTAATCGTCCGCGCCCATTTCCAGGCCGATCACGCGATCGGTCTCCTCGGCGACAGCGGTCAACAGAATCACCGGGATCGCGGTGGTCTCGCGCAGCCAACGGCACAGGCTCAGCCCGTCCTCGCCCGGCATCATGATGTCGAGAATGACCAGATCGAGCGCGGCATCGCGAACTTGCCGGCGTGCCGCGGCGGCATCGGCCGCAGCCGATACACGAAATCCGTGACCCGCGAGATAACGGGCCAGCGAGTCGCGGATATCGCGATGATCATCGACAACCAGAAGATGCGGGGTCGGCTCGGCCATGGGGAGCGGCAATCGCTGTAAACGCTGGCGTCAATATAACGCGCAGCGTCCGGCCCGCCCGGCCGATCGTGTAACCGAGTCTGCCAGGCGGGCGCACTGACACGGTTTGCGACAAAATCGCGCATCGACGACAGAGTTGCAGCACATTTCTGCGCGGTAATGAGCACCGTGGACAGCGCCGCACACGCGGCGACCACACTCATCCGCAAAGGAGTACGTGATGAACAAGTATCTGACCCTGTCGCTGATCGCCGCCGGCCTGTCGGTTTCGGCCGCCGGGTTCGCGGCCGACAACAACGCGCCCGGCCCGGACCGCGACAGCCAGGCCGTGTTCAAAAAGCTCGACACTAACGGCGACGGCAAACTCAGCGCGGCCGAAATGACCCGGCTGCCCGAAGTGATGACGCAGCAGCGGCTCGACAAGATGGACACCAATCACGACGGCAAAATCGAAAAGAGCGAATTCGAGGCGCATGCCAAGGCCCGTGCCGATCGCATGTTCGCGCGGCTCGACACGAATCACGACGGCTCGATCTCAATCGACGAAATGGCGCAGCTGCGAGGCCGGCATCACATGGGCCCGCCCAAGCGCCCTTCCAATGGCGATATGCCGCCCCCGCCGCCCTCGGACGACGCGGGTAATGCGCCGCCGCCGAAACCGGACGACATGGCGCATCGAGGCCCCGACCCCGAGCATCACCGCTGGCACCGCCATGGCCGCCCGACCACGGACCAGATCTTCGCCCATATGGACACCAACAACGACGGCTATGTGTCGGCCCAGGAATGGCAGCAGGCCGCCCGGCAGTGGCGTCATCATCACGGCGCGCACCCGGCGAAACCGGCCCCGGCTGACGACAGCAACGGCTGATCGGCCATCGACCGATACCGATCGGAACCCTCAAAGGGCCGGCGCCTGGCGCCGGCCCTTTGTTCGATGCGCCGCCCCAGCCGAGCGCCAACCCGCGGCGATATCGGCCGGTCCGAGGGCCATCGGTATCATCAGGCTGGCTTCGCTACACCCGAACGGATGGTGGTCGCCGTCAGGCCCGCCTTGCCCCATAACCCACCGCGGGGCGTATTCTGGCGCAAATACTTCGCTCGACCCCGTCGCCATGATCGCCCGCCCTGCCCGGATTGCCGCGGCGCTGTTTGTTCCGATCGCGGCGCTATTGTCCGCCTGCGCCAGCCATCCGCCGACCGGACCCGGTGATACGCGCTCGAGCGCCGACGTGCCCGATCGCTCGATTCTGGTGTCCGACAAGCATTCGTCAGCCCTGGCGCAGGGCCTGCGCCACGCGTTGAGCCAGCGCGGCTGGCATCTGGTCCGCTATCGCGGCGATCTGACGCATCCCGGCCGGCACTATCGGGCCATGGCACAACGCGCGAAATATCGTCTCACGCTCACCGACACACCGGTCAGCGCATGCCGCGACGGCGATCCGGGCTATCGATATCGAATCGCGGTGATTCAAAACGACGGCGGCAACGTCCCGGTCACGTTATCCGGCGCGGCCTGCCTGAGCACGATCGTGCAGGACTTCGCCAGCGCGCTGGATCGCAATGGACTCGCCCGGGCCTCGCGTCAGGACGACTTGCCGTAAATCCGTCCTAGGTGTGTAAACCCACCACATTGTTCACGTTGAGCCGCAGCCGGCTGATCGGTGGTTGATGGTTCAGGCTGGCATGGGGTCGGTGCCAGTTGTAGTCATGCAGCCAGTACGGCAGATAGTCAGCGCGCTCATCGGCGTTTTGATAGCCATGGGCATACGCCGATTCGTGTAGCGCCGTCTGAATCCAGCGCTCGGCCTTGCCGTTGGTCCGCGGCCGGTACGGCCGCGTGCGCTTGTGTTCAAGCCCGAGTCGACGACAGGCGGTGGCAAAGCGCCGGGATTGATAGCACGCCCCATTGTCGGTGAGGACGGCCTTGAACTGGACGCCCAAGCGGCGGTAGTAACGCAAGGCGGCGATCAGCGCTCGAACCGCACTGGCGCCGGTCTCATCCGGCCAGATGGTGGCATGGGCCACCCGGCTGTGATCGTCGATGGCCATATGGAGGTAGTCCCAGCCGGCACCCCGCGACTTGCCGCGCCGGTCGCCGGTCACGCGATGACCGGGACGCGCAAAACGATTCACTTTCTTGATGTCCAGGTGCAACCGGTCGCCGGGGGCGTCGTGTTCGTAGCGTCGGACGGGCGGCGCGGGGTCCCGCGCCGACAATCGATTCAGGCCGCCCCGCTGGAGCACGCGCGCGCCCGTCGCGCGCGGCACGCCGGTCTGACGCGTGAGCGCCGAATAAATACGTCGCTGGCGACGGAGACGGCGGATGCGCGCTTGCTGCGCGCCTGAAGTCCGATGCGGGCATCGGTGCGGCCGGCAGCTTCGGTCCCACAACCCCGCCCAGCCTTCGTTGCGATAGCGCGCCAGCCACTTGTAGACCGTGCGGGGCCTGACCGCCATGGCCTGGGCGACATCGACCGGCCTGAGCCCTTGTTCGCTCACACGATGGACCCGCACGTGTCGACTGTGAACGGTGAGGCACGCATTCTTGTGTGTGTTCATCCGGGTCGCTCCTTACGTCTGACGGATTTCAGCACCCATCAGCTTCAAGGCTTGCGGCTCGGATGAACAATCTACTGAGAGGTCACACCTAGGGCGTGTTGAGGTTTCGTGCGGGTCCGCGCCAAGCGCTGTTTTACGGCAAGACGAGGCGTAGCGAACGTGGCGTAGTGAACCTACGCGAGAGAGCTATAACGCTGGATTGCCGCAAAACAGCGCTTGTCACTTCGGGTTGGGCCGCCCATAAAAAATTAACTAGGGGCGCCCTGCGGTGTTGCGAATCTGGGTCGTGGCACGCCACGACGCGGCGACTCGCGCCTTGCCGGACACGATTTGCGGACGCCAACGCGGCGCTCGCACCAAACCTCAACACGCCCTAGGCTGTGTCGTCACGAGATCTTAAGCCAGAGGCAGAGACAGGCGATTTGCGCTTGGGCTAGAAACGACGACAGTCGTTTCGCGTAGCGTGTGGCCAACCCACGCCAGCGTTTGAGTTGCTCGAATGCGTTTTCGACGAGGTGCCGGTGTTGATACAGCGCGGTATCCAACGCGCGCGGTGTTTTACGATGAACGCGCGATGGAATCTGGACATGCATGCCCTGACTCTGGGCGTGCTCGACAATCGCGTTGCTGTCGTAACCTTTGTCTGCAATCAAATGCTCGGCCTCGACCCCGTGGATCAACTCGTCAGCTTCTGCACAATCCGCTCGGGTACCTGACGTTGTAAGAACTCGGAGCGGCATACCATGCGCATCCACGGCCAGGTGCAGCTTGGTGTTGAGCCCCCTTTTGTACGACCTATCCCGTCATTACCGCCGAGCGCGCCTGCGGCGGCCGCATGCGCTTTGCAATGGCTGGCATCGATCATCAGCCATTCGAAATCGGGCTCGTCGATCAACACCTCAAGCAGGGCTTCCCAGATCCCGCGATCCCGCCAGCGGCAAAAGCGTCGATGCGTGTTCTTCCAGTCGCCATAGGTCGGCGGCAAATCACGCCATGGCGACCCGGTGCGTAAAATCCACAGGACCGCATTGACGAATCGGCGATTATCCCGGGCCACGCCGCCCCATTGGCCGGCGCGGCCGGGCAAGTGGGGCTCAATCAACGCCCACTGATGGTCGGTCAGATCGTGGCGATGTTGGGCGTCTGACATGCTGTGATCGTCGCTCAGGTGTATCCGCACCCTATGAAAACATATCTCGTGACGACACGCCCTAGGGTCTGTTGAGGTTTCGTGCGAGTCCTCGGCGCAAGACCGTCAGCAGGCGCGCGCGTCGCCGCGCAGGCTGGCTTCCAGCCCATCGCGATAATCGGGGAAGACCAGCGAATAGCCGGTATCGGCCAGCAATCGTGCGTTCGACAGTCGCCGCGACTCGGCCAGGAACGACAGCCGCATGGCCGAAAATCGCTGCTGCGCCTCGGTCCAGTCGATCTTTGGCGGCGCCGGTACGCCGAGTAGCGCAGCCAGCGTGTCGTAATAGGCTTCGCGACGCGTCGGCGCGCCGTCGCAGGCGTTGTAGATCGTATGCGCCGGTTGCTTGGTCGCCACCTGCCAGACCATGCCGGCGAGATCGTCGATATGGACCCGATTGGTCCAGCCACCCGCCGTGTCGGCCAGCACCGGTTCTCCGGCCAACACACGATCGACCGGGATGCGGCCCGGGCCGTATATTCCCGGCGCACGCAAAATCACGGCCTGCGGCGCCCAGGCCGCGATCCGCCGTTCTGCATCCACGCGGCGCCTGGCGCGCGGGGTGTCCGGGGCCACGGCCCGAGTCTCGTCGACCCAGGCCTCGCCGCAGTCGCCGTAGACGCCGCTGGTACTGATGTATACGACATGCTCCGGTGCCACCGGCAAGGCCGCCAGCACGCGCGCCATGCGCGCGTCGGCCTCGCCCGCACGGCCCGGCGGCGCGCTGTAGATCAGGCGCCGACAAGCCGGCAAGACCTCGATCTCGGCATCCAGATCGATACGCAACGCACGGGCGCCCACCGAGCGCACCCGCATGGCAGACGCCGGGCTGCGAACCACACCGGTCACGCGCTCACCCGCGGCCACGGCACGCGCGGCCACGCGCACGCCGGTATCGCCGCATCCGACGATGAGCGTCGACACCTCAGCCGATGCGCTCAACGCGTCGCCTCGATCCGGCCCGCCGTCTCACGACGAGGTGCGCAACTCCAGACCCCGACGATAAGCCGAGCGCGCCTGATCCGCCTCATCAATCTGCTCGAACAGATGACCCAGCTCCAGGAGCGCGTCAGCACGCGAATGCTGCGTCTGGCTGGCCTCGAAATAACTGCGGGCGCGTCCCCAGAGCTGGTTTCGCAGACACAGCCGACCGGCGACCAGCATCAACTCGGGCTCACGCCCGTGGATCTTGATCCATTCTTCGACGGTCGCGAGCTGTTCGGTCTGATCGCTGCAGTCGAGATCGCCGAAGATCAGCGCCAGCGCGGGGACCCACTGCTTCTTCAAGGCATTGCGAATCACGTTGGCGGCTTCGTCGTCGGCGCCCTGCTGTTTCAGGCACACCGCGTAGTGACGCAGGATTTCCGGTTCCTGCCGCAAATCCTTCGGCACATGACGCCAGGTTGCGGTAAGCCCGCCGATATCAGCCTGCTGACTCAGACGATGCTGATAGGCCGCAATCGACATCTCGCGTACGCGTTGTTTCGACAACGCTGAATGCTTGCCGAGTTCCGGCAACAACTCGTAGACCCGACCGTAATCGCCACAGGCCATCGCGTGCTCGGCATACATCCGCAACACCCAGGGATGCCGCGGCTCCAGTTCGTACAGTCGCGCCAACGTGGCCTGGGCCTCGGCCGTCTGACCCGCCTCAATCTGCAGCTGCGCCTGGGTGATAAGCACCGCGAGTTCGCTGACCGATTTACGCGACGACGCTTTGCGTAGATAACGGTCGCGATCGCCCAGATGATCCTGGTACTGCGCGGCGCGCGCCGAGAACAGATGATTCAGACCCGGCGCCTCGTTGGACTCGGCCAAGGCCTGCAGATCAGCTTCGGCCAGCGCCCAGCGGGCTTCGGCCATATGCTCGAGCCCAACATAGAGCGAGCGCCGCGCCTTGCGTTGACGACGTCGTCCGAAGAAACCGCGAATATTGCGCGGTGCAAACACCAGCGCAACCAGGATGCGCCAGGCCATCGCCAGCACCCACACGCCGAGGATTACGGCCGCACAGGCAAACAACAACGAGGTTTCGATCTGCCATCCGTTGAACGCGATCAGGACATAGCCCTGATGATTTCGGAACACCAGCGACAGCAGAATTCCGAGCAGCAGGAATACGAAGAAAGCCAGCAGCAGGCGACGCATCACGAGCTCCCCGCCGTATCGGCGCTGTCGGTCGCATCAGTGTTCGACTGGCCCTGGCCCTTCGTGGCGCCCTTGTCCTTCGACGTGCCGGGCTTACCCGCCTGGGACTGGCCGGACTGGGACTGTCCCGATTGATCGGACTTGCTGGCCTGGCTGCCGCTGTTGCGATCACGCGCCATGATCTGGCGCAGCGTCTTGAGACTGCCGGACAGATCGGGCGCCTGCCAGGAGAGCTTGACGTGCGACAGCTGCGACAGATCGTCGAGCACCGCCGACACCGACGAATCGCTGGTATCGAAATACTTCTGGACCCAGTCGCGCGCTTCGGACAAGGCATCGTGATAGGTCTGCGCGTTACCGTTGAGCAACGCCAGACGCGCCGTACGCAGCTGCAGCTGCAGATTCTGGACCAGGAAATAAGCCTGATCCGGCGCCATCAGCGCCGGCGCGTTCTCGGTGCCGTTCGCACGACGGATCGTGACCATCCGCGACAGGGCGTTGCCAACCGAGTTGACGAACTCATGCCACTTCTTCGCCAGCTTGATTCCGGCGAATTCCATCGAATCGCCGTTGTTCTGGCTATTGTCAGCCGTCTTGTTCGAGCCCGAAGCCTGATCGCCAGCCTGCGGCGGCTGGTAGGTGCTCGGCACGTTCGATTTGACCGGCAGTTTCGGGATCTGCTGAATCAGATTAGACAGCTTGAGCGACATCCCTTCGATATCGGGATTGGGCAACGCTTTAAGCGCGGCCATCTCGTCCGCGATCTGGGCCCGCACCGGATGTAGTTCGGGGTCGCCGCTGCGTTTGATGGCCTGATCGGCGAGCGAGAGCGCCTGAGCTGCGCCCTGCGGGTCGCGCGCGACCTGCAGGCGCTGGTTAGCCGCTTCCAGCAACAGGGCAATGCGCTGTTCAACAAACTGCGAGTGATCGCCGCCCAGTTGATCGGACAGCTGCTTGTTCTGGCTCTGGACGTGCTCGATCGTCTGCTGCAGCTGCGCGATCTGCTGCTTGCGCTGGTCCAACGCCTGCGACAGCTGATCCACCCGCTGCGAGAACTTGCCGATGCGATCGCTCATATCGGAGAGCTTCGGCATGACCACTTTCTGGACGTTGTTCTGCAGCCCTTTCTCGACGGTGTTGATCCGCGAGTCCAGATCGGCGATGCGCTGCTGGCCGCGATACCAGAGATAACCGGTCGAAGCCGCGGCCAGAACCGCCACGATCAGCGCGACGATCGCCACGAGCAGGCCGAGCTTGCGGCCCTGGCCGCCCCGTTTCGTGCTGCCGGAAGCCGGCGTACCCGTACGGTTGCCGCCGGCGGAACCCGAAGCGGCGCTACGCGCGCTGCCGGACGAGGTCGACGGGCTGTTACCCGCAGAGCTCGTCGAGGGCGAGGCGGCCGAAGAACTCGACGTACTCGAACGCGGCCCCGAGGTGCTGCTGGCGCCCGCGGATGGCTTGTTGCCGGCACTGCTGCTCTTGGCCGTGGCGGCACTCGTCGAGGCCGCGCCGGAGGCGGCCGTCGCCTTGTGCTTGCCCTTGTCAGACGTTTTGGGTCCGCTCGAGCTGGTGGTGGACGCCGATCCCGATGAGGACGAGGCCGAGCCGCTGCTGGACGCGGCCTTGTTGCCGGTGTTCTGCGCCCCGGACGACTTGCTCGGGCCGTTGCCGGTATCCGAGGCGCTCTTCGTCCCGGCGCCACTCGCGGATTTCGTCGTGCCGGACTCGCCGCTCTTGGCGCTCGATTTGTCGGCACCGGCCGTGCTGCTGGGTCCGGATTGCGAAGCCGCGCTCGACTTTCCGCCGTTCGACGACGACGCGCTCGATCCGGACGCGGTCTGGCGATCCGAGCCGGCGCCCGAACTCGCGCTCGTCGACTGGGCCGATCCCGCCGATGAGGCGTCCGATTTCCCGGCGTCGCTCGTCTTGTCCTTGGGCGGAGCGGCAGACTCCGACGGCTTGTTGCTGGCGCTCGATTGGCTCTTGTCGTCGGACGGGGCCGAGGACTTGGCTCGATCGGCGTTGTTCTGGTCGCGCTTGTCTTGACTCATAAGGTAGCGGCATTCCCCCGGTATCGGTGGCCGTTATTGTCCACGGGCCGGCCAGACCCGGTCCAGCGCGGCCACGGCACCCGCAGCATCCATGCGTTCGATCACGACGGGCGCGATAGCCCAATCGACGTCGTAGCCGGCTTGTTGTACCACACGGCGGCTGGCAGCCACCAACCGCAGGCGCGCCAGGCGGGCGCGCTCCGGGCCCTCGGCCAAAGCCAGCAAATGTCGCCACGCCTCCACGCTGGTCACCACCACGGCATCGGCCGCAAGCAGTCGTTCGAGCCGCGCGCGTTCGATCCGGGCCGCCACGCGTCGATATAGCACGATCTTGTCGAGCTGCGCGCCGCGCGTCGTCAAAGCCTCGGTGAGTGCTTCGCGTCCGCCCTGACCGGCCAGCAACGCCACCCGACACCCGGCGACGTCACGCAGTGCCGGCATGGCGAGCAGTCCCTCGCTATCCGATCGCGCCGGGGTCGCCACGGCCCGCCCGCTATAGTCGGCCAGTGCCGCGGCCGTTGCGTCGCCCACGGCCAACAGTTGACCAGTCGGTGTCCAACGCGGGCACAGGCGCGCCGCGCCCGCGATCGCATTGGCCGAAGTGGCTATGACGATATCTGCGGTTTCGGCGCGGGCCAGCCCGGCTCGGGCAGCCGGCTCGTCTTCAGGCGCCTCGATCACGAGCAATGGCTCGATCAACACCTCGGCCCCGGCCGCCTCGAACGCGCGCCGCCAGGATTCGGCGCCCGCGATCGGCCGTGTCAGCCAGACCGTGGCACCCGACAGATCGGGGGGCGACGCGCTACTCACGCTGCGCTCAGCCGAGATCGGCCAGAATACGATCCGCACCGGCCACCAGCAGCCGTTCCGCCAGGGCATGCCCAAGCGCCGCGGCCTCGTCGACCGGCCCGCTGATTTCATCGCGGACCATCTCGGAGCCGTCGGGACGACCAACGCAGGCACGCAGGCGCAAGGTCACGCCGTCGTGTGTGGCATGCGCGGCGATGGGCAAATGACAGCTGCCCTCGAGCCGGCTATTCACCGCGCGCTCGGCGTCGATGCGCACGTGCGTATATTCGTCGTCGAGCGCGGCGATGGCCGCGGCCGTCTCGTCGTCTCCGACCCGGATTTCGATGCCGAGCACACCCTGCCCGATCGCCGGCAGGCTCTGCTCCGGCGTCAGTTCGCTACGAATACGCGCCGCCAGTTCGAGGCGCTCCAGACCGGCACAGGCCAGCAGGATAGCGTCGTATTCGCCGGCATCCAGCTTGGCGAGACGCGTCTGTACGTTGCCGCGCAGGTTGCGAATCTCCAGATCCGGCCGCAGGTGCTTGATCATGGCCGACCGCCGCAGGCTGGATGTGCCCACGATCGCCCCCGCCGGCATGGCCTCCGGGTTGTCGTAGGTATTCGACACAAAGGCATCCAGCGGACTGGCCGGGGCCAGCACCACCGGCAGCACGAAGCCTTCGGGCAGCTCGGCCGGCACATCCTTCATGGAATGCACGGCCAGATCGGCCTCGCCGTTCGCCATCGCCGCTTCCAGTTCCTTGAGAAACAGGCCCTTGCCGCCGATCGCGGACAGCGGCCGATCAGTCACGCGATCGCCTTCGGTGCGGATCGGCAGCAGTTCGACGGTGGTCTCGGGCAGTGCCACGGCCAGGCGCGCCTGAACGTGGCGGGCCTGCCACAGCGCCAGTTGGGACTGCCGGGTAGCGATACGGAGGGTCTTGGGCATGAACTCTCGCTCGTGAAGGTTTTCAGAGATGGCCGGTCGCCTAGGCGAAGTCCTAAGAATCCAGCAGCGCGCGCACCTCGGCCAGGCGGCGGCGCGAAACGGGCACGGCAGTGTCGATATGGCGTAGGGTCAGGCTGGCGCTGCCGTCGCTATTGTATTTGAGCCCGGTGACATGGGCACGAGCCACCAGCGCCTTGCGATGCACCCGCATGAAGTTGTCGGACAGCGATTGCTCCAGCGTGGCCAACGACTGTTCGATCAGCAGCTCGCCATGCAGATGGAACACCGACGTATATTTCCGATCGGCCCAAAAATACAGAATGTCGCGAATCGCAACGCGCTCGATGCCGTCGCGGGTACGGGCGCTGACATAACCCATGGGGCCGCTACCGTCGGGCTGTCCAGCGAGCGCCGCGTACTGGGCTCGGCTCGGTCGGCGGGCCCGCGCCAGCGCTTCGGCCAAATCCTCACGCCGTACGGGTTTGAGCAGGTAACCGTCGGCCTGACTGTTATGCGCCGACAAGGCGTGCTCGCTGTGCGCCGTCACGAAGATCACCGCCGGCGGCAGTTCGGTTGTCGCGAGCTCACGCGCGACCCGCAGGCCGTCGATACCGGGCATATGGACATCCAGCAGCACGGCATCCGGCGCGAGTTCAGCCACACGCTCGATCGCGGAACGCCCTTCGGAAGCCTCGCCGACCACGACATGGTCCGGGAAGCTCTCGATCATGCGGCGTAGCCGCTCGCGAGCGAGCGGTTCGTCGTCGACGATCATGACATTCATGGGGGTGCGTCTTCTCGATCTTGTTGGGGCACTGCAAGCCTTACCGTGAACCAGGTCGCGTCCTGAGTGAAGTCAAGCCGGGCTCGCCCCTCGTAGGCCAGCGCGAGCCGACGTCGGATGTTCGACAACGCTTGTCGATGCCCCGGCGCCCGTTCCGCGGCGGAGGCCACCGGGTTGCGCACCTCCGCGAACAACATGCCATCCGCTATCCACGCGCGTACTCGTACCGTGCCCCCATCGGGCAACCGGGCGACACCGTGGCCGATCGCGTTCTCGACCAGCGGCTGCAGACACAATGACGGCAAGCGGCCTTCGCGCGCCGCTGGCGACAAATCCACCTCCATCGCCAGCCGGTCGCCCAGACGCAGCTGCTCTATACGCACATAGGCCTCGACCAGTCGCATCTCGTCGACCAGCCGAATCGCGGTCGGCGTCTCGGCCTTCAGGCGGGCCCGCAGCAGCGTGGCCAGGTCTTCGAGTGCGGTTTCGGCCTCGGCCGGGCGATGCTCGATCAATGCGGCCACACTGTTGAGCGTATTGAACAGAAAATGCGGTTCGATACGCGCCTGCAACGCTTCCAGTCGCGCTCGCAACTCTGCCTCGGCGTGTACGGCCCAAGAGGCCCGCAACCAGAAATAGCGCAGCGCCAAGGCGGCCACTACGGCACAGATCCCCAGGCTGCGAGCGAGAAATATCTCCTGACTGCTGTGCTCGATGATCAGGCCGAAACCGGTGAAGCGGCCGGCCACGAAAATGATCTCGGTGACTGCCAGCGTCACCAGCAATAGGCAGAGATAGGACAGTCCGACCACCGTACGCGTACTCATGCGGCCGGCATGGCGTCGGATCAGACACAGGGCGGCGGCGCTGCACACACCGATCCATTGCAGGTAGACCGATAACAGGAACAGGCGGCGCCATAAATCGCCGGACATGGAACTGCCCAGCGCCAGTACGATCGCCACGGCCTCGCACACGATCAGAACCCGAACAACACGCGAGCCGGTGCAGAAATCCGGCAGGATGGCGGTCGGTTGTTCGGGCTCGGACATTGGCGACAGTGTTTGAACAGCGCCGCATCGGCGTCAAGCCCGGCTGCCGGCCGCCGGGCCGGCATTGCTATACTCGCGCGCTGTCCGAGACCGCTCCGCGGCACGCGCGGGCGGCGCCCATCACCACCGGAGCACGCCGATGAGCACGCAATCGAGTCACCAGACCTGGGGCGGCCGTTTCGCCGAAGGCCCGGATGCCCGGGTCGCCGCGTTCACCGAATCGATTTCGTTCGAAACACGCCTCGCGCCGTACGATATCCGCGGCTCGATCGCGCATGCGCGCATGCTCTCGACCATCGGTGTGCTGAGCGCCGACGAATTCGGCGAGATCGAAGCCGGGCTGAAAGCCATCGAGGCCCGTATCGCTGCTGGCGACTTCCCGTGGGACGCCGCGCTCGAAGACGTGCACATGAACATCGAGGCGCGGCTGACCGACGACATCGGCGCGCTCGGCAAGAAGCTGCACACCGCCAGATCTCGCAACGATCAGGTCGCCACCGACGTGCGCCTGTGGCTGCGCGACACGCTCGATGCGCTTATCGACGAAGTGAAGCGTCTGCGCGCCGGCCTCATCGAGCTCGCCGAGCGGGAAGCGGACACGATCATGCCCGGCTTCACCCACATGCAGGTGGCCCAGCCGGTGACCTTCGGCCACCACATGCTGGCCTGGCAGGCGATGCTGGCGCGCGACAGTGAGCGGCTGGCCCAGATCCGGGCGCGGGCCAACGTCCTTCCCTTGGGCGCGGCCGCGCTGGCGGGCACCACGTTCGCCATCGATCGCGAAATGGTCGCCCAGGAACTGGGCTTCGACGGCGTCATCGACAACTCGCTGGATGCGGTCTCGGATCGTGATTTCGCGATCGAGTTCGTCTCGGCCGCGGCCACGATCATGATGCATCTGTCGCGGTTCTCCGAAGAGCTCATCCTCTGGATGAGCCCGGCGTTCGATTTCGTCGAGCTGCCCGATCGCTACTGCACCGGCAGCTCGATCATGCCGCAGAAGAAGAACCCGGATGTCGCCGAACTCACGCGCGGCAAGACGGCGCGCGTACAGGGCCATCTCACCGCCCTGCTCACGCTGATGAAGGGCCAGCCGCTGGCCTACAACCGCGATAATCAGGAAGACAAGGTGCCGATGTTCGACACCGCCGACACGGTGGGCGCCTGTGTCGCTCTGTTCGCCGATATGGCCCCGCATATCATGGTCAAGCGCGAACAATGCCGGGAAGCCGCGCGCCGTGGCTTCGCCACCGCCACCGATCTGGCCGATTACCTGGTGCGGGCCGGCGTCGCCTTTCGCGATGCCCACGAAATCGTCGGCAACTGTGTGTCGCGCGCCATCCGCGAAGGCTGCGATCTGGCCGAACTGGAACTCACCACCCTGCGTGAATATTCCGATGCCATCGGCGAAGACGTCTACGAAGTGCTGACGTTGGAAGGCTCCGTCGCCGCCCGCAACCACATCGGCGGCACCGCACCCGACCAGGTGCGCGCGGCCGCTGCGCGGGCGCGTCACGCCCTGGAAAGCTAGTTAAGAACATCGTCCGCAAATGAACACTAACCGGCGCAAATATAAAACAAAGATATGTATTGATTGGCGTCTAGTTTCGCGTTCATTTGCGGACTAATCGGCCTGCCCGCCAGCGACGCTATTTATCGAACAGATCCGCTCGGGCGCGATACAGCGCCGAGATATCCTCGTCGCCGTGGCCGTCGGCCATGAGCTGTTCGTATTCCTCGCGCGTCTTGGCCGATAACGGCAGCTTGCCCTGCTTCAGGCTCGCCATGTGCAGGCAGATGCCGAGATCCTTGTGGTGGTGCTTGAGCTTGAAGCCCGGATCGAAGACATCCTTGACCATGGTCTTGCCGCGGTGATTGACGAACCAGTTGCCCGCCGCGCCGGAACCGACCACATCGACCACCTTGTCCAGCGGCAGCTCCATGGCCGCAGCAAACCGCATGGCCTCGCACACCGCCTGATTGATGCCGGCAACCATGATCTGGTTGACGGCCTTGGTCGCCTGACCGAAGCCGATCGGACCCATCAGCGTGATCCCCGCGCCCATCGCCTCGAGCACGGGCGTGACCCGTTGAAACACGGCCTCGTCGGCACCGACCATGATCGAGAGCGTGCCGTTCTTGGCGCCTTCCGTGCCGCCGGACACCGGGGCATCGACGAATGCGGCCCCGGTTTCGCCGACACGCCGGGCGGCTTCCTTGGCGGTATCGCTGGCCACGGTGGAGCAATCGATCACGACGTGTCGCTCGGTAAGCGCGCCACATAGCGCATCGACCATTTCCAGCACGTCGTCGTCCGCGGACACACACAGGACGATGGCCTCGGCGTGGGCCGCGGCTTCGGCCGGATCGGTGACCACACGCACATCGTGTTCGCCGGCGAAATCCTCGGCCCGGCTCGTGGTCCGGTTATAGACCGCGGTCAGCAGCCCCGCCTTGTGTAGATTGGCCGCCATGCCGTGGCCCATGCCGCCGAGACCGAGAAATGCGCTGTTCATGACATCGTTTCCATGCGTGATTTTCGTTCGATGATAAGCTCTTGATACCCAGGGCCCAAACCGGCGAATACATGGCAGTCAGACGTGGCGCGCGATGGGCGCTGATCGCAACCGGCGCGCTGATCGTGGTGATTGCGGCCACGCTGATCATCGCCCCGCCGTTCGTCGTGCGCTATGCCCTGCAGCATTATCTGAAAGCCGAGGGTGTGACCGTTGATATCGGCGGGGTCGATGCCAACGTATTCACCGGTCAGGTTTCGCTCGACGACGTCCAAGGCCGCGGCCCGCACCACCGTCAGTTCAACATCGGGCACGTGGCGGTCGATATCGATTACCGGCCGCTGGCCGATCACCATATCGATCTGACCGTGATTCGTCTCAGCAAGGCCCGCATCGATGTCGGACGCAATGCCGACGGTCAGCTCACGGTTGCCGGCGTGCCCATTCCGCTCGGCAGCGGCGGCGCATCGAGCGGCTGGGGGTTCGGCGTGGGCGGCGTCACGCTCGGCAATGTCACGCTGCACTACCGCGAACCGGTCAACGGCGATCGGCCTGCGGTGGACGAAACGCTCGGCATCGACAGCCTGCATATCGGCAAGATTGCGACCTGGCAACCAAGCCAGGCCACGCCGGTACGGGCCCGGCTCAAGGTTGCCAATGGCCAGCTCGATCTCGACGGCCACCTTAGCCCTCTCGGTGCCACCCGCCGGGCCAACTTTGCCGTCCAAGCCAAGAATTTCGAGATGAAAGCATTCACGCCGCTGGCACGGCTGGGCTACATCACGAGACTCGAAGGCCGGTTCGACGCCGATCAACAATTGTCCATCACCTACGGTGCCGACGGCACCCTGCAAGGTCGCCTGAAGGGGCAGAGCAGTTGGCATGACGCCCGCATGACCGCTACCGACGGCACCCATCTTCGTGGCGACACGCTGTCCTGGCAGGGCGACGAACACGCCACCCTCTGGCCCGGCAACGGCCAGCCGGGCACGATCACGGCAGACGGCACGTTACGGCTGGCCGGCATTGTCGCCAAGCGCGCGAGCCAGCTCGATTTCACCCAGAAAAGCGCTTCCTGGAAGGGCAAGGCCAAGGCCACGCTCGGGCAGACGAGCACCCGCGTGACCACGACCGGCCAGCTGGACGCCGAGAAAACCAACCTCGCCTCCGGCAACTGGCTGGACCTGGCCAGTGATGCCGAGCACCTCACCGGTGGCCTCGACCTGACGCTCACCCCCGATGAAACCCGCATCGACACCGATGGCGGTTTCAAAGCCAGCGGCATGGCGTTTTCGGTACCCAACACGGTGCGCATGAAAAGCCATGCGCTGGACTGGACCGGCAAGACCACCACCCGACTGGCCGGCCACGGCACCCGCATCGACACGAACGGCTCGCTGGCCAGCGATCAGCTGGTCTTCGACGTGCCGCAAACCAGTCACGTCACGGCCGACCATGTGAACTGGAAAGGCGACGTCGCCCTGCACAGCGCCCATCTGTTCTCTCGCCGCGCGAAAGGACAGCTGGATGCCAGCGACGTCCGGCTGGATATTCCCGGCGCGCCGATTCGCATGTCAGCGGCCCATTTCGGCTTCGATGGCAACTATGCGGAACAGCCCGACACATCCGGCCAGGCATTGCGCCTGACCCTGTCGGGCGAAGCCCATAGTCACAAGCTCGATGCTATCGACACCGCCATCGACGCGCCCTGGGTCGCCCTATTGCAGACCGAGGCGAGCGGCATTGATATCAACGGACTGAATTCGATCAATGTCGGCAGCCTGAAATCCAGCGGTGTCCGTATCCTGGGCGATACCAATACCGACAGCGCCGTCATCCAGGCCGTATCGATCAAGGCGACCCGGTTCTCACTACAGGATCTGCTGCACTACAGCGTTCACGACCTGGAACTCGACGGCGCGAACATCCATACCCGCCGCGACGCCCACGGCATGGGCGTGATCAGCGAGTTTGTCGACAGCATGTCGAACAGCACCGGCAAGACCAAAAGCCAAGCAAGCCCGGCAAGCTCCAGCTCCGACGCTGCCGGCCAGACCACGGCCTCGCATTCGGCAACCTCGACCTACGCGGTGGACCATCTGCATCTGTCCGGCCCGGCCATCGCATTCGTCGACACCACCATGACGCCGACCGTCAACGTCACCGGCTCGAAGCTGGATTTCACGCTCGATCATCTCGACACCGCCAAACCCGATCAAAGCGCGAATTACACCCTGGGCCTCGACGTCGGCGCCTACGGCCATCTGGACAGCCGCGGCAAAATCGCGCCGTTCGCGCCCGGCGGTATTCACATGGATCTCGACGCCTGGCTGCGCTCGCTGGCACTGGCACCCATGTCGGGTTATCTCAACGCGGCCATGGGCCGCAAGATCTCCAACGGCGTCGCCGACGGCACGCTCAACCTCAAGGCCACCAAGGGCCAACTCAACGGTGTGCTGGATACCACCATCACCAATTTCCGCCTGGCCAACAGCGCCACCAAGGAAACGGATATCGCCTACGGCATATCGATGAACACGGCGCTCGGCCTGATCCGCGGCCAAAACGACATCATCCATTTCCGCACCAAGATCCTGGGCGACGTCACCAACCCGTACTTCTCGATCGACAACCTGATCCGCGAGGCCGTGCTCGCCGGCCTGCGTACGGCGCTGCTGTCGAATTATTCGCCGGTCGGGCTGCTCAACAACATCAAGAACGGTTTCCTCAACCTGTTCCGGTCGGTCGAGGATCGGCCCGCTATCTTTGCCAAGGGCAAGCATTACGTGCGGCCGGAAGACCGCAAGTATCTGGCACTGATCGCCAAGGCGATGCGCCAACATCCGCCGTGGGTCCTGCATCTGGCCGGCCAGGCCGTACCGGCCGATGCCAAGGCAATGAAGCTGGATGGCTCGGCCGCGGCACAGCATGCCAAGCTCGAGCAACTGGCCCGACAGCGCCAGCAGGCCGTGCGCGATTATCTGGCCGCGCGCAACGTCAATCCGGCCCGGCTGATCGGCGGTAACCCGTCAGTTAAGACCAACGATCAGGCCAAGCCGGCGGTCAAGTTCTCGCTCAACAAGAACGACAAGGATTGATCGCCGGGCGTCAGGATTCCAGCAGATAGGTATAGCCGGCCAGGCCGGCTTCCAGCAGCGCTTCGCATTCCGCGCGCTGGCCCGGCGCCAGGCCAGCGGCATTCAGCTTGCGACGATAAGCGCGACGCAATGCTTCCGGCTCGAAGTGCACATAGGTCAGCAGCTCATCGGTCCGATCGCCGTGCTGGGCATCGCCGAGATGCCAGGCGCCATCGCGAATCTCGACGTTCACCACGTCGGTATCGCCGAACAGATTGTGCATGTCGCCCAGGTTTTCCTGGTAGGCGCCGACCATGAAGATGCCGAGGCGGTAGGTCTCGTCGTCGCGCAGCGCATGCAGCGGCAGCGTCGAATCCAAGCCGTTCTCGTCCACATAACGATCGAGCCGGCCGTCCGAGTCGCAGGTCAGATCGCACAGCCGAGCATTCTGATCGGGCGCTTCGTCGAGACGCGCGAGCGGCATGACCGGAAACACCTGATCCAGCGCCCAGACGTCCGGCACCGACTGAAACACCGAGAAATTCACGAAATACTTGGTCGCGAGTTTTTCACGCGCCGCCGTGACCGCGGCGCGGTCGTCGGCATCGTCCGGTGCGAGCCGCGCCAGCGCGCGATAGACCGAAGCGGCCTCACGCTCGGCCTCGGCGCGGTCGGCGAGATTGAGCTCGCCGGCCACGAAACGGGCCTGAACATCCGCCAGATGCGCGCCCACTCGATCGAGCTGGGCCGAGGCCGAGAGCTTGTCGTCCAACACCGCCGGCGCGACTGCCACGCTGGTCTCGCTGTCGATGACCTGGGTGAGCAACACCGCGTGGTGTGCGGTCAGTGCCCGACCGGATTCGCTGATGATATTCGGCTGCGGTAGATCGAACCGCTCGGCCACCCGCGCCAGCGCGCCGACCACGACATCGGCGTAATCGGGCACGCCATAGTTCATGGAACAGAACGAACGGGCCCCACGGCCTTCATAATCCACCGCCAGACCGCCGCCGACATCCACCGTGTCCACGGGCGCACCCAGCGCGCGCAGGCTGCGATACAGATGCGCGGTTTCGTCCATGGCGCGGGCAAGCGCGGCATGATCGGCCACCTGCGAGCCGACGTGCACGTGCAGCATCGACACACAATCCAGAATGCCCAATTCGCGCATCCGCGCGACTGCGGTCACCACTTGATCGGCCGTCAGGCCGAACTTGGATTTCTCGCCCCCGGTGTTCTGCCAGTGGCCCGCCGCGACGCTTGCGAGGCGCACTCGTAGCCCGAGCCGCGGGCGCAGCCCCAGCGCGTCGGCCAGCTCGGCGATCGGCGCCAGTTCCGACGGTTTTTCCACCACGATGTAGACGCGGTGGCCGAGTTGTTGTCCGGCCAGGGCCAGCCGCAGGAAGGAGCGGTCCTTGTAACCGTTGCACACAATAGTGGAGCCCGGTCGGGCCAGCGCCAGCACGGCCATCAGTTCGGGCTTGCTACCAGCTTCCAGTCCGGCGCGATCGCCCCCGGCGGTGACCAACTGCTCGACCACGGCGCGCTGCTGGTTCACCTTGACCGGGTAGACCACCGTATAACGCCCGGCATAGTCATGGGCGCCGCGCGCGGCGTCGAACGCATCGGCCAGACGATTGAGCCGGTCGCCCAGAATATCGGTGAAACGCACCAGCACCGGCAGGCGCAGCCCGGCGTCGCGGATCTCGTCGGCCAGCGCGTCCAGATCGATGCCGGGCTGGTCGGCGGCCGGCCGTACTTCGGCGTGGCCGGCCTCGTTGATCCCGAAATAACCGTCGCCCCAGGTGGCGACCCGATACAGGCGGCGCGCGTCTTCCAGCGTCCAGCCGTCGGCGACTGCTTCTCGAGCGGATACGGACATCATCTATACTGCCAACTCATCCAGTGAATCGAACCGCCGACAACGGCGAAGGAGCATACCGCGCCATGGTAGCGGACGAATCGTGGTTCACCGAGGCCAGCGACGAGCTGGGCGTCGGCTTTTCGTTGAAAATCCGAGACAAACTCCATGAGGAGACCTCGGACTACCAGACCATCGCCGTCTACGAGACCGAAACATTCGGCCGCCTGATGACGATCGACGGTCTGGTGATGCTGACCGATCGCGACAACTTCGTCTATCACGAGATGATGACCCACCCCGCCCTGTTCGCCCATGGCCGGGCGCGCAACGTGGTGATCATCGGCGGTGGCGATTGCGGCACGCTGCGCGAGGTCCTCAAGCACGACACGGTCGAATCGGTCACCCAGATCGATATCGACGAACGCGTGACTCGTGTGGCTGAGCGTTATTTCCCGCGGCTGGTCGAATCCAACGACGACCCGCGGGCCCGGCTGGCCTTTGAGGACGGCGTGGCCTGGATGGCGGCCGCCGGCGATGCCACGGTGGATCTGATCATCATCGACAGCACCGACCCGATCGGCCCGGCCGAAGGGCTGTTCAACGAGGCTTTCTACCGGCAATGCCATCGCGTGCTCGCCCCGCACGGCCTGCTCGTGCAGCAGAGCGAATCGCCGCTGGCACACGCCACCCTGATTCATGACATGCATCGCGGCTTCAAGCGAGCCGGCTTTGCCGCCACGCACCTGCTGAGTTTCCCGCAGCCGAGCTATCCCACCGGCTGGTGGTCCGCCACGCTAGCCGCACGCGACGACCTCGCCCTGGCCGTGCCGACCGCGGAGCTGGATTTCCATACCGAGTACTACACGCCGGCGATGCACCACGCGGCATTCGCGCAACCGGCCTTCATCCAGCGCGCCCTGGCCGGCGACTGAGCGCGACAGGACGCTGCGACGCGGGCTCAGCCCCAGGGCATGTTGAGGTTTCGTGCGAGCGCCGCGTTGGCGTCCGCAAATCGTGTCCGGCAAGGCGCGAGTCTGGGTCGTGGCGTGCCACGACCCAGACTCGCAACGCCGCAGGGCGCCCCTGGTTAATTTTTAATGGGCGGCCCAACCCGAAGGGACAAGCGCCCTTAAATTAACGACACGACGGCAATACAGCGTTATAGCTCTCTCGCGTATGTCCACTACGCCACGTTCGCTACGCCTCGTCTTGCCGCCCCTAGTTAATTTTCAGGGAGCGCTTGGCACGGACTCGCACGAAACCTCAACACGCCCTAGCCCAGCGCCTTGGCGAATTCTTTCGAGCCATAGAAATCGGCCAGCTGGTCGCGCACCAGCGTCTCGAGCAGGCCGGTGTCGGCCAGTCCGGCGATCAGGTCAGGCGCCAGCGCGGCCACTTCGTCGGCCACGACCTGGCGATCGATACCGACATGGCCCATCAGCTCGGCCAGCGTATCGTCGCCGTGTCGGGCGAAATACGCCTGCACGCCCTGGTCGATCATAACGCCGAGATATTCGGTCTCGCGCAGCGAGCGCCAGACCTGCAGGCCATAATCGACCAGCCGCTGGAGCTCGTGCGAGGCCACGGCATCGGCGATGGACAAGGGCTGGTCCGCCATCGCGGCCCAGATCTCGTCGGCCAGCGCGCGCAGACGGTCGCCGTCCAGTGAATCGAGCAACAACGCTTCAGTACGCGCGAGCGTGCGCGCGGTGTTGGCCTCGATATAGGCTTTCACCCGGCTCTCGACCTGTGCCTCGAGGCCCGGCATGCGACGGCTGACCGCACTCGACGACCCTTTGATCAGCCGCGATACGCCTGGGATCGACCGAATCGCACCGGAATCCGAAAAAATATAATCCTTGATGCCCTGATACAGCACGTCGGACGCCAGCGCCGTGTAGACCGGGCTTTTCAGCAGACGCTGGATCAGCCGCACCCGCAGGTTTTCCAGTTCTACCGCCAGCGCCACGCCGTCGTCGAACAACGCCTGATCGATCACGTCGCGTACACGCGTTTCACGATTGACGTCGAGCCGTACCAGTTCGTCGGCGATGCTGCCGATGACGGCCGCCAGTTGATCGGGCAGCTCGAGGTCCAGCGCCAGTCGTTCGGCCGCGCCGCGCACGGTATCGCAATCGATCACCTCGGCCAGCGTGGTGCGTTCGGCCCAATCCCAGAAGGCGTCGACCAGACGCGCCAGCCGCTTATCGCCGCGGCGGCCGCGCCAGGCCGCCAGCTCATGGGCGACATGGGCTTCGAACAATCGGTCGGCGATATCAGGGCGGGCGGTTTCAGGCATGACGCGGGCATCGATGAGCGTGGACATCGAGCTTAATGATTATGGCTGGCCCGGGCGACCATCCGCCGGTATCCGGCCGCAGCAATACGCCTGCTGGAAACGATAGGTAGTTGCCCGGATGGTGTGCTCGCCACACGCTGATAGCGTTCGTCATACAGTTTCCAACCGTGAGTTCGCTATGAACGACGATCAGTTCGAAGGCAAATGGGATCGTATGAAAGGCTCGGTGCGCGAGCATCTGGGCCGTCTCACCGACGACGATGTCGAAGAGGTTCGCGGCAAGCGCGAAAACCTGCTTGGCAAGATCCAGGAGAAGTACGGCGACACCAAGGAAGCCGCCGAAGAAAAACTCCAGGAGTTCGAACGCAAGTTCTAAGACCGACCGTCGGGTGGCACCGACAAAGCGAGGTTTCATGGCCAAGCAATGGATTCTGGTCGCCGACGCGGCAGCGGCTCGCCTGTTTTCTCGCGAGAACGCTGGCTCGCTGTCGCGCGTGAATGCGTTCTATCACGACGACAGTCGCAAGCACGAAGGCGATCTGCGAACCGGAGGCAAAGGCGAGATCGAGGATTCGGCGGCGCACGGGCGTCATCAGGCCGATCCTCAGACCCGCACCAGCGAAAAACACGAAGACATCTTCGCCAAGGAGGTCGTGGGCAAGCTCAAGGCCGGCCTGAACGACGATGCCTTCGACGAGCTGGTGCTGGTGGCAGCGCCTCAGTTTCTCGGTCGGCTGCGCGATCATCTCGACAGCCCGCTGTCGCAGCGCGTGGCCGCGACCATCGACAAGGACTGGACCAACCAGAACGATTCCGAGATCCAAAAACATCTCGATTCGCAGCTCGGTTGATATCGTCTCTCTCAAGAGACGTTTTCACGTCGTGTGGTTCATGCCTCGTACATGAAACCACGCGATACTCAAACTGTGCCGGGCGACCGGCTGGGATGAATTTTCAATGATTGGATTCATTCCGGCCGGGCCGCTCGAACCCGCACAACAACAAGGAGGCGGATCATGCTCGGATGGGCTGTCGTATTTTTCGTTATCGCCATTATCGCGGCGGTGTTCGGTTTCGGGGGAATTGCCGCCGGAGCGGCTGGCATCGCTAAGATTCTGTTCTTTATCTTTGTCGTGCTCTTCGTACTGGCGTTGATATCCAACGCAGTCCGAGGTCGCGGGCCGAAGATATAGCTCGATGAAAAAAGCCGCTGATCAATGATCAGCGGCTTTTCGGACTACGCCGGGCAACTTTTTGTTTTGGCGTGCGAAACCTGGCGCTTTTAGCTTTCCTGTTGCGCGCCCGCGGCTAGCCAGATGCGCACAAGATGCGCCAGTGAATCGGCCTGAAGCTTTTGCATGATATGTACGCGGTGTGTTTCCACCGTACGCGCACTAATGCCTAGATCGGCCGCGACCTGCTTGTTCGCTTTTCCGTCGACGATGCCGCCAAGCACCTGTTTTTCGCGCGGTGTCAGGGTATCGATCAGCGCTGCGCGCTGACGCGCATCGCGCTGAAGCCGTTCGTTGGTATCGCTGGCCCGCGAAAGCTCGTACAGTTGCTTTAGCAGGTAGTCGGGATCGAACGGTTTTTCGAGAAAGTCGACCGCTCCCAGGCGCATGGCTTCCACGGCGTGTTCAATATCGCCGTACGCACTCATCATCACGATATCGATTTGAATCTGGCGTGCGATCAATTCCTTCTGCAGGGCGATGCCGTCCATATCCTGCAGCCGAAGATCAATCAGCGCACAGCCGGTGGCCGATTCGCAACGATCGAGAAAAGCCGAGGCGCTGGGGTAGCAAAAGGCCGGATATTCGGAGCCACGCACCAGTGTTTTCATCGACTCCCGAACGCCGGGGTCATCATCTACGATATGGATAGCAAAATCATTACGCATAGCGTCTCCCGGCTGCTCGGCTTCGATCTGCCATGTTCAACCACGGCGATCGTACGCAAAGCCGATATCTTATGGCCGCCTCGGTCATTTCGCCACCGTTAACCGATCGGTCCCATGTCATCTACACCAAATTCCTCGACATCGCTGCCTGCAGATCTCGCCACAGCGCATGAACAGATCAAGTCGCTGCGCTCCGATCTGACGCACTGCGAGAAGCGCGTCAACGCGGCAGAACGCGAAACCCGCTGTTTTCGCGAGCTTGCCGAACATATTCAAGAAGTGTTCTGGATGACCAACCCCCTCGGCGACGAGCTGATTTATATCAGCCCTGCGTACGAGCACATCTGGGGACAACCCTGTAACAGCCTCTATGAAGACCCGGGGCGGCGACTCGCCTGGGTGCATGAGAGTGACCGGGACCGCGTTTTAAAGGCGTTCAAGCGCGACGCCGCCAAGGGCCTTTATGACGAGACTTTCCGGATCAATCGGCCGGACGGCGAAGTCCGCTGGATTCGCGATCGCGCCTTTCCGGTGTACGACAGCTCGGGCGAGATTTATCGTCTGGCCGGCTTCGCCATCGACCTGACCGACGAAGTTGAAAGTCAGGATCGAATGAACGAGCTGCAGAACCTGATCGCCATGCGCGAACGCATCAGCGTATTTGCCTCGTTGGGCACCGGGCTGGCGCACGACCTGGGGCAGCCGCTGACCTCGGCCCGTAATTTCGTGACCCGGGCCCTGACGGTCGCCCGCGACGAAGGCAGCGCCGAAACCGATCTGCTGGTACGAGCCGACTATCAGATCCAGCGTGCTTCCGCGATCATCCGTCATCTGCGCGATTTCGCGCGGGAAGGACGCCCGACCATCAACCAGCAGTCGCTCTTCCCGGTGTTGAGCGAAGTCCGCGACCTGCTCGAACCCAGCCTCCGCGCCGAGCGTGTCTTGTTCTGCTGGCCCAATCAGCTCGAACTATCCAATATCGAACTGCCGATGGACCGCGTCTTCACCCAGCAGGTATTGCGCAATCTCATCAGCAATGCGATCGAAGCCCTGGCCCAATCCTCGGTCGCGACCGACAATCGCCGCATTACGCTAACCGTCGATAACACGAACGATGCACGGGTCGACATCTATGTGGCCGACAACGGGGGCGGCATCGCTGAGGATGTCGAATTATTTTCCCCGTTCACCACGACCAAGAGCAACGGTCTTGGCCTCGGTCTGAGCGTGAGCCGCTCTCTGGCCCGCAGCCACGGCGGCGACCTGTATCTCGTGCATCACGGACGGGGCGGTAGCGACCCGACCTGCTTCATGCTCCGTCTGCCGCGCAAGTTCGTGGCCGCCGCCTGACGGCATCGGCCCGCATCGAGATACGGCCGGGCGGTTGAAACAAGCGTCACGCCGCGCCCGGCGCAGACGCTTCGGGCGCTTTCCGTTATGAAATCCGTCGCGGATCGAGGCCATGTGTCGCGAGGCGTCGGCACGCGGTCGCCACGAGCCTGTTGGCTCAGACTCGGACCATCAATTCAGCGCGGCGGATGGAAAAGGCGCATCAGCAACGCGAATCCGAGCCCGTAGGCCGCGTTCGCGGCGAGCGCGACACCGATCGCATTCATCGAATAACCCACGAGCAATACGCCGAACAGGCCCATGCCCAGCCACGGCGTTACCGCCAACGCCACGCCCGTCAGCAGTACAGCCCCGAGGATGATGGCGCCGACATAGTAGCCAGCGGCCTCGGCTCGGCGTATGAGCAGCCAGATCACCAAGCCCCAAAGCCCGCCCCAGAGCGCCTGCCAGGCGATGACGGGAACATCGGTATGCATAAGACCCTGGGTACTCCAGGTCGCAACCTGAGCAAACCCCGCGCGATCGATCAACCAGAGCGCGCCCTGATTGAACACGACAATGGCGATGAGCCCAGCGACAAAAGCCTTGATGAACGCGAACACGAGCTCTTTCTCCTGGAGGGCGTAACGAAGCCGGGAATTGTACTGGTCGCGCTCACTCGCGCGAAGGCGTCGCGGCCGTGTTTGCCGTCTGCTCGAACAAACGGCGGCGGGCCGCTTCGTTTTTGGGTTGCCCGCCCCGCCACTGCTTGCCCAGATCCACGCCGCGCTGAACCGCCGGGCGCTGCTTCACGCGTGCGCGCCAGGCCGCCACGCACGGAAAATCATCCAGCGGTTGGCCCATGGCCTTGGCGATGAGTACCCAGGGCCAGTTGACGATATCAGCGATCGTGTAGGTGTCGCCGACCAGATAGTCGCGCTCGGCCAGCCGACGCTCCAGCACGCCGAGGCAGCGATGATACTCGTTGCGATAACGCCGCTCCGAGTACGGATGATCGCCCGGCGCATAATTGACATAGTGGCTCATCTGGCCGCCCATCGGGCCCAGGTTGCCCACCTGCCAGAACAGCCATTCGTCGATCTCGGTACGCAGACGCGCGTCCGGTGGATAGAACCGGCCGGTCTTGATGGCCAGATAGCGCGCGATCGCGCCCGACTCGAATACCGAAACCGCGCCCGGGCCGTATTCGGCCGTAGGCTCGTGATCGACGATCGCCGGCATGCGATTGTTGGGCGAAATCGCCAGAAACTCGGGATCGAATTGATCGCCGGCGTTGATATCGACTGGCACGGTCCGGTACGCCACGCCGAGCTCTTCCAGCAGGATCGAGATCTTCCAGCCATTCGGCGTGGGCCAATAGTAGAAATCGATCACTCCTCACCTCCCGCGTCGGCGCTGGCCGCCGCGCCGGTTTCGATCAACGCGTCGATCGTGGCGTCGTCGTAGCCGACGTCGGCCAGTACCGTACGCGTGTCGGCCGCGAGCGGCGGGGCACCGCGTACCGGCGTTTCTTCAACGCCCGAAAAACGCGCGGCCGGCCGCGCCTGGCGCAATCGCCCCGCGATATCGTGCTCGGTTTCCAGCAGGATATCGTTGGCCCGGATCTGCGGATGATCGATGAGATCCGAACGGGTCAACACCGGCGCACACGGCACGCCGTATTCTTCCAGACGTTCGAGCCAGTATTCGGCACTCGCCTCGCGCAGCCGCGACTGCGTCAGCTCCAGCCGCGCATCGATATGATCCTGGCGATCGGCCGGCGTGGCGAAGCGCGGGTCGTCGCGCCAGTGCGGCGTCTCGAGCGCTTCGGTCAGCGCATGCCACTGATCGTCGGTCTGCACCGCGACGCTGATGTAATCCGTCGTGGTTTCATAGATCAGATCGATAAAGCTCGCCGCCTCCGACTGCGCCATCGCGTCGCCGACGAAAGTCTGGCTGTTCATGTCCGAATGCCAGAGGAAATCGATCACCGCGTCCAGCATGGATACGCGAATATGCTGGCCGGCGCCGCCGTTGGTTCGTGCCAGCAATGCCGCAGTAATCGCCTGAGCCGCTACATAACCGGTGAGTTTGTCGGGCACGATGGTGCGGACGAGTCGCGGACGCGCCGTGTCTGCCCCGCCCTGAATGCTGGCGAGCCCCGACAGCGCCTGAACCAGCGGATCGTAGACCGGCTTGGTGGCGTAGGGCCCGTTCTCGCCAAAACCGCTGATCGAGACATAGATGATGTCCGGCGCTACGCCGCGAATCGCCTGTTCGCCGATGCCGATCCGCTCGGCCACCCCGGGGCGGAAGTTCTGTACGAACACATCCGAGGTGGCCGCGATCCGCTTGAGCGCCTCCAGTCCCTCCGGGTGTTTGATATCGAGCGCGACCGAGCGCTTGTTGCGATTGTTGTTGAGAAAACTGGCTGACATGCCGGCGCGTCGATTGGAGGCCAGTCGCGTGTAGTCACCCACGCCCGGACGTTCGATCTTGATGA
Source organism: Salinisphaera hydrothermalis C41B8 (assembly GCF_000732535.1). Lineage (GTDB taxonomy): Bacteria > Pseudomonadota > Gammaproteobacteria > Nevskiales > Salinisphaeraceae > Salinisphaera > Salinisphaera hydrothermalis. The sequence goes on from NZ_APNK01000006.1 coordinate 33,011, forward strand.
CATCCGCCCCTTGATCCGCCAACTGCATGGTGGCCAACGGCCCGGAAATCATGGCGGTGAGGTCGCAGACGCGGTAGCCGTTGAGCGGTTGTTTCATGCGTTGTATCCAGATTCCGACGATCTTTGCCCAAGAGACGGGCGCTGCGCTATAAGCCGTGCAAGATCTCGATCATGGCTCGTCACGCCCACCTGGAGCAACGCCGACCGCCATAGCTTGTTGAACTTTCCCCATGCTGGACCGCAAATCGTAGGCGTACCAGAGGGGGCCGGAATCCAATGGTTGGTGAGGCCGAACAGATCGGACGCGACAGATCAATCCCCAAAGCCCCTTATTCAGAAAGTATCAAGGCACGCGTAGGCTAAAATGTCGTCTATCGGGGGCCAAAAATGAATTCAGCCTCCGGGGGTTCATCCTATATTCAGGAGAAAACGTGAATAAAAAGATTTCGACGTTGCTGATCGCCGCGATTCTCGGCCTGACCACGCTGACGCTGGCGGCCTGTGACAACGATGATGGTCCGGCGGAAAAAGCGGGCCAGAAAATCGATAACGCCGCCGATAATACTTCCGACGCCATGGAAGATGCCGGCGACAAGGCTTCGGATGCAGCCGACGACGCCGCGGACAAAGCCAAGGATGCGACCGACAACGACTAGTCGGAACCCGACGATGGCTAGCCGGCTGCCTGTCGGCAACGAGGAAACCCGCCGCAATACCGGCGGGTTTTTTTTGTCTGTCTGGCGGCGCATCATCCGACACCAGAGTTCACCCCATATTTCCGCATGTCAGCTCCCGATAAGATCTGTCTCGTCACCGGCGCCGCGCAGGGCATCGGCCGAGCCATTACACGTCGTTTGCTCGCCGACGGGCATATCGTGTGGTGTCTTGACCACGACCAGGGCGCGCTGGACGACCTGGCCGCCGGCGTCGACGCCACGCAGACGACGCGGGTGCATACGATCGTCGCCGATGTGTCCTGCGAGGACGATGTCGCCGCCGCGGCCCAAGCCATCAAACAGCAGCACGGCCGGCTCGATCTTGTGGTCAACAACGCCGGCATCTCGGGGCCTTTCAACGGGCCGATCGATGCGCTCGCCCTGGCCGACTGGCAGCGGGTGATCGACGTCAATCTCACCGGCTTTTTCCTGGTCGTTAAGCACACCGTCCCGCTACTGCGGTCCAGCAGCCAAAACGCCACGATCGTGAACATGGCATCCAGTCGCGCCTACCAATCCGAGCCGCAAACCGAAGCGTATGCGGCGTCCAAGGGCGGCATTCACGCATTAACCCATGCCTTGGCCATCAGCCTTGGGCCGGACATTCGGGTCAATGCCGTGGCGCCCGGCTGGATCGACGTGCGCAGCGAGCAGACCGGCGCCGACACCCCCGAGCCGTTGCGCGAGATCGATCACGCCCAGCATCCGACCGGCCGCGTCGGCCGCGGAGAAGATATCGCCGGCATTGTCGCGTTCCTGGCCAGTGCCGACGCCGCCTTCATCACCGGACAGACTCTGGTCGCCGATGGCGGCATGACCCGCAAGATGATTTACGAACACTAGATACGCCGTCGCATGACGACACACCCTTAATCCGCCCGCGACAACGGGCATAAAAAACCGCCGCCGGAGTGCTCCGGCGGCGGTTTTTGTCAGACGCGTCGTACGACGCAGAATCAAGCGGCAGGCGCCGGCTCCTTGCGCGGTCCGCTACCGCCGGCATATTGCGCCTTCGAGCCCGGCAGCGGCCGGCGAGCGGTTTCCGGTATCAGCAATATCGGAATCAGCGCGACGGCCGCGGCCGTCATCAGATAAAACGCCGGTACCGACTTATTTCCGGTCACGCCGATCAACCACTGGATGACATACGGCGCCGTGCCGCCGAACAAGGCAGTCGAGATGTTGTAGGCGATCGCGAACCCGCCATAACGGACGTTGGTCGGAAAAATCGCCGGTAGCGTCGAAGGCATGCTACCTGCCAGAGACACGGTCAGCAGGCCGAGGATCACCAGACCGGCCACGATGCCCCAGACCTGCGTGGTCTGCAGCATGGCAAAAGCCGGATAGGACAGCAGAATAAAGCCAATGCAGGCCCCGACCAGAACCGGCTTGCGCCCCACCCTGTCGCACAGACCGCCGAACAGATAGATCACGCACATCATGCCGACCATCGTCACCACGAGGAGTAGGGTCGATTCGATCGAGCCAATTTTCAGCTCGGTGGTCAGATACGACGGCAGGTAAGTCAGAATTGCGTAATAGGCCACGTTGAGGATAAGCACCAGGCCCATGCACAGAATCAGCTGGCGCAGGTGATTGGACACCACTTCACCGAGCGATCCCTTGGCCTTGCCCTCTTCCTTGACGGCTTCGAAGGCCGGGCTGTCTTCCAGCTTGAGCCGCAGATACAGGCCAAACAGCCCCAGAGGCGCGGCAAACAGGAACGGGATACGCCAGCCCCAGCTATGGAAGGCGGCGTCGCCCATCAGCAGCTGCGTGCACAGCACCAGTAGCGCGCCGATGATGTAGCCGCCCAGCGTGCCGAACTCGAGAAAGCTGGCCAGAAAGCCGCGGTTCTTGTCGGGCGAATACTCACAGATGAAGGTCGCGGCCCCGCCATACTCGCCGCCGGTAGAAAACCCCTGCACCAGACGCGCCAGTACCAGCAGTATCGGGGCCCAGATACCAATACTCTCGAAGCTGGGCAGAACGCCGATCGCGAACGTGCCGATCGACATCAGGATGATGGTGGTGGCCAGCACCGCCGAGCGTCCGACCTTGTCGCCCAAGGGGCCAAAGAACAGGCCGCCAAGCGGCCGCACCATGAAGGCCACGGCAAAGCCGGCGAAGGCCGCCAGCAACGAGGCCGACTGGCTGTGTGACGGAAAGAACACGCTGCCGATAGTGGCCGCCATGTAGGAATACACGCTGAAGTCGAACCACTCCAGCGCGTTGCCCATGGCGGCCGCCATGACCGCGCGCTGTACGTCGTCGTTATCGACGGAAAAACTGTCGTCGGTCGTGTCGCTCATTATTTTTGGCGATGCCCGCATTATCGAGTCGTATTTTTGAAACTAGCAGTATCAGAAGAGCTCCACAAATCAGGAATTCGGCGGATTGCAAAGGCCGCCTGGGCCATCTGCGACCGGCGTCCGGATACGGATTCATCTTGTCTTCGCAACACGCGCGACGTAGATTCGTGGCGGTACATCGAAAACGCAAAGGAGCAATCGATGCCCGTACGCAAGGCCAATGCTCAATGGCAGGGCGACCTGAAATCCGGCAAAGGCAACATGGCGCTCGGCAGCGGCGCCTATGAAGGCCAGTTCTCGTACAAGACCCGCTTCGAGGAAGGCAACGGGACCAATCCGGAAGAACTGCTCGGCGCGGCCCATGCCGGCTGTTTCTCGATGCAGTTCTCCGCCATGCTCGCCGCCGACGGTCATACGCCCGATTCGATCCAGACCGAGGCGAAAGTGCACTTCTCGCTCGACGATACGCCGACCATCACGCAGATCGATCTGATCTGTCACGGCAAGGTACCGGGTATCGACGAAGAGACCTTCCGGCAGACGGCGAACAAGGCCAAGGATGCCTGCCCGGTCTCGCGGCTGTTCAAGGGCGCCGAGATCACCCTCACCGCGGCCCTGGACGGCTGATTGGCGCGATGGCAGCGCCCAAGCCGGGCGATATTACGCCCGGCTTTTTATGCCACGACTTGTCGTTCGCCCGAAGGCGACAACCATCGAATTGACGATCCGGCATTGTATTTTCCGCAATCGTCGCAACGTTTGATCGCTCACGAATAAAGCACTCAGAATCAAAGAGGCCAATATGCAAGCGCAGCGCGACAACGTCGTCAGCATTCACTACGTCCTGCGCGATACCGAGGGCGAAGTGATCGATCAGTCCGCCGAAGGACAACCGCTTTCCTATCTGCACGGCCACGAAAACATCGTGCCCGGCCTGGAAAAAGCCATCGAAGGCCATGCCGAAGGCGACGAGGTTCGCGCGACGGTCGAGCCCGAAGAAGGCTACGGCCCCTATCGCGAAGAACTGGTTCAGAAGGTCAACCGCGAAGCGTTCCAGGGCGTGGACGAACTTGCCCCGGGCATGAGCTTCCGTGCCGAATCCGACGCTGGCCCGATGATCGTCACGATCAAGGAAGTCGAGGGCGACGAAGTCACGGTCGACGGTAACCACGTGCTGGCCGGCCAGACGCTGGACTTCACGGTGAACGTAGCGGGCATCCGGCCGGCGACCGACACCGAGATCGAGCACGGACACGTGCACGACGAAAACCACACGCACGAATAATCGAAGCCGGCGATCGCGCTTCGGAATCGGCTCGGGAGTCGAAAATGAGTGACGCAGTGCTTCTCATTACCGGCGGGTCGACCGGCATCGGCGCGGCTACGGCCCGCGCGGCCGTGGCCGATGGCTGGCGCGTGGCCCTGGCCGCGCGTACCGCCTCCAAGCTGGACGATCTGGTCGAGGAACTCGGCGGTGAAGCCCATGCGATGGCCGTCGCATGCGACGTGACCGACAAGGCCTCGCAACAGGCCATGGTCGACACGACGCTGGAACGCTTCGGCCGTATCGACGCGGTGTTCGCCAACGCCGGCATTGGCGGCAAGCCCGGTGGTTTCACCGGCGCCGATAGCGACGTCTGGAAGGACATGATCCTGACCAACGTCTACGGTGTCGGCCTGACGATCCAGTGCACGGCCCCCGCGCTCAAGGCCAGCCGTGGCCACTTGCTGATCACCGGTTCAGCCGCCGGACGCGTTACCATTCCCGGGTCGATGTACAGCGCCACCAAGTGGGCGGTGTCGGCCATTGGCTATGGCGTTCGCGAAGAACTCCGCGGCACCGGCGTTCGTACGACGCTGATCGAGCCGGGGATGGTGGATACGCCTTTCTTCGACGAAAAACCCGAGCATGCCTTGACCGATCGAGACATCGCGGCCTCGGTCATGTACGCGCTGTCGCAACCGGCGCATGTGGACGTCAACGAAATCCTGATTCGGCCGACGCCGCCGATCGCGGATTGATGCCCATAAACGCGTGTTGAAGCGTGATCAAAGCCGCTCTTATCGAGCGGCTTTTTTTTGGTCATGGAGGAAACAGCCCCGCGGGGGCTGCGACAGCAATGCCGTGCCGTCGCCAGTTACATGCCGCGAATCACGGAGCTCGGTCTTTACTGCGAAACGAGCAGATAACCCGCGACCCAGCCCTTCATGCCGCCCGGGGTGCGGACATAACGCCAGCCATTGTGCTCGTCGAGCAACTTGACCCGATCGCCGCGATGCAACTGACCGACCACCCGGGCCCCGCCGGCGGCCTTGGCGCGCAGATTGGCCGCGTCGACGCCCACGGTGGCGTGGGTCGGCGCCGGCGTCGACTTCTTGCTCGCCGATGGCGCCTTCGGCGTCGCCTTGGCCGGCGCCGTTGTCTTGCCAGCCGGGTGCGAGGCGCCAGCCGACGCCTGCTTCGGCGTGGCGGACGTCTTGGACGCGGCAATCGCGGGCGCCGTGCTCGACGGCTCAGGCTGGGCCTGCGAGTGATCGGCTGGTTGTTTCGATTGATCAGCCGGCTCCGAGCCGGCGGCCGGCGGCTCCGCCGATGACGCGGTCTTTGTTTCCGGCGGCGCCTTGGTGGTCGCCTGCGAACCGGTGGCCGACGGTCCGGGCGCCGAGCGACGATCGAGCGTCAGGTCTTTCCCGCTGGCATGAGTCGGCGCTTCGGCTTGGGTCGGCTCGGGGTTCGACTGCGGCTGCGGCGGTTTTGCCGGTGCGGCGTTCGCTTGAGCCTGGCCGGCGCTGTTTGCGTTGGGCGCCGGCGTGCTCGAGCTCGTCGCTATCGATCCGGTATGGCCCGGCTTCGACGATGCCGGCGCCGGTTGCGGCATGGCGTTGCCGGCCAGCGGGGCCTGGCTATCGGAGAGCAGGAAATTCGCCACCCAACCTAACGTGTAGTCGTCCGGCAAGAGAACCTGAGTCCAGTGATCCCGGCGCGAGAGCACAACGGCCACCGTGTCGCTGTCGACGTGGCCAACGACGCGCGACTCACGATTCGGCTGATCGCGAACGTTGACGTTCTCGGCGTTGACATGGATATGCGGCAAGCCGGCGATGATGCGCGGCAGGTTATCGATGGCAGCGCTATTGCCGCCAGCCGCCGCCTTGGCCGCCCAGAATGCCGCCTTGCCGGTATTCTGAGGCACGCCCTCGCCTTTCATGTAGAGCACGGCAAGGTTGTTCTGGGAGGCGGTCTGGCCATCGTCGGCACCACGACGGAACCAGTGTGCCGCCTTGCTTGGATCGCGCGGGACACCCTTGCCTGCCTCGTACATGATGCCGAGATTGTGTTCGGCGCGGGCGTAGTGCTGGGCCGCAGCCTTCTCGTACCACTGCCGAGCCTTGGCATAATCGCGCTTGACGCCATAGCCGCGGTCGTACAGCACGCCCATGTTGTATTGCGCGCTGGCATCGCCTTGCTTGGCCAACGGGCGGTTCTGCTCCAGGATCTGCTCGGCACGCGCGGGGGCCGGGGCGTCGCTTCCGGCGCTCCAGGCGACCGTGGGCGCGGCGACGAGCGTCGCGGCAATAACGATGGCAAGCCGAACGTCGGCCCTTGCGCTCATGTAGGGATCCTTGGAAACAGCGACAACAGGCCTCGCTACACTAACCCCAGCGCCGCACGAACGCGAGCCCGGCCATCGATCGGCGCACGCCTTTCAATCCGTGGGGTAAACGGTGGCGTAGCGTGCGGTAAAAGTCGCCACCGCCTCGGCAATGGCCGGGTCGCGTTCGGCCGCATCGGGCGATTGACCCAGCAGGATGCGCATATGCAGATCGCCCCGTAGCAGGCTCAGAAACTGCTCGGCTGCGCGGCGTGTATCGCAATCGATCAACCAGCCCTGGCGCCGGGCCCGATCGAGATAGCAGGTCACGCTCGTCAGCGTCTGCCCGGGCGCGCTGTCGTAATAGATCTGGCCGAGTTCGGGGAAACGTGTCGATTCGGCGATCACCATGCGCAGCAGACCCACGATCTCCGGCGACATCAGCGTATCGAGAAAGGCTCGGCCGATATGCGTCAACGCCTCCTCCAGCGAGCGATGCGCCACCAGATCGTCGCCGATCGCCATGCGGGCGACGGCACGACGGCACTCACGACGCGCCGTCGCCGCGAATAAGACTTCCTTGCTTTCGTAGTGCGCATAGATCGTCGCCTTGGAGACACCGGCGGCGGCGGCCAATGCATCCATATTGGTGGCGCCGAAACCATGCTCGACGAACAGTCGCCGAGCGGCATCGAGTACCTGTTCGGCTTTCTTGGACGGGGATTTACAGGAGGACACGGCAAACACGAATACGCGGATGAACAAGGTATCGAACGACGGTATGTGTATTTGACAGGCATACCGCCAGCGACTAAATTAACGCACCTGAACTAAACCGTACAGTTCAGTCCTGAACCCCCACCGGATCGGGTCCCATGCGAACCGTCTTGCTCACACGCTCCCGGGCTCAGCGTCCCGCGCTGACTGCCGCGTTCATGTTGATTACGTTGATCACCGGCTGCACCGTCGGCCCGGATTATCATCCGCCGGCTGCGCCCGCGAGCAACGCGTACGACATCAATGGCTCGACGACCGGCGACGAGAATGCCGAGGCGTCCGACAGCCGCGAATCGATTCCGAAGCAGGCCTTCGAGCGCGCCAGCAAGGTCCGGGCGGACTGGTACAAAGTGTTTGGCTCCGACAAGCTCGATGCGCTGATCGGCCGAGCTATCCAGCACAGCCCGACGCTGGCCGCGGGCCGCGCCCGTATCAAGGCGGCGCGAGAAGTGGTGAAAGAAAACAAGGCCGCGCTGTATCCGCAGATCGGCGTCAACGGGGGTTACTCGCGCAACCGGGTGACCGGGGCCCAGTTCGGCATCACGCAATCCTCGTTCACCAACGTCTTCAACTTGTATCAGGCGCAGGCGACGGCGAGCTACGACCTCGATCTGTTCGGCAAGACCCGGCGCATGATAGAAGCCAGTAACGCCCAGCTCGATGAGCAGCAGTATCAGGTCATCAATACCTACGTCACGCTGATTAACAACGTGGTGGCCACCGCGATTACCGAGGCGGGCCTGAACGCTGCCATCGAAACCACCCGTGATATCGCCAAGAGCCAGGCCGATGCATTGGCTATCGTGCGCAAGCAGATCAAATATGGCGCGGCGATCGACGCCGACGCCACCCAGATCCAGACCCAGCTCGCCCGCACGCGTGCGTCGCTCGAGCCGCTGCTCAAGCAAAAGACGCTGGCGGTCAATCGGCTCGCCGTGCTGGTCGGCAGCAACCCGGGTGATTTCAGCGACCCCGATTTCACGCTCGATCAGCTACGCCTGCCGCACAAACTGCCGGTGAGCGTGCCGGGGCAACTCGTCGAGCAGCGCCCGGATATCCTGGCGGCGGCCGCAGCGGTACACGCGGCCAGCGCCCGAATCGGCGTGGCCACCGCCAATCTGCTGCCGGACATCAGCATCAGCGGGTCCTACAGCCGCTCGGCGCTCACGCCGTCGGATCTCGGCGATCCGGCTTTTGCGCTGTATTCGCTCGGCGCCTCGCTGAGCGCGCCGCTGTTCGAGGGTGGGCGCCTGCACGCCGCCAAGCGCCAGGCGCAGGATCTGTTCGTGGCGGCCCTGTCGGATTATCGCGCCACCACGCTCTCGGCCTTTGGCGAAGTGGCTAACAGTCTGCGCTCCATTGAATCCGATGCGCGCGCGCTGGAAGCCCAGCGTACGGCGCTCAGGGCCGCCCGAAACAACCTGCAGACCGTACGTACGCAGCTGAAGAACGGGGCCGCGGATTACGTCAATCTGTATACGGCCCAGGCGCAATATCAGAGTGCGGAACTCGATTACACCGAAGCGCGGGTCACGCGTTATCGGGATACAGCTGACCTGTTCCGGGCCCTGGGCGGCGGCTGGGCGAAAGGTGATCGCATGCCAACAGCCCGCACGACCGATGCCAGCCGCCATAGCGATTCCGCCAACGCTCATACGGACTAGACGCTCATGGCCGACAACGACAACGCCTCGTCGAAAGACAGCAGCCAACGTAAGTCAGGACGCCGCAAATGGTATCTGCTGGGTCTGGCCGCGATCTTCATCGTGGCCGGCGCGGCGTACGCGGTCTATTACTTCACGGTCGCCCAGTTCTATGCCCAGACCGACGATGCCTACGTCAAAGGCAATCGGATCGAGCTGACACCGCAGATCAGCGGCACGGTAACGTCGATCGCCGCCGACGACACCGACCTCGTCCATGCCGGCGACATCGTGGTGCGACTCGACCCGACCGATGCGCGCAATTCGCTCGATGCGGCCGAGGCCCGGTTGGCCGAAACCGTGCGCTCCGTCCACCAGCTCTATGCCCAGGTCGCCGAGCAGCAAGCGATCATCGATCAACGACAGAGTACGCTGGCGCAGGCCAAGCGTGACTACGAACGAGACCGCCGCCTGGTCCGCGCCAATGGCGTGACCCGTCAGGCGTTCGAGCGTTCGCGTGCGACGTACCATGAAGATCGGGCCGCGCTCTCGGCTGCCCGACACAAACTGACGGAACTCAAGGCCCAGACCGACGGCACGACCGTGCGCGATCATCCGCGCGTGAAACAGGCCGAAAGCGCGCTCCGAAACGCTTACCTCAACCTCCAGCGCACGAAAATTCCGGCGCCGGTCACCGGCCATATCGCCCAACGCGAGGTCCAGGTCGGCGAGCGGGTCGATCCATCCAAGCCGATGTTATCGATCGTGCCGAGCAACCAGGTATGGGTGGACGCCAACTTCAAGGAAACCGATCTCGCGTCGATGCGCATCGGCCAACCGGTCACCGTGACCTCGGATTTCTATGGCAGCAACGTGACATATCACGGCCATGTCGCCGGTATCAGCGCGGGTACCGGCTCGGCGTTCGAGCTGCTGCCGCCGCAGAACGCGACCGGCAACTGGATCAAGATCGTGCGCCGCGTGCCGGTACGTATCGTGCTGGACAACCAGCACCACGCGCTTGACAAATATCCGCTGCGGCTCGGCCTGTCGATGAGCGTCACGGTCAATCTGCACAACACCAGTGGGCCGCGGCTTTCGCGCGAGGCGCCGAAAGAACCCCGCTATCGCACCGAGGTCTATCAGCATCGGCTGGCCGGCGCGAACCAGTTGATCCGGCGCATCGTCGAAGCCAATGACGGCTCGACGTCGAACAGCGCGGCCGGCACGAGCCATACGAAGGGCTCATGAGCGAGCGCGGCGAGGCCGCAGCGGACGCCGCCAACGCGCCGCTGCCCACCGGTGCGCTGGTCATGGTCACCCTGAGCCTAGCGCTCGCGGTGTTCATGAACGTGCTGGATGTGTCGATCGCCAACGTCTCGATCCCGACCATCGCCGGCAATCTGGCGGTGTCCTCGAGCCAGGGGACCTGGGTCATCACCTCGTTCGCGGTGGCCAACGCCATCGCTGTGCCGGTCTCCGGCTGGCTGGCCAAGCGCGTCGGCGAAGTGAAACTCTTCGTGCTCTGCACCGCGTTGTTCACCGCGGCTTCGTTCGCCTGTGGCATCGCGCCGAGTTTCTATTTCCTGCTCGCCATGCGCGCAGCACAGGGCCTGGTCGCAGGGCCCATGATCCCCCTTTCACAAAGCCTGTTGCTCGCCAACTATCCGCCGGAACGACGCGGCTTCGCCAACGGCATCTGGGGCATGACGGCCGTGGTCGGACCGGTCGCCGGACCGATCATGGGCGGCTGGATCACCGACAACATCAGCTGGTCGTGGATCTTCTACATCAACGTCCCGGTCGGTATCTTCTCGGCCTTGGTGACCTGGTTCGTCCTACGCGAGCGTGAGACCGAAACCTCCCGCCTACCGCTGGACGTGGTCGGGCTGGTGCTGCTGACCATCGGCGTCGGCGCGCTCCAGATCATGCTCGACAAAGGCAACGAGGATGCCTGGTTCCAGTCCAACTTCATTACGATACTGGCGATCGTCGCGGTGGTGTTCCTGGCATTCTGGATCGTCTGGGAACTCACCGACGACAATCCCGTGGTCGATCTTCGGCTGTTCGCACGGCGCAACTTCACGGTTGCAACGCTGTGCGTCACCTTCGGTTTCATGACCTACTTCGCGGGTGTCGTGCTGCTGCCCCTGTGGCTGCAGAACGTACAGAACTACACGGCGACCTGGGCCGGGCTGACCACCGCATCGCTCGGGCTGCTCGGCGCCATCTTCTCGCCCATCGTCGGTCGGCTGACCGACAAGATTGACCTTCGACTGATCGTCACCTTCGGCATGATGCTGTTTGCCGTGCTGTCGTTCGTCAAAGCCGACGCCAATACCAGCATTAGCTTCGAGCGGTTGTTCCTGACCCGGCTGCCCTGGGGTATCGGGCTGGCTTGTTTCTTCATTCCGCTGATCACGCTTTCGCTCACCGGCCTGCCCTCGAACAAGATCGCCAGCGCGTCGGGGTTGTTCAACTTCATGCGGCTGATCGCGCTCGCCATCGGCACGTCGCTGTCTCAGACGCTGTGGGACTGGCGCGAGGCCTTCCACGACCATGTGCTGTCGGCCCACACGGCCGTCGCCGATCCGGCCACCGAACACTGGCTGGCCCAGGCTCAGGCAGCCGGACTCACCCAAGGCCAGGCTTACGGCGCCATGGCCGGGGTGATCAAACAGCAGTCATTCATGATCGGGCTCAATGAGATGTACACCCTTGCCGGCTGGGTCTTCCTTGGGCTCACGGTGCTGATCTGGTTGTCCAAGCCACACGCACGCTGATATTGATCCAGTATCACCACGGCTGCCCCATCAGCGGGTTTAAAAGGCGTCGCGGCGGACGGTCGCGACGCGCATGCATCCTCGCGCTATCCCCCTGACCAGTCGTCTGTTTTGCGTACAAGACGCATAACGCAGCTTGCACGCCGGCTCATTATGTTATTTTATAACGATACCTGAAACACGGTGTCCGTCGACATGGTGCGCCTTCCGTTTATCACCCCGGCCGCTCATCACGCGGCCCTGCGTGGCCTACCATCGCTGTGCCTGATCGCCGCGGCATGTTGGCTCGTGCTGGTAGTCGCCGCCGGCCGCGACGGGCTCTGGGTGCTGACGACGCTGACCGTGTTCAGTGCCGCTGCGTTTCTGGCCGGCGCCGCCATCAGCGCGCTGCCCCATGACCCGCGACTCATCACGCGCATCGATGCGGCCGCAGCCGGCGCCATGCTCGCCTCGGCGCTCGTGCTGGTGGTCCCGCATGCACTGGCTGAACATGCCCGCACCGGCGCCATCGGCCTCGTCGTCGGGCTACTGGTGGGGGTAGGCCTGCAAATCGCCGCTTCGGGCCGGGGGAGTCGCTCGATTCTCGGCGCCCTCACCCTTCATTCGATCTGCGACGGCATCGTACTGGGCGCGTTGTACACCCTCATGCCGGCTCTCGGCTGGGGCGTAGGGCTCGCGATTCTGGCGCACAAGGCACCGGCCGGATACGTGCTTGCCAGGCGCCTGGCGGCCCATCCTGGACACCGGATATTAGTCGTACTTCCGGCCCTGGGGACTGGACTCGGTGCGCTTTGTGTTGCAATCATGCCTGCGGCGGTGGCCCTGCCTGCCGGTCTGATCTTCGGCGCGGCCGCCGGATTGTTTCTGTTTGTGGCCCTGGCATTTTTTGCCGCGAGCGCCAAGACCGGGGCGCACGATACTGCGGATTGGGCCGCATTCGTCTTGGGTGGCATGGCTATTGCCTTGACCGGATGGATAGCGCCACACGGCATCTAGACCGGGCGCTGCAACGAACCAGACGAACAAGAAACTTTATCGGCGATAGCCGGTCGAAGGGTTTGATTTTTTCGCTAAACAGGCGTGGTGCCGGCACGGACGACAGACCGGTCACGTCATCGAGGGTTGGGAATGCAACACAAGCGCGTGCTACGTGCCGGTGCCGCCGGCGCGCTCGGTGTAACTTTATGTTTTTGCGGTGGAGCTCAGGCTTCTCCCGGCAAATCCGACAGCACCGGCATCCGCGCTTCCAGCCAACAAAAGACCCACCTCGAAATCCAGCCGCTCGCTGCCAATCAGATGCAGGCAGCCAAGGCGCTCGGTCTGATCACGACGCCGCAAATCACCCCCTGGCAACAGATCAGCGTACGATCCGGCGATACTCTTTCGGGCGTGTTCTCGCGCGCCGGGCTAGGCGCCTCCCAGTGGCAGAAACTGCTCAAACTGGGCAAGTCGACTGACGCTCTGCGTCACATTCACCCCGGAGACACGCTGGAAATCCGCAAGACGCCGACGGGGAAACTCGCCGAATTGCGCTATCGATTGAACTCGATCAAGACGCTGCATGTGAACCGTCGGGGCGGCCGCCTCCAAGCCAGCATCGAGAAGCGCGCGACTCAGACCCGTGAGATCACCGCCACCGGCACGGTGGGCAAATCCTTGTCGCACTCGATGACCGCCGACGGCGTCCCGGCGAGCGTGGCCGATCAGATGGCCCGGATTTATCGCTATCGTCACAACCTGCGCCATCTACACCCGGGCGACCAGTTTGCCGTGGTCTATCGCGCAACCTACAGTGACGGGCAACAGATCGCTACCGGGCCGGTGTTAGCCGCCAGTATCACGACCAACCACCATAACTACAAAGCCTTTCGTGCCAAGGGTGCGAACGGCAACTTCGGTTATTTCGACACCACCGGTACCTCTTACAAGCCGGCCTTCACACGCAAGCCGGTGGCCTATACGCGCATTAGCAGCCCCTTCAATCTGCATCGCATGAATCCGGTCACGCATCATGTACGACCGCATAAGGGCGTGGACATGGCCGCGCCCATGGGCACCCCGATCCACGCGGCCGCCGAAGGCACAGTCAAATATGCCGGCTGGATGCACGGCTACGGGCGTATCGTCGAGCTCACCAATTTCGACGGTTACAGCACCCGCTACGCTCATATGCACAAGATCCGTTCGAAGCTGCATGTCGGCGAGCATGTCACCAAGGGTGAGGTGATCGGGTATGTTGGCGAATCCGGCGAAGCAACCGGGCCGCATCTGCATTTCGAAATCCGCCGCAACGGCGTGGCTTACAACCCGCTGACCGTGAAGCTACCGGCCGGGCAGTCACTACCGCACAGCGAACTGGCGGCTTATACCCATAAGATTCAGCCGCTAATCGCCAAGCTGTCGCCGGCGCCGACTACGCTTCTGGCCAAAACGGCGTCGACCCCGACCAACAACAACAGCTGTACCCGCGCGGTTTCGCTCAACGCCACCCTGGCGCTGGACCCGGTGGGTGCGGCCCGTCGACACAGCCTAAGCAACATTTTCTGCGTGGTCCGACATCACGCGACCAACGCCTAGGGCATGTCGTCATGAGATACCCCGCCGCACCCGCGCCCGTGAGGTGGCAAGACAAGGCCTCGTGAGCGTCGCGTGGCCCGGCCACGGGAGCGAACGATAACGCCGGATTGCCGGCTCCCGGGCCCGGGCCCTGCGGGTGAGGCCCGCCCACCGCGCCAGGCGGCGTTGCATGCCTTGACCGTGGGCCCGCCACGCTCGGCGGCATGCGCCTTGCCTGACACGATGGGCGGGCCTCATGCGGTGGCGTCTCTCGTGACAACATGCCCTAGAGCAACGAGCACAGCCTGGCTTGGTCGGCAACCGCTCGACGCATGCGCCGCCGGGGTCGCCCGGACCGCTGCCGGCAACTCGGCCCACCCACCCTATCGGCGACACGCACCACTGGGTGGGCTGATCTGACGATCGCGGCGATCGACAATGCGTCGGATACGGCGCCAAGGGCCGGGGATACGTAAAACCCTGAGGCGTTTTGTTTGTAGTGCGGTCTCGTTGCACTGCGACGGTGACCCCAGCACAGGGCCGGGTGCTGTGGCCCCTGGATTACGTCATCTTGATCAAGCAAGCACGGCGACTCGCGCTACAGCACGAAACCGAAGATCGGCGAAGACGGAGGAACGAGGCTTTCCTCCGTTTCTCCTTGGTATGCGTTCTCACCCAAACGACACACCGAGCAATTGGCGAGCACTCAACCCTGAACTGTCAGGATTAGCCGAACGCGATAACCTTAATGCCACTCAAAAAAAGGCCGCGCGGCGAAACCGCACGGCCTTTTGAACAATCAGCCACCGCCAGCCGCGCCGACCGGCCCGGTGCGCGGAAATCGCTAGCGCCAGTCGCGCCGATCCCAGCCATGATGACGCCACCGATCGTGATCGCGGTGCCCGTAATGGACGTCACGACGGCGATGATCCCAGTCGCGACCGCGATAATGGTCGTCATCATGCTCGTTGTATTTGCCGGCGAGAATCGCGCCACCGGCGCCGCCGAGGCCGCCGCCGATCACGGCGCCGGTCTGCCCACCCATGGAACCGCCAATCGCCGCACCAATGGCGCCGCCCAGACCGCCGCCCAGCGCGTTATTGAAGGTATCGCTGGCCATGGCGGCCGAGCTGCCACCCGCTAATGTCAACGCCACGACCCACGGAATAATGTGCTTGCTACGCATGTTCGTCACCCTGTCTTTTCGAGACTTGAGCGTAAGCCTATACCTGAGCGTTTAACCAAATCTGAACAGAATGAATGGACAGCGCTGCGCTTCGTTCAGCCGCGGTCGTAGCGGTAACGTCAAACTGTAAGTCTGTTACCCAAGGCTTCCACGACACACCATGGACCTCATTCGTATCTTGTTGTCGATCCTGTTGCCGCCGGTCGGCGTATTTCTCCAGGTCGGCATCGGTCTTCAATTCTGGATCAATATTCTGTTGACGCTGCTCGGTTACATCCCCGGCGTCGTGCATGCCGTCTATATCATTGCGACACGGGACTGACGGCGGTTGCGGGCGCGCCCTATGAAATCGGCGGGTGCGCCCCCATCGTGATCGATATCGAATCACGACTTCGTAACTTGTCATGTCCATTGATCTTTCCGTGCTCGATCTGGTCCCGGTCCCGAGCGGCACGGCGCCCTCGCAAGCCGTCCGCGACAGCATCGATCTCGCGATGCTGGCCGAGAGTCACGGCTATAAGCGCTACTGGATCTCCGAGCACCACAGTATGCCGGCGATCGCCAGTTCTTCGCCGGAAGTTCTATTATCCCGGATCGGCGCGCTGACCGAGCGTATCCGGATCGGCTCCGGCGGCATCATGTTGCCCAACCATGCCCCGATGCGGGTCGCGGAGCACTTCCGCACGCTGGAGGCCCTCTACCCTGGCCGTGTAGACCTGGGTCTCGGACGTGCGCCGGGTTCGGATATGCGTGCCAATCGGGCATTGCACGCCCGCTCGGGCGAGCACTTCGCCGAAATGCTCGACGAAATGCGCTCGCTCTCGGAGGACCGCTACGCCGCCGACCACCCCTATGCCGGGGTCAAGGTCGTGCCCGAGGATGTACCGCTACCGCCAATTTGGATTCTCGGCTCGTCGGGCGCAAGTGCCGATATGGCAGGCGCCGGAGGCTACGGCTATAGCTTTGCCAGCCATTTCAGCCCGATGCCGGCCGAACCCGCGCTCGAACGCTATCGCTATGCGTTCGAACCATCAGCGCAATTCAGCCAGCCACATACCATCCTGGGTGTATCGGTCATCTGCGCGCCGACCGACGAAGAAGCCGAGGAACTGGCCGCCACGGTCGATCTGATGTGGCTACGGTTGCGCAAAGGACAATTCCTGCCTCTGCCATCACCGGCCGAGGCCCATGCCTATTCCTACAGCGATATCGAGCGCAATGCGATCAAGGAAAACCGCGCGCGCCATATCATCGGCTCCCCCGAAACGGTGCGCGCCGGCCTTGAGGACGTCGCGAGCCGCACCCGTGCCGACGAGTTGATGATCGTGTCCAACATTCACGACGCCGAAGCTCGACTTCGTTCGTACGCGCTGGTCGCCGACGCGCTATCGACCTGATTACGGCGGGCGGCGTTTTTCCACAAAGATGACGCCGCCTACCTGTACAGCGCACAATACCGGCGCATATACATTGAGGATGAGTTCGCCATGACCGCCCAATCCGCGCCTGTAGACGCCGACTTTCCGGCGCTCGACGACCAGTTGTGCTTCGCGTTGTATACCGCGACACATCGAATAACTCGAGCGTATCGCCCGTTGCTTGAGCCGCTGGGGCTCACTTATGTTCAGTATCTGGTGATGCTGGTGCTTTGGGAAGCCGCCCCGCGCTCGGTAGGCGAACTCGGCCAGGCGTTATATCTGGACAGCGGCACGCTCACGCCTTTGCTCAAACGCATGGAAAAGGCCGGCATGGTCACGCGGCAGCGGGATAACAACGATGAGCGGCGCGTGCTCATTCATCTGACCGAGCACGGCGCCAGCCTCAAATCGCAGGCTCGAAACATTCAGGACGAATTACTCTGCCGGATGGAGCTGACACGCGAACAGTCGCGCGAGCTCAAGGTCCGGGTGATGACGCTGATCGACAAGCTCGAAGATCACTAGGGCCTAGCTAGACGGATGCCGACGGCACCAGATCGCGCCAGGCCGGGGGAATAGTCGTCAGCCGCGGGTAGCCGGTATCGGCGAGTTGGTCGGCCTCGGCCAGCCAGGGGGCGTGGCGCTGCTTACGCGGCAAAGCACGCAGTTCGGGGATCCAGTAGCTGACATATTCGGCCTCACCGTCGTAATGCAGCGCCTGAGACATTACGTTGAACCCTTCGTCGCGCTTGTCGGTGCCCACACCGGCGATATTCGCCCAGTTGCCCCAGTTGCTGGCGACGTCGTAATCGACGAGCTGTGCCTCGAACCAGGCCGCGCCCCAGCGCCAGTCCTGACGCAGATCACGGATGAAATAGCTGGCCACGTTTTGGCGGCCGCGATTGGACATGTAGCCGGTCGCGGCCAGTTCCCGCATATTGGCATCGACGAACGGCATACCCGTCCGCCCAGCTTTCCAAGCATCGATGACGGCAGCATCGACAGCGTCCGGACGATCATGGCGGTCGAGCAGCCCGCTACGCGCGAACAAGCGCACGCCATGGCGCGCGAGGACCCAGTAGAAAAATTCACGCCAACGCAGCTCGAGCATCAGCCAGTACGTCGATTCATTGGCGAGCACCGAGGACTCGAAGCGCGATAATTCGTCCGCGACCCGCCGAACCGACAAACAACCGCTTGCGAGCCACGGCGAGAGCTTCGACGAGAAATGCTCACCCAACAGCCGGTTACGAGTCTGCTTATAGTGAGTCACGGCCCGCGTCTGCCAGAGGTAGTGCGACAAGCGAGCCCGGGCCACATCTTCGCCCCCGACGAACGGCACGTCGGTCGCCGGCGGGTCGCTGGAATCGACCCACGCCACCCCGGACAAATCCGGATCCTCGATACCGCGGCACCAGTCCGGCGGATCGATCGGGGGTGCCGGACGCGCAGCCCGCTCGATACGGCGGCGGAACCGCGTGAACACGCGGGGCATTTCTGCCAGCTCGAACGGCAGCTCATCCCGAGCGTGCAGTGTATTCGGGCGGGTTTCGTACAACGTGACGTCGACACGCGCGAGCGCATCGCGTACGCGTTGCATCTGCCATCTTTCCTCGGGTGCGATTTCTGCCACGGTCCACACCGAATCCACGCCGTTTTTGACGGCCAGGCGCACCATTACGTCCTCGGGCTCGCCGACGGCCACCACAAGACGAACGCCCAGGCTGGCTAGGCGCTCGTGCAATGCCGCCAGTGCTTGCGCGATAAAATCGCGGCGGTGTGCGCCCATTCGCGGCGCCCCGTAGGCGCTGTCACCCGCGCATCGTGCTTCCAGGCAATAAACCGCGAGTAATGCCCCCGCCCGCGCAGCGGACGTCAGCGCGGGGTTGTCGTCTATCCGAAGATCGTTCTTGAACCAGCAGATCGCGCGGCTCATCTTGCCACTCCACGCCCCGCAGTAAGCGCCTTGGATGCCGACCGGCAGGCCTTGCTGCAGTATTTGACCTGATGCCAGTCGCGCGCCCATTTACGGCGCCAAGTGAACGGCCGACCACAGTGCACACAACTCTTCGTGGGCAAGTCGCCCTTCCTGCGCATCCGCGCCATGAAACCGCATCTCCGTCGGAGTCCCGACGATGGCCTACGCACCGCTCCCGTCGCCGGATGCAGCACCTGGGGGCCGGCGCATGATGTCCTCGCCGTGCACGCGTCGTCCGGTGTCCTCGAACCCCAGACGGGCGTACAAACGTCGCGCCGCGGTATTGTCGGGCTTCAGGCTGATCGTCACGGCCGCGGTCGGGCATTCTGCGGCAAGTTCTTCCAGGAGCCGCGCCAGACCGGCACGACCGTAGCCATAACCCTGCCAGGCAACATCGATCATGAAACGAGGAATGTTGAAGATCTCCTCGGCCGCCACGTATTCGTACATGGCGAAACCCACGACCGTACGCCCGGCGACGATGGCGCGCGGTCGACAACGTGGCTCGACATAGGCCTCGGCAAGCGAATAAAGGTTGGATGCCAGGTTCCCCGCCTGATCGTTGGCGACACGCAAGGCGATGACCGCCTGCCAGTTGGCCGGCGTCACCGGCGCCAACGTAACCGCCAGCTTGGTGCCTTGCGTTTCGCTCGGGTCGTGACCGGTCATTCCATGTCCGCGAACGCCGACCGATGAAATTCGGCGATCTTCGCGACCTCATCCACGCCCGGCTCGTTCAGCGGGCTCGGGGCGCCCCCGGCCATTACTTCCAGCGTCGTGCGCGTACATCGGGCCAACGTATCCGGGTTGTAGCCGCCTTCGAGCGCCATCACGAGCCGGCCATCGCAATAGGTATCGGCCAGCGCCTGCACGATGCCGGTCAGCTTGCTAAAGCCGTCGAACGTCATGGTCAGGCACATCTCGTTGATGTGGGCATCCATGCCGGCCGACACCATCACCAGATCCGGTTTGAACCAGTCGGCGGCGGGCACGAGGATATCCTCGAAGGCCCGGACGATCGCCCGATCGCCGGCTTCGCCGGGCAGCGGTACGTTGACGGTGGTGCCCTCGCCCAGACCTTCGCCCACGTTGTCCATCTGCCCGGTGCCGGGGTAGAACGGCGCCGCGCGGTGCGTATCGAAGAACAGCACGCTCGGGTCGGCGGCAAAGATATCCTGGGTGCCATTACCATGGTGGGCATCCCAGTCAACGATCAATATGCGCTCGGCATCCCAATGCGCCTGGGCGTGCGCGGCGCCCACCGCGATGTTGTTGACCAAACAAAAGCCGCGCGCCCGCACCGCATTGGCGTGATGCCCCGGCGGTCGCGACACGACGAAGGCCGAGCCAGTGCGCTTATCGAATACGGCATCCACCGCCGCCACGACCGACCCGGCGGCGACTTCGGCTGCTTCCAGGCTGCCGGCAGAAACAGCGGTGGTATCCACATCCAGCCAGGCCTGCTTGCCCTTGAGATGCTGCAGGCTTTCCAGATAGGACGTGGTATGCACGCGCTGGAGCTGTTCCATGGTGGCCGGTCGCCCGCCCTCGAAGCGCACGCCCGGCACCGGTTCGGCATGGAGCAACTCGTTGATCGCGGTCACGCGGCCGGGATGTTCCGGATAGCTCCATTTGGCCTCCATGCCGAGGCCCTGAAGAATGTGCTGCACGCGGCTGTTCATTCGGCCCGGTAGAAAAGGCTCTTGAGCCTCGGGCCGATGCAGCAGCACGCGTTCGTCGTAGAACACCGTCACATCTCGATCACCGATCACGCTTGACCCTCCAGTGCGGACCGTCTCGCAGCATAGCGTGTGGCCCCGCCGCTGCGATAGCGGCAACACCCGGCCACCCTACCCGATCGAGCCGGATTCGCGCGCACGCATACGGATCAGCGTCTGCAGTGTATGCAGCCGCGGCACGGCCACGCCGAGGCGCTCGGCCTTGGTCACCACGTTGCCGAGAATGGCGTCAATCTCCAGCGCCCGGCCGGCGCGATAATCCAGCGCCATGCTGTTGCGATAGGCCGGCATACGCCGTGTCGCTTCGATATTGCGGTCGATCGCGTCGTCCGGCAGCGGGTATCCATCGGCAGCGGCGACCGCCATCACCTCGGCCATCGCCGCCCGCGCCAGTGCCTCGCCGCCCGGGGTCTCCAGCAGGGTGACCGTATCGGTGCCGTCGGCCAGAACCGAGATCGGGTTAAACGGCGTATTCCAAAGGCTTTTGGCCCAGCGCTCTCGCACGATCGACTCGCGGCATTTTGCGTCCACGCCGCCGGCCTCGAACCATTGCGCCAGCTGGCGCGCTTCCTCACTCACGCCTTGGGGCCAAGCGCCGAGCGTAAGCCGCCCGTAGGCACGATGCTCGATCTCGCCCGGCCCCCGTCGGCTGACCGCGATAAAGGCCAGCGCGCTGATCAGCGGATGATCCGGCAGTGCTTCGGCCACGGCGGGCTCGATATCCAGCCCGTTCTCGATCAGGGCGATGGCCGATTGCGGGCCAAGCCACGGCGCAATCAGCGCCGCGCGATCGATATCGGGCAATACCTTCACGCAACAGATCACGAAATCGGCGCCGGGCACGGGCGTATCCTCGGGGCCGTAGACCGCAGCAGGCCGGTACGACAGATCGCCCAGCGGGCTGTCGATACAGAACCCGCGCTCGCGCACGACCGCGGCATCCGAACGCAGTACGACCTCCACCCGTGCGCCGGCGCGCTGCAGGATCGCGCCGTAGAAAGCACCGATCGCCCCGGCCCCGACGATCACGACCCGCGGCGCGTGCGTTGTCATCCGGCGCCCCGCGCCGTGGCCGGCGTGTCGCCCAATGGCCATTCATGACCGACACCCACGGCCTCCAGCCGCGCCTCGTCGCAGCGCTCGCGCTTGAGCGGCATGGCCGAGACATAGCCTTCGCGCAGTGCGACCGCATCCGAATGTGCGTGATCGACCGCTTCCAGACCGCGCTCGAACGCGATCCAGCGATAGGATTGCCCGCGTGAATCCTGTTGTTCGACCAGCCGAGGCGAGGCCATGCTGCCACCGACCTGACGCGTGAAACGCAGGCCCTGGATCCGCGCCGGATCGCCCGTCGGGAAATTCACATTCCAGACACAGCCATGTGCCTCGCGCGCGGCCCAGAGCGCTTCGACCGCCGCCCGGGCCCAGGTTTCGGTGACGGCGAAATCGAAAGCCGCTCGATCGGTAAATGCCTGGCTGAGTGCGATCGCCGGCAGATTGAAATGCGCCGCGGCCACGGCCGCGCCCACGGTGCCGGAATACATCACCGAATCGGACAGATTGTGGCCCCAGTTCACGCCGGACAGTACGAGATCCGGTCGTGCACCGTCCATCAGCTCGGTACCGAGCGCCACCATCACGCAGTCGGCCGGTGTGCCGGTCACGGAATAGCGCCGAGCCCCGTGTTCGCCCACGCGCAGCGGATGATGCATCGACAGCGCCTGGGCCATGCCGCTCTGGTCGGTCGCGGGCGCGAACACCCACACTTCTTCAGCCAGCTCAGCGGCCAGACGTTCCGCCACGGCCAGGCCCGGCGCATCAATGCCGTCGTCGTTGGTCACGACGATGCGTTTGAGTTTCATCGAAGCAGATCTCCAGCTTCTTCAAAGGACGCCCAGCTTAGCGTTTCAACCGTACGCCCGGTAATCATTCCGGGCGACCGCCATCGACACCCGTCGGCGGGTCGACGATCGCCGAAGACGGCCGACTTGCCCCACGCCGCCACAACGGTTTACATACGGTGGAGTATCTTCATCGTTGCACGAGTTGTTCATGACCGAAACCGAGCTGCAGAGCGGCTTTGTCCGCGCCGAGATCGACGACCACGTCCTGCGCATCACGCTCGATCGCGCCGACAAGCGCAACGCCCTCACCCGAGCGATGTACGCCGATCTGGGCCGGGTTCTGAACAACGGCATCAACGATGCTTCGGTCCATGTCATCGTGCTCGACGGCAACGGCCAGATGTTCTGTGCCGGCAACGACATCGCGGATTTCGCCCACGTCGACATCGACTCCGGGGATGCCGGCCCGACCGGGCCGGCGCTGAGTTTCATCCGCGCGATGGCCGAATGCGACAAGCCGATCGTCGTAGCCGTCCAGGGTCAGGCCACCGGCATCGGCACCACGTTGCTGCTCCACGCCGATCTGGTGATTGCCGCCGACGACGCGCGTTTCTATACCGCCTTCATCGATCTCGGCCTGGTCCCGGAAGCCGGCTCGAGCCGGCTGCTGCCGGCGGTGCTCGGACGCCAGAACGCCGCCCGCCTGCTGCTGGCCGGCGATACGCTGACCGCCGAGGAAGCCGAGCGCATGGGGTTAATCGCCTATCGCGTTCCGGCCGCCGAGCTGGCCGAGCGCACCCGTGAACTGGCAGCCCGGCTGGCGGCCAAGCCGCCGGGCGCGATGGCCGCTAGCAAGCAGCTGCTACGTGAAGGGATGGACCACGCCGCGACCATCGCCCAGATCGAGCGCGAGGCCGACGTATTCGGCCAGCGTCTCGTCAGCACCGAGGTCCGCGACATCATGAACGCGTTTCTGAACCGCAAGAAACGTTGACGGGCGCCGGCTCGTTGCCGTCTTGACGGGGCCGGACGGCCTTTCCATACTCCGGCGTATGTCAGGTGCCGGCTTCCGGCCCGCTCGCCGCGCGCCCGCGGCCCTCGTCAGATTTCTCCCGTTCGACCCGGCAAGGAGTTGCCATGCGTCAGGCCGTTATCGTATCCACCGCCCGTACGCCGATCGGCAAGGCGTATCGCGGCGCCTTCAACGACACCCAGGCCCAGGCACTCGGCGCGCACGCCATCGAGCACGCCGTGGCGCGCGCTCGTCTCGCCCCGGCCGAAATCGAGGATGTCGTGCTCGGCGCGGCCATGCAGCAGGGCTCGACTGCGCCCAATATCGCGCGCCAGTGCGCCCTGCGCGCCGGCCTGCCGGTGACGGTGCCCGGCATGAGCATCGACCGGCAGTGTGCGTCGGGACTCATGGGCATCGCCAGCGCGGCGCATCAGATCGTGCACGACGGCATGAACGTGGTCGTCGGCGGCGGGCTCGAATCGATCTCGCTGGTCCAGAACGAACACATGAATCATTTTCGAGCCCGCGATCCGTGGCTGGACGAACACGTCCCCGCGCTGTATATGAGCATGCTCGAAACCGCCGAGATCGTGGCCGAACGCTACGGCATCTCGCGCGAAGCACAGGACGAATACGCCTGGCAATCGCAGATGCGCACGGCGGATGCCCAGGCCGCCGGTCGTTTCGACGACGAAATCGTGCCGATGGCCACGCACAAGCAGGTCCTGGACAAGACCACCGGCGAAACCCATACCGAAGCGGTCACGCTCGAACGCGACGAAGGCAATCGTCCGGACACTACGCTGGAGGGCCTCGCCTCGCTCAAACCGGTCTTCCGGCACGGTCAGCAAGTCGAGACCGGCGCGTACGTCACCGCCGGCAATGCCTCGCAGCTGTCCGACGGCGCCTCGGCCAGCGTACTCATGGAAGCTGCCGAAGCCGAGCGCCGCGGACTGGAACCGCTCGGCGCCTATCTCGGTATGGCGGTGGCCGGCTGCGCGCCCGAGGAAATGGGGATCGGCCCGGTCTTCGCCGTACCCAAGCTGCTCGATCGGTTCGGCCTCACGATCGACGACATCGGGCTGTGGGAACTCAACGAAGCATTCGCCAGCCAGTGCTTCTACTGCCGCGACACCCTCGGCATCGACCCGTCGATCTACAACGTCGACGGCGGCTCCATCGCCATCGGCCATCCCTACGGCATGTCGGGGGCGCGCATGACCGGGCATGCATTGATCGAGGGCCGTCGCCGCGGCGCGAAGTACGTGGTCGTAACCATGTGCGTCGGCGGCGGCATCGGCGCTGCCGGCCTGTTCGAAGTGTTCTGAAGCAAACCGCGGCAGCCGACATCGTGCTTTGAAATGATCGCTGGCGGGCCACGCCAGCCTCCGCCGCGGTCCACGCTGGCGACGCACCCGGCGAAGCCGAAAGCCGCTATCGGTCGATAGCGGCTTTTTTTATGGTTCTGCCCTTAAAGACACCGCGGACGCCGCATCCGGCACGGTTGCCGCCGTCACTCCATCAGGACCCCGCACGCGCGCGCCGGACGTAATCGTCCAGCGCCTGAGTCACCCGACGGCGCCAGACCAGCGCCTGCTGGGCGCCCAGCTGATCGGCCATGTCGTAACTATCGGACGCCACCGTGCGGCGCACCATCGCGATCTGGCGCGCCCGATACACCTGATACGAGTCGTTACAGTGTGCCTGGGCACGCAGTGCAGCCTCTCGCGATGTCAGGTTGCGTTGATTGACATATGGCCGAACGGCTTGGCTCGCGCATGCCCAGTATTGGTTGTACGCATCCTGCGTCTGGGACGCGGGATGCGAGGCGCAACCGGCCAACCCGGCCAGCACCGAAGCAGCCACCAGCATTCGTCGCATCATGAGCTATCTCCCTGAAAGCTAAAGCCAGATCGGCCTCACTATAGCGTGTGCTCGGCACCCTGTCGGCGGCGAGTTGATAACATGCCGCCAGACTTCGCTTAATCGCAGGATCTGACGTCATGGCGCATGTCTTTTCAACCTACCGATGGCTGCTCGGGCTCGGTTTTTGCCTGGCCCTGCTGACAGCGGCCGGCTGTGCGCACCGGGCGGAGACATCGGCCGAACTCGGCCATCTCCCGTCTCACTACCAAGGCACGCTGCCCTGCTCCGACTGTGCGGGTATCGACTACAGCCTGTGGCTATCGGCCGACCATGTATACGTCCTGCGAGAACATTACCGGAGCGATCAGCCGGTCGGCGACGTGATCGAGACCGGCCGCTGGCGTGTGCGCAAAGCGGTAAACCAGCTGCGACTGACCCCCTCCGATACCGACGCGCGCTTCACCAGCCTGTGGCGCATCGATGGGCGTCACGGCCTCACCGCGCTGGACGAACATGGCCAGCCGATCGATTCGGGCGCCCATTACACGCTCAAGCGCGCGGCCGATCCCATCAAGCGCCATCTCGCCGGTCCGCGATGGATGCTGGTCGATGCCCCGGATCGGCCTGGGGCCAGTCCGGCGTTCATTCGTTTCGATCACAAGACCCGGCGCGTAACGGGCTCGACTGGCTGCAATCGATTGATGGCGCATTATCAGCGCAAGGACGACCAGCTACATATCGCGCAAGCCGCCACGACCCGCCGCGCCTGTCCGGAACAGGCCGACACCGAGCAGGCGCTCGACGAAGCATTGCGTCGTACGCGGCACTTCGAAACCCTGGGCCGATTCTTGTTACTTTACGGCGCCGACAGCGACCCGTCGCCGCTCGCGGTCTTCAGCGCTGCCTGAGCGAGGGTCAGCACGACGCTCAGAGGGTCTGACGGAGCCGCCACGCCCGGCGACTCGCCGCATTCCGCGACACCGCTACCGATACGGCGATGACAATCGCGACACCGGGTCGCACCATGGCCTGCCACGCGATGCAGGGGTTGTTCAGAACGTCGCCCAGTCGGCGTCGTCCGGCTCGTCGGCTTCTTTGCGTCTCGGTTCAGCCGCCGGCGCTGGCCTTTTTGTTTCGGCCGGCGCATCGTCGCCAGCGAGCGTCGGTTGCGCTACAGCAATCGGAACCGATGCGCGTTTCGGCGCGTTGTCGTGTGCCACCGCTGCGGATTCGGCCTCGTTGTCGAGCCGGAAGAAAGCGACTTCGGCGATCAACTCACGAGCCTGTTCAGTCAACGAACGACTGGCGGCCGCCGACTCTTCGACCAAGGCCGCGTTCTGCTGTGTCATGCCGTCCATTTGTGTCACGGCCTGGTTGACCTGCTCGATCCCGCCGGTCTGTTCCTTGCTGGCGGCGGCGATCTCGGCGACGACATCACTGACCTGATTGATACTGCCGGTGATCTGCTGCAACGTCTCGCCCGATCGGCCGACATCGCGCGAGCCCTCGGCCACCTTAGCGGTGCTGTCGGTCACCAGCGCGTTGATTTCCTTGGCGGCGGCGGCGCTTCGCGTGGCGAGATTACGCACTTCCGTGGCCACCACCGCGAAACCGCGCCCCTGCTCGCCAGCCCGGGCCGCTTCGACCGAAGCATTGAGCGCGAGCAGATTGGTCTGGAAGGCGATGTCGTCGATCAGGCTGATATTTTCGGCGATACGGCGGCTGACCTCGTCGATCGCCTGCATCGAAGCTACCGCCTGCCCGACGATATCGGCCCCTGAACGTGCTTGGTCGCGTACCGTGCGCGCCAGCTGGTCGGCCTGCGCGGCGTTGTCCGCATTCTGACGCACGGTCGAGGTCATCTGCTCCATCGAGGCGGCGGTTTCTTCGAGGCTCGCGGCCTGTTGCTGGGTCCGGGTACTGAGTTCTTCGTTGCCCGAGGCGATCTCGCCGACGCCGCCGGAAACCGACTCGGCGTGCCCTCGTACGCGCGCTACTACGCGCGCCAGGCGTTCGCGCATGACTTCGATAGCGCCCAGCATGGCACCAAATTCATCGCGATAAGGGTTATTGATGGTCGCGCTAAGGTTACCGTCGGCGATGGCTTCCACAGCGCCGCGCGCGGCCGCCAAAGGCCGCATGATCATGCGCACCAGCCAGATCATCGAGAGGAGCGTCACCAGAAGCACCGCCCCACCAAAGCCCATCAGCCCTAGCCGCGCCAGATGCGCAATATGCTGTTCCTCGGCAAAGGCCTTGGCACCCGCCTTGCTCTGATAACCGGCCAACGTGTCGAACTCGTCGTTGAGCTGTTCGAACGGTTGCCGCAGTGACATACCATAGAACGTCGCCGCACCCAGCGTCCCCTGGTCCTTGATGGTATCGACGAAACGGCCGAGCGCAGCGTCGATCTGTTTCAATTCCGCCTGGGTTTTCTTGGCGGCCCGGGCTTCGTCGCCGGCGCCCGCGAGCGCCGGATAATATTGGGCCCACGCTGCGTTGACACGCTGGCGTACACGGGTAATTTCCTTGGGCAGGTCGTGGACGTTGGCCGACTGCGCTGACGAATTGAGTGCGATCTTGATGTCGCCGTTCAGCCCGGAGAGCAATGCCTGGCTGCGAGCAATAGCCTTACCACCAACGATATTGCTGCGATAGATTTCGGTCGTAGCGCGATTCACTAGCGTTATCGCGCCCACCGACACCGCGACCAAAGCGGCCACCAGAACAAACGTCAGCCCCAGACCCAGGCCCAGCTTCGCCCGTACGCTCTTTCTGACATTCAGCATCCTGTCATTTCTCCGCTCTCTCCGCCGGAGCTCCGGCTGCCGACGCCGTCCATGCGTCGCTTACCGACTGCTTATCGGCGTTTGGCCATAAATCTTGAGCCTCGGATACCGACCAAGCAGCGCGCGCGGCCGCGAAGTTGCCCATAACCGCCAAACCTGATCTCATGCGCACCGCGAGGGAAACTGGAGGCGCATACGCGCCGGGGCCGGATCGATCGATCATATTCATGAGGTCCGACCTGATGTCCCATTCGCGCTCCGTGTCACGCGCTCTGCCCCTGATCGCCCTGCTGCTCACGAGCGGGTGCGCGCCCGCGGCCTCGCCTTCCGTGGTGACCGTGTCCTCGTTGGACGGTTTGCAGACCGCCATCGACAATGCATCCGCCGGCGAGACGATCATCCTGGCGCCCGGCGTCTACCACGAAACGCGCGCGATCCGGATTGCGGGTCGACACGATCTGACCATCACCGGCGCCACCAAGGATTACGCCGACACAGTCATCCGCGGACCGGGCATGAACGATCCGAGCCTGCAGTCGAATATTCGTCTGAATAACGCCGACGGCATCACGCTCGAAAATCTGACGCTGCGCGACAGCTATTATCACGGCGTCCAGGTCAACAACGACTCCGACCGCTTCACCGCGGACAACGTCCGCACGCTCGACAACGGCGAATCGGGGTTCAAGGTCACCAGCCCGACCAATGCCAGCGGCCCCGCCGCCTATTCCGACAAGGGCACCATCGAGAACTGCTGGATCGGGTTCACCACCACCGGGCGGCGCGGTGTGGTCGAGGGCGTGGACATCGTCGCCGGCAATGGCTGGCATCTGCTCGGCAATCATTTCGTCAATATCCGGCGCGCCGATGGCGGGCCGGCGTATGCGGCCTTCGCCAAGGGCAACGCGCATAACCCAGTGTTTGCCGACAACGAGGTCGAAAACAGCTTTATCGGGCTCTCGTTCGGCGGGGGCGGGACCGATGGCGTCTACTTCCGCAACGGCGATACACGCTACGAGACGCAGGGCGGCGTGATGCGACACAACGTGATCCACGACACCGACGATGCCGGCATCTATCTCAACAAAGCCCACGATTTTTTGATCGAAGGCAACACCGTTTTGCGCAACGGCCCCGGCACGGGCGCGATCGAGTCACGCTTTACTCAAAGCACGGGCACGATCCGTGATAACCGAGTCAGCGGCCCGATCAAGATGCGCGACGGCGGAACCGCAGTGACCCGAAACAATCAGACCGTGCCGGCCGATACGCATGCCCCTGATCCCAACGGCGACGCCGACTAATAGGCGCGTGTTCCAATAGGCCCGAGGGTCTGTTGAGGTTTCTTGGGAGTCCGCGCCAAGCGCAGTTTTGCGGCAAGACGAGGCGTAGCGAACGTGGCGTAGTGAACCTACGCGAGAGAGCTATAACGCTGGATTGCCGTCGTGTCGTTAATTCATGGGCGCTTGTCCCTTCGGGTTGGGCCGCCCATAAAAAATTAACCATGGACGCCCGGCGGCGTTGCGAGTCTGGGGCGTGGCACGCCACGACGCAGCGACTCGCGCCTTGCCGGACACGATTTGCGGACGCCAACGCGGCGCTCGCACGAAACCTCAACAGACCCCAGGTCTGTCAGCGCGAGTCTTTGACGCCGACCGGGCGGCGGGCCGGGCCGCCCGAGCCTGCGCGTGCGCTGCCCGCACGGTAGCGTTCCTTCTCGGCATATAAGCCGGCGTCGGCATATTCATGCAACGCCTTGGCGCCGCGCCCGTCGTCCGGATAGATCGCCGTGCCGATACTCGCGCCGACGCGGATACTGTGACCCTCCAGCACCATCGGCTGTTCCAGCACGCTGGTCACACGATCGGCAAGGCGCGTGGCGTCGCGACTATCCTCCACATGCCATTGCATGATCGCGAACTCGTCGCCGCCCAGCCTTGCCACCACGTCCTCGCGCCGCGCAAGCGCGCTCATGAGGACCGCAATCTCCTTCAGCAGAGCGTCGCCGGTGCCGTGACCATAGGTGTCGTTGATCGGCTTGAAGCGATCGAGATCGATCAGATGCAGCGCAAAGCGTTCGCCGGTTCGCTCGCAGTGCTCGATCTTGTCCGTCATCGCCTGTTCAAAAGCGTGTCGGTTGGCCACGCCAGTCAGTGGATCCTGATAAGCCAACTCCTTGTGATACGCCGCCTGCAAAAATTCCGCGAGCATGCCGCGCAGCTCTTCGGCGATTCGGAGCACCGCGACATCCCAGCGCTTGGCCCGATGCCGTACGCTCTCCGACCACGCAGCAAAGGAATGCCGCGGTGACAGGGACTGGACGACCGAGCCGTCCGGGGGCTGGCCAGCCCAGGTAATCTTCT
This sequence comes from Salinisphaera hydrothermalis C41B8, assembly GCF_000732535.1. Taxonomy (GTDB): domain Bacteria; phylum Pseudomonadota; class Gammaproteobacteria; order Nevskiales; family Salinisphaeraceae; genus Salinisphaera; species Salinisphaera hydrothermalis. Next base: position 63,586 of record NZ_APNK01000006.1, read on the forward strand.
CGACCTGTTCCTTGCGCACGGCGATCACGTCACAGCGTTCGCCGAACGGTAGATACAGCACGCCGGCGGCATCCGCACACAACCCGGGCCGATCGCGTAGATCCGGCGGCAACGCATCGAAATGCGTGCAATGCCCTTCCACGTGCTGATCGTGCAGCCAGGACTCCAGCGCGGCCAGATCGTACTCCTCGGGCAATTCGCCGCGACGATAGACAGTGCCCCCCCAGCGCAGACAGACCCCGTCGGCATCGAGCAACAGGCAGATCTGGCGCAACTGGCCGGCCAAAATCGCCCCCGTGTCCTCGAGCGCGGGGTCGAGCGCCCGATTCATGACCGACAACCGTTCGCGCAGAATCGAATGCAGCGTGGCCTCTTCCAGGCGGGCCAGATTGGCCAGATGAAGACTGGCCAGCCGCGCCATTTCCTCCAGCGCCAGCCGCTGTTCCGCGTGTAGGTGCTTAGCCTCGTGGTGATGACAAGTGACCAGCCCCCAGAGCACGCCGTCGACGATCAGGGAGACACTGAACGAACCGCGTACCCCCATATTGCGGAGATAGCGAATATGGACCGGATGCACGGAACGCAGCATCGAGTGGGTGAGATCCAGCGGCTCGGCATCCGCGTGCATCGTGCACAACGCCGCATCGGGCGTCTCGGTATCGGCAATCAATCGCTGCCAGTTCACCGTATAGAGACGACGCGCGTTCTCCGGAATATCCTGGGCCGGGAAGCGCAGCCCGAGAAAGCCTTCGACGCCCTCGGCACAACGTTGGTCGACAACTTCGCCGTCCCAGTTCTCCAGAAAACGATAGACCATGACGCGGTCGTAACCGGTGAACTCGGCAATGCGATCAGTAATGACGGCGGCCACGTCGGCGGACGAATGCGCGTTCGACAGCCGTGAAATGAAATCGATACGCGCCGACTCGTTCCAACAACCGCTTCGCGAAGTCGCCGGCGCCTCGAATTCGAGCAATAGCCGGTCATTGCGGCAATGGCCAATCGCTGTCGCCAGACGCCCATCGGGCAGATGAATACTCACACAGCGCGGTGCATCGACCGCCAGTTCGGCAAGCGCCGGCCACTGCGCCCCAAACACCGCGGCCGCGTCGCATCCGAGCAACACCGCCGGCCAAACGCCAAGCCAATCGGCGATATTGTCCGAACAATAGTCAATGCGACGTGTGGTCCGGTCGACGGCAACCAGTGCACCGAACGACTGGATCGAACCAATCAGATGAAGACCGCCGTGCTTGCAGTCGTCCATGACACTGGACATCAATGGCCTTCCTCGCTCGCCGCCTCGGCGAAACAGCTCTGAAACAGATCGAACATGTAGCGTGCGGCAATAGTGGCCGCGGCCGCCGACGATCGCGTCGGCATGTTCATCAGCCGGCGGCATAACGAGCGCCAATCCTCGGTCGCCAGAAATCGCGTACGCCAGAACGATAACGCCGAAGCCGGCAAAGTCGCGGCGACTTCGGACGACGCCAGGGCCCGGGCGATCACGAGATGCCCGAATTGTGCGCCGTCCAGAACATAGCGACACCCCAAATAAGCCGCCGTGTTATCGATCGCTCGATCGGCGCCCGATCGCACCGGCCCCGACGAAAAATCGCCGAGAGCCGACAAGGCGCCCCCGATCAACGGCGAGCGCGCCCGATACGGGGCCACACCGGTGGGCCGATGTGCTTCGGCTGCAACGAGGATGGCATCGGCGCGCGCATAGGCGCGCGCGAGCGGGACCAGCGCCGCGCGGTACTCCGTGAGCGAGCAGTTAGCAAACGCCAGACGCGCCAGCGAGGATTCCCGGTCGAGCTGGCGATGCCGACGGCGCGTGCCATGACGCACGCGACTCAGCGCATCGACCTCGACGGCCCCGCCCCACTCTGCAACCAAGCAAGGAGACGACATGAAGACCACGGCGAATAAATGTGGATAAACCGCCGGTCGCGACCCGATCGGCCTTGAACCGATCGACCACGCCGAAAGGCCGCAAGTCTACCCGATAACCGTACCCAAGATAGCGACCTGAGTAAGTAAAAATACCCAGTTTCAGAGCATTTAAACTACAAAAATAAATAAGACTTACGTCTTGTTTTCACCCCCATGCGCCCCACGGCTATCCTTAATTCGAGTAATCTGCGTTTCCGCATATGAATGACGCATGGCCGAGTGGATCGGCCATACAGGTAGCGGATGCGTGCTATAGCATCCGCAAAGAACATATCGAGGTTTCGAGCCATGGACAAAGACAAGGCGATCTGGCTGGCGCTCGGCGCCGGTGCCGCGATTGGAGCCAGTCTGGCGGCGCGCCGCGGCGCGACCGTGGCATGGCGGCACGCTGTCGGCGAAGAACCGCCAGGACATGCCGCCGATCCGCGCGCAAACTGGACGACCCTGGTGGCCTGGGCCACGCTCAGCGGCCTCTGCGTGGCGACCGCGCGGCTCATCGGTCGCGGCGCGGCCGCCGCAACTTACCAAAGGCTTCGGGGCCGGACGCCGCCTTCCTCATAGGGCATCGAGACAGCAACCTTCATCAGCCCATTTCAATGGATTGCTGGCTTTCGGGGCGCGGCGAGCATGAGATTGCGTGCTCGCCTCGATCGAGCCACCAGTTCGGCCCATACAGACCGACGCGGTCACGCCTTGCCGCAGCTACTCAGTCGGCATCGCCCATGACCAAACCTTCGATCGTGTGTTTCTGTACGATCGGCTCGAGTGTATCCACGATCGGGCAGCTCAAATGCTGGCGGACACGTGGTGGCAACTCGGCCCAGTAATCCCGCGTAACCGCCATGTCGTGGTGTTCGGCGTTGCCGGCGCCGGGCGCATCCATGCCCAGTACCAGTACCGGACGCGCTTTCCGGGAATGGTTTGTCGTACCACGATGGATGGTCAGGGCCGAGCGGGCCGAAATATCTCCCATCTGCGGGAATTTGCGCACGGCGAGTTTTTCGTAGCGCGGGTATTCCGAGCGCGGCGGGAACATCTCGTGCTCGAAGTCCGTCCCCGGTTCCCACTGGGTACCCGGCGCCACCTCGAAAGGCCCCATGTCGGCGTCGGTATCCACACAGGTGACATTGAACGCCAGCGACGTCAGCCGGCGCTCGCGGCGCGTGGCCAGTGGACTGGGGAAGTCGCGATGCCAGGGCTGATTGACGGCGCCAGCCAGCGGAACGTCGAACCCGATTTCGACGATCTGATAATTGGGGCCCAGCACCGCTTCGGATACCGCACGCACCCAAGGATGGTCGACCAGATCGACGAACCCCCGCAGGGCCTGGGGATGAATCTCCACATACCAGCGCTGTGGTCCGCGTCCAACGGCCCCACCGTCACGACTGCGTGCTTCGACGAACGCTGCATCGACGTCCTCGGCCAGGCGAGTCACCCAATCTCGGCCGAATGCCTGTTTCTTTCCCGCGATCCCGTCCCGGTACAGCGCATCGACGGCGTCGCTAACGTCGGGCAGCTTGGCCTCCTCGAGCCCACCCATCCCTGTATCCGCCATTATCTCCTCCAGCTTGGTTTGTTTTCTTTCCAGATATTGCAACGTTGCAAAAACAAATTGCAATACCATGGCCATTTCGTATCGACCACTGGATCTGGGGGAGCTGATGACCCGAGTCACGCTACGCGACGTGGCCGCGCAAGCCGAAGTTTCGGTGCGTACGGTTTCCAACGTCGTCAACGACTTCCCGCATGTGGCGCCGGCCACACGCCGTCGGGTCCAGGCTGCCATCTCTGAACTGGGCTATCGCCCCAACATCGCTGCCCGACAACTCCGGCAGGGACAGCGACTGACCATCAGCCTGGTATTGCCGGAGATCGATTCGCCCTATTTCGCCGAGATCGCAGCCCACTTCGTGCGTGCGGCGGAACAGCGCGACTGGACTGTCCATATCGAACAAACCGACGGCGAACTGGCCCGAGAACGTGCCATGCTCAACGGCACCCATGGGCCCGGGGCCGACGGCATCGTGTTCAGCCCCTGGTCGCTGGCAGCGAACGAGATCCAACGCGGCCCGTCGGCCCCGCCGGTCGTCATGCTCGGCGAACGCCCGGGGACCGGGCTGGTCGATCGGGTCGCCGTGGATAGTGTGGCCGCAGCGCGGCAGGCCACCGCGCATTTGCTCGCGGGCGGGCGAACGCGTATCGCGGCCATCGGGCTTCAGCCGCATTTATCGAACGAAACCGGTCGCCTGCGTACTCAAGGGTATCGCGAAGCACTGGCGGCGGCCGGTCTCACGCCGGATCCGGCACTCGAAATGCCGGTGGAGCGGCTGCATCGTCCGGATGGCGCTCGCGCCATGCGCCATCTACTCGATCGCGGGGCCGACATCGACGGCGTGTTCTGCTTCACCGACCAGCTGGCCCTGGGCGCGATGCATACCCTCGCGGCAGCCGGGCGCTCGGTGCCTGACGATGTCGCCGTGATCGGTTTCGACGACATCGAGGCCGGGCGCTACAGCGTACCGACCCTATCGACGGTTGCGCCGGACAAACCCCGCCTCGTGGAACTGGTTCTCGACTGCCTGGCCGATCGACTCGCCGACCATACGCTGCCGGCCCGCGAGCGGTGCGTGCCGCATCGCCTGGAGATTCGTCAAAGCTCTCATCCCTGATACCGCCAGAACGCGCTTCGTCCGCCACGACTCGGCGCCGAGACACGCCGCTCCTGCGGCAGATCAGGACGGACCGGATCCTTCGGCGGCCACCACGCAGTCGCGGCCGGCCCGTTTGGCCGTATAGACCGCCCGATCGGCCTCCGCGATCAGCCGGTCGAGATCGGCCGGCTGGTCGGCTCGATGGGTCGCAACGCCAACGCTGACGGTCGAGACTATATCGAGCTCATAAGCATCCGAGCGACACGCCGCGCTTTTGACCGCGTGGCGCATACGCTCGGCGACGACCCGGGCTTCTTCGACATCAGTATCTGGCAACAGCACCACGAACTCCTCGCCACCGTAGCGCGCGATCAAATCTCGATCACCCAGCACATGCCGAAGCCGGCCGACCACATGCGTAAGCACCTGGTCCCCGAGCACATGGCCATGCATGTCGTTGATCGCCTTGAAACGATCGATGTCGATGAACAGAAGGCTCGTCGCACGGCCCTGCTCGCTCTGCAGCCGCAGCCGGGCCGTCGCTTCGGTCAGGAAATACCGTCGGTTCGCTACCGCGGTCAGACCATCCGTACCGGCTTGGGCCTCGACCTGCCGGCGATAGCGAAATACGGTCCAGTACAGATATTCGAACAACAACAGGATCAGCATTACCGGCCCGATCACGAGGCCGATATAGGCGAAGTAGATGCGCCATTCGATCCCGACCGACCACCCGGCCAGGTGGAGCAGCGGCGGAAACACGGCGATCCCGACCAACACCACCACCGAGAACGCGAGCGGCTGCGCCAGCGTCAAAAACGGCATGAAAATGAAGAAATACAGAAACCCGCCCATGCCATAGGCCGCGCCCTGATCCAGCACACCGAGAATGTGGACGAACGTGGCCTCGACGGCCATCGGCCCCAGCACGGCGAGTACGCGCGCCATGGGCGCATGCACGTTGCGCCAGCTGGCCAACGCCCACATGAGAACCAACGCCGCCTGGAGACAACGCAACCAGATGACGCGCGGTGCATTCACCGCATCGATCGTGAAATCCCAGACGATGGTCGAGAGTACGAACACAGCCGTAACCAGCAAGGCCCCGCGCGTGAACGCCGCGAAGTCCGAGGCCTTGGCTGCCAAGTAGTCGTTCCCGTGGACCGTCTTCAGAAAAGGGCGCGCGTTTCGGATCGCCTCGATCAAACGCACGTCCTGGTCCGCCACGTCTGCCCCCGTTCATCGTCGATGCGACTCGCCCCCATTTGCGGGCACGGCCCTTTTATTCAGAGTATACGTAACCGTGATTGCCGTCGTAAGCGCGCCGTCGGCCGCGTTAACGGGCAGGACAACCGCCTCGTCTCAAGGTAGGCTTGAGCGCCTCGTTTCCCGATTGCACGTATTCCGATGGCCCATTCGAGCGTCCCGCACCCCGCATTCGATGCCTTGCTGTTCGATATGGACGGCACCGTACTGACCTCGATCGCCGCCGCCGAACGGGTCTGGACGCAGTGGGCGCGCCGCCACGGCCTGGATGTCGACACCTTCCTGCCGACCATTCACGGCAAACGCGCGATCGACACGGTCCGCGACGCCGGCGTCCCCGGCATCGACGTCGAAGCCGAAGCCCAGGCTATTCTAGAAGCCGAAGTCGCCGACGTAGAGGGTATCGAGCCGATCACCGGCGCCGCCGATTTCCTGGCTAGCCTGCCGCGTGATCGCTGGGCGATCGTGACCTCGGCGCCGCGCCGTCTGGCAGAACGCCGCATCGAGGCCGCCGGCCTGCCGTTGCCGGAAAATCTGATCGCCGGCGACGATGTCACCCGCGGTAAACCGGCCCCGGATGCCTTCCAACTTGGCGCCAAGCGTCTGGGCGTGGAGGCGGCGCGCTGCCTGATCTTCGAGGACGCCACCGCCGGCGTGCAGGCCGCCGAAGCCGTAGGCGCGTCCGTGGTCGTAGTCAGCGCGCTGCATTCCGCCGCAACCGATACGCCACATCCCAGTATTCCGGATTATCGCGGCGTGTCCTCGGAAGTGCTCGACGATGGCCGCCTGCGGGTACATCTGCCGTAGGCGTCACCCCATAAGCTCACGCCGCAGCCAACACCCGGCCCGGTCAATCTCGGTTTCATCCGCGTTGGCGTAACCCAGCACCAGACCGGGCATGGCGGGCGCCTCGGCGTAGTATCCGGACAGCGGTACAAGCGCGATGCCCTGTGTCGCGGCCGCCTCGATCAGCCGGCGCTCGGCATCTTGCGAGGCCAGCCGCAGCACCACGTGCAAACCGGCGTCGCCGCCCATCAGCTCGGCCGCCGGCCCCAGCGCCTCACGCAGCCGGGCCTGTCGTTGCCGATACAGCCGGCGCATACGCGCCACGTGCTTGGCATAACTCCCCTCGTGCATGAACGCCGCCAGCGCGGCCTGCACGATATAGTCGCCTTCACGGAACTGGCGCACATTGGCTCGACGCATGGGCGCCACCAGCGAGGGCGGTAACACGACATAGCCGAGCCGCAAGCCGGGATACAACGTCTTGCTGAAAGTGCCGACATACAACACCGGCGCGCCGCCGTCGCCGGCATCGGTCAGCCCCTGCAGGGACGACAACGGCGCCGAGCTGTAGCGAAACTCGCTGTCGTAGTCGTCCTCGATGATCCAGGCCCCGTGTCGCCGCGCGAGGTCGAGCAGCGCCTGCCGTCGGCTCATCGTCAGCGTGACGCCCATCGGAAACTGGTTTGATGGCGTCAGATGTATGAGCTTCGGGCGGGCCGATTCCGGTTTCGCTGCCGCCGGATCGAGCCCGTGCGCGTCCACCGTCACCGGCGCCAGTGACAGTCCGGCCGCCGTGAAGGCCGCACGCGCGCCGGCGTAGCCCGGCTCTTCCACCCAGACCGTATCCCCCGGATCCGACAGCATCCGCGCGATCAGGTCGAACGCATGCTGGGCACCGTGGGTAATGAGGATCTGGTCGGCCCGGCATCGCACGTTGCGCGCGATGGTCACATAATCGGCGATCGCGGCCTTGAGTGCCGGATGCCCTCCTTCAGCGCCATAATCCAGCCAGCGTCCGCGTTGTCGGGTGCGATGGCGGCGCAGCACGCGTTGCCATGCCGCCCAGGGAAACGCATCCAGTGCCGGCACGCCGGGGACGAACGCACCGCGATTGCCTTGACCGCCGCGGGAATAAGCCAGCAGCGTCTGGCCTCGTCGGGACAGGCCGACCGATCGCGACGTACGATCCGCGGCCGCGCCGGTCGGGCGCCGGAACCCGATATCCGCCACATAGAGCCCGGCCCCCGGGCGCGTGTCCACAAAGCCTTCGGCGCCGAGATGATCGAGTGCCGCCAACGCCGTATTGCGGCCGATACCCAACTCGCGCGCGATCCGTCGCGACGACGGCAACGAGCGGCCGGCCGCGAGCTCGCCGGACTGAATCCAGCCGCGCAGCGCATCGTAGAGACAACGCGCAAGCGTCGTGTCTGCCTCGCGCCGAGCCAGTGCCAGACGCAGGCCATCCACGATCCAAGTGTCGGTGCTGGCGCCGCGACGCACTGGTTCCTTCGAATCGGGCATGACTGGATCTTACGCTGGAACCGGCGCGCTTGCAGACTGGCCCCCGTCACGTCCGTCCACGATTATCATGTCCGCCACGACCAACGCCCACGGCCAGCCGATCGGCCCCGCTCTGCCCAACTGGCAGGCGCCGCCCCATCCCGCCCGCGAACCGATGGCCGGGCGTTTCTGTCGCCTCGAACCGCTATCGCCAACACGGCATGCCGCGGCCCTGTACGAACAGATCGCGATCGACGACGATCCGTCCGGCTGGACTTATCTCGGCTACGGCCCGTTCCAATCGGCCGCGGCGTATCGCGCCTGGGTTGCCGATGTGGCCGCCGGCGACGATCCGCTGTTCTTTGCCATCGTGGATGCTCAGGACAACCAGCCGATCGGCGTGGCCAGCTATTTGCGCATCGACCCGCCCAACGGCGCGATCGAAGTCGGCCATCTGCATTTCACGCATCGATTGCGGCAGACGCCGGCTGCCACCGAGGCCATGGCGCTTATGATGCGGCGTGCGTTCGAACTCGGCTATCGACGCTACGAATGGAAATGCGATGCGCTGAATGCCCCATCGAGTCGCGCCGCCGCACGACTCGGTTTTCAGTTCGAGGGGGTATTCCGCCAGGCCGTGGTTTATAACGACCGCAGTCGCGATACCGCGTGGTTCTCGATCATCGATCGCGAATGGCCGGCAATCGACGCCGCGCTCACGGCCTGGCTGGCGCCCGACAACTTCGATGCCGACGGGCGCCAACGCCAATCACTGTCGGCATTCATGCCGAGGGGCCAGACGGAGATCGACGACTGAACACGCGCGCCCACGACAGTTCATGCAGCGTGCAGACAAGCCCGTTCAAAGTGACGGGATATCCCTCGATGCGGATTGCCTGATGTACACGCGTCGTTTACTTGTAGCCACTCTCGTTGCCCTGTTCGCCCTGACCGCCGGCTGTGCCCGCGGCCCGAGCGGCGACGACCTGCGAGCAGCCATCCAGGCTAATGTTCGATCCGATCTATCGAAAGTGGATTCGCTGGCCAGCACGCTCGGCGGCGATTCGGCCGTCCATCTGCTGCGGGCGCTCGGATCACCCGATCCGAAGGACGTCCGCGTTGAACATGTGACGGTGCTCGAGCAGCAACGCCTCGACGACGGCGACTACGACATGCGCGTGCGCTACGACCTGGTCACGCCGAACGGCAGCGACACGCTCACCCGCGACTTGTTGCTCGAACACCGCGACGACGGTCACTGGCGGGCGGTGCCCCACGAGCAATCCGACTCGTAGATCGATCGGTAGATTCCCCGGTTGTGGCGGCGCTTCCGACTTGGTCGGATAGAAGACGCTTCATTTCCACGCAAAAGGAATCCGACATGGCCTACGATCCGACCCAGGTCGCCACTTATCTCGAAGGCGCCGAGTTCCCTGCCACCGGCGGCGAACTGGCCGGCGTGGCGGCCGGCAACGACGCCCCGGAAGAACTGTTGACGCGGCTTCGCTCGTTCGAGGGTCGGCATTTCCAGGATGCGCCCGCAGTGGCCGAAGCCCTGACCCAGGGCACCGACTGAGTCGCCCGCAATCCGTCCGGGCCGGCCGGCGCCGTTAGCGCGCCGCGTCGAGCGCCAGCCGGTCGGGGCGGGCGTCGAGCGCGCGCAGGCGTCCCCGTAGCAGATCGGGGAAGCGTGCGTACCAGGTCGCGTTCAACGGCGACGGATGGGGCAGCGGGTAAAGCGTAAACGTCGCGGACGTCCCTTTTTCGGTGGCCAGCGCGACGTCGATCGACGACTCGAAGCGATCCGCGCTCTTCCAGAACGCTTCGATGCGCTGACGCTCGGCTTTCGACTGGTCGATACCGAACCAGAGAAACGCTTCACGCCCGAGCGTGATTAGGGAGCGGCCCTGCCATTGCTCGATCAGCAACGCGTTCATCAAGGGATGAAAACGCCGCTTGACCTTCATCGACCAGGCTTTGTTGCCCACCGGTTTGTAGGGCACCGTGTTGATCCAGAAAAACTCGCGGCCGAGTTCGCGCGATGTCTCGAAATCCGGCATCGGCTCGCCGTGCAGATATTCGTAGATCGTGCGGCGCACGAGCTGGCCGCCGGCCCCGATGAACGGCTCGCCGTAGCGGACTTCATCGCGCCCGGGATCGCGCCCGAAAAAACCGATGCGCGCATTAGGCCGCCCGAGCCCGATGATGGGCTCCAGCGGGTCCTTGTCGAAACGCGCATAGACCTCGGTGTCGATGCCTTCGGTTTCGCCGGCGAGTGCGCGAAAGGCGCGGCGCTGATGGTCGTCGAGAGGCATCGGCCCGTCCTTGGCTACCTATTTCCTGAGCAATCGGCGCGCAATATACCACCCCGTTCACTCAACGGTCGTCGTCGTTACCGGGCTCGTCGTCGTGCGGATCGGCCGGCCCGTCACTGTGACGGTTCGTCTCGTCCTGGCTTCCGCGCCGTGGGCGCGAGGGATCGTCCTTGATGGGGTCTTCTTCCCGGCGCTGTCGGTCGTTCGGCTTGATCGCCATGATGCACTCCTGAAGTTATGCCGCAGGTGAATACCGGGCCAGCATCACGCCGAACCCTACCCTGGACCTACCCGTGCTCTACCGGATGGTTGCAGGGCATTCCCCGGGGCTAGCCTCGGGGCCTCATTCGCACAGACGTTTCGTCATGTCTCGTTTTTCCTATCTCGCCCTGCCGACCCTGCTGATCATGGCGGCCGGTCCGGCACTCGCCGCGCCCTCCTTCGATTCGCTGGATCACAACCACGACGGGCATATCAAGAAAGAAGAGCTCTACGGTCAGATCCACGACTACGCCCGGTGGGATCGCAACGATAACGGGTTGATTGAACGCAACGAATTCGAGCGGCTGCCGTTCAAGAAACAACAATTCAGCGACTGGGACAGCAACGGCGACGGCGAGATCGACTCAAAGGAGTTTTACGACGGTTTGTTCCGCGCCTACGACCGCGATCGCAACGGCCGCTGGACGCGCCGCGAGTATCGTGAAGCCCGTGCCAACGGCCTGTTCGGCGCCGGTGGCACGAACGGTCAGTGATGCCGCGTGAGCTTGTCCAGTATCCCCATGGCAAACGCCGAAACGACGAACGTGATATGAATAATCACGTACCACATGAGGTTCGACTCGGCCACGTTGGGCGTGTTCATGAAGATCTTGAGCAGATGGATGGACGAGATCGCGACGATCGAAGACGCGACCTTGTTCTTGAGACTCGTATAGTCCATCCGGCCGAGCCAGTCGAGCTTGTCCGAATCCGAGGCCAGGTCGAGCCGCGAGACGAAACTTTCGTAGCTCGACAGCATCACCATCACGATCAGGCCGCCCACGAGCGCAAGATCGATCAACGTGAGTACGAGCAGCACCAGATCGGTCTCCTTGATGGCCAGGATATGCGGCAGCACGTGGAGAATTTCCTGGAAAAACTTGATGCCCAACGCCACCAGCGCGAGGCTGAGCCCGAGGTAGATCGGAGCGAGCACCCAGCGCGACGCATAGATCAAGCGCTCGATCACGGTTTCGATACGTTCACCCGGCGACACCGGCATTCTCCTTGTAGCGGCCTATGGGTCACTTCCATGCCCGGGGCGGCGACCGCCGGGCTTCCGGATAATGAGTCTACACAAGCAGGCAGGCGACCAGACCGATAACGCCCGCCGGCGACCGCGTCGCGTTCACGATCACCATTGACGATCCCGATCTCAACCTGGCCCGCATGTTGCTTGGGGCGTGCTGTATCTGTCGTGCGATGTCTATGCCGATGCGGCGACGGGGCCGGAGCGGCCACCTTTTGGCGGCGCGGGCCACGCCACGCGGCTTCAACAGGCGAGGTCTTCTCCCAGCGGCACTTCGGGCGCCGCGGCCGGGGCCGGTGTCACCCGGTTGCGTCCGGCCATCTTGCTTTCGTACAGGGCTCGGTCGGCCCGTACGATGGCGGCTTCCAGCGTTTCACCGGGGGCGAGGCTGGCCACGCCGAGCGATACGGTGCAGGCCACCTCGGTTGGCGCTTTCGGTACCAGCGGATGACGTGCCACAGCGACGCGCACGCGCCGTGCAAAGTCCAGCGCGGCTTCAATGTCGGTATTCGGCAGCAGAAACAGAAATTCCTCGCCACCCCAGCGGGCAACCGTATCGGACGCGCGACAACAAGCCTGGAACAGCCCGCTGACGTGAACAAGTACCCGGTCGCCGACATCATGCCCGAGTTCGTCGTTGATTTGCTTGAAGTGATCGATATCCACGATCACCAACGACAACGACGTGTCGTCACGCCGGGCGCGTGCCAGCTCGCCCTCGGCGATCTCCAGCAGATGGCGGCGGTTGAACAGCTGGGTCAGCGTATCCCGGGTCGCGTGTTCGCGCAGGCGCCCCTCGGTGCGCCGCACGAGCAGATAATAGAACCGCGCGGTATAGCTCGCCATCGCGAAGAATATCGACACGTTGAAGACGTTGAGTAACGCGAGCGCGGTGTCATCGATCGGCACGAGCGGGCCGAGTTGATTCGACACTGCATGCAGTCCGAGGTAGATCGCGAACAACATCGCCAGCGGCGCCGCCACCCGTGGCCAGTCGCCGCTGACCATGATCGCGGGAATAAACATTAACAGGTAGTAGTTGAACCCGGCGTCCCAACCGACGCAGAGGCTACCGATGACGGCATGGCCGATTACTTCGAGCCAGATCAGCAACAACGCGCTGCGATTCCATCGCCATACGAGCAGTCGGTTGGCCGCCCCATAGAGCCCGACGCTCAGCACATTCAACCACGCCAGCAAGGGCGAACCGGCCCATAGAAAAAAGACGAAGAACACGATATCGACGCTCGCCGCCAGAATCGTGACCCGGCGCGTCATCATCCAGAACGCTGCATGCGCCGTGGTGCGACGCGCATCCGCTGCCAGGCTCATCACGATCCCCCTCGTCAGCCTGTTCACCTGATTTTTACGCCGGGCCCCGCGGGGGCGTTATCGAAGGCGTCGTCCGTCCAGTTTACAACAGCATTCCGCGCACTCCACGTCGACGCGGCGACATCAAGCCGAGCGGGATTCCACCACGAAACATCGGTCCAACGGCCGTTGCACTGAGCGCACGACATGAAGCTTTTCCAGCTGCGCACGCAGCGTCTCGGCCGAGCGCGCACCGGAGACCGTGAGGTCCACATGCAGCTGATCCGCCTCATGGGCCGCGTGCACGCGCTCGATCACGAATCCGCGACGGCGCACGACCTGAAACAGTCGTTCCAGACCGGCCGGTTCGAAATCGAGTCGGCAGATCAAGCGATGTATTGCGGCGGTCTTCGGCTCGGACATGACTCAGGCCTCGGCAGTGGCCGCCGGCATGGCGGCGGGAACGGCGTGCAGCATGTCGCGATTGGCCCGGCCGGGCGCGACGGTCGGCCAGACGTTGTCGGCGCGATCGATCGCCACGTGCAGCAGGGCCGCCCCGGGCGCCTCGAACAACGCCCGCAAGCCGGCATCGATCTCCCCGATGCGCGTCACGCAATGTGTCGGAATATCAAAAGCCGAGGCGAGCACGGCGAAATCGGGATTGTCGTCCAGATCGATCTGGCTTTCGCGGTTGTCGTAGAACAGCTCCTGTTGCTGGCGCACCATGCCCAGACAGGCGTTGTCGGCCACCACGATCTTCACCGGCAGGCGGTGGCGACGGATCGTGGCCAGTTCCTGCACATTCATCATGAACGAGCCATCGCCGGCGATATTGATGACGGTCCGCGCCGGATGCGCGAACTGGGCGCCGATCGCCGCCGGCAGGCCGTAGCCCATCGTACCGAGACCGCCGCTGCTCAGATGATGGCGCGGCGCATCGAAGGCGAAATGCTGGGCCACCCACATCTGGTGCTGGCCGACGTCGCAGGCCACGATCGCATCGGCGGGCGCCGCATCCGACAGCGCCCGCACGAAAGCCGGGCCGCCGATCGGCGCCCGCGGGTCGGCCGGCCGGGTCGCGGCAAACCCGTCGCGGGCGCGCCAGTCCCGGCAGCGGCGTCGCCAGGCCGCGATCGCCAGCGGTCGGTCGGCGAGCGTCTGCGTCAGCGCCGTCAACATCGGCGCCAAGTCGCCGCGTAGCCCCAATTCGGCGCGGCGTCGCTTGTTCAGCTCGGCAGCATCGATATCAAGATGGATCAGACGCGCGTTCGGCGCGAATCCGTCGAGCTGCCCGGTCGCACGATCGTCGAGCCGGGCCCCGACCACCAACAACAGATCGCAGGCATCGACGGCCTGATTGGCCGCCTTGGAGCCATGCATGCCAAGCATGCCCAGATCCTCCGCATGCGCCCGCCCGGCATTGCCGATGCCGTTGAGGCTGTGCACATGCGGCAGCCCCGAGGTTTCGGCAAACGCACGGAACGCCGCTTCGGCGCCGGCACGGCTCACGCCACCGCCGCTGTACAACAACGGCCGGCGCGCCCGGCGCAGCATATCGACGATGGCCGCCACGTCGGTAAGAGCAGCGCCACCACCGGGCGCGCGCCCGGGCTCGGTGGGCTCGGCCCATGCCATCGCCGCGACCTCGCCCTGCAGCACATCCTTCGGGATATCGATCCACACCGGACCAGGCCGGCCGCTGGCAGCCAGGCGCAAGGCCTCGTCGATGGCCGGCCCGACCTCCTCGGCCCGGGTGACGAGCGCACTATGCTTGACGATGTCCAGCGTCATGCCGAGCACGTCGACTTCCTGGAACGCGTCCGTGCCGATCAGCGCCGACGGGGCCTGCCCCGTGATCACCACCATCGGCACCGAGTCGCGATGAGCGTTGGCCACACCGGTAATCAGGTTCGTCGCGCCCGGCCCGGAAGTGGCAATGGCCACGCCGACCCGGCCGCTGGATCGCGCATAGCCGTCGGCCGCCAGCGCACAGCCCTGTTCGTGCCGACACAACACGTGCGTAACCCCGGCGCTATCCACCAGCGCATCGTAGAGGGGCATGATGCATCCGCCGGGGTAGCCGAACACGGTATCGATGCCGTGGGCCTCGAAAATCTCCAGGATCTGCTGTGCTGCGTTCATTGCTTGTCGTCCACGAGTCGTCCGTTTGTCGAGCGGCCAAAAAAAAGCCCCCGGAACCTTGCGGTGCCGGGGGCTTCGGAGTGCCTGATTGTCGGATGTCGGTTTATCTCATCCTTTCACGCACGCCAAAACCCCCGGCGGGTACGAGTACCACCAGGGCGCCTACGACGCGTACGTTGACGAGATTGAACAGCATGGCGTGCGGCTTTGCCTGCATCCGATTACAACTGGCCCAGAAATTACGGTGCGCTCGCGCGGCTGTCAATACCACGAGGCCCGGCCCGGCGGGTTCGCACGCGCGGCCGTGACGTTCTGGCAGACAGCCATCAGCGCAGCGTCGTCTGCGTGACCTGGCCCGGCCGATAGGCCGCGGCCTCCGCCTCGATCGGATCGGACTCGATCACCTGGGCTCGTTTCCAACCGCCACGCGCGAACCAGATCCCCGCGATCGCCGCCGTGATGGTGTTCTGTACCGGATAGGCAATCCAGATACCGGTCGCCCCGAGCCCGGCGTGGGTGGACAACAGCCAGGCCAGCGGGAATTGCAGCATCCACAGCGAAACGAGCGCGATCATCATCGCCACGACGGTATTGCCCGAACCGCGAAATGCGCCCGTGATGACTTGCTGGGCGCCGATCAGCCCATAGCTGAAAGCGGTGATCTGCACGAACAGGCTGCCCTGGGCGATCACGGCCGGCGATTGCGGCACGAACGCCCGTACGATCGGCACGGCGAAGAAGAACGCCAGCACGCCGATTGCCGTAAGCACGACCACCGCAATCAACGCCGAAAGCCAGGCCGTGCGCTCGGCCCGGTCGACACGCCCGGCGCCGATGTTCTGCCCCACCAGCGCCGAGGTCGCCTGCGACAGACCCAACGCGGGGATGATCACAAAGCTGAGCATTCGCGTGCCGATGCCGTAGGCCGCCAGCGTATGCGTGCCGAACCCGGCCACCAGAATCGTCATCAGCATCAACCCGAGCGCGCGGGTGGATTGCTCGACCCCCGACGGCGCACCGAGCTTGAACAAGCGCCAGAGCGTGGCGATGTCGGGCACCAGATGCCGCGCTCGCAACGCAATGCCGTAGCGGCCCGAAAACAGCATCCACAGACCGACGACCGCCGCCAGCCCCTGGGTGATAACGGTGGCGAGCGCCGCCCCGGCCACCCCCATCGCCGGCACCGGCCCAAATCCGAGGATGAACAATGGGTCGAGAATGAAATTGAGCACCACCGTGCCGGAGACGATGTACAACGGCGTGCGCGCGTCGCCCACGCCGCGCATCAGCGACTGGAAAATCACGTACGCAAACAGAAACGGCATGCCGACGAACGACACCCGCATGTAGATCGTCGCCAGCGGCAGCACCTCGGCGCGGGCGCCGAGAAACAGCACCACCCAGTGCGCGGTGATTGCGCCGACAACGGCCACGATCAACGAAATAGCGAGCACGCCCACCAGCGCCTGCGCGGCCACGTGGTTCACCTGCGCCCGGTCGCCGCGGCCGGTGTATTGCGACACCAGGATCGTGCCGGCGATCGCCAGCCCCAGGCCGAGCGAAATCAGGAAGAAGATCACCGGAAAACTGAGCGACACGGCGGCCACGGCCGCCGCGCCGAGGCGACCCACCCAGAACGTGTCGATCAGCTGATAAGCCGTCTGCAGCAGGTTGGAGAACACGATCGGCACTGCCAGCGCGAGCAGCGCCCGGACGATGGAACCCTGGGTCAGATCACGAGTCGAGGATGAAGCCACGATGCCGCCGGCTAGCGAATACAGAGCCTCATGCTACATCGCAGGCCGTGCCGGCTCGGCACCGCGTCGGCATCAGTGCAGCACGACGGCGTGAATATCGTCCGGCAGCGACTCGCCGATCTTGTTCATCAGGCCTGCGTCGAGTTCGCGATCGAGCACACGAAACACGGCGCGCGACGCGATGCCGGCCTGCTCGGCGCCGATATGGGTACCGGCACGGGCGATCGCCTGTCGCCACTCGTCGGCACGGCGGTATTTCTTCGGCACGTCGGCGGGCACGAAGCCTTCGTAATAGAGCCCGCGGATCAACAGCGGGAGCTGGGCCCCGAAGCGGGCACACTGATCGAGCGGCAATCGATCGCGCAGCGTGGTCAGCACGGCGCGTAACGTCTGGAAGGCATATTGCTTGTCGTGGGTGCCCAGCTCCGACATGAGGGCATCGAGCCAGCGATTGGTTTCCTGCACCGACGTATCGATCGTGGCCAGTCCGAGTTCGGGCATGGTTCGTATTCCCGTGGGAGGCGCAGCCGTCCGATGCGAACAGCCGCACGCGGTGAATGGTGGCCCCACCTTGTAGCGCCCCCGCTGGACGATCAATGCGAAACTCTCCGGATGCGCGTGGCGAGCGTACGCCAGCGGCGTCCTGACCTGCCGTTGCCGACGCTTCGAGACAGGCTATTTGCCCCCGCACGCCGCGGCAGTGGGATAATGCAGTGATGCTCACCGCCCGAAACACGGCATGATGGCGCTACGGCACAATGCTCTGACTGGCGTCGAGTCCGCCTTGCGTCGTGTTTCCGTGGGACGGCGTACGATCGCCGTGCTCGTTCTGTTGTTGTTGCCGCTCGGCGTACTCAGCATCGTGAGCGTCGCCGTACTCGATGCACAACAGAGCGCCTTCCGGGAAAGCGTGCAGGAATCGATCGATACGCTCATGCCGTTGACAACGCTCGAGTATTACCTGCAAAGCGCGCGCATCGACGGGTTGGAGGCCGAAACCGGCCAGCCCGAGTCGAATACCCAAACCCTGGCCGCCCGCATCGATACCACGTTCGCACGAATGGGCCGGGCCGAGGCGAATCCGGATCTATCTGCGCATCTCGTGGAATCCGCACGCACGGCATGGGACAAAGCGCGGCCGGCCGTGGAGCATCTCGTGACCCAGCCCCATACCCTGAGCGGCGAGACGCCGCGTCTTGCGCCGTCCGAGCAGGAACTGGCCCGATCGATCGACGATATTCAGCAGGCGCGCGCACAACTCACGCAGGCCATCAAGTCGCGCTACGAGCGGGCCGAACACGAGCGTCATGCCCAGATCGTGCGGCTGATCTGGGCCTGGGCGGCCACCCTGTTGTTCGCGATCGTGTTGATCGGCGTATTCGTGTATTCGCTGCTACGCCCGGTACGCGCGCTCAATCGCGTTGCCGAACGTCTGGAGTCCGGCGAATTCGGCGCTCGGGCGCCGACGGTCGGCAATGATGAACTCACGCGGCTCTCGCAGCGCTTCAACGCCATGGTGGAAAGCTGGGAACACACGCAGCGGGATTTGCTGACCCAGGCCGAATACGACGCCCTTACGCATGTTCTCAATCGACGCGGTATCCGTAGCGTTCTGGATATCGAGCTCGCCAACCATCGCCAGCGGGGTCATCCGCTCAGCGTGCTGGTGCTGGATCTGGATCGCTTCAAGCCCATCAACGATACCTATGGCCACGGCGCCGGCGACCGTGCCCTCGTCTGGATCGCCGAACAGATCACCCAGACGTTGCGCAAAACCGATCATCTCGGTCGTTACGGGGGCGACGAGTTTCTCGCCGTGTTGCCCAATACCTGCAAGACCGAAGCAATTCGGCTGGCCGAACGACTGACCCAGGCCATCGACCGGGCCGCACGCGGCCGGCCGACATTGCCGGCTCTGAGCGTCGGTACCGCCAGCCTGTCCGAAGACGGGGCGACCGCCGACGAACTCGTGGAAGCCGCGGACGCCGTCCTGTATCGCCACAAGCAGTGGCGCCGGGAACAACGCGGCGCCAGGGCCTGATCACGGCATCGTGATGCCCGCATCAACCGGGTAGGCACGCCGTTCAGCCGATCGCCTCGAACGGCCTTTGCCGAGTCGCGCCGATCAACGGCGGCGCCATGGCGCGAACCAGCCGAGACCGGATTCGGTGTCGTCGCGCGGGATATATTCACAGCCGACCCAGCCGTTATAACCAGCCGCATCGAGCCGCTCGAACAGCCACGGGTAGTTGAGTTCCCCGTCGTCCGGTTCGTTGCGCTCCGGCACGCCGGCGATCTGGATATGGCCGATATTGTCGCGCCCGGCCCGGAACGTGGTCCAGATATCGCCGTCCATGATCTGGGCATGATAGAAATCCATCTGCACCGCGATATTATCGGCGCCGACCTCGGCCACGATCTCGTGCGCCGCCGCCTGACGTGTCAGGAAATAATGCGGCATGTCACGGCTGTTGATCGGCTCGATCAACGCCGTGATGCCGTATGCAGCGAATCGATCCGCTGCATGGGCCAGGTTGTCGAGATAGGTGGCGTGCATGGCCTCGGCGGCAGCCAGATCGGCCACGTTGCCGGCCATGACGTGTACCCGCCGGCAGTCGAGCCGCTCGGCGTAGCGTAGTACGTCGTCCAGGCCGGCACGAAACTCGGCCTCGCGCCCTGGCAACGCCGCCAGCCCGCGCTCGCCGCCATCCCAGTCGCCGGGCGGCGCATTGAACAACACCTGGGTCAGCCGGTGGGCCTCGAGCGCCCCGGCGATGTCGTCGGCCGCCCAGGCATAAGGAAACAGAAACTCGACGCCGGCAAAGCCGGCATGCGCGGCACGTTCGAAGCGCGCCATGAATTCGACTTCATTGAACATCAGGCTGAGATTGGCGGCAAAACGCGGCATGGCGAACTCCTCCGGCACTGCGGCCCGGTTCGACGGCGGGCGCCGGCCGGGCATCGTCTGTATTGATCCACGTCCGATCCCAGGCGGCAAGCACGGCCGAGCACGAGCGTCTGTTATCGCGCGGCGATCTGCTCGCCAAGCCGACGTCCGTTTTCAAGACAGTCGCCGACCGCAATGCCGTCGCGCCAGTTGCCGGCCAGCGACAACCCGGGATGATGCGTCAATGCCGCATCGATCGCCGCCACCCGATCCAGATGACCGATCTCGTACTGCGGGATCGCCCTCGGCCAGCGTACGACGCGCTGCCACACCGGCGCGCCCCGGATATGCAACAGATCACTCAGATCGGCGATCGCCTGGCCGATCTGGGTTGCATCGTCTTCTTCGGTGATCTGCGGTGAACGTCGCCCGCCCAGGAATACGTTGAGCAGGTGATGGCCCTCGGGCGCACGATGCGCAAACAACGACGACGGAAACAGCACGCCCAGCGTCTGGCGCTGCTCGACACGCGGAATCAGCAGACCGAACCCGTCGAGCGGATGCCCGATGTCGGCTTGACGAAAACCGAGCGACACCACGTTCACCGGCGGATACACGATCTCGGCCAGCGGCTCGGCCAACGCTACGTCGACCGGCGCCAGTAGACGCGCCGCGACATGCGCCGGCACAGCAAGCAACAGCTCGCGCGCGCGCCAGCGGCGACCGGCATCGTCCTCGGCCAGCCAGTGGTCGTCTTCCCGCGCGATGCGCTCGATCCGGCAATTGCAGGCCAGCGTGGCATTCGGGCGTGCCGTAATCACTTCGCCCAGCCGCTCGGCCAGGCGCTGCAGCCCGGATGGAAAACTCAACAGCCGACCGCGCCATTCGCGCGGCACCGCCGGGCCCTGTCGTGCGCCGCGGAACAACCGGGCCAACCCGCCGCAAATCAACGAGCCATGCGCCTGTTCGAGCGCCACCAGCCGCGGCATCGCCGCCTTGGCCGACAAGCGTTGCGGATCACCGGCATAGACCCCGGAGACGAACGGATCGACCAGGCGATCCATGATGCGCGGGCCCAGGCGCCGCGTTACGAAGTCGGCCAGGCTTTCCTCGTCGGACGGCCCGCGGCCGACGAACGGCTCGCGCAACAGCCCCGCCCAGCCTTGCCAGCCCAGCAATGGATTGCCCGGTGCGTTCCATAACCGGGTCGGCAGCGGGACCGGATGACCATTGAGCGCGATGAAACGCTTGCGGCTGGCGTCGTCGGCCGGCCGGGCTTCGTCGAGCAGCGACAGCTCTTGCAGCAGCGCATAGAACGGCGGCTTCATGATCACCGTATTCGGGCCGTGCTCGATCTGCCATTCGCCCGCGCGCTCGCTGTGCAGATTGCCGCCGATCCGAGGCGACGCCTCCAGCAGCGCCACCCGCCGGCCGTTTCGGGCCAGCGACCAGGCCGCCGCCAGCCCGGTCGCGCCGGCACCGACCACGAGCGCATCCCGCACTTCTGGATCACCGGCTTCCGGCATGACGCCTCACCTTCCGCAAATCACGTCCCAGTATAAGCATCCGCTCCCGGTTGTCCGACGCCCCTCAGGCTCGCTGCAGGTCGGCGAACGGCCCTCATCACACATTACCGGGCCCGATCGAAACGCAGTTGATCCGCATCAATCGACCGCGCCGCCCCGGGCGCGAAACTGAAAACATCAAGGCCCGGAGAATTCATCATGTCGCAAACCCTGCTCGTGCCGCTGGACCTGAATCAGGAATCCGCTTTCGAAAGCATATTCGCAGCGGTGAAACGCATCGCCGACTCAAAAAACACGCGCGTCATTCTGCTGACTGTCATTCCCGAGATATCGGTGGGCGTGCTGCCGTTCATCGGTCTCGACGAAATGAACAATCTGGGGCGCGTCGCGCGCGTCCAGCTCGAACGGCTGGCCGAACAAGAGCTCGGCGATGCCGTGGCCTGGGAGATCGAAGTCCGGATCGGACCGGTGCCGCGCACGATTGTCAGCCGGGGCGAGCATTACAATGTCGACATGATCATCATGGCGTCGCACAACCCGGTCTACTGGGATGTGCTGCTCGGCAGTACCGCGGCACAGGTGGTCCGCCACAGCCGCCGCTCGATCCTGATCGTCCGCCAGCCGGGCGACAAGCCGGCCCATATCAACGACGTGAGCCGCGACGCGCTCATGCTCTGACCCCGGCGGCGCGCATCGCTCGACATCATCGTGCGGCAACACGCCCTGACCGATCTAGCGGTTTTAGTACCGCCCGACTCACCAGGTCAGCTGGCCCCGTAACCCGACCACCGTGGCATTGCCGGTCGAACGATCCACGCCCGGATGGACGATGTACTGCATATCGGGCTGGAGCGTCACGTATTGATTGACCGGCAGCTGATATGTGAGCTCGATCGCGGTCTCGGCGCGGTTGGTATCGGGCGTGGCATCGCGATACACCGAGGCCGCATGCGCCCGGGCGACCGCCAGCCCGAGCACATCGTCCGGACGCTCGGGCACCAGGCCGGTCACATCGACACCGGCCCCCAGATAACGATTCAACGGATTGCGGTCGCTCTGCGTCCCGCTGATCTGGGCGAATACATCCACCTTAGGCGTGGCCGGGCCGCCGATCAGCCGATCCTGCCCGATGATATAAAAACCGCTGTCGTGATCGCGCAAACGGCCCGCCGGGTCGTGGTAGTCAGCGGTTTGATACCACCCGCCGACGGCCAGCTTGTACGGCTTGTCGCCGCCGCCGGTCATGCCCGTTTCGGCCGATGTGAAGACCCCGTCGTGCGCATGAAACGCGATATGCGTTCCGGCCGGATGACCCGGCAGACCCGGCGTGCCGTCGAACACGCTGGCCATGGCGTAAGCGCCACTATCGCCTTGCCAGCGCGCCACCGCCCCGACGGCGGTGGTCGGATACTGAGACACGTTCGATACGGCCGTGGTCGCATCCAGCCCGAACGAGCTGTTGATGAACACCCCGGCCGCATCGAGCGTATCGAACAGCGCGTTCCAGTCCTGCTTGCCGATTCGCAGCATCACGCCGGACTGACCGAAATCGTGCTGATACCAGGCCGAGTACAGCTTGCTCGTATCGTAGGCCTCGATGTTATCCAGGCCCTGAAGATCGCCTACATCATTCGAGATCGAACTGCCCAGCGTGCCCAGATAATCGAAATACAACCGGTTATCGTCCGATCCGCCCCAGATCCGCCCCAGATCCGGCCGTCGATGCCGGCGCTGAGATTGACGGCGCCCGGCGCCGCCGTGCCCCGTCGTATACCGCCACTTACGTTGCTGAAGACGTCCTGGGTGTAAGTCGCCCCGAGAGTCAGTCCCGGGGTCAACGTGGCCGCCATGGCGCCCGGCATCACAACGGCGCTGGCGACGCCCAACGAGCCCCACAGCAATACAAGATATTTTTTCAATAACATCGGCACGGATATCGGAAGGATTGAGGCGGCGGGTAACACATCGTGATCGTGCAAGACGGTCGCGTACCGGGGCGATATCGCTCGTCGGCACGTGGACGGGCACAGGGGCTCTGGGTCACAGGTCAAAACGTAGCAGGCAATTGTCGGCTTGCGACGGCCATAGCCTACGTATTTAGAGCCTCAAGGGTTTCGGTCGAGATCTTACAAGCCCAACCGGCGCCGCGCGATCATCGCCGCTGCTCGTTCTTCGATGGCAACCGTCGCATGGCTGCCTGCCATGGCGGTCGCGTCCATTGGGGATGGCGGGCCCATTCTGTTTTTAGCGCACGTCGCCAACGCCGCCAGGCGGCTGGCGACGGCAACAGCGGCGTATGACTCAGTTCGAAATGGATGCCGCTGATCGGGTCGTCGAAAAATACAGCGTAATACCCGGGTGTATAGACCGGATACTCGGCCGGTGGCTCGGTGACCTCGACCTGCTGTTCGAGCAGAAACTCGTTGTGGAAAGCATCGACCTCGCGGCGATTTTTCGCCCAGAGCGCAATATGGTGAATGCCGGGCGCATGATTTCTCGCGTGCAGGCGAGTCCCGCCGGACGCCGGCTGAATCCCGATGTAGCTGTGGAACAGCGGGAAACGCGCCATGTAATAGGTCGAGCGATAACCGATATCCAGCGTCCAAAAGCTCTTGTAGCCCAGCCAACCGAACATGCGATCGAAAAAAGCGATCGATTCGTCATAGTCGAGCACCGAGAACTCGACGTGGTGGACGCCTTTCCATCTCATGGCGACTCCGTCTCGAACATGGCGCAGTGTCCTCCGGGGCCCCGCCATGCAAACCGGGGCCGGCTGTGTCCCGCCGGCCCCGCAGGATTACAACCGATCACTCCGAAGCTTTCTGCGCGGCTTTTTCAGCCTTGGCCGCACGTTTCTCCTTCAAAGTACGGGTCGGTTTTTTCTTGGCCATTTTCTTTCGATCCATTCCCTTACTCATGACACAGACTCCTGGCTGTTCATTCAGCAGCAAATGGTGACTCATCCTCGCTGGCGGCTCGCCCGCCGGTCCGCGGTGGACAACTCAGCCGTCACACGGGCGCGGCGGCTACTTTCGAGCCCAGCGTTCGTCGAGTGTATGCCAATTTGATGCGATGCGGGGCGGATTTTTGGGGCGACAGGCCACTGGATTATCGCAATAAAAATCAGCATTTTGCGGCATTAATCAATAACCTTTACATTGAGCAATGATTGATTTGGCGTCTCGCCCGGTGTAGCGTCAAACCACGCGCGCTCCGGAGCTGCCTGATGCATGGAGATACGGCCCACAACGCCAGCGACCCGGTCCATAGACTGCCGGACGGGCCTCGGGCCCCGTTTCTGCTGCGCATGCTCATGGCCTCGTTCGATCGCAGCAAATCGATGTCGCTCGACGAACGCCGCGCCCAATACGGGCCGGATTTCACGCTCAAACTCCCCCTGTTCGGCAAATGCCTGGTGATCAGCGAGCCGGACGAGGTGCGCCAGATCTTCAAGGCCGATCCGACCGATCTCGGCAATATGGAACCCAATCTCGGGCGCGTCATGGGCTCGGGGTCGCTGTTCGCCCGCTCCGGCGAGTCGCACCGCTCGCAGCGCAAACTGCTCACGCCCGCGTTTCACGGCAATCGCCTGGCCGAATACCGTACCCTGATGGCCGCCGAAGCCCGCGCCGGCATGGCGAACTGGCCCGTCGGCAAGGCCGTGGCCAGTCTGCCGGCGATGAACGCCATCACGCTCAACATCATCCTGCGCACGGTATTCGGCGCCGAGGGCGAGGATCTGGATGCGCTTCGCCGCCTGCTGCCGCGCATGGTCAAACTCGGCTCGATCCTGGCCGCCACGCCGATCCCCGAGTGGGATCTGTTCGGCTATGCGCCGTGGGGCCGCTTCAACCGCATGCGCGCCGAATACGATGCCATCGTCGGCCGGCTGATCGAGCGGGCGCGAGCCGATCCAAACATCGCGGCACGCAGCGATATTCTCGCCATGCTTATCGGCGCTCACTACGACGACGGCGCGCCGATGACCGACGACGAGATCGCCGACGAACTCATTACCCTGCTCACCGCCGGCCACGAAACCACCGCCACCACCCTGGCCTGGGCGATCGAGCGCCTGCGCCGCCATCCCGAATTCATGGCCAAACTGGTGGCCGCGCTGGATGCCGGCGACGACGCCCTGCTCGGCGCGTTCATCAACGAAGTGCAGCGCACGCGCCCGGTGATCGCGATGACCTTCCGCCAGGTTCTCACCGACGGTTATGCCATCGGCCGCTGGCGGGTGCCGCGCGGCATGCACCTGATGATCGCGATCTCGCTGGTGCAGACCGATCCGCGGCTGTTCGACGAGCCCAAGCAATTCCGGCCCGAACGCTTTATCGAGAAACGCCCCGATCCCTACGAACTCATTCCGTTCGGCGGCGGCGTTCGTCGTTGTATCGGCGCCGCTTTCGCGCAGATGGAATTACAGGTCGTCCTGCGCACGCTGCTGACCGAACATGTGATCGAGCCGACGAACCAACGCGGCGAAGCCTGGCTGTCGCGCGGCGTGGCCTTTGCCCCGGCCAAAGGCGGCCAGATCGTTCGCTACCCGCGCGAGGCGATGCAGCACGTCGCTTAAGAGCCTATTCCAATAGGACGTCGGGGGCTGCGCTGGTCTGAGCGTGTGCCCGGCTAGGCGCGGCCGACGCCGCGTGGTCATTTCACGTCAGGAGGCCGCAACACCGCCGGGTGCGCGCTCAGACCCGCCCTCCGGGGCGCCCGCTCGGGCCCCAGGGCGGTGTCAGGGGCGCCTTGTGTGGCGCCACCACACCGCGTCGCCCCTTCCTACCCCTGCGGCCCGAGCGGGCGCCGCAGCCTACGCCGTCCTATTGGAATAGGCTCTAAGTCGCCGGCGTCGCCCCGATCACGTCAGACCATATATTGCCGGAACCAATCCCGGGCCAGATCGCTGACGGTTTCCAGGGCACCCGGCTCTTCGAACAAATGGGTGGCACCGGGCACGATTTCGATCTTCACGAGGCCGGGCATGTGTCGGGCTGCCGTCTGGTTGAGTTCGAGAACCTCCGGATCCTGCGCGCCGACGATGAGCAGCGTCGGCGCATGGACCGCGGCCAGATGGCCGTGCGCCAGATCCGGACGCCCGCCGCGCGACACCACCGCCGAGATCCGCTCGCCCTGCCGGGCAGCGGCGATCAACGCCGCAGCGGCGCCGGTACTGGCGCCGAAATAGCCGACGGGCAATTCGCCGATGCCGTGCTGCTTGCGCAACCAGTTGGTGGCCCATTCCAGGCGCTCGGCCAGCAACGGGATATCGAACCGGAATTCTCGCGTGCGCTGGTCGACTCGATCCTCGGTCGGGGTCAGCAGATCGAGCAGGACCGTGGCGAACCCGGCGTCGACGAGGCGCGCGGCGACCCAGCGGTTGCGCGGGCTCAATCGACTGCTCCCGCTGCCGTGCGCGAACAGAATGGTACCGCGAAGGCCGACGGCCGGCCGGATGACGTCGGCCGATAGCGAAATGCCTTGGCGCGTGATGCGAACGGCGGTCTCGGCGCTGCGAACGGCAGGGGTTGATGTCATTGAAGGACTCGGTGAACGAACTGCGCGCGGCGGACAGCACGCCGCACGGCAGGTCTTGCCGGCTCACGCGGTGCGGCGCCCGTCGCCCGGTCCATATTGCGGAGCCGGTGCCGACGCGACGTTGACCTGAGTCAACGCAGCACGCCAACAGGCGCGCGGCCGGGCTCAATCGCGGATCAGTTCGTCCGAGCTTCGGGCCAGCAGTTTCTCGATCAGCGGGTTCTGAAAATAACGCTTCACGCCGATGGCATAGAAGTTCTCGTGGACGTTGGGCAACCGCCCGTATTCCACCAGCGTGCCGTCGGCGATCTCGTCGCGAACGACCACGGGCGGCATGATCGAGACGGCGTTCGAATCGCGCGCCATGAGACGCAGCATCGCCATATCGTCGACTTCGGCGAGAATATGTAGACGCAGGCCCCAATGTTCGCAATACATATCCACCGCGGTCCGGATTTCGCTGTGCTCGCCGGGCAACAGAACCCGAGCATCGGCCAGATCGTCGGGCAGCCGGAACGGTTGCGCGCGCGGCCGCCCGAGCACGCTCACCGCCTGACGCGCGATACGTCGGCTACGCCACGGTGTTTCGGCGGTACTGCGCAGATCGGTGTTGGACAACACCAGATCGAGCCGATGCGTGCTCAACTGGCCCAGCAGGTCGTCGAGCCGGCCGGACTGCAGAACCAGCGAAATATCGTTTCGGTCCATCAACGGCGCGATGAAACCTTCCTGGAAATTACGCGACAGCGTCGCCATGGCGCCGATGCGCACCACCTGTCGAGCCGCAGCGCGGCCCTCGCGCAGGGTGGCGAGCAACTCATCGCCCCGGGTGAAGATCGGTTCGGCGTAATCCAGGGCGACACGACCGGCCTCGGTGAGTTCCAACTGGCGCCCGACACGTTCGAACAGGGGTTGCCCCAGCGAGGCTTCGAGTTTCTTGATCTGCGTGGACAACGCCGACTGCGACAAATGCAGGCGCGCCGCGGTTTCCGTAAGGTTGCCTTGCTTGGCAACCCGCCAGAAGTAATACAGATGATGATAGTTCAATCGCGGCATCGTTCTATAATACAGAATGGAACGTGCATAAATAAGTATTTTTATTGAACGAAGGCCCGCTCTACTCTATGCGAGTTTTCTATCGGATCGGCCAATATGCACGTTAGCGAAAACTCAGCGACCGCTTTTTTTGCCATCAGCGTGCCCACCCTTTATCTGTGGGCCGCCCTGACGTCCGGGCATCGGCGAACCTGGGCCCGGTGGCCGGCCACACTGGTCTGTGCCCGCGCTGCGATCGGTTTCACGCTGGCGCTCGTGCTGATTCATGTCTTTACCACTCAAGCTTCGACACAAGTCGCCCGAATCCCCTGGCCCCTGCCGGCGAGCTTCGCTCCCAGCGTACGTGTCGACCCGGTGACGCTGGCCATGCTGGGGCTGATCAGCTTCATCGGCCTGGTCATCCTGACGTTTTCGCGTCGCTATCTGGCCGGGGACCCGACGGCGAATGATCCGGATCAGCATATTTACCGGCGTTGGTTCTGCGCGACGCTGGCGAGTATTTCCAGCCTGGTGATCGCCAATCAGCTGTTATGGCTCGGCGCGGCCTGGGTGGCGACCAGTCTTTGTCTGCATCAGCTGCTCACGTACTACCAGCAACGCCCGCAGGCGCTGCTGGCCGCGCACAAGAAATTCCTCATCAGCCGAATGGCGGACGCCTTCATTCTCGTGGGTCTGGTCGTGGTGGGCGTTCACTACGGCAGCTTTCAAATGGACCGCGTGTTCGCGCGGGTCGATCCGGCCGCGTTCACGCCGGGCCTGACGATCGCGACCGCCTTGATCGCGTGCGCGGCGATCCTGAAGTGTGCGCAGTTACCGTTCCATGGCTGGTTGATTCAGGTCATGGAGGCACCGACCCCGGTATCCGCCCTGCTGCACGCCGGCATCGTCAATATGGGCGGGTTCCTGATGATCCGCTTCGCACCGTTGATGGTGCACGCCGGTCTGGCTCAGGCATTGTTGGTGATCGCCGGCACCACCACGGCCGTGATCGCCGCGTTGATCATGACCACCCGCGTGAGCATCAAGGTGATGCTGGCTTGGTCGACCTGTGCCCAGATGGGTTTCATGCTCATGGAGTGCGGGCTTGGCCTGTATAACCTGGCGCTTCTGCATCTGCTCGCCCATTCGTTCTATAAGGCCTATTCCTTTCTCAGCGCGGGCGAAATGGTAGCCACCTCGGCCCAGCGCGAGCACACGCCGCGCGGTACCGAGCCCTCGCCGGCCCGCTGGTTCGTCATTGCCGGCCTGGCAGGCCTTGCGATCCTGGCGCTGTTCACGATCCCGGGGCTGGGGCGTGGCCATCCGGCGGTGTTCTCGGTCCTCATACTGGCGCTGGCGTCCCTGATCGGCGAGGCCAGCGGGTCGCGCGATCTGCTGCTGCGGGCCGGTGCCGGCGCGCTGGCGATCGCCGGCCTTTATCTGCTGTGGGCTTTTCTGTCCACGTTCTGGGTGCCGGCCGCGCGGGTCGCGCCGTCGACGATCAGCGAAGCCGGAATCACACTCGCCTTCGGCCTGTTGTTCGTCGTTCGCGCCATGCTGAGCACCAGCGGCGGCGCACGCCGCCTGGCCTGGTTGCACCCGCATGTGTACGGCGGTTTTTATCTGGACCAATTATTCACGCGGCTCACGCTCGTGATCTGGCCGCCCCGGCTCCCCACGCGCGCTCCCCTGGCTACGGCCCCCGCATCCCCAACTCGGAGTACGGCGCATGAATGACGTGACGACCCCTGACACGACCGCAACGCGCCGCCCGACGGCCGCGCCTTCGGCCGAGGCCATCGATCGGGCCATCGCAGGCGCCTGCGCTCAGATTGCGCCGGCCTGGCCGCTCGACCAATCGGTGGCGGTCAATCCCTGGTGGCCCTTGCGCGGGCTGCCGATCCAGCAGGCTGCGGCCCGGGTGGCGGCCCGCGGCGGCGCCCGAGCACTCCCCGACCGCACCTACCTGCGCAAGCAGTGGATGAACGGCCGCATCACGCGTGCCGATCTACAGGCCGCCTGTCGCGAAGCCGATTCGACGCTCGCGGTGGATACGCTGGTCGCCCATCTCGACCGGCCCTCCTGTACCGCGCGTCTGCCGTTGGTGGCCGATCAGCTCGATCAAATCCGCGATCTGGCCCACCGCACGGCCTGGACAGAGGAAATCGTCCACGAGATCAGCCAGCTGTGTGCTTCGGAATTCGATCGCGGCCAGGGCGACTGGCCCGGCACGCGGGCCGACGAACTGTATTCGGCCTGGCATCACAATGTCGTACGCGATCGCGGCATTGCGATCCTCATGGGCGAGCCCGGCCTGCAAAAACGCTTCAAGGATCTGCCGGACAACCCGGACGCGCTCATTCGGACGGCGCTTGCCGCCATGTCGGTGCCCGCCGGCGCGATCGAGGCTTATCTGCACGCGCTGCTGATGAGCGTGAACGGCTGGGCATCCTGGTGTGCCTATCTTGCCTGGCAGGCCGAACTCGCCGGACAGGAGAACACCGCCTTGCGGGATCTGCTCGCAATCCGTCTCGCCTGGGACTGGGTGTTGTATCGGTGGCTGGCCGACGAGGGGCTGCGCGATGGCTGGCGGCACGCGCTCACACGGGCCGAGGCGATCGAAGCCGATCACGCGCATGACCAGCGTCTCGACTGGATCTGGCTGCGCGCTCTCGAACTGGGATACCAGCGTCCGCTCATCGACGACCTGACGCACGCCGAGGCGGCGCCGACCGCATCGAGGCCCGCGGTGCAGGCGGCCTTTTGCATTGACGTCCGCTCGGAAGTCTTTCGTCGCGCCCTGGAAGCCGCGAACCCGGATATCCATACGCTGGGATTCGCCGGCTTTTTCGGTGCGCCAATCGCTTATCAGCCGCTCGGCAGTGCGGTATCACAGGCGCAGGTGCCCGGCTTGCTCGCCCCGAGTCTGCGGGTCATTCAGCAGAGCCGGCACGGCGACGACGACACCCATCGGCGGGGTGCATCGGCCATCCGTGGCCTGCACGTCGGCGATATCAGCCGGCGTTTTCGCTGGGGCAGCACGTCGACGTTTTCCTACGTCGAGTCCACCGGGCTGTTCTATGCATTCAAGCTCTTGAAAAACGGCCTGCTGCATCAATCCGGTAGCCACTCGAGCGCGGCGACCACCGTCAGCGAGCCCGATCCGCTCACGCTGGTACTTACGGACGACGACGGGCCGCTATCCACCGAACGCAAAACCGAGCTGGCCGCCGGCATCCTGCGCGGCATGTCGTTGACGCAGAATTTCGCCCCGATCGTGATGCTCGCCGGGCACGCCAGCCAGACCCGTAACAATCCCCAGCAATCGGCGCTCGATTGCGGTGCCTGCGGCGGCCATTCGGGAGAAATCAACGCCCGCGTGGTCACCGGGCTGTTGAACGAGCCGGCCGTGCGCGAGAGCCTGCGCGAATATGGCATCGAGGTGCCGTCCGATACCCGCTTCGTCGCCGCATTGCACAACACGACCACCGACCACATCACCCTGTTCGATCTCGACGAACCGGGCCCGCGGCATGCCGAGCTTATCGACCGGCTCGAAGGCTGGCTGGCCGAGGCGCGCGAACGTGCGAACGATGAGCGCCGAGCCCAGCTGGAACCGGAGACGGACGCCGATGGCATGGGCTATGCCGACTTCCAGCAACGTGCCGAAGACTGGTCGCAGGTCCGCCCGGAGTGGGGGCTGGCGCGCAACGCCAGCCTGATCGTGGCCCCGCGCCGACGCACCCGCGGGCTGAATCTTGCGGGCCGCGCCTTTTTGCATGAATACGAGGCGACGCAAGACCCGCAGCACGAGATTCTCGAGTCGATCATGACCGCGCCGATGATCGTGGCGCACTGGATCAATTTCCAGTACTACGCCTCGACCGTCGACAACCGGATCTACGGCAGCGGCAATAAAACGCTGCACAACGTGGCCGGCGGCCACATCGGGCTATTCGAGGGCAATGGCGGCGATCTGCGCATCGGCTTGTCGCTGCAGTCGCTGAGCGACGGTAAACGCTGGGTTCACGAACCGCTGCGCCTGAGCGTATTCATCGAAGCGCCGGCCGAGGCCATCGCCGATATCGTCCAGGCCCACGAGCCGATCGAGCAACTGGTCCATCATGAATGGCTGTTTCTATATCGCGTCGGCCCTACCGGCGAGCCCGTTCAGCGCTACGGCCGGCAAGGCTGGACGACCGTGAGCACGACCGACTCCGTATTGCCGGTCCGAAAATCGAAAGCGTAATGCGCATCGGCGTTCCGGCACGGTGCGCGGGCCGGAACGCCGGCCGCGCCGCGGTTGGCCGCTCCGATGTTAGTCAAATCAGCCTTCAGTGAGCCTGCATCCGTTTGCAGGACGTGACGTAATTGGGCAACAGTTTTCGGTATAACAGATGCCCGGCTCGCCCCGGGTCGCGACATCGCTCAACTTGCCCGCTTATCGGCGATTCGTTAACTCCGGCACGGGTAATAATTGCTGCCTCGACTATCGCCTGGCGCACCGGTTCCTGCGGGAACCCCCACCGATCTGGCGCCTTAACCCCGTCGATTGTCAGCGCCCGCATTCCGTTTTTAGGAGACGCTCAATGTCCGACACCCAGCCCACATTCGAGACGATTCAATTATCGGACCTCGAAAACATGGCACCCGAAGATCGCGACGCGCTTGAGTTTGGCGTGATCGGTCTGCGCCCGGACACGCGGGCCGATGTCTATAACGCCACCGAGGCGAACATGGCCGGCGTCGATCCCGCACAAGTGCTGGGGGCGCCGTTTTTTTCCACCATCGGCCAATGCATGAACAATTTCATGGTCGCCCAGCGATTCGAGGACGAACCTGACCTCGACGACATCGTGCCGTTCGTGCTGACGCTGCGCATGCGCCCCACGCGCGTGCGGTTGCGGCTGTTACAGGCGCGCGACACCGAACGCCGCTATATTCTCGTCGAACGCTGATCGGAGATCGTTGGCATGTCGGAAGAGGACGATCTTCTCAGTTTCATGTACGCGTGCCCATTCGGCCTGATGGAGCTCGATGCCCAAGGCAATATCGGGCTCATCAACCCGCACGCCATGAAGCACCTGCTCCCGCTCGCCGGTGCGTACGGCGTCGAGAACTTCTTCAGCGCTACCGAGAAATACGCGCCGGAGCTCCGGAATTTCGCCGACAGCTTTGTCGACTCCCACGGCACCATCTGCGATGGACACCGAATCGTGGTGGACCTGGGCTATAACAACCGCAGCAGGCAGCCCAAAGTACTGGCCTGCTCGCTGGTCAAACGGGGACCGGATCAGCTGATCGCCACCCTGAGCGATATCAGCGCCCAGGTCGCTCAAGAGCAACGGATGCGCCAGGCCGATACGTGGTTTTCGGCGTTGATCGACCAGATCAACGATCATGCCCTATTGACGATCGCCGGAGACGGCACGGTGCTGTTCGCCAACACCTCGTTCGAACGCCAGACCGGTTATACCGCCGAACAAGTCATTGGCCACCCCTTGGATAGCGTCCTGTCCGAAGCGGACAGCGCCGATCAGATGACGTTTTCGATCGCCGACCAGCTGGCCCTGGCGACTCGCGACGGCTGGCATCTGTTCGAGGGCTGGGAACAACGCGTCAACGGCGAGCGCTATTGGTGTCAGCGTCTGCTCGTCGCGCGTGCTGAACAGGGCGACAGCGACAACCCCACGTTCTCGATGGTATTGCGGGACGTGCCCGAACCCACCGAGAAAACCAACGACCTGATCGAACTGCTGACGCGGGACTATCTCACCGGCGCGACCAACCGTATGCAGTTTCACAAGGTACTGAAACTCGAACACACGCGCTGCACGACACGTCGACAACCGTTGGCCCTGATCATTCTGGATCTGGACGACTTCAAGTCGCTCAACGACGAACACGGGCATCCGGCCGGAGACACCGTGCTCAAAGAGGTGACCCGAATCGGCGCCGACTGCACACCGGCCCGGGCCATCTTCGCGCGGCTGGGCGGCGAAGAGTTCGCTCTGCTGTTGCCGGAAAAATCGTTGCACGAGGCCGTGGACCTCGCCCAGACGCTGCGCCGCCGGATCGCCGAATTGAAAATCGAGGTGCCCGGCGGACACATCGACGTCACCGCCAGCCTCGGCTGCGCGGAATTGAGCGAAACCGACGGATCGAGCGACGACCTCATTCGCGTCGCCGATCGCCGGCTTTACGACGCCAAATCCGAAGGGCGCGATCGCGTCGCGCCCGCCGCCGCATGACCGGCGACCCGGCGCTGCCGCCGGCTGCCATCCGCCGGATCACGACCGCCGTCATCGCACGCGAGCTGCGCCGTCTGCGCGACGAGGACATCGGCCAGCCCAAAGCCACCGGAACACTCGGCGACGAAACAACCGATCCTCTGGGCCTGGATTCGCTCGAGACCATGGGCGTAGCGACCGCGCTCGGGGCGGTTTTCCAGCAGGACGATCTATCGTTCGCGCCGGATACGCCGGCCACGAGTGCCGACTGGGCGGCACGCATCGCGACACGCCCGATCGAACGACTGACGGTTTACACATCCGGCGCTACCGGCCAGCCCCAACCGCATGCACACACAACCGTCGATCTGCTCGCGGAGGCCCGCGAACTCGCCCGGCAGTTCGCCCGGACGCGACGGGTCGTGGCTCTCGTGCCGGCCGATCATCTGTATGGCCTGATCTGGACCGCCATCTTGCCGGCGATCCTAGACGTCCCCGTGATCGCCGGCACGGTGCTGACCCTGCCGGCGCCGGCGGCGGGCGATCTGATCGTGGGTGTGCCCGAACACTGGGCCGCGTTGGCACGCCTGGGCAAACCCTGGCCCGCTGATGTCACCGGCATCAGTTCGGGTGGCGCGTTGCCGGAGGCACTCGGGGAAGATCTGATCGCGGCCGGGCTGACGCGCCTGGTCGATGTTTATGGCAGCTCGGAAACCGGCGCGATCGGCCTGCGCGAGGTGCCTGCCAGCGGCTACACGCTCCTGTCACGATGGCAACTGACATCCGCCGCCGACACGGCTACGCTCGTCGACCGCGAGGGCCAGCCGGTGTCGCTGCCCGACGATATTCGGCCCATCGACGAACGCCGCATCGAACTCTTGGGGCGTCGCGACCACGCGGTACAAGTCGGCGGCATCAACGTCTATCCCGACCGGATCGCGGCGGTGCTCGGCGAATGTGCGGGCGTGGCGAGCGCGGTCGTGCGGCTGGGCGATAACGGCCGGCTCAAGGCGTTCATCGTACCGGCCGGCGAGCCAGACGAAGCCGCGCTGGAACAACAACTGCGTCAATTCGTCGCCGCGCGGTTGGCGCCCGCCGAACGCCCGACGAGTTTTCGCTTCGGCGCCGAGCTGCCGCGGAACCCCATGGGCAAACCCGCCGACTGGCGTTAACCGTACCGAGATCGCGTACGAGCCAGTTCCGGCGCCGCCGGGCGCCCGTCGGCGTCTAACCGACGATCGGCAAACGCAGAGACACGATCAACCCCGGCGCGTTATCGTCCAGCGTCAGCGTCGCCTCGTGCAGATCGGCCACCGCCGCCACCATACTCAGACCCAGGCCATTGCCGGGCCGGGTCCGGCTCGCTTCGAGCCGATAAAACCGCTGGGTTACTTTGGTCCGGGCGTCGGCAGGAATGCCCGGGCCGTTGTCGGCGACACTCACAACGGCCGCCCCGTCGCGAGTGCGCAGGGTCATCTCGATCCGCGTGCCGGGCGGCGTATGCGTGAGCGCATTTTCGATCAGATTGGCCAGCGCCTGGGTCACCAGTTCGCGATCACCGCGAACCGCCACGCCGGGCTGAATATCGCCAGAAAACACATGCGCGGTTTCCTCGGCCACCACGGCATACGTTTCGGCGAGCGTTTCCACCAGCGCCGACAGCTCGACCCGGGCAAAACGCGCGCGGCGGCTGCCGGATTCGATCTGGGCAATACGCAGCAACGCGGAGAATGTCTCCAGAATCTGGTCGGTCTGGGCGATCGCGCGATCCACCGCCGGTCGATAATCGCCCGGCGATTGAGCCTGCTCGCGCGCCGTATCCAGCCCCTGGCGCAGGCGGCCGAGCGGGGTGCGCAGGTCGTGGGCGATGTCGCTGCTGACCTGGCGCATGCTGTCCATCAGGCGTTCGATCTGGTCCAGCATGCGGTTGAGATGCCGCGCCAGATGATCGAATTCGTCACCGCGCCCGCTATCGGGCACGCGTTGTGACAGGTCACCGTCGATGATTCGGCCGGCCACCCGGTTGATTCGCTCCACACGTCGCAGAGCGGCCCGCCCCATGAGCGCGCCGCCGGCCGCCCCCAGCAGTAACACGACGACCAGCCCCCAGAGCACGGCATCGACCAAACGGGCGCGCAGTGCGGCGAGCTGCTGCGCGTCGCGGGCCACGACCAGAACGGCGCCGTCGGGCAGTGTCGTGCCCCGCAGAACGAGCGGAATGCGCCCGTCGTCGGGCCGATCGGCCATCGTGTCGCCCGGCTGAACCGAGCGATAGGCCCGCGACCAGCCAACCACCGCCGCTCGGGCGGGCAGATCCCCCGCGAGCCGTCGATCATGCACGGCCAGCAGATAGTGGTTGTCGTTGTTCCCGGACTCCAGACGATCGCCGATCGCTTTTTTCAGGCCGGCCAGCCCGCCCTCGTGATACGCGCCGACCAGGGTCTGCGTCTCGTGATCGATTACGCCATGCAACTGATTCTGCATGTAACCCGCGGTTTGCCAGTAAACGACAGCAAACAGAATGACGGCGCTGACGGTGAACAGGCCCGCATAGGCCAGCCCGCTTTTAAACGCTCGGCTGCGGAATACGTCAGGCATCGGCGTACAACGAATAACCGGCGCCACGAACGGTATGAATCAGCGGCGTGTCGAAACCGCGATCGATCTTGGTGCGCAGCCGGCTGATATGGGTTTCCACCACGCTGGTCTTGGGCTCGAAATGAAAATCCCAGACCTGTTCGAGCAGCATCGTGCGGGTCACGACTTCGTCGGCATGCCGCATGAGATATTCCAGCAGTCGAAACTCCCGCGGCTGCAGGTCGATGGCTCGATCGGCCCGCCAGACGCGTCGTTTGACCAGATCCATGGTCAGGTCCGCCACCCGCAGTACGGTCGCTTCCGACTGCAACGGCGGCCGCCGCGCCAGCGCCTGCACGCGTGCGACCAATTCGGCGAAGGCGAACGGCTTGGTCAGGTAATCGTCGCCACCGGCCTCCAGCCCCTCGACCCGATCATCGATACCGCCCAGCGTGGTCAGAAACAACACCGGCGTATTCAAACCGGTATCGCGCAGGGTTTTCACGATGGCGAGCCCGTCCAGCCGCGGCAGCATGCGATCGACGATCAGCAGCTGATAGCCACTTTCCTCCGTCGCCAGAAACAGCCCCTCGGCACCATCGCCGGCTACATCGACCGTATGCCCCAGCTCACGCAAACCGTGGGCGACGTAATCGGCCGTCTCCCGATCGTCTTCGATCAACAGAATCTTGCAAGCACTCGTCATGGCGGTTCCAGGCCGGCAAGCGGGGACACCCCGCTTGCCGGCGGCTCGTCAGTCTTCCGCACCGTTGCGGTCGTGATCATTGTCCTCGGTCTCACCGTTGTTCGAGCCCGAAGTCTGCTCGTGCTCGCTGCGCGCTTCCTGAGCTTCGCTGCCGGCGCTTTCATGGCTGTTTTCCAGCACCTTGCCGGACACCGCGTCGATGCCGACTTCCCGCAGGCCGTGCGACGTCTGGATATCAAAGGAATAACGCAGCCCCGATCCGCCGGCCTCTTTTTCCAGCTCGGCGCTCTTGATCTTGCCGTGGACCTGATTAAGTGCCTCGGCACGGGCCTGCGGCATCGTCAATCGGGCTCCGGACGGCGCGCCGGTGTCGGTCGCGGCATACGCGGCCGTCGAAATCCCGCTGATTGCGGCCAGAGTGATCATCGCAAACTTGAAACCTTTCAAACGCATCGTCTTCTCCTAAAAGGAATGAGATCAATCGAGCCGCTCCCCGGCTCGAATCCGCCTAGCGGATGCGTCCAAGAATGGCGTTCAGCGCCTTGCGACGCGTTTGCCGGAACTTTACGAAACGGTAAGTGTGCCGGGCGTCACGAAACGCCTTATTTGGGCCTGTTGCCGTTTCGTACGCGCGCCCATCGATGGCGAGGAGCCGTCAAAGCCTGCCACCACGATCAGCCGCGTCGGCGGCATCACCGGCGAGCCCGTTATTCGGGCGCGCTGGCCCGGTGCCACTCGGGATTGATCTCGGTCAAGCCTGTCGCCGCGCGCGCGCACCAAACTATTCGTCATGGCGTCATTCCGCATGGCAATAACGGCGGCATGTCGCGTTTCGACAACGTAGAAGCACGAGGACCTCATCATGGCACTTCGCAAGACTCTTAAGACCACCACCTGGCTCGGCGTTTTGGCGCTGACCACGGCCTTGTCGTCTCCGGCTTTCGCCCAAAACGGCATGATGGGCGGCACCGGGCAATCGAGCGCCCCGCCTGCCCAGCAGACCCCGACCAACCCACAAACGCCGCCCTATGGCTACGGCCCGGGCATGATGTACGGCTACGGCCCCGGCGCCATGATGTATGGCTACGGTCCCATGATGGGCAATGGTTACGGGCCCGGCGGCATGCCGGGCTATGGGCCCGGCTACGGCGCACATATGGGGCCGGGTTATGGCTACGGATACGGCATGCATGGCTATGGCCCCGGCATGATGTACGGATACGGCCAGGGCGTGGGACCGGGCTTGAACCTCAATCCCAAACAGCGTGAGGCGTTGCGCCAGCAATGGCAGAAGCAAGCCGGCCAACAGCAACAGCTACGCTCACAGCTGTATCAGGACATGAACCAGATGCAGAGCCTGATGGCCCAGCAGAATCCTGACCCGCAGGCCGTGGGCAAAATCTACGACCGCATCGCGAAAACCCGGCGGCAAATGCTGATCAACGGGGTCGAGATGCGCAATAAATTCGAGCATACGCTCACGCCGGAGCAACGCACGCGCTGGCACCGCAACGGGCCATGGTGTCCGGGCAACGCGTATCCCGACAACGACGACTGAGCCTGTAGTGCGTCGACGGGCACAGCGGGCGACGTTTCGCCCGCGGCTCGTCTCGCAGGCCTCGTTGACCACATCTGCCGGCGGGCGGCCGTGCCCCATGGCTAGGCCGCCCATCTGAACTCGGCGTTGCACGCCGGGGAGTCACGTCATGTCCGCGTTTTTGTATGCCCGCGCCCGGCGGGCCTGCCTGGCCGGCCTGATCGTCGCCAGTGCGCTCGTGTTTTCGATGCCGGTCTGGGCCGCCAGTTATGCCGTGGTATCGGCCTCGGTCGATCTGCGCGCCGGCCCGCGCGTCGGGTATCCGGTTCTCTATGTCCTGCGGCCCGGGGTTCGCGTGCTGATTCACGGCTGCCTGGACGACTATTCCTGGTGCGACGTATCGGCACTCGATTATCGCGGCTGGGTCTATGCCGATTATCTGGATTATGAGTACGACAACCGCCGCGTCACGATCGCCGGCTACGGGCCGCAGATCGGCATCGCAATCGTCGTCTTCAGCCTCGGCGACTATTGGTCGCACCACTATCGGCAGCGGCCCTGGTATCGCGAGCGCCACAGCTATGAAATCCGTTACGGGCCGCATGGCGATCGAGGGCGGCCCGTCCATCCTGGCAGCGGCGCGCCGGATCGCCGGCCACCGTCCCGCATCGAGCACCGCAGCCCATCGCGCCCGGCCTCTCCGCAACACGAACGCAACCCTCAATATCGTCCGGATCGACAGCCACGGCCGACGCATTCGCCGTCCTCTCCACACGCACAGCCACCGCGTCATACTCGACCGCCGCAACGGCCATCGCAGGCGCCGCGCCAGCACAACGGCCCGTCCGGCCATGGGTCGGGCGCGCGCCAGAGCCGACCGGGCCAGCACGGCAACAATGATTAGCGACGCGAACGCCGGCGCCGACGTTCCATTCACGAGGTCCACGCATGGGTATCGCCATCCCCCGATTCGGCGCTGAGAACCCCCATCCACCGGCTGAGCGCGCCAAAGCCGGCGATGTGGTATGCCTGCCACAGGCCTTGCGTCGAAAGCGGCGCGACACAATGCAACGGTGGCTTCTGATGACAACACTCGTGGGCAGTCTGTTCTCGGCCGGTTGCTCGGTATTCGGTTACCGCGGCGATACGGAAACGCCGCATTACGACGTCGTCGACCGGATCGGCGACGTGACCATCCGACGCTATGCAGCCCGGCTCGCCGCGGATACCGTCGTGGACACGCCCGACGTGATCGACGCTCGCCAGCAGGGCTTCAAGCGCCTGGCCGGCTATATCTTCGGCGGCAACACGACCAAGACCGAGATCGCCATGACCGCTCCGGTGGCACAATCCACCCAGAAGATCGAGATGACCGCGCCTGTTTCGCAGACACGCACGGGCGCCGGTTGGCGGATACGATTCTTCCTGCCCAGCCGCTTCAACCGGGCCAATGCCCCGCAGCCGAACGACGACCGCGTCGTGTTGCAGGAATTGCCGCCCGAAACCTTCGCCGTGCTGCGATTTTCCAACAGCCGCAGCGAAGCCGCGGTACGCGAGCACACCGCCGCGCTCGAACAGGCGCTGGCCGGCAGTCGCTGGCAACCCAGCGGCGCCCCGGTCGCCTGGTTCTATGATCCGCCGTGGACGCTACCTTTCCTGCGCCGCAACGAAGTCGCCATCCCCGTGCACCAGACATCCGAGACGCCGCAGCCCTGATCGCACCGGGGTGTGGCGCGTCGGTTGCGAGCCGGCGGCGGGCCTGCCTACGCTGGGATTCAGACCGCTCATGCCGACCGCCGGAGACGTACCATGGCCCCAACCGATGGCACGACATTCGTTCTTGTCGATACCCCGGATCGTGACGTCGTCTGGTCCCTGGATCACAGGATGCTCGGCCTCGGCGACGCGTACGCGTTTTCGATACGCCAGTACGTCCTGCACGGTGGCAAGCAGGAAGGTGTGTCGTTGATCGAGATCGATAACGGGCATCTGGTTTTTACCGTTATCCCGACGCGGGGCATGGGCATTCTTGAGGCCCGCGCCGGCGACATCGCCCTGGGCTGGGATTCGCCGGTGCGGGAGGTCGTGAACCCTGCTTTCATCGACCTGGAGGCCCGCGGCGGGCTGGGCTGGCTGGACGGTTTCAATGAAATGCTGGTGCGCGGCGGTTTCGCGTGGTCCGGCCATCCCGGCCTGGACGGCGAGCATCGGCTCACCCTGCATGGTCGCGCGGGCAACACGCCAGCCTCGCGCGTCGAGATTACGGTGGACCCCGAACCGCCGCACCGCATCCGCGTTCGCGGCGTGGTCCGCGAGGCCACGTTCAAGTTCGCCGATTTCGAGATGGCCACCGAGATCTCCACGCTGCCGGGCGAAGCCGCCTTCCGAATCTCGGATCGCCTTACCAATCGCAGCGACTACGAGCGCGAGTTCCAGATCCTCTACCACGGCAATTTCGGCCCGCCGCTGCTCGAAGAGAACGCGGCGTTCGTCGGCGCCATTCGCGACGTAGCACCGTTCAACACCTACGCCGCCCGTGATCTCGACAGCTGGCCCCGCTACCGCGGGCCCACCGGGCACTTCGACGAACAGGCCTATACGCTCTGGCCCTATGCCAACGACGACAACCGGACCACGGCCATGCTGCATAACGCGGCCGCCGATCGTGGCGTCGCGATTCGTTATCGCGTCGATCAATTGCCCGGCCTGACGCTCTGGAAGAACACCGATACCCGGCAACAGGGCTACGTCACCGGCATCGAGCCGGGCAGCGGTTTTCCCTACAACCGGGCCATAGAACGCGAGGCCGGACGCGTGCCGACACTCGCCCCCGGCGCTTCAAGAGAATTCGAGCTGGATTATGCGATTCTCGCCACCCGCGACCAGGTTACCGCGGTCGACGATGAAATCGCCGGGATCCGTGCCGGCCGCGAGACGCACATACATACCGAGCCGCCCGTGAAGCGATAGTCCGCGCGTGCTGCCGTCAGTAGTGCCAGCCGTCGTCGGCATGCGCAATAATCGGGAATCGGCCGTTAACGTCGTGCCGGCGTGCCGTCGTTGAGACCCGAACGGCCCGGTCGATCGAAGGTGGGTGCATGAGTGTTACGGCGGACTTCCTGGCGACGAACCGAACCACGCTGAACCTGGCGGTTGCCCTGTTGCTGGGCGCGATCATCGGACTCGAGCGGGGCTGGGAAGCCCGCGAGCAACAGGCCGGGCAACGCATCGCCGGCATCCGGACCTTCGCCCTGATCGGTCTTCTTGGCGGTGTATCGGCCTTGCTGACCACCGAGGTCTCGCCCTGGGCTTTTCCCGTGCTGCTGGTCAGCGTCGTCGCGATTGCTCTGGTCGCGTTCAGCCAGCGCCTGGCGCATATCCAGAATTTCAGCATCACCAGCGTCATCGGCATTCTGTTGACGTTCTGCTACGGCGCCATGGCGGTGGCGATCGACCCGGCCGTGGCCGCGGCAGCCGCTGTGGTCACCGCCATCGTGCTGGACAACAAGGCCGAGATTCACGGGCTGGTCGAACGCCTGAAATCGTACGAGCTGGACGCCGCGCTCAAGCTGTTGCTGATCTCGGTGGTGATGCTGCCGTTGCTGCCCGATATCGGTATGGGTCCACGCGGGGTGCTCAACCCGTACCAGATCTGGTGGATGGTGGTGCTGATCGCCTCGATCTCCTTCGTCGGCTATTTCGCGATCCGGGTCGCCGGGGTTCGCAAAGGCATTCTGTTCACCAGTCTGTTCGCCGGGCTGAGTTCATCCACGGCGTTGACCCTGCATTTCGCGCGTCAGTCGGCGCGCGCGCCCGAGCTGAGCCCGCAGTTCGCCACCGGCATCCTGATCGCCTGCGGCACGATGTTCCCGCGCATCTTCATCTATTGCGTGCTGATCAACCGCCAGTTGCTGCCGTGGCTGGTCTGGCCGATCGCGGTGATGACGTTGCTCTTCTATATTCCGGCCGCCATCCTCTGGGCGCGCCAGACCGCGGAGCCAACCGTCAGCCAGCCGACGCTCAGCCAGAACCCGCTCGATCTCAATTCCGCGCTGCTGTTCGGCTTGTTGCTCACCGGCATTCTGGTGGTCGGTGAGTTCGCCCGCGAATGGCTGGGCAATACCGGGCTTTATGCGCTGGCGGCGGCCTCCGGCATCGCCGATGTGGATGCGATCACCCTGTCCCTCACCCGCATGTCGCAGCAATCGATCACCGTACAGACCGCGGTGATCGGCATCGTGATCGCCGCGGCGACCAACAACGTCGTCAAGCTCGGCATCGCGGCCGCTATCGGTCGAAAAAAACTCGCGCTCCGGGTCGCCGGCCCCATGCTCTTGTCGCTGCTCGCCGGGCTTGCCGTGGCCTGGCTGCAGTGAACCGGACACCCGCCGACACTTGGCCTCACCGTCGCCGCACAACGGGACTCGAATATAGGCACGATACATTCAGGAATTGGCGTATTGCCCAAACGGCGACACCGCCGGCCATCTAATCATCCAGCCGAAGCCATTATCCGACCGCCTCGGTCCCGCACATACGCGAAGAGCCTAAAAAAAAGCCCCGACCGTCGGGCCGGGGCTGTCGCCGCTATCGACGCCGTGATCGACCTATTCAGATATCGAGACAGATCTTGCCGAAGTGCTGGTTGGTTTCCTGGTAGCGGAACGCATCCGCCAGCTCGCTCAGCGGGAAGTGCTTGTCGATGACCGGATGAATATCGTTGGCTTCGACCGCGCGGACCATGTCCTGCTGCTGGCGCCGGTTGCCGACCAGCACGCCCTGCAGACGAATCTGCTTGGCCAGCATCGGCATCAGCGACATCTCGCCCGCCACGCCGGTCAGCACGCCGATCACGGCGATATGGCCGCCCACGCACACGGCGGTCATGGATTGTTCGAGCGTATGCGGCCCACCAACCTCGATCACGTGATCGACGCCGCGGCCACCGGTGAGATCGCGCGCGGTCTGGCCCCAGTTGGCGTCTTGCTTGTAGTTGATCAGGTGGTCGGCGCCCAGCGCGCGCAAGCGCTCGAGCTTGTCATCGCGCGAGG
Source organism: Salinisphaera hydrothermalis C41B8 (assembly GCF_000732535.1). Classification (GTDB taxonomy): domain Bacteria; phylum Pseudomonadota; class Gammaproteobacteria; order Nevskiales; family Salinisphaeraceae; genus Salinisphaera; species Salinisphaera hydrothermalis. The sequence continues at coordinate 107,654 of NZ_APNK01000006.1, forward strand.
AGGTGGCGATCACGGTGGCACCACAGCTCTTGGCGAACTGCAGGGCAAACACCGACACACCGCCGGTGCCCTGGACGAGTACGGTCTCGCCGGGCTGCAGCGCGCCGTCTTCCATCAACGCCCGCCAGGCGGTCAGGCCGGCGGTGGTCAGCGTCGCGGCCTCGGCCGGCGTGTAGTTGGCCGGTGCACGCGTAAAGGCCTGCGCTGACCGGGTCACGCGTTCGCGGGCATAGCCGTCGATGCCGTCGCCGGGCACGGTGTCGAAGCCTTCCACCTCGGCCTCGCCGTCGAGCCAGGTCGGGAAGAACGTGCTCACAACATGATCGCCCACGGCGAACTCGGTCACGCCCTCGCCGACCGCCTCGACATGGCCGGCGCCGTCGGCCATCGGGATACGGTCTTCGGTCACACCGCCCCAGAGCCCGGTAACCACGGCATAATCGTGGAAATTCAGTGAATTCGCCTTGAGCCGTACCGTGATTTCACCCGGCCCGGGCGCAGGCGCTTCGCGCTGTTCGCTACGCACGTTGTCATAGCCACTGCCAACACCGACCACAATCGCTTGATTCGACATATCTGGCTCCTTTCGATTCGTTATTTCGTTAACTGACGAAATGTTTGGGCCTACGGTATCAAACCATGCGGCGGATGTCGTCCAGCAAGGCCTCGATCGCCGGTTCATTGCGGCGGTAATACGTCCATTTGCCGATCCGCGTGGCACAAACCAGCTCCGCGCGCTGGAGAATCGCCAGATGCGTCGAGGCCGTGGACGGCGACAACCCGGCCTTGTGCTGGATATGACTGACGCAGACGCCGATGCCCACCGGATCACCATGCGCCTGCGGCGGAAACTGTGTGTCCGGCTCGCGCAGCCAGGTCATGATCTGCAGGCGCGTATCGCTGGCCAGAGCCTTGAGTTGATCCACCATCATTCGGCCTACGATAAAGGCTTCGCCGCGGCCTGTCTTCGAGGGCTCATCCCCGCCGACGCCGCCATCGGCCAATCCATTGTGCGCCAAGGAATTCTCGCCCAAAACGGGGCGGTTGTTCGGCCCGTCGGGCCCCGGTAAGGTCCGAAACAAACGATGCGCCGGCCCAGCCAGGCCCAGGGCTGGTCATCACCGGCAGGTCCACAGCCAAGAGAACAACAATCGATGACACCGCCGGGGGTTTTACATTACCACCACGACCGCTGCGATCTGCGCGGGGCTGCCGTACTGGCCTTCCTGGGCGGTCTGGTCTTGCTGGGCATCGTCCTGCCCGTCGTACACGGCGCGATCTCGAACGACGTGGCGTTGACGGCCATGGCGGCTGCGGTCGTGCTGTGGCTCGGCGTCTGGGGCGCCTACGGCTGGCGCGCCCGGGCAGCGCGTGGGCGCGAGGAAACGGTGCACTTCGACGACACCGGCTTCGAATCCCGTTTGTTCGGCCGTGTTGCCTTTGCCGACGTGCAGCGGCATGCCACCGGGCGCGATATGGGCCTGTGGCGCTGGGAGGTCTCGGCGCCGTCGCTCACGCTCAAGCTCGCCAACCGGCCACGGCTACATTTCCATCTCGACAAACGTCATTATTGCGACGACCTGCTCGACTATGTCGCGTTCATCGAGGCAACACTCGCGGGGATCGAGAGCAAGCGTCACAACGCCACCCTGCCGGGACGCGCCCTGCTGTTCGACGGGCCCGACACGGCACGCGATCCCGCCATGGCCACCGCCCGAACCGCTCGCGAGCCGGCGACCGAGGCGACCACGCGCGATGTCGAGGCCGCTGACACCCGCCGACGCCGAGCCCGCACCGCAAGAAAGAACAACGCGCCGGCCGACCGGGCATCGGCCCGCCAGAGCAGCTCCGCCGCCGATCTGAGCCGCGCCAACACGGCGGCCCGTCGGCGCCTGCGCGAACAGCTCAAGAAAAACAGCAAGTGGATCGCGCTGGCCGGCATCCTGTTGCCGCTGAGCTATAGCATTCGCGCCTGCGACCCGGGCTGGATCAAGTCGATCGTCGACCCGAGCCCGTTCCAGGGCATGGCCGAACGCGCGCCGGTGGTGCTTAAACAAACCACCAACCGGCTGCAACGAGCCGTGGCCAAAAAAGGGCCGGTCTATGCCTGGACCCATGCCGACAACGCCGACCTCAAGCCCGTGCTGGCGCCCAACATCAACGCCCGGCATATCGGCAGCAAGATGCTGGATATGATGAGCACCGCGAACAGCATCACGGAATTCCTGATCAACGGCGAAGCCGAGGGCTATCGCATGGGCGTGCAGCACGACGGCACGCTCACGCTCGCCCCGTATTCGGCGATTTCCCTGCAACCGATGCCGGGTGAGCACACGCTGTCGTTCTTTCTGCTGGCGCCCAAAGGCGTTACCACGAAAGACCTGGGCGGCCGCACGCCACCGCAACTGAGCTGGCGCGTGCGTTATCGCGACGCCGCCGATATACCGGACCAGCTGCGTCAACTCACCGGCCAGCTACCCATGCCGATCATCGCGCGCTGGCTGAAAATGACGCCCGCGCCGCGCCTGGTCGTCGCCGCCTCGCGTTATCAGGGCATGACGGACAAAGATTTCCAGGCCGCCATCGACGTCGTGACGCAGGATTTGAAACGCCGGGGTATCGATACCGACAGCTTCGAGATCCATCGCTTTGCCGATGGCACGGTCGACCCGCCCCGGGCCGCCGATGTCACGCGCCCGACCCGCCCATCAAACCGGAGCGTCGCCCCCGATGTCGTCGAATAAGTCCGCCCCGCCCTATCCGGAACGCACCGGCGCCGTATTCTGCGTCCGGGCGACCTGTCGCGATCTGCAGCAGATGCCGGTCGAAGACGGCATCTCGCTCGGCCGCCTGCGCACCGACGGCGGCGTTTTCTTCTTCAATCGTGCTCAATTCGACGAGGCCGCGTTAGCCCAGGGCCTGAAGCACGACGAATCGGTCGTCATCGGCGCCCACCGGCTGCATGACGGCAGCGCCTGGCTGCACTGGCTGGTGCGCGACAACGGCAAGGCCTGGGCGCCTCAATCGGGACAACGCCGTTGGTTGGCCCCGCTGGTGCTGTTGTTGTGCCCGGTACCGATCGTGGCCGCTTTGATGCTGCCGTTCGGCGTCAATCTATTCGTGGTGTTGTTTCAGATCGTGCTGTTCTCGGTTGGCGGTTTTGCCGGCGCCTGGGCGATCTATCGACTGGCGCTGATGGCCCATCCCGGGCGCCGGCGTTTGGCGCGCCTGTTCCACGCCGCGCGCGCCGGCGAGCCGATCGCGACCCATCAGCCACCGGCCCATCGCACGCCGCAGCGGCTGCAACTCGACGACGGCCTGCATCGCGACTTCGGACTGCTGCAGGGTCGGCTCGATCATGTCTCGGTCAAGCAAGAAACGTATGGCAGCGGTCGCTACAGCTATCAGATGCTCGAATATCACTTATCCTGCGGTGGCGCGCCGTTTTCGATCCACTCCCGTACCGGCGCCGGCGAGTGGCGTACCCTGCTCGACCCGGTGCTGATCCGCCGGGCGCCGCTGTTTCTGGCGGCCGGCGATCATGTTTCGCTGCTCACGCTGGCGGCAGATGGCGAAATCCACGGCTTGCTGAATGAAAGCGACGGCATCGCGCATGTCACCTACAAGGGCACACTGCATACGCCGTTGGCGCGGCGCGCCATCCAGCTCTTTGTCCTGTTTATCCTGGTATTCATGACCGGTGTCGGGTTCACGCTGTCCGCCATCGACTGGATATCCCGTGGCGTCGGCCCCGACTACTGGGACTGGATGGAGCTCATGCACCTGAGCCTCGCCATGTTGCTGATCATGACGCTGCTGTTCTGCGGCTTGGGGTTGATCGGCGAGCGCATCCATCACTTCTACTTCCGGCGCAAACAAGCCCGGCCGATCGAGAAGATCCTCGGCATCGCCTTCGGCTGGCGGCTGCGGGCCGGGCGCAGCGCCACGCTCAACGAGTATTCCTGATCATGGTGCCGACCTGGATACGACCCTGGCTGCTCGCGGCCTTGTTCAGCTACGGCGTGTTCGCCATGTACTGGTATTTCATGGCCGGATTCGCACACGGCTGGCAATACGGCGACCGCCGCATGCTCGACACCCGGCTCGCCGAGCCGGTGGACTGGGACAGCCTCGAGGCCGCGGCCGCCGGCGACGACAGCTTGCTCACGGTGAACTCGCATGGCCGCGACCCGGAAGCCGAATCCTGCATGCAGGCCGGAGACTGCCAGACCCAGTGTCAGGCCGCCGGGCAAGTCACCGCCGGACCGGATCAGCCCGTGCTCAATTGTCTGGTCAGGCCGCCAAAAATCGACCCGAACGACCGTCAACAGCAGATCGAACGGCTCATACGTCGCAGCCACCCCAAGGGGCTGACCTATGTACTGCGCCGCCACGATCGGCAATTGGCCGTGGTGGCCCGCCTGCAAGGCGAGGCCGAAGCGCTGGCCTGTGGTGCGAGCGGGCGCTGCTATCTGGTCGCCGAGCTGCCCAATTTATCCGATAACACCGTATTCGTATCGGACGATTTCGGGCAACACTGGCGGCTGGCCGCCCAGCAGACGCTGAAAAAAGCCTACACGCCGAAAATTGTCGCGATCGACGGCGAACGGGTATGGCTGAAGGGCTTCAAGCGTTTGTATCGGTCGTCCGACGGCGGGCGTCACTGGCAGGTCCTGATCGACACGGATCGCGTGATGGCCTATCACCCCGAACTGCTGACGTCGTCGCTGTACAACGACAACATGACCGATCATTTCGACTGGTACATGGATGACAGCGGCCGGCTTTATGCGGTCACCGGCGGCCAATACCGGCGCGCGCCGAATACCGTGATGTACCAGATCGATGCCGACAGCGGCGAGCTGTTGGCCGCCACGAAATACGACGGCGCCTTCATCGACATCGAACGCAGCCCCACAGGAGCGCTGTTCGGCATCTTCCGCTCGAACACACCCGAGCGCTACACCCTCTATCGCCTGCGCGCCGGCGAACTGCAGCCGCTGGTGGAAACCGGCAACGAACGCATGAGTTCGCTGCGCGCCGGCGGCCGACTGCTGATGTTCAATCGCGGCCAGAACGACGGCGAATTTATCGCCCTGAGCCGCGATGGCGGGCGCCACTGGCGGCCCATGAATACGTTCTACTTCGACCAGCGCATGCTGTTCGACCCGACCGGCGGCGGCTTTCTGCACATCGGCTACAAGAACCGCGGCACGCAATATCCCTACCACTGGCAACAGCCCTAGCGCTCGCCTATGGCGGGAGGCTCGTCTCACGCGGCCGCCTCCGCCTGCTGCATCGAATCGCCGCCGGGCGGCTCGCGCCTGCGGAACAAGCACCCGCTCTGTCGATCATGCGATCATGATGGATGACTGATTTCGCTTCCCTCGCGCTCCGCCGCGAATTGATCGATAGCGCCGCGGCCCGCGGCTTCGAGCGCATGACGCCGGTGCAGGCCCAGACGCTGCCGGCGATTCTGGCCGGTGCCGATGTCCTGGGCCAGGCCGAGACCGGCAGCGGCAAGACCGCGGCCTTCGGTTTCGGCCTGCTCAACAAACTGACCGTCGATCCGGACCGAACCCAGGCGCTGGTGCTATGCCCGACCCGCGAACTCGCCGATCAGGTGGGTCAGGCGCTGCGCCAGTTCGCCGCGCCGATCGCCAACGTCAAGCTGGTGATTCTCTGCGGCGGCGCGCCGATGCGCGCCCAGGCCCAGTCGCTCAACCAGGCGCCGCATATCGTGGTGGGCACACCGGGCCGTATTCTGGCTCATCTGCGACGCGGCCATCTGCAGGTCGATGCGCTGCAGACGCTGGTGCTCGACGAAGCCGATCGCATGCTGGATATGGGCTTTATCGACGATATCCAGGCCATCGTCGGCCACCTGCCGGCCGCTCGACAGACGCTGCTGTTCTCGGCCACCTGGCCCGAGAGCATCCGTGATATCTCGGCCCGCTTTCAGCGCGATCCGAAGCAGATCACCGCAACTCGCGGCGACGGCCCGGCCCAGCGGATCACGCAAATATTTCATCGGGTGACCGAAGCCGAAAAGCTGGCCGTGCTGGAACGGGTACTGGCCGATAGCCAGCGCCGCCAGCGGGGATTTGCCCAGGCGTTATTGTTCTGCAACCGGCGCGACGACGTGGATCGCGTCTGTCGTCATCTGAATAACCGCGGCGTTTCGGCCCTCGCCCTGCATGGCGATCGGGAACAACGCGAGCGTGACGAAGTGCTGCTGCGCTTTGCCAACCAGAGCTGTGCCGTATTGGTCGCAACCGACGTCGCCGCCCGCGGTCTGGATATTCCGTCGCTGCCGCTGGTGGTGAGCGTCGATCTGGCCCGCGATATCGAAACCCATACCCATCGTATCGGCCGAACCGGACGCGCTGGCGAATCGGGCCGCGCGGTCTCGCTATGCACCCCGGGCGAACGCGACCGGGCCGAGCGCATCGCCGCCGCGGCCGGCCTCCGCCTGAACTGGGCGGCCTGGCCGGACAACGACGGCGCGGCCCGTGCCCAGCCGCCCATGGCCACGCTGGTCATTCAAGGCGGCCGGCGCGACAAACTCCGCCCGGGCGATATCCTCGGCGCGCTCACCGGCGAGGGCGGGCTCGACGGCCACGACGTCGGCAAGATCGAAATCACCACAGTGCGCGCCTATGTCGCGGTCGCACGCTCCAAAGCCAAGGCCGTGCGCGATCGGCTGCGCCAGTCAGGCATCAAGAAACGGCGTTTCCGCGTGAGCATCCTGGGCGATTGATCGATCGCGAACCGGGCTCGCCATTAGCCGGATCGATAGGTCGGTCATCGCCGGATGGCATGCCAAAATCGCTCCGATGGGCGAGCCGTTGCACTGCGTCGCGAGCGCGGCTGAATCCGCTATGGTAGGCAGCGATTCATTTGAAATCTCGATAGCCTGGGCTATGACATTCGAAATCAGTGCAACTCGATGGCTCGTCGTTGGCGCCCTCGTCGCCGGTCTCATGGCCGGGTGTTCATCGCCCCAGCACGGCTCATCGACCGCCCGCTCGACGAACAGCGCCTCGAGCACAGAAACGACCGATCATCCGACACCAGCGGCATCGTCGACCCAGAGCGCTGCGGATGTGCTGGCCCAATATTTCAAGGCGATAGACGCCGGGCAATTCGATCAGGCGTACGCGCTGTGGCGCACGCAAAGCCACCAGGCGCCGGCCTCGGCGGCCGCTCTGAAATCACAGTACCCGGGCGTCTCATCGATCCGGATGAAAGTCACCGGCAATACCCGCACCGAAGGCGCGGCCGGCACGATTTACGCCACGGTGCCGATCACTGTCACCGAGCACACGCGCGACGGAACCGACAAGTCGCGAACCGGACAATGCGTGCTGGCACGCTCGAACAACGTGCCGGGCAGTTCCGACAAGGCGCAGCACTGGCACCTGCACTCCTGCGATCTGTCGTAGCCTACGAATCCGGCGCACACGGATGATGTCTCGGGCTCATCACGCGAGTACGCCATCGAATGTGCACCGGAAGCCGCAAAGGCCATGGACAACATCGGATGCAGCCGGCTGTTTTGGTACCGGATTGATTAGCCGGCGACGCCGCTGCCTCCGGTTCGTCTTCGACCCGTCCACTCAAGCGGTATCAACAGCCGCGTATTCTGTCGCCGCGCGGCGACGGCGCCCGTATCTGTTTGATTCGAGGCCTTCTCTTACGAAGCTTATACGCGGTATCCGGCTAATCTAGGGCGTGTTCACACGATTGGCGCGCGCCGCGTCTTACCCGACACGATTTTGGGTAGCAACGCGGCCATGGCGGTCGGGGAAACACGCTGCAAAGGATCATGACCGTCACGATTCCGTGATTCGCCGCTAAGCGAGTCGCGCCTGGCGATGCCGGCCTGCGCCGACAAGGGCCGCCCATGCCGGCGAACGGCGAACGGCGAACGGCGAACGGCGAACGGAACAACCGAAACCGAATGCACGACACCAGACCCAACCCATTGGCTCGCGACGACGGGTATCGGCCGCGGCAGCACAACGCCGACCGGGTGCATGCATGGCGCGATCGAGCAAATCGCGCACGGTTTGACGGGCCCAACGATCTCTGCCGTGGCCATCACCTCGCGGCGACAAACCGCCACAGCCTCGGCACCGCCCGCATCGCGCCTCGTTCGGCTGCATGAATTTCGCGGCCTGGGTTCAGAACCATCGCCGCTCGGTTCTGTTTCTGCTGGCGCTGCTGACGCTCGGCGGCGCCGCCAGCCTGCTGCAATTGCCCTCGGCGCTGTTCCCGGAAGTCTCGTTCCCGCGGGTCCGGGTGAGTCTCGATGCCGGCGCGCGTCCGGCCAAGGAGATGATGCTGCAGGTGACGCGCCCGGTGGAACGGGCCGTACGCGCGGTGCCCGGCGTGCGGTCGGTGAGTTCGACCACCAGCCGCGGTTCGACCGATATCTCGGTCAACTTCGATTGGGGCCACGACATGGTCAACGCCCTGTTGCAGCTGGAATCGGCGATCAATCAGATCAAGCCCGATCTGCCGCCGGGCACGCGGTTTACCGCCAAACGCATGTATCCGGCCAACTACACCGGCGTAATCGCTTACAGCCTCACTTCGGATACGGTGAGCCAGGTCAAGCTGCGCGATCTAGCCGAACACCAGATGGTGCCCTATTTATCCAGCGTGACAGGTGTGGCCAAGGTCACCGTCCAGGGTGGCGATCGGGCCGAGTACCGGGTGAGCGTGAACCCGGCGCGGCTGAATGCGCTGGGCCTGTCGATCGACGATGTCGCCAAGGCCGTGTCGGCCGCCAATGTCCTCACCGCGGTCGGCCGTGTCCAGGATCATTACAAGCTGTATCTGACCGTTTCCGATACCCGCTTCAAGAACCTGTCGCAGATCCGCCATACCGTGCTGCGCAGCGGCTCGGACGGGCTGGTGCAACTCCAGGATGTAGCCACGGTCCGGCTGGCGACCGCACCGAAATACACACGCTTTACCGCCGACGGCAAACAGGCCGTGCTGCTCAACGTCTACCAGCAGCCCGGCGCCAACGTGATCAAACTCTCACACGATCTCAAGGCGCGCCTGGCCCAGTTCCAGCCCCACATGCCCAAAGGCGTGACGCTGCATCAATGGTACGACCAGAGCGTGCTGGTCAGTGTCTCCCGAACCAGCGTGGTCGAAGCCATCGTGATTGGGATCCTGCTCGCGGGCGTGGTGCTGTTCGTGTTCCTGCGCAGCCTCAAGATCACGCTGGTCGCCATTATCGCGGTGCCGGCCGTGCTCGCGGCGACGATGTTGCTGCTCTACGTGTTCGGCATGACGCTCAATATCATGACGCTCGGCGGCATGGCCGCGGCGGTGGGGCTGATCATCGACGACGTGATCGTGATGGTCGAGCAGGTGGTGCGCCGGGTGCAGGAGACGGGCGAACACGACACGCAACGCGTTCTGGCGGCAGCCCGGGAATTCACCCAGCCCCAGATCGGCTCGTCGGCCTCGACCATCATCATCTTCCTGCCGTTGGCGTTTCTGAGCGGCGTCACCGGGGCATTCTTCAAGGCGCTGTCGCTGACCATGGCGATCAGCCTGTTCCTGTCGTTTCTGGTGGCCTGGCTGGTGGTGCCGCTGCTGGCGGATTTCATGCTCGGGCCCAAGGATACCGAGCGCGAAAAAAGCGGCCGCTTCGGGCAGTGGTTCAATCGTCGCTATACCCGCCTTCTGATCCGGCTGATGCGCCGGCCCGCCTGGTTGCTGGTCGGCCTGATTCCCCTGCTGGCCGGTGCGTATCTGGCGTTCGGTCACGTCGGCACGGGCTTCATTCCCACGCTCGACGAAGGCGGCTTCACCATGGATTACCGCACGCCGCCGGGCACATCTCTGGCCGAAACCAACCGTCTGATGATGCAGGTCGCGGCCATTCTCAAGAAGAACCCCTATATCCAGACCTGGTCGCGCCGTCAGGGCGCCCAGCTCGGCGGCGGCATCACCGAGCCGAATACCGGCGACCTGTTTGCACGCCTGGTCCCGCCGCCCCGGCCTTCCACCGAGGCGGTCATGGCCCAGGTCCGCAAGGCCGTCGAGCAACAGGTGCCGGGGTTGGATATCGAGCTCTATCAGCTGATCGAGGATGAGATCGGCGATCTCACCTCAAATCCGCAACCGATCGCCATCCGCCTGTTCGGCAACGATACTGGCCAGCTTCGCCAGGTCGCGCATCGGGTCGCACACGCGATCGAGGGTGTGAAAGGCGTGGTCGGGGTCCAAAGCGGTGTCACCATCGCCGGCGATGCGCTGGAAATTCACGTCAACCGCGTCAAGGCCGCCATCGAAGGGCTCTCGCCCCAGGCCATCACCCATCAGCTCCAGGCTTATCTCGGCGGCATCGTGACCACCCGGGTTCGCCAGGGCGTGAACTTCATCGGCGTCCGCGTATGGATTCCCGAGTCGCTGCGTGCCCAGACGGACCAGATCGGCCAGCTCCGTCTGCGCGCCCCGGACGGGCATCTGGTACCGGTCAAACGGGTGGCCGACGTCAAAATCGTATCCGGGCAACCGCAACTGACGCGCTATAACCTGAAAACCGACGTCACGGTAACCGGACGCATCAGCGGGCGCTCGCTCGGCCAAACCGTGAGCGACGTCAAGAAAATCCTGGGCAAGCCGGGGCTGATTCCGAACGACGTGTATTATCAGCTCGGCGGCCTGTATCAGCAGCAACAACAGGCCTTTCGCGGCCTGATGGAAGTTTTTGTCGCGGCGGTCGCGCTGATATTCCTGCTGTTGTTGTTCTTGTACGAACGCTTCCGCGTGGCGCTGGCCATCCTCGTTCAGCCACTGCTGGCAGCCAGCGCGGTTTTCATCGGCCTGTGGCTGACGGGTACCGAGCTCAACATTACGGCGATGATGGGCATGACGATGGTCATCGGCATCGTCACCGAAATCGCGATTTTCTATTTTTCAGAATTACGGCTGATGGACAACCATCGGCCGCTGGCCTGGAACCTCATTCGAGCCGGCCGCAATCGTATGCGCCCGATCGTCATGAGCGCCCTCGCCTTCGCGCTCGCGCTGTTGCCTTTAGCGCTGGGGCTCGGCCAGGGCTCCGGCATGCAGCAACCGCTGGCGATCGCGATCATTTCCGGTTTGTTAGTGCAGATCCCGTTGGTCCTCGTGCTTCTGCCCGTACTGTATAAACTGCTGACCGGCCGGGCGCCGCGGCATCCGAGCCACGGCGCACCGCCCCACGCGCCCAGCTGACCGCTCTGCCTCGGGAGCCTTCGGGCCTCATGGCCGATAGCCAGCCCGCCTATCGAGTGGGCAACGCTATTCGGTATCGGTACGCCTAATAATAATCAACCAAGCCACGCCCGCCATCGCGACGGTTACGGCACAGAGACCGCCGAAGACTACCCGTATGAGCCCGCCACGTTCGCGGCGCGCGCGTTGATCATCCGATCGGAGGCGCGGGCGGCGGCATCAACGCCTCGTCCTTCGCCGTAGCCCGCTGGTAAGCCTCGCGTTCCGTTAAACGGGCGGCATACAGCTTGAAGGCATCGCGCTCGGGCAACGAGCCGAATTGCAGCCCCCAAATAACGTGGGCGCCGACATAAACATCCGCCGCGCTAAAACCGCTGTCGCTGACATAGGGGTTGGCGCTCAGCATCTGGTCCAGCACATCAACCACGAGTTCGTAGCGGCCATAGCCTGCCATACGCGCCTGCTGCTCGGTCGGCGTAACACCGAGATATCGGTTGATCTCCGCCTGCTCAAGCGGGCCGGCGGCAAAGAACAGCCAGCGGTAATATGCTGCCCGCGCCGTCACCGGCGGCGCCAGGCCGGCGTCCGGAAACACATCCGCCAAATAGGCACAGATGGCCGCGCACTCGGTCACCACCTGACCGCTATGCACAATCGCCGGCACCTTGCCCATCGGGTTGATAGCAAGATAGGCCGGCGCTTTCATGCTCGTGGCATAGTCGAGGATTTCGGTATCGTACGTCGCACCCGTTTCCTCGAGCATCCAGCGCACGATGCGGCCACGCGACATGGGGTTGGTATAGAAGATCAGATCGGCATTCATCGCGGGCCTCCCGCATGATCAGGCTCATTTATGACTAAAGAGCCCCGTTTCCCCATTCGCGTCAATATGACGATAGCCAATAACAGGCACTAATCAGGCACGCGCCGCAGCAAGAGTGCAAACCAATCCGGCCGGTCACGTCAGGCCGGCGAAGCGCGCCGAATCAAGCGTTGGCCGCCCCGGCAAAACGTTTACCTTTGCACGCCGGATAACGCGAACAGCCTCGGAAGGCTCGCCCAGACTGACGCCCGGTTCGCGCCACCATCGTGGCCCCGCATAACGGACACAGATCGCGCCGGTTGGCGGCGATTTCGTGCTGAGCGGGCATTGCCGCCGGATCGACGAACGACAGCACGCTGTCGGCATCGATGCAATAAATCGAATTCTCGTCACAGAACCGACGCGCCTCGGGCGTGAGCCGGCCGGAGGTCGCCAATATCGCCTTGCGCGCGCTTTTGGCGTGCATAACACCGAACAACTCGCGCGCGATGTTCACGCCCACCGACTGACCTGCCCAGTGCTTGCATTGAACCAGCAACACGTTATTGCGCTCGCGCAGGACGATATCGATGCCTTCGTCGGCCCCCTCGGCCGTCAGTTCCGCCGAGAAACCCTTGCGGCGAAAACCGGCCGCAATCAGTTGCTCGAACTGAAACCAGCTCAGATTGGCGATGTTCTCCTGCGTCACCGGCGCCGGTTCATTCGAAGGGTTGGACGTCGCGGCACGGGGCGTTTGCGGCGGCTCGTTCGCCGCGACCCACGGTGCCTCACGCCTGCCAGCCGATGGCGATGCTTTCCTGGCACGTCGCGGACTGCGGCTGGCGGCGGGTTTCTTGCTCGTTGCCGACCGCAGTGAAAAGCGCTGTCGAACGAACGACATCAGCGAGCCAAAACAACAAACGCCAAGAAACAACCACGCCAGCCCGGCAAGCGCGCCGCCGCGAAGCGGCTCGGCCATAGATGCCAGGAAGGGATTACTCGTGCCCGACAATGCCCAGCCCAATCCATATCGGATGGCCACAAACCCCACAACGCCCAGGATGATGCCAGCCGGCCAGGGCGCCGCCACGATCAAATCCAGGCCGCTTGCCTGCTTTCGTCTTCTTCGCCGGGACATTCGGTGTAGGTCTTTATTCCCCCCCCGTAGAGCAATATAACCGAAGCAGCCTATCTCGTAGCGGCCGAGCAATACCGGTTGCTCGGCAACTTGACCCTATCGGCACTCATAAACAGACTCATGCTCAACCCGGGGATCATCTGAACCACTTTGCGATATTGGTGGGTCAACCAGAATCAGACGTATCGGCAGGAGATAGCCGGCGGCTACCTATGGTCGCCACAGCGACGCAGTAACCAGTCGCGCAACCCTTTCTACGAGAGCATGCGCGAAGTCTCCCCCGGCGATATCGTGTTCTCTTTCGTCGCAACGCGCATGCATGCCATCGGCATCGCACAGTCATTTTGTTATGAGTGCCCGCGGCCAGACGAATTTGGCGCTATCGGCCAGCAATGGGACGAGATCGGCTGGCGCGTGGACGTCCGCTTCAAAACAGAAAGACACCCGATGCGGCCGAAAGACCATATGGCGACCTTGGCGCCTCGCCTGCCAGACCGCTATTCCCCACTCCAGCAGAATGGCAATGGTCTGCAACAGGTTTACTTAACGGAATTGCCGTTCGAGCTGGCTGAAGAACTCGCGCGACTCATGGGCCGGCCAATTCTAGACCTGGTGCGAGGGCATCGCGTCGCCGAAACGCTACCCGAAACGGGGAGCCCAAACGCTATCGCTATTTGGGAAGCTGAGCTAACCCGTCGCATCGAAACCGATCCAAGTCTCGATAACACGGTTAGGCAGACTTTAATCAATGCCCGACGCGGCCAGGGGCTCTTCCGCGAGCGCGTAATGGCGAGAGAGAAGTATTGCCGCGTCACTAAAGTTGACCGGCCGACCCACTTACGAGCCAGCCATTGCAAACCGTGGCGGGACTGCGTAACCAACGAAGAAAGGCTAGACGGCGAAAACGGGCTATTTCTGACCCCATCGATCGATCATTTATTCGATCGCGGCTTCATCTCCTTTCAAGACGATGGCGAGTTAGTTGTGTCTCCCGTCGCGCATGCGCAGTCGCTAAACAAAATGGGAGTGCCTACCGACCAACGATTGAACGTTGGACGATTTACGGATAGGCAGAGGTATTTCTTGAACTTCCACCGTGAACACGTATTGCTTCAAAGAAGTTAAAGCCGTTTTGTCTTAAATCTACCCGTGACGGTAACAGACATGGATCAGCCGGTTCGTTCACCCACTGGGTGCATAGAAGCCTGAGTACAAACCCGGCTTATACAACACACCCGCGAACCGCCGCGATTGTCCTAAACTCGGGAGGCTCGGTCATGCATACCTACACCAAGCGATCACGCCGGGCGCCGCGATTCACAAAACTCAGGAAGCCCTCGCATGAAACCCGAAACCATCGCCCTGCACGGCGGGTACACGCCGGACGAACAGCACGCCGTGGCTGTGCCGCTGCATCAGACCACGTCCTATGCATTCGACGATGCGCAGCACGCCGCCGATCTGTTCGATCTGAAAGTATCCGGCAACATCTACAGCCGCATCATGAATCCCACCTGCGCCGTACTCGAACAGCGCATCACCGCGCTGGAAGGGGGCGTCGGCGCGCTGGCCATGGCCTCCGGGATGGCGGCGATCACGGCGACGATCCAGACGATTGCCGAAGCCGGCGACAATATCGTCTCGATCAGCGAACTCTACGGCGGCACCTACAATCTGTTCGCGCATACGCTGCCGCGCCAGGGCATGAGCGTGCGCTTTGCCGACAAGGACGACCTGGAGGCCATGGCCGCGCTCATCGATGACCACACCAAGGCCATCTACTGCGAGTCGATCGGCAACCCCTCCGGCAATATCGCCGATATCGCTCGGCTGGCCGAAATCGCCCACGCACACGGCGTGCCGCTGATTGTCGATAACACGGTCGCGACCCCCACGCTGCTGCGCCCGATCGAACACGGCGCCGATATCGTCGTCCATTCCGCAACCAAGTATATCGGCGGCCACGGGACCACCATCGGCGGGCTCATCGTCGATTCCGGACGCTTCCCCTGGCTGGAACACGCCGAGCGCTTCCCGCTGCTGACCACGCCGGACCCGTCCTATCACGGCATCAACTACGCCAGGGATGTCGGCGAGGCTGCCTTCATCACCCGGGCTCGTGTCGTGCCGCTGCGCAACATGGGCGGCGCAATGAGCCCGTTCAACGCCTGGATGTTCCTGCAAGGGCTGGAAACGCTGGCCCTGCGCATGGAGCGGGTCTGCGAGAACACCCAGCGCATCGCCGAATACCTGGAAGCCCACGATCGCGTCACCTGGGTCAACTATGCCGGGTTGCCCAGCCACCGCGACCACTCGCTCGCACAGCGCTATATGAACGGCAGGGCCTCGGGCATTCTGTCCTTCGGCATCGAGGGCGGTCTGGACGCCGGCGTGAAGTTCTACAACGCGCTGAAGCTGTTTATCCGGCTGGTGAACATCGGCGACGCCAAGAGCTGTGCCGCCATGCCCGCGGCCACTACCCACAGCCAGCTCAACGAGGCCGAACTAGCAAGCGCCGGCGTCACCCCCGACATGGTGCGGCTGTCGGTTGGCATTGAACATATCGACGACCTGCTCGCCGACCTGGAGCAGGCGTTGGCGGTTACCGGCTGAGCCCCGAATCGCTGCCGAAAATCGCCTGGACCGGGCCCGCCATGGCGGCGGGCCCGGCCGCCTCTCCGGCTCCGGGACTCGTCTTGTCTTGACCTACTCAAGATACGAGAAGCCGTGTCGTGCGCGTGCCACAAGTCAGGCCCGAAGCCTATCTCGAGCTAACCGGCGCCTCGCTGTTCTCACGACGGGACCGCTCGGCGGCCGGCCACGCGCCTACTGGTGCGCCACGCGATCGACTGGCACGCTTTGGCCATAACCACTTCGAGCGCAGCCGGAACGAACCATGAAAGACGTATTGATCGATGCCGAGACGTTGGGCGACTGGCTGGCCAAAGGCCGCGATGTCGTCGTGCTCGATGCACGGGCGCGGCTGCAAGATGCCGACGCCGGACGATCGCTCTGGCGCGAGAGCCACGTGCCGGGCGCACGTCATGCCGACATGGATCGGGAGCTATCGGCCACCCCATCCGCGGAAGGCGGCCGCCATCCGCTGCCGAGCCACGAACAGTTCGGCGCCCAACTACGCGCCTGGGGCATCACGCCGCAGTGCGATGTCGTGGTCTACGACGACATGGGCGGCGCGCTCGCCGCGGCCCGTGCCTGGTGGATGCTGGTGTGGGCCGGGCACCCGTCGGTGCATGTGCTCGATGGCGGCTGGCAAGCCTGGCGCAACGGCGACTATCCCATCGAAAGCGTATCGCCCGACCCGAGCCCCAGCGATTGGCAGCCGACGTTCAACGATGACCTGATCGCCACCATCGAAGACGTTGCACGCGGCGACGCGGTGCTGATGGACGCCCGGCCCGGCGAACGCTTCCGCGGCGAGAACGAACCGATCGACCCCGCCGCCGGCCATATCCCCGGCGCGCGGAGCATACCGGCCGCATCACTGGTGGACAGCCGGGCGCGTTTCCTCTCTCCGGCGGAACTGGCCAAGGCGCTGCCGCAAGATGACAACGCCATCAGCTACTGCGGCTCGGGCATCAGTGCTTGCCAGCTCATTCTGGCCTGCGCGGTCCTGGGTCGGCCGTTGCCGCGTCTATTCCCGGGCTCGTGGAGCGCCTGGAGTAGCGATTCGTCGCGGCCGGTGGCCACCGGCGCCTAAACAAGCCGGCTGGCACATCACGCCCAACTATCGGCCCGATGTTTATGACCCGGTCTTGCGATCGATGCATATCGCAAGACCTCTACCCCTTCTGATGCCGTCTTGAAGAACCGCATCGCGGCCGAGCCCTGAGTCCGCCCGGTGCCGCGCCTGCCCGTCATTAAAGGAACAAGTAATGAAGCAAAGCACCGACCGTATTCTGACAACGCACACCGGTAGCTTGCCGCGCCCGCAAAGCCTGTCTCAATTACTGGTTCGTCGAGAAAAACGCGCCCCGTTCGATGCCGCCGCTCTGGAACGGGAGATCGCAGCCGGCGTAGTCTGGGCCAAACTGGGGGCACTCGCCGAAGGCGCAGCGATTGCCTCGAAGCGGCTATGGGGCCACTGAACCGCGGTGCCGGGCTCGCCCCCGGCCCGATTGGAAGTGCCCAAGGAATCGGTCAAGCCCGTGGATCACCACGGTCGCCGTATCACTTCTGGACTTTCTCGAGCGAAACATCGAAGACCAGCGCGGCGTTCGGCGGAATGACGCCGCCGGCGCCCCGCGCGCCATAAGCCATGTCGGCCGGAATGATGAGCGTACGCTCGCCACCCACGCGCATCCCTTTCACGCCCTGATCCCAACCTTTGATCACCTGACCAGCGCCCAGCACAAAACTGAACGGCTGGCCGTGGTCCTTCGAACTGTCGAATTCCTTTCCGCGATGCTGCTTGGCATCTGGCGCGTAAAGCCAACCCGTGTAATCCACGGTCACACGCGCCCCCGGTACGGCCACGGCGCCGTGCCCCGTCTTGGTATTGATGATCTTGAGATGGGTGACCGCATTATCGCCGGCATAGGCCATGGTGGTCGCCAGGCTCAACATGCAGAAAGCCGCCATAGCCGCCATAGCCGCCAGATTGAATTTCGCCAAAAGTCTGTACATATCAGAAACGCCCGGTCATCCGTTAGGGTAAAGCTGAACCATTCGATTCGCGCAGTATACGGCTGCGCTTACCGGCTGCCCGCACGATACCGCCCCGGCGCAATCGTTCGCTCGCAACACCGCGTTCAAGCGCCGCGCGGAACTGGGCTCGCTGGCCCTGGAATTCTCCACCTTTGCCGTTGAAGGCCTCCCGGATCTGAGCATGATCGTCTACAACCCGGTCTCGCCGACCGATGCCGAACGAATTCGCGCGTGGGTGGAGACTCGCGCCCGCCATGCGTGGCCGGGCACCGGCGATAAACGGTCCGCAGCCCGAGCAGCCCAACCGCCCAGCTGTACCCAGGAGAATCCGCAACGGCCGATAAAACCGACCAGCCTTCACGCCCCGTGCCGGTTACCGCGATAAATCAACGCGATGCCCCGCGCCATGGGCGCGGAACGGCGGGATCATTGTCGCGGCTCGGCCAATCGATCTGATCAGTCCGACCGGTCTTTGGGCCGGCCACCCGGCACAAGAAGCGCCCACGTTTATGACCCGGGCCTGCGCCGCGTGCTGCCGTAGCCGCAGATCAAAGACTCAGGCACCGCGGTTATCCGGCTTTGTGTCATTTTCGGTACCAACCGTCTGACTTTCGGCTTCCGGGTCGACCGTCTGTAGCGGCTCGCCCTCGTCGTCCTGCAGCTGGTAATCATAGGCCGCCTGGAGGCCGGTTTCAGTTTCCGGCTCGGCTACGGCTTCTTCCGGCTCGTGGTCGATGTAGCGCGGGTAAAACGGCGACAACATCGCCACCAGAATACCCAGCGCCGAGAACACGGCAAACGTATGGGCATAACCGATGTTATTCACCAGCGCACCGACGACGGGCGAGCCCGCGGCCTGGCCGAGTGAGACGGCCATAAAGGGCAGCACCGGCCCCATGGACAGCCGCCCGGGCAACAGACGGATGCCCGTCATGAGATACAGCCCCGTCAGACTCATATAGGCCAGCCCGAAGACCAACGCAGAGAACACCGTGATATCCAGCTGGCCGGGGCTAGCCGCAAGCAATGCCAGGCTCGCCGCCAGCATCATCAACATCAGGGCCTGCGTGATCGGCGGATTGTTGCGATCGGCCAGATCGGCCACCACGGCGCCGCCAAGGCCGGCGATACCTACCGCGAGCCATAACCAGCCAGTGGCGTCGGAAGTCAGGCCACCCAGCGTGACCACCAGATCGGGCGCGAAGATCCAGTACGCGGAAGACACCACGCCCATCGCGAATGAAAACAACGACAGCCGTGCAAGACGGCGCCATTGCAATCCACTGATGGGGGCCGGCGGCGCCGCGTTCGAGGGCATCACGCGCGACACGGAGGGAATGAAAAACCACGTCGCGATCACCCCGATGCCCGCCAGAACGGCAAACGAGATATACGCCGCGCGCCAGGCGTTGGCCAGAAACAGAACACTCGGCACGGCAACGATCACGCCGATGCTGGTGCCCGCATTCATCACCGAGCTCACCCGCCCATGCACCGAGCGATCCACCAGCGCCTGCATGGCCGCGGTGAGCGCCGGCATCATCAGGCCGGTACAGATGCCGCAGGCGAACACACCAATGCCCAGCGGCAATGCAGCCGCGGCCTGGCTGATCAGCCCCAGCCCGCCCACACCGAAAAGCCCGGACAGCACCGCCGTATTGCGCGCCCCCAGCCGATCGGCGGCGACGGGCGCCACCAGGGTCGCCAAAACAAAACTCACAAGAGGCAGCGCACCGATAATGCCGATAAGCGAGGGCGTCAGCTGCAGATCCGCACGAATAGGCGGCACGAACAACCCGAAGGCAAAACGCGCCAGCCCATAACTGATCGCGATCAGCGAGGCCCCCAACAGCGCAAACCCTGTCCCCGAACGAGACTCCATATCGCCTCCGTCGCCTACGCCTTGAAGAATCCAGACCGGTGCCGGCTCCGCGGCGGAGTCCTACCCGGCGATTGCCTCAATCGATCCGTTTGCCTGCCGTGTCCGACGCTACCGGCCGAACTGCTATGAGATGGTGAGCCCCGCGGCGCTACCGGGCAAACGCGCCCGGGTCTGTTGCGGTTTCGTGCGAGTCCGCGCGCTCGGCCAAACACCGGTCTATAGGCCGTTTTGTCCGTAACCGATGGGAACGCGACGAAACCGCTAGCCGCCCCCTCAGCACGCCTCTTCCCCGATGCATCGCGCAGGGCTTGCGCACACTGTTCCCCATGAAAACCCGAGTTTACCGAAGGCTCGCCGGCTCCTAGCCTCGGCCGCGATCCATCCTCGAAACCTGAACTCGATGCAAAAACGATTCCTTGCCGCAGCCATACTCCTGCCGCTGTCGGCCACAGCCGCCGCCCAGAACGCCACCGGCGCCCCCAGCTATACCTACGTGCAAGGCACCTATACCGCCTACGGGCATGCGCATGGTGTGGGCAAGGACTACAACGGCTATGGCATCAAAGGCTCGTTCGCGATAAACCCGCACGTGTTCGTCAACGCCAGCTACGACTGGCTAGACGTCAACGACCGCAACCTCGATGCCAATCGCACCAGCGTCGGCGTCGGCCTCGACGACTTCTTCGATTACGGCGGCGCCCCGGGCACCGGCCTTGGCTACTACGGCCAGGTCTCCTACGAACGGCTCGGCCTGCAGGATGTACGCTGCCATGATGATGCCAGCGGTAACGGCTTCGGCGTCGACGCCGGCCTGCGCTGGATGGTGGAACCGCGCATCGAGATCAACCCGCACGTCGGCTATGTCGACTACGGCAACGTCGACGGCGATACCAACCTCGGCGACGCCAACGGCGTTCGCTATGGCGTGCGCGTGCGCGGCTATGTCACCCCCGCCATCGCCCTCTCCGTTGGCTATCGCGGCAGCAATGCAAGTACCGACCGGCGCAACATTGGCTTCGATAACGAAGTCCGTGTCGGGGCAAGCTGGAACTTCTAGCCGGATAGGCAGGCGAATTGCTGGCAGTGGCACGCTGGTACGTCGCCAGCGTGCACGTTGATCTGCAAACCGTGATCTGCCGCCTTATGAGCCTGAAGGCCGCGAGATTTCGCGGCCTGAGAGATTCCTGCCGACCGCCGTTTTTCTCGCGTCATCGGGCGTAAACTTTTCTGTAATAGCCCCGAATGGGCCCACACTGCATCGGCCGCCCGTGCCCGCCTTATTGCCGGGCTGCCCACATCGCCAACCGATGCTGGATCGCCTTCTGCGAGACCTGCTCCGCCGGCAAAGGCTGAATAATGCCGTCGTGCACGAGCAACCGATAGATGTATTCCAGCTTATCGGTCGCAGAATCGGTCGGCTCGAACTCAACGACACCACGGTTCTCGCCATACGCCACACCCAGCGCGAGCGCTTTCTTAACGAGTTCTTTTTCGTTCTTGAGTTTTTTCATAGGGCGCTCTTTGCGTTGGTACATCCAAGATACGCCATGAACGCTTAGAGGGCTGGGCTTGATCTAAACACTAAGAGAGCGGGAGACCAAATTTAGAAGCCGTAGTCTGTGCCGTATTGCCGCTTATTACCGAACGGCTAATTATCGGCCGGCTGACCGCGGCACGAGATCTTGCCGGCATCTCTGATCAAGTTGGTGAACGATCCGCTTCATCGCCCCGTGATCAAGCGGCTGCATTGTCGGGTTACGTACTAAGCTCTTCGCTTCGCGAGGAGTGAATACGCGCGTCGACTGCTTGGTTGATCCTTTAAGCCTTTCAATCCGCCAACCAGGGATGGCAATTGCAGGTGTGGCGACTGTCCGCTCGCCGGTCGCGGAAGTCAGCCAATCGCTTAGCCACTTCGCCTGGCGCCTGGCCTGTTCCAGACACCGGCGATCACGCCACCCGGCGAAGTCAAGAACCTCGCCATCGAAGATCGCGGTGTAATCATTGTCTACGTCGTCGGTCCTTTTCTGTTTGGAACGCGTCTTGGTTTCGACTGCGAAGACCCCGGTAGGGCCCACGACTACATGATCGATGTTAAATCGCTCGCACGGTAAGTCGTGAAAGACTTCGAAGCCATCCCGCATGAGCTTGTTGAGCTCCTCAGCGGTAGCGACCTCGCCTTCCCAACCAAGCCGAAGCGCTTGCAGCTCTACAAGCAACTGTCGCAACTTCAGTCCAGCCCAAGTCGACACACCGAGTGTCGCAACGATGGCCATATAGACTAAGAAATTTGAGGCAGGTTCGCCGCTGAAATACGGAACTCCGAAGACAGTCGCCAACGCGATAAAACCGGTCATTGGACCGAACGCCATGTAATACATCACGTTCATGGCCGACTCCCGACGCTTTTCAGAAAGCGCGTGACCCGGCGGGCGGAGCATGCCCCGCGTAATCGGGTGGCGACGACCAGTCTGCTTGTCGCGAAATCCGTTCCAGTGAATCTGGGCCAGGACTATAAAAAAAGGCGGCGACACGATCGCGAGCGTGCCGACGAGCACGCCGAGCTGGATAAGCACTTCAATCCCCCGATCTAATTCACCCTAATTAAATTAGACCGTGAGCATTAGCACAGCACAAGACTTGCTGGTTACGTATTACGGGTAGATCTGCTGGGAAACGGGCCAAGCACGAGGACGCGATTAAAACTGCGCTCTGCCTCGTCATCTCTTCCCATCGGTCTACCCGGTCTTTCGCTGGAAACTCACTTTCGGGACAACGCACATTGCTAGGGCTAAACAACGCCGCCTGTGCGGACCGGGTGCAGCAGGCCATCGCCCGAATCACCGACTCATCAAGTCCAGTCGGTCACGCCGTGGACGTCGCCGAGGCAGCATGGCGCGTCCCGACCGATCCAGCTGCGCCGCTACGTATCCCAGCTCACTCCAACGCGCTCGAATGCGCACGCGAAGCCGATTGGTCGGTTTAAGGAGCCGGCCGCGTTCTATCGGGGCGTCGACCACTGACGCGATGCGGCGTTCGGCATCGGCTTAACGCCGACCGCTGAGTCCGGCCGACGCGGAGGTACAACACGGCGCTGACAAGAGCGCCGCGAACGTGCGTCGCGGCGCTTCGGGGCTGGCTAGCGATGGCTCGGCTCGACACAACGGCCGGCTCTTGCCCCGCCGGGTCGTGTCGACCGGCACTACATACGCTGCGGCGCGTGCCTCGGCCGCTCGGCGGCCGGCGGATTCATCCAGCCGTCGGCGAACAGCCGGCCGAAGGCCGCCCAGTCGGTCGTACCATCGGCACTCGCCGCGAGCCATGTATCGAACTGGCTGTGCCAGGTTTCCGGCAGGAACGGCCGCAGGAGCGCAAGCGTGGCGGCGAGGTCCGTCGTCTCGGCGGCCGGCTCGCCGTAATGCACGAGGCGGCTTCCAGGCTTGAAGTCTTCCAGCGTTTGCCGCCAGCTGTCGTCCGGCCAGTGCAGCGTCATGGCCCCGGCGGCCGGATCGTACTCGGTGGTGAACAGCGTGCCGAACCCCTGGGCGTAGTTTCGTTGAAACAACGGTTCGGCCAGGAAGGCTTCAGACAGCTGCGCGGGCGGAACGCGCGACGCAAAGAGGGCTTCGAGGCTTTCCTGACGTGCCACCGTACGCGTGAAACCGGGGCGATCGGGCGCCGGCCCGTTGTGTTGATGGTTGGTCGCAATGGACTGTTTGCGCCGGGTCAATCCCCCGCCCGGGTGCAACTCGACCGCGCAAGTATGGCCGTGGCGGTCGGCAACCACGAGGTTGTATGCCATATGCGAGGGCACACGAGCGAGCACGGCCAGCGCTTCGTCCAGATCGCGACAGGTTTCCAGCACATAGCGCAGGATCGTGGTGATGCCAAACCCTTCGCCGACCGTACCGCTACCGCCATAGGCCAAGGCCACGGACAGTCCGGCGCCGTTGATGCCATCCGACAGCCCCCAGAGGAATTCGACCATGCCCATGACCGGCATACCGGTCCATTCGGTACGCAGCAGCAACCCTTCGTTGAGTTCAGGGGAAAGATCGTAGTTACGCAGCAGCCGCACCTCGCCTTTATCGGCCCGCGCTGCAAGCGAGCAGCCGCCGAGATAGGTCGGCGGACACCACGTCGACAGAAAACGGGCGGCGCGGTCGCCGCCGCCGGCGAGCGACGTCAGGCGTGCGTGCACCGGGGCAAGTTCCGGCATGTGTTCCGCCAGCGCGGCTTCGCACGCAGCGCGCGACGGGCCGTGGTCGCCGCCCGATGCGATCCACCAGGCTTCGTAGGCGGGCCAGGAGCGGTGCCAGCGTGCTTTCCAGGCGTTGCCGGGGCGGGCTTCCGCGACGGCGTCAAATTGCAGAGAAAAGGTCATGGTGTGTCGTCGCCTTGAGAATCGGGAATATTGGGGCAGTCGCGGTTGTCGTTCAGCGCAAGCGATCGGCGAGCGCGGCTTTGACCTCCGCACTCGCCTGCAGGCTGCCGAGCACCGCCAGCGAGTCGATCGCGGCTTGTGCCAGATCGGGGGAAACATCGGATGCAATACGGGCCAGGCCGACCACGCTGATATTCAATGCGCGGCCTTCTCGGCGCGCGGCTTCCAGTTCGTCGCGTGTGATGTCGCGCACGCCCATATCCAGGCTGTGTCGCTCGATCGACCGGGCGAGTGGCTCGCGTTCGGCCACAAGTTGGCTGCGGATCGCCGTACGAATGAAATCGCTACGGTTCGCGTAAAACCCTTCTTGCACCAGCAGATCAATTCGTCCGAGATCGACCGGACCGAGATTGATCGTGAGCTTCTCATTTCCTGCAGCCACCAGACATCCAATTGCCATCCATGGGGATGGTATATGGCTGGTTAGGATGAATTGCAAGGGTCGTGTCGGCAATTCATGACTCGTCGCCGCCCCAAGGCATCGGCACACGGACCGAACCCGACCGAATCAAGATCATCGCGCTTGCGGCGCCCGTGCCGAGCTCCGGCCGACATCCGCCCGGCATGGATCATGTGGGAACCGCTGAGGTTGGCGCGGCTACAAACAAGGGACGAGTCCAGGCGCTTAATCCGCCTGCCCATGACAACCGCATCAGCTCAGCCTATGCCACCAGCCTTATCCGCGCCGAGCACCGATTAGCGAGACACCGACTCCGGGCCGTTGGCTACCGCGTTATGCCCATCAATGCCTAAGACTCGAACCGCTTGATAATC
Organism: Salinisphaera hydrothermalis C41B8; assembly: GCF_000732535.1. Taxonomy (GTDB): domain Bacteria; phylum Pseudomonadota; class Gammaproteobacteria; order Nevskiales; family Salinisphaeraceae; genus Salinisphaera; species Salinisphaera hydrothermalis. The sequence continues at coordinate 132,603 of NZ_APNK01000006.1, forward strand.
CGGCTGATCCGCGAATAGTGCAGACCGAAATATGCCCCGAGCTCCTGCATGGTGTAGCCGCCCGAGGCATAAGCGGCGACGATCGCCGCATCACGCGAGCCGGCCTCTTTCTCATAGTCGCCGATCGGGCGGGCTCGGCCGGCACGCTGGGCCCTGGGCACCTCGTCGAGCCGCGGATTCGCGTGCTCAATGCGGGCGCGCATGTCGTCAACAAAGGCGTCATCCCCTAAAAACACTTGATTCGCCACCGCATCCCAAGGCACCGGCAAGCCCCGCCCCTCGCTTACAAAGCGGCGATACGCCAGCTGCGCCTCGCGCTGGTGCGTGTCGAATGCCGACAACACCCAGTCCGTCGTCAGCCATTCCGGGATAGCCTCGCGGCCGGCCGTCGCGCGGTAACTGCTCCACGGCCAATCGCCCGCGCTACGCACCATGCCAGCCCGAACCGGGTTCAAGACGATATAGCGTGCCACCTCGAGAAGATACGACTCCTTCTGCACCAGTATCGCCTTGTAGCGCCCTTGGAACAGATGCCCGACTCGGCGATGGCGACGATTGCTGTACTGGGTATACACCCCGTTGAGTTGCCGCATGCCCTGGGAGAGGTTGCCATCCGGCGTTTCAATCAACAGATGATAGTGATTGCTCATCAAGCAATACGCATGAACAAGCCAGTTGAAGCGCCGCGCCACGCTCGCCAAGACGTTCAAGAAGGCGACGCGATCCTCGTCGTCTTCGTAAATATCTTCACGGCGGTCACCACGCGAGGTGACGTGATACAGCGCGCCGGCGAATTCGAGTCGTAAGGGTCTGGCCATGGGTTCACAATACGCCGGCGATAGCAAAAGGCAAGACCTGACCCCAACTCCCGCCCTATCTTAGACGGCGCCACAAACATCGGCGGCGTCGACGTCGGCTGTCGCAACTGACAAGCCGGCTGACCGCCCGCCTGGATATCGAGCAGCGCCCGGCCATCGTCGATCGTCGAGCGCGCTATGGCGATTGGGAAGGCGACACGATCTGGGGTAAGAACAACACGGGCGCGATCGCGACCCACGTGGAGCGTAAAAGCGGCTATCTCGTGGCCTTCAAATTGAGAAGCCGGCATTCGGAGCCGTTAGCGGATGCGACGATTGCCGCTTTCCAAAAACTCCCGCGGCGATGGCGGCATACGCTCACCTACGACAACGGCTCCGAGTTCAGCGCGTTCGCGCGCATTGCTCGGAGCACGGGTCTAACCGTGTACTTTGCGAAACCACACTCGCCTTGGCAGCGCGGGTGCAACGAGAACCTGAACGGACTTTTACGTCAATTTTTTCGCAAGGGCAGCGCGTTGAGCCAAGTCGAGCAGTCGGATGTAGACAAAGTCGTGGCTTTGCTCAACCATCGGCCACGAAAGCGTCTCAATTATCTAACGCCTCATGAAGTCCTGAAACAGGGTCGCCCTGTTGCAGTTGGGAGTTGAATCCACCTTCCTCAACGCTCGCACCTGAGTTGTCAGACAGCGATTGCGTCGAACTATGCCGATAAGATATACGTACCCTGAAACACTTTAAACTTAGCTGGCGCTTCGAGCATCGAGAGCTAGCATCCAAAACGAAGGTTCCAAAAGTGGCAAGCAGAAACTTTCCAGGCTTATTACTACAATCTGATCCCACGAAAATAGTTTTCGCAAATGTTGACGGCAGCTTTCTACTAGAGCGAACTACGCCATCCTGGCGCATAGACGATCCAGAATTGGGCTTCCAACGAACTGTCAATGAAAGCCGGGCAAAAAAAATTGCGGCAAACGTCATCGACCAGGGACGCATTTTCCCTAACACCATCGTATTAGCCACAGACACCCAAGAGCTCGAAATACATGACTCTAAAGTAGAGTTCAGCCCCGACATTAAGTTCCTGATCGTCGACGGGCAGCACCGCCTTTGGGCGCAACATTTTGCTAAGCGCGGAATAAAATACGGGTGCACGATACACTTGGGTCTATCCGAGCCCGAGATGGCCACCCTTTTCGTAGAAATTAATGATACTCAGAAGCGAGTTCCTGCTTCTCTAAGATGGGACCTAGTCAGGTTGACGCGTAGCGACAGCGATCCCGAAATGGCTCGCGCTGCAGATCTAACATATGACTTAAGCACCGATCTTTCGAGCCCGCTGTTTCAGCGTATAGACCTAACCGGGGAAGATAAAAGTAAATCTTTAACGCAGGCGTCGATTGCACCCGAAATAAAGTCTCTAATTAAAAAGAGAAATTCCCCGCTTCGCATGGGCGAAGTCGGATATGAAACACAACGGGAGCAATTAATAGCGTATTTCGACGCAATAAAATCGCTCGATAAAGCAGGCTGGATTAGCGGCGAATCCAACCTTTACCAAAACCGCGTGATCCGCGCGCTGTTACAACTATACCCTCAAGTTATAGAAGCTATAGATATTCCTGTCGGAGAGATAACACTGCAACAACTAGAAAAAGCCTTATCGCCGATTGACGTTACCGAACTGGATCAAGAGAAAATTAGAGGCCAACAGGGGACTGCTGGAATATCTCAGATTAGAACAGTTATTAGCGAAATGTTGTGGGGGGCCCGCGCCTAGTTATGGACGTATTAGACCTTACAGAGTCCTTCGCAGTGTACGCCGAGCAAGCCACGTCCCATGACCCCGCTTCACGCTCAGTGGATCAATTTCTTACTGCGAACTCAAGTCTGTCAGTAGCAAGATCAGGGACCGATAAATTCCGCTCGTTGGCCACCGCAATGAGCAATGATGCTACTCGTCATCTCGCTTTAGCTTGTAGCACATTTGCTCACGGACTCGAAGGATCCATGAAGGGCACGACGCAATGGTCGGGCGTCAGCTTTTATTACGCGTCTTTCCACGCAGCGAAGGTTGTTAGCCTAACAAGCGGGGCTTGGTTTATTAAAAAGAAGCTGTGGATCGATATAGACCGCACCAGCACTAACAAAATTGGCTTCCAAATACATCGCACTGCCCACCCCGGCATACTAGTAGGCAGGGGGCCGCATAAAGATTTCTGGTCGTTCTACCAAGTTCTTTCAAATAAAATCGCATCGGAAGTAACTTCCCAATACGAGTGGGCTGTGGTTCTTGATACGAACGAAATCGATTTGGTGCACGATTTACGTAAAGAGCTCAATTATGACCCCCAAATCGGGCTAGAGACCGCCCTTGCTCATTCTGAGACGTACACCAACGGAGAGTTTAGCAATTGGCTCCACGGAAGACCTGCGACGCTATATCAGTACGCAAGGGCATATGTCGGCTACGCTGTACATCGAGCAAAATCAATTGGGTTAAACGCGCCGGTTTTTGATGGGATATTCACTGACTGTCAGAGTTTTGCAGAAAGTCAATTCAACTGGACACGTAATCAAGCCGTAAACGACGACATAATAGAACAACTTAGACATTAATAATTCTTAATCAGCAACTCGCTTGTTTGCCTACGAAAACTTGATTTTCCAGAAATAATACTATTCCGCGATATAGGCATTAGATCAAAATCCAATTCATAAAGCTCTTTAATAGACTGATGATCTGCATTGGTTGCTAAGATTTTTACACCACGCTGACTCGCCTTCTTCAACGAACCGAAAAGCCTTTCTTGATCAGACCAAGAAAATATTTTCTCGTTGTATTTAACGAAACCGTTGTTGTTATGATTGACCGTGTACGGCGGATCCACAAACAGAAAATCCCCGTCTTCTGCTTTTGCTATGACCGGCTCAAAATCAGAATGAATTAGCTCTACTCGAGACAGCAACCGAGACGCCGCGTAAAAATCATCGGTAGGTAACAAGACCTTCGATTTGGTGCCAATTGGCACGTTGAATTTTCCTTTTTTATTTACCCTATATAGACCATTCCAGCAAGTCCTATTTAGGTAAAGAAAGCGAGCCGCCTGCTCGTATTTGCAAGACGGACTCTCATCTCGCACAGAATAATAGTATTGCTCATCATGCCTTTTTTGATGCCGCTCCAGTATTTCAATAATTTTTTTAGGATTATTTTTTATCTTTGAATAGCAGTTAATGAGTTCAGAGTTTGCGTCCGACAAAATAGCACTTTCGGGGCGAAGACTGAAAAAAACGGCGGCTCCGCCAGCGAATGGCTCAATATATCGGATTATATCTCTCGGAAACAGATCGCCGAAACGAGAAACAAACCACCTCTTACCCCCAGCCCATTTGACTACAGGGTAAACCCGGTCTATCGGTTTTTTATGAGCTAATTCGGGTAGCACGACAATTCGTTCACATATAATTTAGCGGGCGCATAGCCCGCTAAATTATCAGATTCTTAGTTCTTTTTACTACCGACTGCTTAATCCCAGCTAAGCGCCCCACCCGTCTGATACTCAATCACCCGAGTCTCAAAGAAGTTCTTCTCTTTATTGAGATCCATCATCTCACTCATCCACGGGAACGGATTCTCCGCGCCGGGATACAGCTCAGCCAGACCGATCTGCGAGCAACGCCGATTAGCGATGAACTTCATATATTCATCGAACATCGAAGCGTTCAGCCCCAGCACCCCACGCGGCATGGTGTCGTGGGCGGATTCGATCTCGAGGTGCATGGCCTCGTCGATCATGGCGCGGGCTTCTTCCTGGAAGGCCTCGGACCAGAGGTGCGGGTTTTCGATCTTGATCTGGTTGATGACGTCGATGCCGAAGTTCAGGTGCATGGACTCATCACGCATGATGTATTGCACCTGCTCGGCGGTGCCGGTCATCTTGTTGCGGCGGCCGAAGGACAGGAACTGCACGAAGCCGGCATAGAACCAGATGCCTTCGAACACGCAGTAGAAGGCGATGAGGTCGCGCAGGAACTTCTGGTCGTTTTCGGGGGTGCCGGTCTTGAAGTTCGGGTCGGACAGGGATTGCGTGTACTGCAGGGCCCAGGCGGCCTTGTTGTGCACGCTCGGCAGCTCGCGGTACATGTTGAAGATCTCGCCCTCGTCGAGGTTGAGGCTTTCCACGATGTACTGGAAGCAGTGGCCGTGCACGGCTTCCTCGAACGCCTGGCGCAGCAGGTACTGGCGGCATTCGGGGTTGGTGAGGTGCTTGAAGATGCCCAGCACCAGGTTGTTGGCCACCAGCGATTCGGAGGACGAGAAGAAGCCGAAGCCACGCTTGAGGATCAGGCGCTCGTCGTCGGTCAGGCCGTTCGGGTCGTTCCAGGTGGCGATATCCGCCGCCATGTTCACTTCCTGCGGCATCCAGTGGTTGGCGCAGGCGTTGAGGTATTTGTCCCAGGCCCAGGTGTACTTGAAGGGCACGAGCTGGTTGACGTCGGCGCGGCAGTTGATGATGGCCTTGTCGTCGACCTGTACGCGACCACCGCCGAGTTCGACCTGCTCCAGCCCGGTGACGGCGTCGCCGGCATCGGCGTGCTGCGGCGCTTCCGGCTCGCGATCGAGCGCGAACGGGTCCGGCGTGGCGCCGGCCGGGTTCGGGTTGGATACGGTGCCGTGCTTGTGGGCGTCGCGGTTCGGGATGCCCTGGCGCGGGGTGTCTTCGAAGTCAAGCATGGTGTTGTCCTGGTGCAGTCTTCGTTAGAAGCAGTGTTTGAACGGTCCGCAAATGCACGCGAATGAGTGCGAATAAAGTCGGCTTAGTCTTGTCTTCATTCGCGTCGATTCGCGTTCATTTGCGGACTGGGATCTTTTCCTACTGACAGGCCTCGCAGTCCGGATCGTCGATGGCACAGGCCATGGGCGCGGTGGGGGCCGCGGCCGGCGCCGGCTTGGCGCTGGCCGTCGGGCGGCCACCGCCGTTGCTGGCGGCCCCGCCCCCGTTGGTGGCCGAGCCGCCGTTCGCGGCGCCGGTACCACCACCCGAGCCCTTGCCTGCGTTAGCCACCGCGTTCAGTCGGTGATCGCTGATGGTGGACTTCTCGGTGTGCGTGGCACCCATGGTGCGCAGGTAGTAGGTGGTCTTCAGGCCCTTCTTCCACGCCAGCTTGTACAGCTCGTCGAGCTTGCGGCCCGACGGCTCGGCCATGTAGAGGTTCAGGCTCTGGGCCTGATCCAGCCACTTCTGGCGGCGCGAACCGGACTCGACCAGCCAGCGCGGGTCGATCTCGAAGGCGCATTTGTAGAGCACCTTGAGCTCGTCCGGGATGCGGTCGATCGCCTGCACGGAACCGTCGTAGTACTTCAGGTCGTTGGCCATGACCGCGTCCCACAGGCCGAGGTTCTTGAGGTCTTCGACCAGGTACGGGTTGGCCACGGTGAACTCGCCCGACAGGTTCGATTTGACGTACAGGTTCTGGTACGTCGGCTCGATCGACTGGCTCACACCGGTGATGTTGGCGATGGTCGCCGTGGGCGCGATGGCCATGCAATTGGAGTTGCGCATGCCGACCTGCTGCACGCGGGCCCGCAGGGTTTCCCAATCCAGCGTCTGGGTTTCGTCCTGGTCCAGATACTCTTCGCCGCGGTTCTCGCGCAGCAGCTTGATGGAATCGATCGGCAGAATGCCCTGATCCCACAGGCTGCCCTTGAACGTGCTGTAGGCGCCGCGTTCTTCGGCCAGGTTGGTGGAGGCCTGGATGGCGTAGTAGCTGATCTGCTCCATGGAGCGATCGGCGAACTCGACGGCCTCTTCCGACTCGTACGGCAGCTTCAGCTTGTACAGCGCGTCCTGGAAGCCCATCAGGCCCATGCCGACCGGGCGATGCCGCAGGTTGGAATCGCGCGCGGTCTTGACGCTGTAGTAGTTGTACTCGATGACGTTGTCGAGCATGCGCATCGCGGTGTTGATGGTGCGCTGGAGCTTCTCGGTGTTCAGCTGGCCGTTCTCGATGTGCTGCGGCAGGTTCACCGAACCCAGGTTGCAGACCGCGATTTCCTTGCCCGGCGACGTGTTAAGCGTGATCTCCGTGCACAGGTTGGAGCTGTGCACCACGCCCTTGTGCTGCTGCGGGCTACGCAGGTTGCACGGGTCCTTGAAGGTGAACCACGGGTGGCCCGTTTCGAACAGCATCGACAGCATCTTGCGCCACAGGGTGACGGCCGGAAGCGTCTTGGTGTTGGTGATCTCGCCGCGCTCGGCCTTGGCTTCGTACGCCACATAGGCCTGCTCGAACGCCTTGCCGGTCAGATCGTGCAGGTCCGGCACGTCGTTGGGCGAGAACAGGGTCCACGGCTCGTCGTTCAGGACACGCTTGACGAACAGATCGGGGATCCAGTTCGCGGTGTTCATGTCGTGGGTGCGACGGCGATCGTCGCCGGTGTTCTTGCGCAGGTCGAGGAATTCCTCGATGTCCTTGTGCCAGGTTTCCAGATAGGCACAGACCGCGCCCTTGCGCTTGCCGCCCTGGTTCACGGCCACGGCCGTGTCGTTGACCACCTTCAGGAACGGCACCACACCCTGGCTCTTGCCGTTGGTGCCCTTGATGTGGGCGCCCATGGCACGGACGTTGGTCCAGTCGTTGCCCAGGCCGCCGGCGAATTTCGACAACAGCGCGTTGTCCTGGACGGCTTCGTAGATGCCGTGCAGATCGTCGTCCACCGACGTCAGATAGCAGGAAGACAGCTGCGGGCGCAGGGTGCCGGAGTTGAACAGCGTCGGCGTGGACGACATGAAGTCGAAGCTCGACAGCAGCTTGTAGAACTCGATGGCTTTTTCTTCGCGCTCGATCTCGTTGATCGCCAGGCCCATCGCCACGCGCATGAAGAACGCCTGCGGCAGTTCGAAGCGCTTGTTGTTGTGATGGATGAAGTAGCGGTCGTAGAGCGTCTGCAGGCCGAGATAGGTAAAGCCCAGATCGCGATCGGCGATCAGCGCGTTGCCGAGCGCGTCCAGATCGTATTCGCCCAGGCGCGGATCGAGCAGCTCGTGGTGCACGCCGCGGGCGATGAAGTCCTTGAAGTAGGCGGTGTAGCCCTCGCGCATCTCGGCGTGCGTGGCATACACCACCTCGCCGTCGGCCAGGAAGGTGAGCGCTTCGTGGCGCAGCTTGTCCATCAGCAGGCGCGCGGCCACGGAGCCGTAGTTGGGCTCGGCTTCCAGGCGCTGACGCGCGGACAGAATCAGCGCGGTGGACAGCTCGTCTTCGGTGATGCCGTCGTAGGCATTCTTGAGCGTATCGGCCAGCACGGTGTCGGCGGTGACCCCTGCGATGCCTTCGCAGGCCTCGCCGATCACGCGCGTCAGGCGGTCGCGATCGAGTTCGGCGGTGCTGCCGTTGTTGAAGGTGACCTGGATATCGCCGGCGACGTTGCGGCTCTCGCCTTCGCCGGTCTCGGCCTTCTTGGCCGCACGCTCGCGGGCGCGCTCTTCGCGATAGAGCACGTAGGAGCGGGCCACCTTGTGCTCGCCAAAGCGCATCAGCGCCAGTTCGACGTAGTCCTGGATGTCTTCGATGTGCACCGCGCCGCCGCCGGGCAGGCTGCGGGTCACACCGTTGACCACCTGCTCGGTGATGTCCTTGACCGTCTGGCGGATGCGCGAAGACGCCGCGCCCTGCTGGCCTTCCACGTCGATGAACGCCTTGGTGACGGCGAGCTCGATCTTGGAGGCGTCGAACGGCGTGACCTTGCCGTTGCGACGAATGACCTTGTAAGCGCCCGGTTTGGTGGCCTCGATGGCAGCGCCGTAGCTCTGCTCGCCCGAGGTATCGCCGTGCTGCTGGCGCGTGTCGCCGCGCTCGGAAATCCCTGCCTGTTCCATCTCGTCTCCGCGCTGGTTGGCTGCGTTGCGCTGCAACGCGCCGTGGAAAATGTGCCCCCAACGGACGCGGTGGATAGCCCGGAACCGCGTCGTTGGACAAATAAGATACCCCACTAGATACTGTGGTCAAGAACCCATTTTAGGGCCCCAAATCACTACATATTGTGTGGCACCGGTGCACAACAGGTGTACAACGCTGTGGATAAACCCGGGTATAAATCCCTGGATGCGCCGATAAACAAGGCTTTGCCGCACTGGTTAATGATTCGCCGATACACGACGCCCGCCGCGTGGTCTTGTGTCTATTCGGGCCCCTCGCTCACCCCATCGATGATGACGTTCGATCGCCGCCATCCGGCCCGAGCCCTTCAACCCCAAGCTATTGCGACTGTCGGAATATCTAACAATTGTTTTTATTGTTCGCGGCGGGCTTATCGATAGCCTCGAGCCACCCTCGGCGACATGGCGCGCGCGCCATGTAATGACGCCGACACTGCAACAGGCGACAATACGGCCATGGATATCATCGTGATTCGCCACGGCATTGCGCTCGACCGGGATGAAGCCCACGGCATGGGGCTGTCCGACGCCGAGCGCCCGCTCACCGCACACGGCGAACGCCGTACCCGAGCCGCCGCGACCGGCCTGCGGGCCGCGCTGGCCGACATGCCGATCGACGACATTCTCACCAGCCCGCTACTGCGCGCGCGCCAGACGGCCGAGATCCTCGCCGGCTATCTCGACGACCCGCCGGTGGACGAGGCCGACGTGCTGGCCCCGCCGGTGGACATGGAAGCGCTGGACGCATGGCTGCACGCGCATTTCGGCGAGCGCCGCGTGATGCTGGTCGGCCACGAGCCGGATCTGGCGACGTGGGTGTCCTGGAGTTTGACGCGGCGCCGCGATCGCCTGCTGGCGTTCAAGAAAGCGGGGGCCGCGCTGCTCGAATTCCCCGGCGCGCCCGAGGGCGGCACCGGCACGCTGCGCTGGTTGCTAACGGCGCGGCAGCTGCGCGCGCTGGGCTGATCGAGGCGCCGAAGGCTCGGCGCCCCGCGTCCGAACTTACACCGCCGCGCCGAACAACAGTCCGGCCGCCGAGGTCATGCCCATGGCAATCGCGCCCCAGATCGTGACCCGGGCCGCGGACTTGAACATGGGCGCCCCGCCGGCCTTGGCCGACAAGGCGCCGAGCACCATCAGCGACAGCAGGACGCTGATCGACACCGCGGCCATCACCGCCGAACGGCTGGCCAGCAGCACCACGATCAACGGCACCGCAGCACCCACGGCAAACGACGCCGCCGAGGCGAACGCGGCCTGCAACGGGCGCGCGGCCGTAATCTCCGACATGCCGAGCTCATCTCGGGCATGGGCGCCCAGCGCATCGTGCGCCATGAGCTGGCGGGCGACCTGATCGGCCAGCGGCGCCTCCAGGCCGCGCTGGATATAGATGTTCTTGAGCTCGGTGTGTTCGGCCTCGGGGTGCGCCTCGATCTCGCGCCGCTCCATGGCCAAGTCGGCTTGTTCCGTATCGGCCTGCGAACTCACCGAGACATACTCCCCGGCCGCCATCGACAACGCGCCGGCCACCAGCCCGGCAATCCCCGCCAGCAGAATATTGTGGCCATCCGCCTGGCTGGCGGCCACACCCAGCACGAGGCTGGATACCGACACGATGCCGTCGTTGGCGCCGAGTACTGAAGCCCTCAGCCAGCCGAGCCGATGACTGTTGTGATGTTCGTGATGGTGGCGTTGCGCCGACATACCGATCGTCCTGGTTAATATCGCTTCCGATCGGCGTTGTATCACAGCGACTTTACCGATGTTTGAGCCGTTCTGATTCTGATTATCAATCCGTTGCGACACCGGACCGAGACCGATCCAGGCGGGCAATAGACGGACGGGTTGCCTCGGCGCCTGTCGTCTCGGAGACGTTTCATTGGGCGATGCTAGGATCGTCCCCATCGTGAGGGTTGGGCGAATCCGCGGATTCGATGACCACCCCATCCAGGGCTGCTGACGTATTCCATGACCGACTACGACTGTCTGATCATCGGCGGCGGCCCGCACGGCCGTTTCATTGCCGCCGCCATCACGCGCGCCGCGCCCGACACCGATCTGGCGATCGTCGACCCGCAGGCGCCCATGGCGGCCTGGCGCGCCCGGGCCGCGGCTTGTGGCATGCGCTATCTGCGGTCGTCGAACGCACATCATCTGGGCGCGCGCGCCGACAGCCTGCGCCGTTTCGCCGCGCGTCACGGCTACGACGACGCCCATGCGCTCGGCTACTATCGTCGGCCGTCGCTGGCGGTGTTCAACGAACACGCCACGGCCGAACTCGGCACGCCCCCACATATTCAACAAAGCGCGCAGCGCCTGAGCCGCACGCGTCAGGGCTGGAAGGTCGAGCTGGACGACGGGCAGCGTGCGACCGCGCGACGCGTGGTGCTCGCCACCGGTCCGAGCCGGCCTTATCGCCCGGCCGGGTTCGAGGCCGCCGAACATGTCTTCGACCCGGGCTTCGAACTCGGCGCGCCGGGCGCACCCACGGTCATCGTGGGCGGCGGCATCACTGGTGCACAGCTGGCGCTGCGCGCGGCCGAGGCCGGTCACCGCGTGTGCTGGCTCACCCGGCGACCGCCCGAGCCCGCGCACTTCGATTCCGACCCCTGCTATGCCGGCCCGCGCTGTCTGGCGCCGTTCGCCGATACGCCGCTGGCCGGCCGTACCGCGATGCTTGCGGACGCCCGGCTGCCCGGCACCCTGCCACCGGATATCCACGGTGCGATCACCACGGCGCTTGCCGACGGCACGATCGCCTGGTGCCGCGGCGAGCCGACACAAATGCGCGCGGGCGGCGTGCGGCTGGACGACGGGCGTGTGATTGCGGCCGAGCGCGTGATTCTGGCCACCGGGTTTACCCCGCATCCGGCGCCCGAAAGCCTACTGGGCCGGGCGATCACGGATTTCGGGCTCGCCACCGATACCGATGGTCATCTGCATCTGAATACCGATCTGGCCGCCCTGCCCGGCCTGCACGTGGCCGGGCGCCCGGCGAGCCTGCAACTCGGCCCGATGGCCGGCAACATCAAGGGCGCGCGGCTGGCCGGCCGCACGCTGGCCGCGGTCGCGCAGCGCCAAGCCCTATCCGAGCTCGGCGCCCTCGCGGCCCACTCGTAATTCCCGGAGAACATTGTGTCCGATGCCCTGACCTCTTTTGTCGAACACTACGGCCTGATCGCCGTTTTCGTGCTCAGCGTGCTCGAGTCGGCCTGCATCCCCATCCCGAGCGAGCTCGTGATCCCGCCGGCCGGTTTCATGGCGTATCAGGGGTCGCTATCGTTCTGGGCGGTGGTGGTCGCCGCAACACTCGCCAACGTCGTGGGCAGCTGGATCGCCTATGCCATCGGCCGGCGCGGCGGGCGGCCGCTGATCCAGCGTTATGGCCGCTATGTCTGGCTCAATGAAAAGCATCTGGACCGGGCGGAGGACTGGTTCGCCCGTTACGGCGAAGTCACCGTGTTCGTGGCGCGTCTGTTGCCGGCCTTCCGGACCTTCATCTCGTTGCCGGCCGGCATCGGCGAAATGCCGCTCGGCCGTTTTCTGCTGTATTCGCTGCTCGGCTCGCTACCCTGGAATCTGGCGCTCGCCGTGGCCGGCTACGAACTCGGCGCGCACTGGAACATGCTCGAGCAATATCTCAAGCCGGTGTCGTACGCGGCGGCCGGAGCACTGGCGCTGGTACTGATCTGGTTCTGGTTCGGCACGCGACGCGTCGTGCGCGATCGCGACGAGTCTTAGCGTGTCTTCGGGAGATGCAAGCATCACGGCGCTTGTCGTCAGGTGTAGGTCGGCTTAGGCCGAAGGCCGTAAGCCGACATGGCGCGCCGCAAGCTCTCGCAGATAGGCGTTCCTGTCGGATTACGCTTCGCTAATCCGACCTACGCCACCGCAGCGGCCGGGCATGGCAGCGTCCAGCGTTCGAGCCCATGCCCGAACTCAGTCTGCCATGCGGCGGGCCGGGCGACTCAGTCGAGCAGCGCGGGGGCTTCCTTGATGTAGTCGCGGCGTTTGTTGGTGGCTTCGTCGGTGAGTACGAAACCGCGGAGCTGGCCGTCGCCGTCGACGAACCGCCCTTCCACCGCGGTGCCGTCGCGCTCGATCTGCCATTCGCCGTGCTTGTCGACCGGCGGATAGACGATCACCGGGCAAACGTGCGTCTTGATGATGATCGGCAGGGTCGGGTACTTCACCTGGCCGGGCTCGGCATCCGCGCCGGCGGCCAGCGTCTTGCCGAGCGTGCGCGCGCACTGCATGAGCGGGCCGACGTACGGCCGCCAGTGACCGGCCACCTCGGCACAGTCGCCCAGCGCATAGATATCCGGGTCGGAGGTGACCAGCGTGCGATCGACCACGATCCCGCGATCGACGTCCAGCCCGGCCGCCTCGGCCAGTTCGGTGCCGGCCTTGAGACCGACCGCCGAGAGCACGACGTCGGCATCGATATGCGACTCGTCGTCGAGATAGACGTGGTAGCGATCGTCGCCGCCGTGGTGCACACCGGTCGCGGCATGGCCGAGATGCCAGTCGACACCGGCATGTGCGAGCGCGGTCTTGACCGCGTCGCCGGCAGCTTCCGGTACGAGCTGGGCCAGCGGCCAGCCGGCCGGGTCGGCCACCGAAACCTTGTAACCGTGCTGGATGAGATCGTTGGCGAACTCGCAGCCGATCAGACCGGCACCGAGAATCGCGACATGCGATCCGGCCGCCAGATGGTCGCGGAAGACACGATAATCCATCAGGTTATTGACCTTGTGGATGCGATCGGTCGCATCGCCGGCCAGATTCAGCACGATCGGATCAGCCCCCCAGGCCAGCACGAGCTTGGAATAGGTCAGCGTGTCGCTGGCCAGTTTCACCTGATGCGCCTCGCGGTCGATGGCTTCGACCTGTTCGTGCGTGCGCACGGTGGCATCGAGCATCTCGGCCATTTCTTCGGCCGTTTTCTGCACCAGATCGGCCGGCGTCTTGTCCTTGGCGTGAGCCTCGGAGATATCCGGCTTGTAGTAGCTCGCGCCATCGTCGCGGGTGATCAGGATCACCGGCGTTTCGGTGTCGTGCTTGCGGAATTCCCGCGCCACGCTGTAGCCGGCCAGTCCGGTGCCGATGATGATGATCGGGTCCATGCGCTCGTGCCTCATTGCATCGAAAACGGGCCGCGCGTACGGCGGCCCTGGGGTCGCGTGTCGATCCGGCCGCGCTGCGGCGAGCGTGCCTGCGACACGGCCACGGTATCGCTCAGTCCACTTCCATCATTTCGAAATCGTCCTTGGGCGCGCCGCAATCCGGGCAGGTCCAGTCGTCGGGAATGTCTTCCCACTTGGTGCCCGGCTCGATGCCTTCATCGGGCATACCTTCGGCTTCGTCGTACTCGAAACCGCAGACGATGCATTGCCACTTTTTCATTGCTCGCTCTCGCTAGACCAGACCAAAAAACAGGCGCTGCGGGAGGCAGCGCCATCACAAAGGCTTTCAAGGCTACCAAAACACCGGCGCGTCGGCGACGCACCGGTGTTCGCCCTCTACGTCGCGGGCGGCGGGTACTGGGCGAGCAGCCGGTCGCGATTGCGCGGATCGAGATTGGCGAGGCGGATATCGCCGTCGTAGTGCGCCAACACGCGATGGTCCATCACGCGATACCAGAGCCAGGGCATATAAGCGAGCACGATCATGCCGGCGTAGCCGGTCGGCAGCTCCGGCGCCTCGTCGAAATGCCGCAGCGACTGGTAGCGCCGTGTCGGATGCGCGTGGTGATCGGAATGCCGCTGCAGATGGAACAGGAAGATATTGGTCACGATGTGGTCGTTGTTCCAGGAATGCTCCGGCCGGCAGCGCTCGTAGCGCCCGTTGTCGTGCTTCTGTCGTTTCAGGCCGTAGTGCTCGCAGTAGTTCACGGCTTCCAAGAGCGACGCCCCGAGCACGGCCTGGATGATCAGAAACGGCAACAGCGCGACGCCGAAGGCGGCCATGAGGCCGATCCAGAGCACTGCTGTCATGCCCCAGGATTGCAGCACTTCATTGTGCAGCGACCAGGTCGGCCGCCCCTTGCGCGCCAGCCGGCGTTTCTCGATATGCCAGGCCGAACGCGCGCTGCCAATCACGGTGCGCGGCAGAAACCGCCAGAACGATTCGCCCAGGCGGGCACTGGCCGGGTCCTCCGGGGTGGCCACGCGCTTGTGGTGGCCGAAATTATGCTCGACGTAGAAATGCCCGTAGGCCACCGGTGCCAACGCGATCTTCGCCAGCCAGCTCTCGACGGCCGTGTTCTTGTGCCCGAGCTCATGCGCGGTATTGATGGAAATACCCGACAGCATGCCGATCGTCGACACGAACCCCAGCCACTGCCAGATCGTGAGCGGCTGCGTGCCCACGACGACACACACGGCGATGAACAGCACGAGCTGGACGAGCACGTAGATATAGGTCGAGTAACGATAGAACGGGTCGTCCTCGAGTACGTCGAGCACCCGTTCCGGCGGGTTGGTGCTGTCCTTGCCGATCATGAAGTCGAGCAACGGCACGATGCCGTACACCATGATCGGCCCGGCGAACATCAGCACCGTGATGCCGCTCAGCCAGCCGGCAACCGTGGCAGCGGCCACCAGAATGATGATCCCGAAACCCATGGGCCATAACCAGCGCTTCCGATCGTAGGCCCGGGCTTCGGCCAGCGTGATCCGTGTATCGCTCATGGCACTCCTCCAGAGACCTTATGCGCGGTGCGTACACGATGGGTTCTTGCCCATTCGCGTCGGCGTCGACCCGGTCGAAACAGGTCGCCCGAACAAATCGCCACCCACCGCTGTATTATTTACATCACTCAATGTAATTTAAGATGGCGATTCGGCCGGGTCAACTCATCGCAGCGGGTCCGGCCGTCGACCACTGGCATCGCGGCGCGTTCGACAGTCATCGAGCACACGCGTAAAACAAGAGCCATACGGCGCCATTGCACGGGGAGAAGCCCATGAACAGCGCGGCCCAGCCGACCACGCCCTTTGCCGAGACCATGGTCGAGACCGATCCCGCCCGTATCCACCGACTGTTCGAAGGCCAGCAGCCCAAGGCGCTGGCGCTTCGTGGTTCCAGCGCTGCCGAACGTATCGCCAAGCTCAAGCGCTTGCGCGAGCTGATGTTCGAGAAACGCGAGGCGATCCACGCGGCCTGTCACGCCGATTTCGCCAAGCCGGCGGCCGAGGTGGAAGTCACCGAGATCCTGCCGGTGGTGGCCGAGGCACATCATGCGATGCGCAAGCTCAAATCCTGGATGAAGCCGAAGCGCAAGCGGCCGACGCTGCTCATGTTCGGTACGAGCGCCGAGGTACGCACCGAGCCGCGCGGCGTCTGCCTGATCATTTCGCCGTGGAACTATCCGATCAATCTCTCGCTGGGGCCGCTGGTTTCGGCGATCGCCGCCGGCAACACGGTGATTCTCAAGCCCTCGGAAATGACACCGCACTGCGCGGCCTTCCTGCAGGAGTTTCTCGCCGAGCTGTTCGACGAGGACGAAGTGGCCGTGGTCCAGGGCGCCGTGCAGACCTCACAGACGCTGCTGGAACTGCCGTTCGACCATATCTTCTTCACCGGCTCGCCCGCCGTCGGGCGCATCGTGATGGGCGCGGCGGCCAAGCATCTGACTTCGGTGACGCTGGAACTCGGCGGCAAGTCGCCGGTGATCGTGGACCGTTCGGCCAAGATCAAGACCGCGGCGACGACGTTGATCTGGGGCAAATTCGCCAATAACGGGCAGACCTGCATCGCGCCCGATTATGTGTATGTACACGAGGCGATCCGCGACGAATTCATCGCGGCCTGTCGCGAGGCGCTCGATGCCCTGTATGGCCCGCGAGAGAAGCTGGCCGAGAACGACGACTACTGTCGTATCGTCAACACCAAGCACTATGAGCGCGTGCGCGGCCTTCTGGACGACGCCATCGAGCGCGGTGCCAAGCTGCCCGTGGGCACGGTGCCGGCCAACGACGATCGTTTCCTGGCACCGACGCTGCTGACCCAGGTCAACGAAGACGCCCGCATCATGGAGGAAGAGATCTTCGGCCCCCTGCTGCCGATTCTCAGCTATACCGATATCGAACAGCCCATCGCGTCCATCAACGCCCGGCCGAAACCGCTGGCGTTATATGTGTACGCGACGGACAACGACGTCATCGAAACCGTGCTGTCGCGAACCAGCGCCGGCGGCTCCTGCGTCAACCAGGCGATGATGCACTTCCTGCACGGCCAGTTGCCCTTCGGCGGCGTGAACAACTCGGGCATCGGTAACAGCCACGGCCACTACGGCTATATGGCCTTCTCGCACGAACGCAGCGTGCTGCGCGACCGTTTCTCGCTGGCGTTTTTGTTCCGGCCGCCGTACAACGCGTTTACGCGCTGGTTTATTCGGTTTGCGGTGCGGTGGTTGAGTTGAGGCGTTGCCGGCGAGTCTGCCGGGCAAACGCTGGCGGGTCGGATGGTCAGACCGGCGGGTTTGGGTTCTATTCGATTGCGGCGGCTGATGCTTTAAACCACGGGGTACGTTGAGCTCTGATTTCGCGCTGATGCGGGAGGCACGGAGCTAGAACCGGTCGATAAGTGGTTCGAATGGTTACTATCCGTGATTCCATGATCGATGGGCGATTTCTCATACCAAGGCTAGTTAAACTAAATCTTAAATGACCTGGTGGCTCAAGGTATTAGCCGCCAAAACCAACCGTCCGCGCCAGGAAAACTCGCGAGTCTGTCGTCACTTGGGGTTTCGCGCTGTAGCGCGACTCCCTTTCGTTTGCTTGTCCAAACGAAAGGAAGCAAAGGAAACGACACCCTATCTACGCGTCGATGCTGCGCATCGATGCCCTGCGCTGCTCGCCGAGCCGGGCGCAGCCGGAACTCGCTGACGCTCAAACAGCCGGCTGCTTCATCCCGTCTCGGCTGTGCTGCTCGGCGCTCCGCAAGGGAACCCAATACAGCGCGGGCCCGCGACACTTCGGTGTACTCGCGATGCTTGGGAGGTGAGTTTGTATTACGTCCCGTCTGAGGCGACGGAGACGCGCAGCGGCGACGGGTGTCCGGCGCATGCGCCGGTGCGGCCAGCCTGTCTGAGGGCCGCCAAAGCGGCCCGAGTTCTGGCCGCATCCCGTTGCCGCGAGCACCGGAGTGCACCGGCGTAGCCGGCGCCGATGCGGGTGCTCTTTTCTTGGTTCCTTCTTTTGAGCAAGCAAAAGAAGGGACTCGCACTGCAGTGCGAAACCGGAAGTTCGCCAACCCCAATATCTGAACTCAGACTCGAAGTGCAGAATTTACAACTGCCAACCGCAAAATCACGACTCTGCAGCCAATGGAGGGGTCGCACATCAGCGCGAAACCGCTCTCTGAAAAGCCCCTTGGATTAACGCCATACGCCCCGTAAGGCGCGTACGCGGCCCCTTGTCGCACTCTATCCATCTGCAAATAGCAACGAAAATGCGCCTTACCCAGCCACAACGCCCCACCCCTGCGTTAAGCTGATCCCCGCCATTCCACACTGACATCCTCACCATGATTGCACCGCAACGCTTTGCCGCCGCACTCGATGAGGAACAGCCGCTACAGATCGTCGGCGCGATCAACGCGTACAGCGCCATGCTGGCCGAGCATTCGGGCTTCAAAGCGATCTATCTATCCGGCGGCGGCGTCGCCAACTGGTCGTACGGGCTGCCCGATCTGGGCATGACAACGATGAACGACGTGCTCGAGGATGTTCGCCGCATCACCTATGTCACCGATACGCCGCTGTTGGTCGACGTGGATACCGGCTGGGGCAGCGCATTCAACATCGCCCGCTCGATCAAGCTCATGGAAGGCGCCGGCGCGGCGGCCGTGCATATCGAAGATCAGGTAGCAGCCAAGCGCTGCGGGCATCGGCCGGGCAAGGAGATCGTCTCGCAGGCGGAAATGGTCGATCGCATCAAGGCGGCGGTCGATGCCCGCGACGAGATGAAGATCATGGCCCGTACCGACGCGCTGGCCGTGGAAGGCCTGGATGCGGCGGTCGAGCGGGCCGCGGCCTGTGTGGAAGCCGGTGCGGACTATATCTTCGCCGAGGCGATGACCGATCTGGATATGTATGCCCGCTTCACCGCGCTGGGCGTGCCGGTGCTGGCGAACATCACCGAATTTGGCGCGACCGAGCTGTATACCACCGAACAACTGGCCGCCCAGGGCGTGGCGATGGTGCTGTATCCCCTGTCGGCCTCGCGCGCGATGGCCAACGCGGCCCTCGACGTTTATCGCACGATTCGCGAACACGGCACGCAAAAGCCCGCGCTACATACCATGCAGACCCGCAGCGAGCTTTATGATCATCTCGGCTACAACGCGTTCGAGGAGAAGCTCGATGCGTTGTTTGGCCAGCGACGCGATTCCGAATGACACGGCCCGACCGTTTCGCAACGAGGAGTTTCTGGTGAAGAAAGGCATCATCGCAGCGATCGCCGTGGTCGCGATCGTGATCATCGGCGCCGCGGTCTACTGGTCGGGCCCGTCCCGGCACGCCGTGCCGGCCCAAGCTACAAATCAGGCCACGAATCCGACCCCCGACACCCAGAACGGGTCGTCGACCACGCCGACATCGCCGGACAAAACCCAGAACAAAGGGAGCGGCACCACGCCTAGTGAGCAGGCCGCCACCAAGAAACCGGCCGGCTCACCCGCCGAGCGCTACTGCGCCGACAGCCACGACAAGGCGGATACGAAAGCCATCACCCAGGCCGGCGGGCTGGTGCAGATTTTCCAGCACGAAGCCGCGCTGGGCGATGCCTATGGCTGTGCCACCGCTTACC
Source organism: Salinisphaera hydrothermalis C41B8 (assembly GCF_000732535.1). GTDB lineage: Bacteria > Pseudomonadota > Gammaproteobacteria > Nevskiales > Salinisphaeraceae > Salinisphaera > Salinisphaera hydrothermalis. Next base: position 152,175 of record NZ_APNK01000006.1, read on the forward strand.
TGAAGCATGGCGGCAATGTGGACGAGGTGGATCCGCGCGCCGATTCCGATCACCTCACGCCGTTGCTGTTCGCGATCAAGCGCAACGACCCGAAGATGGTGCGTTTCATGCTCGACCACGGCGCCGATCCGAACAAGCGCGGCGGGCCGCAGAAGATCAAGCCGTACGGCTATGCCGTGTTCGAGGCGCTGCATAACCAGAGCACGAACTACAACGCGGTGATCAATATTCTGGATTCGGCCCTGGGCGACCACCCGGCGTCTTCCAACGGTTCCTGATCGGCCATCGCCACGACACACACCGCAATGAGCACAGCCCCGGCGCAATACGGATGCGGGCCGCGCCCACTCTGCGCTAGTTTTGTCGGCGTGTTTCGCGCGTGCCCCACGATCATGATGTCGCTATCTCCCGTCTCCACCGTACGGCCCGGCCGGCGCGCGGCCCGTTCGGCGCGATGACCGGCGTGGACAGCCAGAACGGCGGCGAGCCACCCAAGCTAGAGGTCGAGGACGACGCCGGGCGCCGTCGCGTGCGTCTGACGGGCTCCTGGCGGCTGTTCAACGTCAGCGATCATCGCAAGCGATTGGCCGCCGAACTCGAGGCGCTCGATTCACCTACCGAGATGACTTGGGATCTGAGTGACATCAGCGCGCTCGACAGCGCCGGCGCCTGGGTGCTGTGGCAGGCCTGGGGCGGCCAGGAGCCGGCCGAGTTGAACTGTCGCGATCCGCATCGCCAGCGCTTCGAACGCCTGGCGAACGCGCCGGAAGTGCCGCCGCGCGAGCGACGGCTGAGTCTGATTGATCTGCTCGATCGCCTCGGCGGCGATCTGATTGCCGTGGCCCGGCATGTTGGCGGCATGATCGCCCTGCTGGCCGGTGTGCTCGTCGATATCGGCACCTGTGCCGTGCGCTGGCGTCTGATTCCGTGGCGTGAAATCACGGCCGCGATCTATCGCTCGGGTGTGTCGTCAATCGTATTGCTGGGCGTGACCGGCTACGTGATCGGCGTGGTGATGAGCCTGCAGATTGGCGTGACGCTGTCGAGCTTCGGCGCCAACCAGCGCATCATCGGGCTGATGGGGCTGGCCGTGCTGCGCGAACTCGGGCCGGTGATTGCCGCGCTCATTCAAGCCGGCCGGGCGGGCTCCTCGATCACCGCGGGCATCGCGGGCATGCATCTCACTGAAGAGCTGGACGCGCTCAAGACGTTTGGCAGCTCGCCGCGGCTGCGGCTGGTCACCTCGCGCGTGATCGCCATGATGATCACCATGCCGCTGCTCGTGGTCTGGACCGACGGCGCCGAGATCATGGGCGGCGCCACCACGGCGCAGCTTGATCTGAACGTGCCGTTCGCCTTGTTCATCGCCCGCCTGCCGGAGTCGGTGCAGATGTACAACTTCTGGCTCGGGCTCGCCAAGGGCGCGATTTTCGGGCTCATCATTGCCCTCGTCGGCAGCTATTTCGGCCTGACCGCGCGCGCCAATACCGATAGCCTGAGCTCCCAGACCACCCGCTCGGTGGTCGTGGGCCTGTCTCTGATTCTGATCATCGACGCGCTCAGCGGCGCCATTCTCGCCAAGATGGGGCTGATATGAGCGCCGACGACACCCCACAATCGCAAGCCGCGGTGGAAGTCAGCGGCCTGGGCGCAAAGATCGGCAAGCGCTGGATCCTGCGCGGCCTGGACCTGGAAGTGAAGCGCGGCGAAACGCTGGCCGTGATCGGCGGCAGCGGCGGCGGCAAGTCGTTGATGCTGCGGCACCTGATCGGCCTCAACGAACCTGACGAAGGCTCGGTCGACGTGCTGGGAGTGCGCATCGAGCATCTCGATCAGTCGCGCATGCGTCAGCTCAGCCGGCGCTGGGGCGTGCTGTTCCAGCAGGGCGCGCTATTCAGTTCGTTGCCGGTGTTCGACAACATCGCGTTTCCGATGCGCGAGTTGCGCCGCGATGGCCTCGACATGCCCGAAGCGATGATCGACGATCTGGTCAGCCTCAAGCTGGCTGCGGTCGGCCTCGATCCGGAGGTCGGCAACCAGATGCCGGACGCGCTCTCCGGCGGCATGGTCAAGCGCGTCGCGCTGGCCCGGGCGCTCGCGCTCGACCCGGAACTTTTGTTTCTCGACGAGCCGACCGCCGGGCTGGACCCGGCCTCGGCCACCGATTTTCATCGACTCTATGAACACCTGCACAAGGATATGGGGCTGTCGGGTCTGATCGTGACCCACGATCGATCGACGCTCGCCTCCGTAGCCGACCGGGTGGCGATCCTCGACGAGGGCCGTATCCTGACTGTGGGAACGCTGGACGAGGTACGCCGCGTTTCACATCCGTTCATCGAGCGTTTTTTCGCCGCCGACACGGCGTCCGGCGCGCAAGAGACCTAACATGGAAAACCGTTCGCACATCGTCGCCGCCGTCATCTTCATCCTGTTCTTCGGGGGCGGTGCCGTCGGCTTCTTCTTCTGGCTGTCCACCGGCGATAACGCCCATCGGACGATGATCATCGAGACCACCCAGTCGGTGGGCGGGGTGAGCGCGGAATCGCCGGTGAAGTTCAAGGGCCTCAAGGTCGGCCATATCGAGAGCGTGAGCTTCGATCCGCAAGACGCGAATAAAGTCCGCATCGTATTCAAAGTGCGCGATTCGGTGCCGCTGACGAAATCCAGCTACGGCGAACTGGCCACCCAGGGCATCACCGGAATGTCCACGCTCACGTTGAAAACGCCGGATCCGTCGGGCCCGAAGCTGACCGGCAACCCGCCCCAGCTGCCATTGCACAAGGGCTTGCTCGGTCGGCTGAAGAGCCGCGGCCAGGCCGATCTCCACAAGGTGAGCCAGATTCTCGACCAGGTCCAGAACCTGACGGGCGGCAAGAACGCCAAACATATCAGCGATACACTGGCCCAGCTCAACCAGGCCACGCGCCAGCTCACCGAAGCCGAGAAGCAGCTGCAGCCGACATTGGCCCAGTTGCCAGAGCTCACACGCCAGCTGCGGCGTACGGTGGACAGCGTCGACCATCTGACCGACAAGGCGATCCCGGCGATCCAGAAAGCCGGCCAGGCCGCGCAGTCGGCCCAGAGCGTCGGCCAGTCGAGCCAGGACGTGATGCGCAACCTGAACAATCAGGTGCTGCCGCACATCGATGCGCTCACGCGCCAGATGCAGGATACGGCACGCCAGATTCAGAACCTGGGCGCCGAGCTCTCGGCCAAGCCGCAGAGCGTGCTCACCGGCCCGCCGGCTCGACGGCCCGGGCCCGGCGAACCCGGTTTCCATGCCACGGGCGGTCAATAAGGAATTCGATATGACGCCACAGACGCGTTTTCCACGACGGATGGCCGTGCTGGCCATCGCCCTGGCCGGCGGCACGCTCATGCTCGGCCTGGGCGGTTGCAGCGTGCTGGGCGGCGGCAGCGACAGCTACCCAACGCGCTATACACTGGACGCGGGCTCGCCGAATACGGCGGCTACGAGCGCCCCGTCGTCCGGATATACCCTGGATCTGCGACCGGTCAGCGCGCCGGACTGGCTGGGCTCCAAGCGCATGCTCTATCGGCTGGATTACGCCGATAACGCCCAGCTTTCGGCCTACACCCAATCGTCATGGGCCGACACTCCCACCAGCCTGGTCGGCAACAATCTGGGCGACGCGCTATCGCGCTCCGGCCTGTTCACGGCGGTACTCGGCGATGCCTCGGGCCGTGCCGATCTCGCCCTTCAGGTGGAACTGTCGGATTTTTCGCAGCATTTCTCGTCGAGCACGACCAGCCGCGGGCGGATCAGCGCGACCGCCACGCTGCTGCGGACCGATAACGGCGAGGTCATCGCCCAGAAACACTTCGTCAGCACGGCGCCCGCCTCGAGCGCGAACGCGGTCGGCGGCGTATCGGCCCTGGCGACGGCCGATACCCGGCTGGATCAGGATATTCGACAATGGCTGGCCGAGACGCTGGCCCATTGTGGCAACGCCTGCCCGGCCCCGAAACAAGGCTGACGCCGCCCGCTCGGAACGAGCGGGGAGGTCTTCCGCAGTCGGGCCCTCTCGGGCTCAGCTGCCGATCAGGCGGTCCCGTGCTTCGACATACTTGGCCGCGGTATTCGCAATCACGTCGGCCGGCAGACGCGGGCCAGGCGCGGTCTTGTCCCAGTCCAGCGTTTCCAGATAGTCGCGCACGTACTGCTTGTCGAAGCTGGGCGGGCTCATGCCGGTGGCGTATTCGTCGGCCGGCCAGAAGCGCGAGGAATCGGGCGTGAGCACTTCGTCGATGAGCACGAGATTGTCGTTGGCATCGATGCCGAACTCGAACTTGGTATCGGCGATGATGATGCCGCGCTCGGCCGCATAGTCGGCCGCCGAACGATAGAGACCGATCGCCACGTCGCGAATCTCGGCCGCGCGCTCGGCACCGATGATCTCGGCGGTGCGCTCGAACGAAATCGTTTCGTCGTGATCGCCGGCCTCGGCCTTGGTCGCCGGGGTGAAGATGGGCTCGGGCAGCTTCTCGGCCTGAGACAGGCCTTTCGGCAGTTCGATGCCGGAGATGGCACCCGTGGCCTGGTAGTCCTTCCAGCCCGAGCCGATGACATAGCCGCGTACGACCGCCTCGATCGGCAGCGCGTCGAGCCGGCGCACGACCATGGCCCGGCCGGAGACCTGGGCGATCTCGGCATCGTCGAGAAAACGCTCCAGCGGCATGTCGACGCGCTGGTCCGCCACCGTGCCGGCGAACCGGTCGAACCAGAAATGGGTCAGCTCGGTGAGCACCGCGCCCTTGCCCGGAATCGGGTCCGGCAGGATCACGTCGAAGGCAGACAGCCGATCGGTGGCCACGATCAGCAGATAATCGACGCCTACGGCATAGACATCGCGGACCTTGCCGCGCATGAGCAGCGGCAGGCTGTGCAGTTCGGATTCAAAAAGCGTTTCGGCCATGACGATCGAATGGTGGGCTACGCGGCCGCGTAGTTTAACAGCCGCCGCCGCGCATGCTCGTCTACAGCCGGGGATCGGCTACAACAAGCCGTAGCTGCCGCCGGTGGCAATCGCCACGATCACGAAGCCGATCCAGAGACTGACCGTGGCGAACAACCGGAGCTGATTCATCGCTCGCCCGGCATCGGCCAGCGCGCCGGCTGCCAACGCGCGGCGCACGCGCTTCCAGGGCGAGAAGAACATATGCCCGTAGAGCGCGATCATCACCCAGGCCAATGCCTGCATGACGTTGATATACGGCGGCACCACGGCGATTCCGCCCAGCAGCCCCGTCATCGCATAGCCGGTGACCAATAGCGTGAAGATCGCGATCCAGATCCACAGAAAAAAACGGCCCAGCGCGATCGACAACAACGGCAGACGCTCGCCCAGCGGTACGGACGAGGCGGCCGGGCGCAAGACGCCCACGAGAAAGAACAATCCGCCGACCCAGATGGTCGCGGCCAGCGAATGCAAAGCGATGAGATACGCCATGGGGCCCCTTATCAGACGAGTGCCGGCGACCGTGGCGACCGGGCGTTGAAAGACGGCGATCACACCCGGTCTTGACGCCGGCCCGTCCATGACAGAGCGTACCGAAGCCAGCAGGTGTAATCCACGATTATCAATCGGGCCCGTTTGTCATGAGTCGATCCCCTTTCACCCCTCTGATCGCCCCGTCGATCCTGTCTGCCGACATGGCCGCACTCGGCGACGAGTGCGAGGCCGTCATCGAGGCCGGCGCGGACTGGATCCATTTCGACGTGATGGACAACCATTACGTGCCGAACCTGACCTTTGGCCCGCCCGTGTGTGCGTCGCTGGCCAAACGCCTGGCGCGCTCGTATCCGGACGTGCCGATCGATGTGCACCTCATGTGCGAGCCGGTCGACGACCTCATCCGCGGCTTCGCCGACGCCGGCGCGGCCTCGATCACCTTCCACCCCGAGGCCACGCGCCACGTCGATCGCAGCCTGGCTCTGGCCCGCGATCTCGGCTGCAAGACCGGGCTGGTGTTCAATCCGGCGACCTCGCTGGAGTGGCTGAAATACGTGCTCGACAAGATCGACATCATTCAGATCATGTCGGTGAACCCCGGTTTCGGCGGCCAGTCGTTCATCGACGAATCGCTGGGCAAGATCGCCGAAGCGCGCGAGATCATCGATACCGTCGTGGCCGGCACCGACCGCGAAATCCGCATCGAGGTCGATGGCGGCGTTAAAATCGACAACATCGCCCAAATCGCCGATGCCGGCGCCGATACCTTCGTCGCCGGCTCGGCGATTTTCGGCCAGGACGATTACGCTCGTATCATCGATCAGATGAAAAACGCCGTCGGCCGCGACTGATACGGCGCCGGGGCCGGGCACGAGCGTCGCTGCCCGCTTTATCCGCGGCTTATTATTTTTAGCCAGACATAATCGAGCCGGCGTTTCAAGCCGGCTTCGCCGCCGAGAACCGGCACAGGTTCGTCCGACGATCCATGCCTGATTGATGTCATCGCCCGGCCTCGGCGCAGGGCCAGGCAGGCGCCCTGCAACGCATGCCCGGCGTCCTCCGCCATCTCGATCGACATCATCTGCGGCTAAACTGTCGTTATCGAGCACCGCGACGCGCCCGATGCCCGTACCCGCTTGGCAAAACGAACCAGATACGGCAGGATTTCCAGCATGACATCGAATCGATTGAAACAAGCGGTCAGCCGTGCCTTCGACGCGGCCTGGCGATGGCGAGTGAAGCGCTGGCGGGGCTAAACCCGGTCCTGTTCTGTCGCGGTGCGCGACCGTCGTACCGCTTGTTTGTTCATTCGATCGATTGATGTGCCATGTCCGAATCCGTCTCCTACGAGGCCTCGCTACTCGCCCGGCGTGAACCGCTGGTGGTCGAGGCGCTGGCCGACCTCGATACCCCGCTGTCGACTTATCTGAAAGTCGCCGACGCGCCCTATTCGTTCCTGCTGGAATCGGTGCAGGGCGGCGAGCGCTGGGGTCGCTATTCCATCATCGGCCTGCCCGCCAGCGAGCGTATCCGCGTGCGCGGGCGCCAGCTCGTGCACGAAACCGACGACGGCGTGATCGAAACGCTCGAGACCGACGATCCGCTGGCCTGGATCCAGGCCTTCAACGACGCCCGGCCACTGCCGCGTCTGCCCGAGCTGCCGCGCCTGACCGGCGGGCTGGTCGGCTACTTCGGCTACGACACGATCCGTTATATCGAACCGCGGCTGGCCGGCGGCGCCGACGACAAGGACGATCCGCTGGATCTGCCGGATATTCTGTTGCTGGTGGCCGAAGAGCTGGTGATCTTCGACAACCTGTCGGGCAAGCTCTATGTGGTTGCCCATCATCTGGAAGGCGATGCCGAGGACCGCGCCCGCGTCCAGGCCCGGGTGGAAACGATTCTGGATGCGCTCGAGGCGCCCCTGCCGGCATCGGCGGCACGTACCGGCGCCGACAATCCGGCCATCGATCCGGAGATGGACGACGGCCGTTTCGTCTCCGGGCTGACTCAGACCGGCTACGAGGATGCCGTGCGCCGCATTCGCGAATACACCCAGGCCGGCGACGTCATGCAGGTGGTGCCGAGCCAGCGCCTGTCGGCGCCATTCAACGCCGAGCCGATGTCGTTGTATCGGGCGCTGCGCAGCCTGAACCCGTCGCCGTACATGTTCTTTTTCAACTTCGGCGATCACCACGTCGTGGGCGCTTCGCCCGAGATTCTGGTGCGCGCGATGGACGGCGAGGTAACGGTCCGTCCGATCGCCGGCACTCGCAAACGCGGCATCACGCCGGCCGAGGACGAGGCGTTGGCCGAGGAGCTGCTGGAAGACCCGAAGGAGATCGCCGAGCACCTGATGCTCATCGATCTCGGCCGCAACGATGTCGGTCGCGTCAGCCAGCCGGGCACGGTCAAGCTCACCGAACGCATGGCGATTGAGCGGTATTCGCACGTCATGCATATCGTGTCGAACGTCACCGGCAAGCTGCGCGACGATCTGACGCCGATGGACGCGCTGCGCGCGGCGTTCCCGGCCGGCACGCTGTCCGGCGCGCCCAAGATCCGGGCGATGGAGATCATCGACGAGATCGAGCCGGTCAAACGCGGTGTATACGGCGGCGCGGTCGGCTATCTGGCCGGCAACGGCAGCATGGATCTGGCGATCGCGATCCGCACCGCGGTGATCAAGAACGGCGAAATCCACGTCCAGGCCGGCGGCGGCATCGTCGCCGACAGCCAACCCACCGCCGAGTGGGAAGAAACCATGAACAAGGCGCGCGCGGTCATGAAGGCCGCGGCCCTGGCCGAGCAGGGGCTGGCGACCCGGCGACCGATCGGCAGCGCACCGGAGGGCTCGGCATGATCCTGATGCTCGACAACTACGATTGGCGTCTTCCAAAGGCCAGTGAGTTCCATGATTTGTAACTAAGTTATTGATTTATATTATATCAATATCCACAGCCGTCCATTGAGCGTCAAGCTGATCCAGCGTCATTGTGTATAATGTCGTGTATAATGACTTCTTAAAGAGGCGTTATACACATGGCTCAGAACCTCCTCTCTGTCCGCAAGATTGAAGCCGCCCAGCCTCAGCCAAAGGCATACCTGCTGCGGGATGGCGGCTCTCTCTTCCTGCGCGTCCAGCCTAACGGCAGCAAGCTCTGGTGGTTTCGCTATCGGCTAGGTGGCGTGGCGCAGACTTACTCCATCGGTATTTTTCCGAAGGTCACGCTCGAAGCCGCGCGGACTGAACGTGATTGGGCCCGCGGCCTGGTGAAGAAGGGACTCGATCCCATCCTTGAGAAGAAATCCCAGATTGCTGCCCAGGTCGACAGCAACGAGCAGACGTTCGAAGTCATCGCACGCGATTGGATGCGCGCGAACTCGGACTGGAGTGACTACTACGCTAAGCAGGTTGAGAACTATCTGACGAAAGACGTGTTCCCAAAGATCGGCAGGCTTCCGATCACTTCGATCAAGGCATCACATCTGCGTCCGGTCATCAAGGTCGTGGAAGCGCGCGGGGCCCAAAGCGTGGCTATCTTGATTCGGCAATGGGTCGGGCAAATATTTAGATATGCAGCCGCAAACGGTATCTGCGAATACGATCCGACATCGCTACTGAAGGGACTAGTGAAGCGGCCGCCAGTTCGTCATAACCCGCCGCTAAAGTGGGCCGAGGTGCCTGTCTTCCTCAACAAGCTTAATGGTTGGTCAGGCTTTCGGACAACGGAAATTGCCTTGCGGCTGGTTGCGCTTACTTTTGTTCGCACGGTCGAGATCCGTAGAGCCACGTGGGATCAGTTCGACCTCGATAGCGCGATATGGGAAGTGCCCGCCAAGAACATGAAGATGCGCCGGCCTCACCTGGTATTTCTATCGAAGCAGGCTGTCGCTTTGTTGCGAGAGCTGGAAACGTTGACGGGGGCAGGACAACTACTTTTCCCAAACAACCGTCGTCCCAAAGAACCTATGTCGGCCACCACACTGAACCGCGTGCTAGAGCGGCTCGGTTATGGCGGCCAATTCTCCACACACGGTTTTCGTTCGACCGCTACAACAATCCTTGGCTTGCTAGGCTACCCTGAGAATCGTGTAGATCTGCAGCTTGCACACCAGAAAAAGAAAGATACGTCGCGCGCATCCTACGACCACACGAAGTACGTAAGTTCCAGGCGTATGATCATGCAGGATTGGGCAGACATCCTGGATGCCCTGGAACGCGGCGATTCGGTCGATAAAATCACCAAGGACTTCGGGCCAATGTCCAAACGGCGTGCCGCATTGCTCAAGATAATCGAACGTGAGTAACCGCCGGCTCGCAGCCTCCATCCTCAGGCTGTGATACGCGCTTCACGAACCAGGGTTCGCCCAGATACTGAAGATCAGCGACCGCGACACGATCACGGGCGGAGTTTCGGTACAAGCATCCAGCGCTGGCGACGCCAGATTCGTGAGAATGCCCGCATCCGAGTCGAGATCAGCTCGATCGGGTGAGCTATGTCCTGGATATCCATAAGGCGCGGCGCATCCTCTTTCCCGACAACCGTCAACGAATACGTGGATTTATCGGCCGATCAACATGCCGATTGAAATTGAACGCGATTCATCGCCATCAAGACTCTCCCCGTGTCTGTTAAGGCCTTATTATTCAAACCCGCTGGGTCATATCATGAGCCAGCTGACTTTCCGAATTAATCAAGAACGTATTTGACGTTGCCCGTCACCGGACTGCGGCTCTTGTCGCTACTAAGTATAACCCGTTCCGCCATCTCGAATTATAGATCCGAACAATCGATTGCCGTCGCACGACGAGCAGTGAATCGTTGATCGCACTCTTGCCGGCTCACCCGAGCTGACTACAGGCCGATATCTCCCCTTATCTGGACTGTGCTGCGTCTTAGTAGGCACTGATGGATAAGCACGCCTGCTCGCCTAACCAGTATCGGCTACCTATTTCTTTTTTCGTCTGCTGTAAGACCAGACTGACAACATTCAGACATAAATCTTATTTTATCTATTACTTGCATATGACAGCAATCATCGTGCATCCATGACCGGTCTGGACTGACAGCCATCCTGATATTAGTCAGGCATCAAGCCGTATTTCACTGGTCTTCACCCGGACTGTCACTTATATCGAGACTGCAAAATTCTCACTTCCAGCCATAGCCGAACGGTCTTATGTGGTCAGCGTTTCTGAACTGTTCGTGAGCCAAGACACTCATGTCACCCATGATGAATGGCGTCGTTGACAATTATGCATATGTTTTGCGCTTTTTTAGCACACAGCAGTTCAACGCCAAAAGCAGTCCACACAAACCCAACGGAGAGACGCAAACACGAAAACGAGGGAGATTCACATGCCCACGAGATCCTGGGAGACAACGGGCCAAAAGGTGTTCTACCGTCCGATCGAGGCCGGCATCCGATGGAGCGGACTGTTAGCACACGAGCAACGGATTCTCGAAGTCGTCGGCACGCGACCGCTTCTCGAGCCCAACGCGTTTCCCGAATGGCCAGCTCTTCACTTGAACACCGAACGGATCGTCGACGCCCTCGTCAACGGCGATCTGGTTTATGGGAAAAATGGCATCACGTGCCACGATCCGACGCTGATCGATTCACCCGACCTGACCGTCCGCCACGTAGATCTGAAAGCCTGGATGGCCGACTTCTATCCCGGCGAGAAACCCGCTTTTCTCTTCAGTGGTGTGGAACGCCGTCTGCATACGGCGATCAGCGCGGAGGCTGTTCAAGCGTTGCTCGCTGACCATGAGGCCTTGAAGATCCGCCTGGCCCATCAAACCGAGGCGTCGAAGCAGCTCCAGTCAGATCTTGAAACGCTTCACCAAAAGCATGAAGCAGACGTGCAGCGGACCCAACGAGCACAACAACCGAGCCGCCGCAGCGAATCAACCTATCTCAATATTGTCGCCGGTCTTTTGACTTTATTGCTTGGGCATTCACCGTCCGGCCACCCGTACTCGAGCTTCAACACCCAGGACGCCGTCATCAGCGCCATGATCGCGCATCACGGCGACCGACTCGGCATATCCCAGAGCACACTGGAGAACAAATTCGCCAAAGCGAAGCAGCACATGCAAGGCAATTGACTTGTCCAGTCCCTATCTGGGGTCGCTGATACCCCATTGACGGTTTCTTTTGCTGCTGAGATCTATTGAATGGAGGTCACGTCCGAATAACGTCAAGGAGCACCCAGGAGTGACCGTCATGTCCGACACAACCGCTTCCATCCCTACTGAGCGCCGCATCCTGCGCCGCGCCGAAGTCGAAGCTAAAACAGGCTTCAAGCGCGCCCATATCGTAAGCATCCGGCCGCTACCGCTACCGCTTGACGCGACCGGCGCCGGTCAGGCCGATGGGGCC
>NZ_APNK01000007.1 GCF_000732535.1 Salinisphaera hydrothermalis C41B8
AGTGGACGCGAGATCCCCAGCCATTCTTTTATCCGCCAAACCAGTTGTTGGCGGGACTGGACAAATATGCCTGGCTACCGGGGTCACTGGAGCCGGCCGCCCTGGCCGAGCGACTGCTGAACGCGCACGGGCGCGAGTACCCATTCCTTATCGTCAAGGATGTGCTGCAGGATTCGCCGCTGCTGGACGCGCGCGACAACGCCTATGCCGACGCGTTCCTGCAGGCCTGCCGCGCCGCCGGCTTCGTGCTCATGGCGGGACAAGCGCTGGCCTGGGTGCCGATCGACTTCGCCGATGAAGACACTTACCTGGCGCGTCTGTCTCGCGGTGCGCGGCGCGATATCCGACGCAAGCTGCGCGTGCGCGACCAGATCGCCGTCGAAACGCTGGCCACCGGCAGCGCGGCGCTGTGCGATCCGGCCACGCTGGACGCTTGCGTCGCGCTCTACGAGCAGGTCTACGCCCAGAGCGAAGTACACTTCGACCACCTGGATGCCGGCTTCCTGCGCGCCGTGCTCGGCGACGCGGACTGCGGCGGCGTGGTCTTCGTATACCGCCACGAGGGCCGCATGATCGGCTGGAACCTTTGCTTCGAGCACAACGGCATGCTGGTCGACAAATACGTCGGCTTCGATTATCCGGCGGCGCGCGATTTCAATCTCTACGCCGTGAGCTGGATGCACAATCTGGGCTATGCGCGCGAGCGCGGCTTGACGCATTACATCGCCGGCTGGACCGATCCCGAGATCAAGGCGCATCTCGGGGCCCGATTCACGTTCACGCGACATGCCGTGCGGCCGCGCAACCGTCTGTTACGGGCCCTGCTGCGGCGGATCGCCCCTTATTTCGAAAGCGATCGAAACTGGCATGAACAGCGCACTCCTGATGCATCCCGTCGTTCTTGATCTCGACGGCTCGGTCGGGCCATTCGACCATTCAATCCGCCTGCCGCTCGACGACTGGGCGGACCAATTGCGCTTCGCCTGCAGCCGCGGCGCCTTGCGCGGCTTCGCCCGCGAGCTCGCGCTCAAACTGCCGCTGAACCCGGGTCCGGTGTTCATGGGCAGCGGCGACTTCCATCATCTGAGTCTGCCGCTGCTCGAACGCGCGAGTACGCGCACCGCCGTGGATGTCGTCGTATTCGACAACCACCCCGACAACATGCGTTTTCCCTTCGGGGTGCATTGCGGGTCGTGGGTACGGCGGGCGCTCGCCCTGCCGGGCGTCCGCCATGTACACGTGGTCGGCATCACATCAGCCGATATCGGCCTCGGGCACGCCTGGGAGAACTATCTGCGCCCGTTGTATGCCGGGCGTCTGCACTACTGGTCCACCGGCGTTGATGTCCGGTGGGCGCGCTGGCTGGGCCTCGCCCCCGTCTTTCATGCGTTCGACCACATCGAATCCTTGCTGCAGGCGTTTGTCGCGCACATGGCGGACGAGCGCCTGCCGATCTATCTCTCGATCGACAAGGATGTGCTGAGTATCGAGGATGCCCGCACCAACTGGGATCAAGGCGTGATGCACGAGTCCCAGCTGATCGCGGCGATTCAGGCGCTGCACGGGCGCCTTATCGGCTGCGACATCACCGGCGAAGTGTCGGTGGCGCGCTACCCGCAGTGGTGGAAACGCGTGCTGTCGTCTCTGGATCGACAACCGGCGCTGTCGGCCGCCGAAATCAGCGATTGGCAGGCGGACCAGCAGGCCCTGAACCGACGTCTGCTACCCCATATTCAGGCGGCCTGGCAGCCGGACAGCGCATAGCGATGACGCCCGCTCAGCCCGGTTCGTCTTCGGATTCGCTCAAGGCCAGACAGAAGATGCCGGCCACGATGGCCGCCGCGCCCAGCGCCTGGCTCCAGCCAATGGATTCACCGAACACCGGCACCGACAGCAGCAATACGCTGACCACCTCGAGATGCGACGCAGCAAACGCCGGGCCGATGGGCGCCCGCCGCAACAGTGTCATCCACGTAAAGAAGGCCCCGATGTAACCCACCACGGCCCCGTAGACCCAGGGCTGGGTGAAGACGCGTTCCAGCCATGCGAGATTGGCCTGGACCGGAAGGGCCTGATCGCCGGCGTATTTGAAACTGAGCTGGGCGAGCGTATCGAAGCCCAGCAGAATCGCGAATCCGATGATATAGAAACGCTTCATGTACCGGCCCCCACGATCGCTACGCCGAGCGCGACCAGGGCAATGCCCAGCACGCGCAGGCGGGTCAGGCGCTCACCGAACAGAAACCGGCCGGCCAGCATGATGACCACGATATTGATCGAGCCGAGCAGAATGCCGCGACCCAGCGGAATCAGCGACAGAAACGCGATCCACGCGAGAAACTCGAACAGATAACAGCTGCCGCCCAGCCAGATCCACGGCCGGACCAGCATATGCCGCCAGTGGTCCAGGCCGCTGCCGTCGATGCCATGGCTGGCCGCGGCCTTGAAGCTCAATTGCCCGGCGGTATCGAACAGCTCGACGATCAACCAGAGAACCAGAACCGTCGTCGTCATGAAGCGGCCCCGGGCAGGGCCCGCCCGGTGATCATGCGGCGCGCTCGGTCGCGAAGCCAGCGGCCGCGACGCGGGCAAAGAAATCCGCAACGCCTTCGATCAATCGACGACGCTCTCGATCGATGGTGATCATGTGATAACTGTCATCGAGCCACAGCATCTCGGTGGGCCCGCTAACACGCCGTGCCACCAATTCGGCATTCCGGCTGGAGGCGATATCGTCCTCGGTCGCGTGCGCGATCAGACAAGGCGCCACCACCCGGCGCAGATCGCGCCGCACCCGACGCGACATCAGATAAAGCTCGGCCAACGAATGCCAGGGGTTGCCGGGCAAACCGGCTGCGGTGCTATCGCCGCTGGCCATGGCCTCGCTGATTTTCCGGCGCAGATTCTCGTCGCGTAAGCCATACGGCGGCTGCTCCATGAACATCCGGTCGCGGCCAATACCCAGGCGCTTGAGCATGGGTAGCAAAAAAGACAGCCGGTTGAGCGCAGGCAGGCTCCAGCCGTCGTAGCGGAACGTGGCCCCCAGCACACCGACGCCATCGACCCAGTCGGGATGCTCTTCGGCCACCCTCAGCGCGAGCAACGCACCCATCGACAAACCCGCAACGAACATATGCTCGACCGATCCGCGCATCTCGCGGGCCGCGGTTTCCACGCTTCGATACCAATCGGTCCAGCCCGTGGCGAGCAAATCGTCGACGCTGCCGCAATGACCGGCCAGCTGAACCCCGCGGGTGGTAAACCCCCGATTGTTCAGGCCCTTGCCCAGAATACGCATTTCCTGGGGCGTGCCGGTCAGGCCATGAATCAGAAGCACGCCGCGATTATCGCCCGGGAAGAAGAATTCGACGTTAGGGATCATCTCGTGTCCTGTGTCGCAGATTTTGGCCCCGAACGCGTGCGAGCCCTGCTGCATGATGAAACCGGCTGCCTGGGGTTCAACGCTCGAAACGCAGGGCGCACAGTCGTGATCCCAGCATTTCACAGCGGGGTTTCAACAGTCTTTCAAGCGGACCGGCGTTATCGGGTTCAGGAAACCAATGGTGTTGGAATCGGACGACCGGGGGCCGGCAAGTCGCCCGCCCGTCGCCCGCGAGGCGACGACGAAACCGGCGAGCGGGTACGTGTCCGGTCTCGTGATTCGTTTGGCTGCCAAGCCATGATCAACAACCCACCAAGCAAGGCGAAACAGAGCAGACACAAGCCGCCATAAAACCACACAACATTCAGCGCATCGCCCAGGACAGGCACCGACACGGCGAACAGCCCGAACAATGTCAGCAGACCGCGTGCGAGCCATCGCTTGGCGCGTGCCAACGAAGGGGCGCGATACAGGATCGCGAACAAAGGCAGCAGCAGAAGAATGTAGTAGTGGAGCTCGGTCACCGGCGCGGCGATCAACAACCAGACCACCAGCGCCGATGTCACGAATAGCGCGTTCTTGTGGGCTGCCCTGCGCTCCACCCGGCAAATTATCAGGAACAGGCCGACCGAGACGCCATCCGACACCGCTTGGACGTAAGGCTTAAGAGCGGGCACCGCGGCTTCCGAGACTCGGGTCAGGACCGCGTAAAGGGATTGATTGTGCAGACCGTCGGGCTGTAGCAGCTGGGGGAAATAGGCCGCCTTGCTGCCTGGCGTGAATGCCGGCAGGCCGACCACATGCATCCATTCGATCACATCGTGGACCGCTGACTGCCAGCCGAGTACACAGGCCGGGAACAGCAGGCCGCCGAGGATCATGAAGACTACGCTGAACACACAAAAACGCCAGCGACGACGCCATACGAAATAAGCCAGCAATGCCAACGGGAAAACCTTGAGCACGACCGCCACGGCCAGACAACCCGCCGCCCGGACCGGTTGATCGATGGCATCGTAGTAGAACATCGCGAATACAGCGGCAGCGACCACGACCGATGCCTGACCCCGCGCCAGGCCATCGACGATGAACGGTAATGCCAGCACGACAGGCAGCAAAGGTTTAGCGCTATCCAATGGGCCGGCGCCGGCACCGACCAATCGGCGGCAATACCGGATACCTAAACTCAACGCGGCCACACAGATCAGAAACCACAGCAGCACCGAGGCCGGCAAGGGCAGCCGAGTCAATGGCGCGGCCAGAATCGCCAGCGGCGGTAGATAGACATAGGCCCAGTCGCGCTCGTTATGCGCCTTGTAGATATCGGACCCGTTGCGTATCGCCTGGCCCCCGGCGAGATACGCCGTGAAGTCCGAATGCGTATGGGTCGAGCCGAAAGGGTGGCCAGCCACCGTAGACGGCCCGGCACGCCATACGGTGCCCAGGGCCAGGAGTACGGTGATCAGTACCACGAGGCCGCGGAACCACAGGTGCGACGACTTGAAGCGAGATTGTGCTTGCATGAGCTGTGACAGACTAACGGCGGCCGCCCGAACGACAGTCGCCGGGGCATGCAAGACCACGCCGCCCGCGTGGCCCGTCGCAACGACATGAGTCGATCGCAGCGTGGCCCACTCGCCTGCCCCGGTTGCAGCAGCAGGCGTTAACTGGCGTACGGGCCCGCGTCATGCCCGCGCGTCGATGGCAGTGTCGTTGCCGCCCTGGCACCAGGGTCTTGCCCGATGTCTCGTGAATCGAAGACCCGGCGCGACAATCGGCCGGGCAGGACAAGGCGATATTGGCGAGCATTCACAGCTCCGGTCATGGAAAATCGAGCGCCGCGCGGCCAGACTCGGCCACCGGATGACACCAGCGTCCCAGACCGCAGTTTCGTGAGCCTTTCGTCGGCCACTTAGAGCCCATTCAAATAGGCCCTCACGGCGATGGGGAGCGGGTCAGGACGCCCCGTCGCGCAGAATCCGTACCACCACCCGCTGTCCGATCCGCAGATGGGCGGGGTGGTCGAACGCCAGAACACAGAGCACCGTGCGAACCCCGGCATCCTGGCCGGGATCGGTGTCGAGCGTGGGCTTGCGGAAGACATCGCCGACGCGAACGACATGAGCGCGGCCCAACGAAGTCTGGCCGGCATCGTCCAACAACACCTGCGCTGACATACCCTTATGTACGGCGCCCACATACTCCTGGTTCAATTCGGCGCGGACGATACGCGCACGATCGGGGAGCAATTCGAATGCCGGGGCCGCATCGGCGCCCACCTGGTCGCCCGGCTGGATATTCACCTGCACGATACGGCCCGCTACCGGCGCCTGAATCCGATGTTGCGTCAGCTGGTGCTGGGCGACCGCCAGATTGCCGTTCGCGATTTCGATCTGGGCACGCGCGCCGTCCCGTTGCCATTTCAGTTCCCGTGCGGTCTGCGCGGCGGTATCGGCATCGTGTCTCGAGCCGGCGCCAGCGCGAGCTGCGGTTCGAAGTTTGTCGGCCTGGCTGCGCGCTGCTTTCAACCGATCGTCCAGAATGCGTTCCTGGGTACGCGCTTGCGATAATTTGCCTTGCGCGATATGGACCTGGGCCTGGGCGACCTGCGCATCCAGGCGGGCGAGAAGCTGCCCTTTCTTGACCGTGTCGCCCGCGTGCACCAGCACTGTATCCACCGCGCCAGACACCGGGACCTGCAGCTTCAACATACCGCCCTGAACATCAACCCGGCCGCGCGCCACGGCGGCATAGGCGGCCTGGTCACGCGGCTTGGTCTGGGGTGAGGCCGGAGCGCGGTCGGCGGCCCAGGCCACCGCCAACGCGGCCGTCAGCAGAACAACGAATGGCACCGCGACATAACGTATCCGCCCGGCGTATCGATTCTTGAACATGGCCGTTTCCTGTCGTGGCGGATTCATCGCGCGCCACGGTCTGAGTCGTCGAGAATGCGCCCGTCTTCCATCGTCAGCACGCGATCGGCATGGCTGATCAGCCGTGGATCGTGGCTGACGCACAACACCGTCGTGCCGTGGTTGCGGGCAATGCGATGCAACAGATCGATCACGATCTGCCCGTTGGCAGCGTCGAGCGCGCTGGTCGGTTCGTCGGCGAACAACAGCGCCGGCGCCTTGGCCAGCGCCCGGGCGATCGCGACGCGCTGTTTCTCGCCGCCGGACAGGGCCGCCGGGCGAAGATGCTGCCGATGGGCCATGCCCATCTCGGCCAGCGCCTCGTCGGCGCGCCGCGTGATCTCTTGCGCCGATAGCCGCATGTACTGCAACGGCAGCTGCACTTGCTCGCGTGCCGTCAGCGCAGGGAAGAGATTGAAGCCTTGAAATACGAACCCGGTATGGTGCAGACGAAACGCTTCTACGCGTTTGGCATCCATCGCCTGCAGCGACTCCGACAGCGCCAGAACGCGCCCGTGATCGGGGGCCTGCAGGCCGCTGAGAATCGACAGCAATGTGCTCTTGCCACAGCCCGACGGCCCGGAGATGAGCGTGAGTGCGCCAGCGCCGATTTCTACCGACAGGTCGTCGAGAACTCGCGTGCTGAGCTGCCCCGACGTAAACGACTTGGTCAGGTTTTCGGCCACCAGCATCGGATTCGGATCGATTACGGTATTCGAGTACGGCATCCGCTCATCTCAACAAGGTGGCCGGGTCGGCGCGTTGCATGCTGCGCATCGCCATCAACCCGGACACAGCGACCAAGGCCATCACCAGCCCCAGGCAGGCCGCGGCTACGGACGGCTGCATGGCCACGGGCACGTTGTTGCTGTGCGCCAGCCAGATCAGCAACGCCGCGAGCACGCTGGCCAGCACGACACCGCAGGCGCCGACCCAGAACGCCTGCTCCAACACCACCCAGCGCAGCGAGCGCTTGCCGACACCCAACGCATTGAGCGTGGCGTATTCATTGACCGAGGCCGCGACGGCCGCCATGAGCGCTTGGCTGGTGATGATGGCGCCGACCACGAAAACGATGACCGCCAGAAACAGCACGCCGGCACCGGCGCCGGTATTGAACAGCCAGAACAGCACCGAAAGCCGCGCGAACGCCGGCGCGGTCCAGGCCTGGTAGCGTCCGAAGCCGCTGTGTCCATTGATATCGGCGACGACCGACGACGCCGCGGCCGGATGACGCAGGCGCGCAACCAGGTAAGTGGGGCCACCACTGTCGCTCGGCGCCGGATCCAGCATGCGCGCTGTCTGCAGCGACGTGACGATGTCCGCCCCGCCCAGCGCACGCAGACCGCGGGCCGTGCCCACCACGCGCACCAGATGGCCGTTGACGCTGGCCGTGTCCCCGACCTGTACCCCCAATTTGTTCAAATCGGCCGGATCGACAATGACGGATTCGGGATACGCCAGGCGCGCGCGCAACGCGGGCGTCAGCACACGAGCAAACATCATCGCACCCGGCCGCGTCGACACACCGGACACGAACACCGATACGCCACCGGTGCCGTGACCGCCGCGCCAATCGCCATCGAGCAGATAGAACGGCTCGACCGACTCGATCTGCGGATTCATCTCCAGCAGCGACGCGATATCGCCGTCGATGGGCCGGCCCTGGTCGACGCTCTGGGTGCCGGGATAGCCGACCCAGAGATCCGCATTCGAATCCGAGACATACACCGCCGCGCCGCCGAAAATACCGAGCACCAGAGCGGCCTGCAGCAGCTGCAGCAGCGTCGCGAAACTCACCGCCAGCATCGCCGGCAGAAAGCGTCGCCATTCGTGCAGCAGTGTCTTGCGCGCCAACGAAACCATCATTCAGCCCGCACTCTCGATCGCGTGATTGCTCGGCCCGCCCAGCGCCTTGTAGAGCGCCACGTAGGCGATATCGTGCGCCGTCTGGGCCTGGGTGAGCCGCAGGCGAGCCTGGTTGTAAGCCAGTTCTGCCCCGAGACGTTGATCGGGACTGTCGAGCCCGAGCTGGTCGCGGGTCCGGGCCCGGCCTAGCGCGGTCTGCTCACGCTGGAGCACTTGTTGCCGCGTCTGGATTTGTTGCTGCGTGCTGTTCAGATCGTCGAGCTTGGTTTCCACATCCGCCACGCCCTGCAACACGGCCTCGCGATACGCCAGCGATGCCGCCTTGAGCAAATGTCCCTTGGCCTGGGCCCGTGCCTTGCGCATACCCCAGTCGAACAGCGGAATATCGATCATCGGGCCGATCGAACCGATGCCGCCGACACCGCTCGACTTGTAGCTGGCCAGATTCGCCGACGCCACCAGCGAAGCGCCAATCCCGATGCTCGGATAGCGATCGGCCCGCGCCAGACCCAGCTCGCCCGCGGCACGAATCACCCGAGCCCGGGCCTCGGCGATGCCGGGTCGCGTATAGAGCAGCGTTGCCGGCACCGATACCGGTTCATAGCCTTGCAGCGTGGGCACGTTCGCCGCCTGCAGCCAGCTCTTGTCGGGCTCGGCACGGCCGGTGAGCAGCGCCAGTTGTTGGGCCGCCGCCACGGCCGCATGCCGAGCGTCCTGCCGCTCCGCTTCCAAATCGGAGGCTTTCAACAACGGCGCGCTCAACACCGTCGGCGATGCCAGGCCGAGACGAATACGTTCGCGCGCGAGCCGGATTCGATGATGTTGCACGGCCAGCATCTGGCCAAGGATCGAGCTGCGCTGCTGCGCGCCGCGCAGATTGATCCAGTCACGCGCAATTTCCGCCACCATCGACACGCGTACGTCGCGCAAATTGCTGGCCGCGGTAGCGAGATGCCCGCGGGCCACGTTCTTCTTGGCCTCGCCGCGACCGAACAACGGCAGCTCCCAGTTCGCATCGAAGCCCATGAGGAAATAAGAAGCCCGGGCGTCCGGGTCCACCGGGTCGTCGGTCTTGATGCTTAGCGACGGCTTGTACGGCGCATCGCTATGCAGATACAACGCCCGCGCCGCCAGGACCCGCTCGCGCGCCGCGGCCAGATCCAGGTTCGCCTTGAGCGACTCGTCCACCAGCCGATTCAAGCCCGGATCATTCAGTGCCTGCCACCATTCCCGATAATCGGGATGCGGCGGTGCCGTCTGCCCGGTTGCATGCACCCAGTGCGATGGCAGCGCGACATCCGGGTGCGGCACCGGCGTCGATGCACAGCCGCCCAGCAACAGGGCCATGCCCAAAACGGCGCCGCCGCGAACCCGACGGGGCGACGGCCAGGCTTTCGATGCGTTCGAGGGTATCGTCGCCATCATGAACGCGCCCCAGCGCGCCCGGCATGCGTCTCGCCCGCGCCGGGTTCGGTTCGCCGCGGCAGGCTGATTCGCACACCGAGACCGCCGAGCGGTGAGCGTTCGAAACGCAGGCTGCCCTGGTGCTTCAAGACGATATGCCGAACGATCGCCAGGCCCAGACCGGTGCCGCTGCGTCGATTATCCGGCGCCCTAAAAAAACGCTCCCCGAGCCGCGGCAGGATATCGGCATCCACACCGGGGCCGCTGTCGTCCACCTGGAGACAAAGCTCGTCGGGCGACGTCGTCAGGGCGAGCGTCACGGTCCCGCCACGCGGCGTGTAGCGCAACGCGTTATCGATGAGATTATCCAGCGCTTCCTGAAGCGCAATCGAATCACCATCGACCCAGGCCCGCTCATCGGTGGTTTCGAAGCCGAAGTCGATCTCCTGCTCGATGGCCTCCGGCACGCGCTGCCCCGCCAGCTCCGGCAGCAAGACTCGCAGATCGACCGGCACTTTCTGCATCGGGCGCGCCTCGGCCCGGGTGAGCGCCAGCAGCTGTACCGAGGTCCGCGCCGTACGCCCGGTGAGCTGTTGAATATGCTCCAGCGCTTGCACGGCCCGTGGGTCATCCGCGTGCTGCAGGGCCCGTTCGACCTGAAGGCGCAAGCCCGCCAGCGGTGTCCGCAACTGATGCGCCGCATCGGCGATGAAACGCTCGTGCAGCGCCATGATGTCGCGCAAGCGCGCGAACAGCGCGTCGATGGTATGCGTCAATGGCAACAGCTCGACCGGGACATCGTCGTCCTCGATCGGCGACAAATCATGGTCGCGACGGCGCAGACGCTGGGTTAGCGGATCGATGACGCGCAGACCGAAACGAACCCCGAGCCACACGAGCAACAACAGCACGCTGATCAACGCGACCTGCAACGAAATATTCAGCAGCAGAATCTGGCGCGCGACCTGCCGGCGCCCCTGAAAGGTCTGGGCCACCGTGATCTCGAGCACGCCCTGCCCATGATTGGGCGCGTCGATCGTGATGGTGGCGGCGCGCAGAGCGGTATGCCCGATATGCGTGTCGTACAGACGCGGTGCCTGCCCCGGCTTTGGCAACGCGGCTACCGGCGGCAACACCCGGCTCCCCGCGATCAGCCCCCGCTGTGGGCTGCGAATCGCGAAATAATTATGGCCGTCCGGGTCGAACTCCAGCAGAAAACGCGCCTGTGGCGATACCGTGCCCTTGAGCGACCGGGTTTGCAGCATCGTCGCCAGCGTACGGGCGTCGTCGGCGAGATCTTCGTCATGCACGCGATTGGCATAGGACAAGGCAACGACATAAGTGATGACGGCATCCGCCGTGAGAATGATCAGCATGGGCACCAGCAGAAACAATAAAAGCCGGCGACGCAGACTCGGGCGCCGCGCGCGCGTCGACATCGTCAAACTCATGCTGCTTTGTCATCGACTTTCAGGATATAACCAAGACCACGCACGGTCCGCACGCTGGCGCCGGAATTTTCCAGTTTTCTCCGCAGCCGGTGAACGGCGATATCCAGGCCGTTGTCGGTGAGCTCCTCGTTCCAGTCGCAAACAGCTTCGATCAGCTGGGATCGGCTCGTGAGGCGTTCCTGACGCGCCGCCAACGCTGACAACAACCCGAATTCCCGCGCTGTGAGTTCCAGCTCACGATCGCCGACCCAGCCGCGTCGGCCGGCGATATCCAGGCGCAGCCGCCCCAGCAGCATTTCCGGCCGGCCGTGCGCCACCTGGCGCCGTAGCAGCGCGCGCACGCGCGCCGCAAATTCGGCATACGCGAAAGGTTTGACGAGGTAGTCGTCGGCGCCCAGATCCAGCACGCGGATTCTTTCCTCCATGCTGTCTCGTGCCGTGACAATGAATACCGCCAACGGATTCTGTTGCTTGCGCAGCTCCTGGAGCAGGCGATCGCCGCTGAGATACGGCAAACCGAGATCCAGAACCAATAGATCGTGCGTCCGCTCCTCCAGCGCGACCCGCGCCTGGCGACCGTCCGCCAAGTGATCCACCGCATGCCCGCTATCACGCAGGCCCGCGCATAAACCCTCGGCAATGGCCGAATCATCCTCTACGACGAGAATACGCATCGATGGCAAGCCGTCCCGCCCCTCAGTTGCTCGGTGAAGCTATAGGACTACCCAACCATCAATAAGTTCACCCCGATAAAACTATTGGCGGATATTGGCGCTTATACAAAAATGTGTAACAAAAAAATAACGCTTCTAACGGTTAAAAAACTTATTTTTTACGAACCCGATCATTTAAACGGAAAGACGGGCGCGCCGTCGTTCGTCGTTGTCGCGAGCGAGACCATGGGGAAGAACGATGGGAGAGTTGCCCCGAGGGGCGATCGCCCCGGTCGCAAGACGTGGCCGGGGACGCGCCGTTGGCATCGGTCGATGGTGTCAGGTCAGACACGCGGCCATGGCATGCCCGGATTCACAATGCCCGCCGGCGCCTGCTTTTTTACAGGGGATTTGGGGCGTGTCGTCATGAGATACCCGCCGCACCGGTGCCCACCCCGTCAGGCGGCGTTGCATGCCTTGAGACCGTGAAGCCCGCCGCGCTCGGCGGCATACCCTGCCGTAAAAGCATCACAACGCTTCTCGTCAGGTGTAGGTCGGCTTAGGGCGTGTCGTCATGAGATACACCGCCGCACCCGCGCCCGTGAGGTGGCAAGACAACGCATCCTGAGCGTCGCGTGGCCCGGCCACGTGAGCGAACGATAACGCCGGATTGCCGCCTCACGGGCACGGGCCCTGCGGGTGAGGCCCGCCCCCCGCGCCAGGCGGCGTTGCATGCCTTGACCGTGGGGCCCGCCACGCTCGGCGGCATGCGCCTTGCCTGACACGATGGGCGGGCCTCATGCGGTGGCGTCTCTCATGACGACACGCCCTAGGCCGCAGGCCGTAAGCCGACTCCGCCGACTGCGCCACCACTCGGGATTGCCGAGCATGGCGGCTGACGCTTCGCTCATCTGACCTGCGACTGCTCCCCCTTAAAGTTTGGAAACAGTCCTCTAGGGTCTGTTGAGGTTTGGTGCGAGTCCGCGCCAAGCGCAGTTTTGCGGCAAGACGAGGCGTAGCGAACGCGGCGTAGTCGTTCTACGCGAGAGAGCTATAACGCTGGATTGCCGTCGTGTCGTTAATTTAAGGGCGCTTGTCCCTTCGGGTTGGGCCGCCCATAAAAAATTAACTAGGGGCGCCCGGCGGCGTTGCGAGTCTGGGTCGTGGCACGCCACGACGCGGAGACTCGCGCCTTGCCGGACACGATTTGCGGACGCCAACGCGGCGCTCGCACGAAACCTCAACAGACCCTAGGCCGCGCTCGACGAATTCAGCCCCAGCGGGTCGGCGGCCGCAGACGGCGCCGCGTCGGCCGCGGGGCGCCGCTTGATGAGCGCATAGAAGCAGCCGGTTACGGCCGAGCCCGCGGCGATAGCGGCTAAATAAAACGCGACATGTGTCACCGCGTGCGGAATCAACAACACGAACAACCCGCCGTGCGGCGCCATCAGCTTGCAACCGAAGTACATGCTCAGGCCCCCTGCCGTCGCCCCGCCAAGCACACAACAAGGAATGACGCGCAGCGGATCCCGGGCGGCAAACGGAATCGCGCCCTCGGTAATGAAACAAAGCCCGAGCACCACCGCGGCCTTCCCGCCTTCGCGCTCGGTCGCGTCGAACTTGGGCCGCGCGACCAGGCTGGCCAGGCCGAGCCCGAGCGGCGGCACCATGCCGCCGGCCATGATCGCCGCCATCGGCAGATAGGTATGCGTGGACAGCAGCCCCACGCCGAAGGTGTAGGCCGCCTTGTTGATCGGCCCGCCCATGTCGAAACACATCATGCCGCCGAGCAGCAGCCCGAGCAGCACGGCGTCGGTGGACCCCATGGAATTGAGAAATTGCTTGAGCGCTTCCAGGATCGCCGCCACCGGCGTACCGATCACATAGATCATGATGAGTCCGGTGGCCAGACTCGAAAGCAACGGAATGATCAAAATCGGCTTGAGCGACTGGATGCTCGCCGGCAACGGCACGTAGCGTTTGACCGCCAGCGCGGCATAGCCGGCCAGGAAGCCGGCTATGATGCCGCCAATAAAGCCGGCGCCGAGATCGGTCGCCAGCCAGCCGCCAATGAACCCCGGCGTCAGGCCGGGCCGATCGGCAATCGAGTAGGCGATATAACCGGCCAGCACCGGCACCATCAGCTTGAACGCCGAGCCGGCCCCGATCTGCATCAGGGCAGCCGCGAAGCTGCCCTTCTGATCGGCGGCGTGGATGCCAAACACGAACGACAGCGCGATGCACAGCCCGCCGGCGACCACCATCGGCAGCATGAAGGACACGCCGGTCAGCAGATGCTTGTAGACGCCGCGATCCTTGATGCTGCCCTTGGATTTCGCGGCCGACGGGCCGTAACGGGTGACCTCGTCCGATTCCACCTCGGCCTCGGCGAGCGCGGCCTCGATGGTCGCTTTGGCGCGCTTCAACGCGGCCCCGGTCGAGGCGCGATAGATCCGCTTGCCGGCAAACCGCGAGTCGTCGACCTCGATATCGCAGGCGAGTAGCACCACGTCGGCGGCTGCGATCTCTTCCTCGGTGAGGGCATCCTGTGCGCCGACCGAGCCCTGGGTCTCGATGCGCACCTCGTGGCCCATCGCGCGCCCGGCTTCGGTCAAGGCCTCCGCAGCCATGAACGTATGCGCCACGCCGGTCGGGCAGGCCGTTACACCGACGATGCGCGCGCCCTGGGCAGGCACATCGTCGGCTTCGGTGTCGGCTCGCGGGGCCGGATCGTCGGCCGGGTCGTACGGCCGCGCCGATGTCTGCGCTGTCTCGATCACCTGATCTGGGTCAGCCAGGGCATCGGCCATCTCGGCCCGATACAGCGGCTGGCCGGCATAGCGCGTCAGGTCGACCGGCGCGCTCGCCGCGACGATGACGAGTTCGCTCGAACGCGTGTCCTCGGCATCGAACACCGCGGTGTGCCCGAGGCGTTCGGCGGCCCGCGCCAATCGCTGAGCGGCCAGCCAGGACGTGGTACGCCCGCCGGGGCAAGCCGTGACAATAGTAATGTTCATCCTCGACTCCTCGGCAACACGCGCCGGCCGTTTCGGCCGCCACGCCTCGCCTGGCAATAGCTCTTTATTCCACCGCGGCCTCGACCGCGACGGGGTATACCGTCACCGCCCGAAGCAAAGATTCGAAGGCCGGCGTATCCGAGCGTCCGACGCCGATCCGGGTAACCGCATCGGCCGACAGCGCGACCGCAAAAGCCAGCGTCCGGGCGTCGGTCCAGCCCGACAGCCGGCCGTGCATCAGCCCGGCCACCAGCGTGTCGCCGGCACAGACCGTGCTCTCGACCGGCACCTCGGGTGCACGCGCGGCCAGCCCAGCCGAGCCGGCGAGCCAGAGCACACCGTCGGCCCCGCGCGAGATGGCCACCTCGGCCACGCCGCGCCCCTGTAATTCGCGTCCTGCGGCCAGCAGATCCGCGTCGCAGCCGAGCGACCGACCGACGCAGGCGGCCAGCTCGGCTTCGTTGGGCTTGATCAATACCGGCGCCAACGCCAGCCCGGTTTCGAGCGCCGCACCGCTGGCATCCAGCCATAGCGGGATCCCGGCCTCACGCAACGGCGCGAGCGCGCGCTCGAGCATCGGCGCGGTGAGCCCCGGAGGCCAGCTACCCGCCATGAGCACCGCATCCGGCGGCGCGCTGGCGATCGCGGCCAGCTCATCGGCCAGCCGCGAAACATCGGCGTCATCGACCGTCGCCCCCGGGGCGTTGATGTCGGTGACCCGACTATCGGCTTCGGCCAGTTTGACGTTGGTTCGTGTCTCGCCGGCCACGCGCACGAAACGATCTGTCACGCCCCATTCGGCGAACGCGGCCTCGAACACCGCCGCATTGCCGGCGCCGAGAAACCCCGTCACCAACACCTCGTGGCCGTGTGCGGCGAGCACGCGCGCCACGTTGTTGCCCTTGCCGGCCGCAGTCGTGCGGCATGCGCTCGCGCGATTGACCTCGCCGGGCGCCAGCCGCCCCAGCCCGATGGACAGATCCAGCGCCGGATTGAGCGTGATGGTTAGAACACGCGCCATTACTGCTCGGCCTCGACGGCTTCGCGAACCTCGGCGGCCGTGGCCAGCGACAACAACGCTTCGGCGCGCGTGGACACCTCAGCCTGCGACAGCCGCCGGATGCGGGCTTTGACCAGCGGCACCTGGCGTGCGTTGACCGACAGCTCGTGTACGCCAAGCCCCACGAGCACGCCGACTGCCTGGGCGTCGCTGGCCAGTTCGCCGCACACGCCCACCCAGCAGCCGTGCGCCTCGGCGGCCGCCACTGTCATCAGAATCAGCCGCAGCACCGCCGGATGCAGACCGTCGGCTTGGCCCGACAGGCGCGGATGCCCGCGGTCGATCGCCAGGGTGTACTGGGTGAGATCGTTGGTACCGATGGAGAAGAAATCCACATGCGGCGCCAGCGTTTCCGCCAGCAGCGCACAGGACGGCACCTCGACCATCACGCCGAGCTGGACGTCGACCCCGTCGAACTCCTGAACCACGCGATCGTAGATGGCCTTGGCCTGATGGAACTCGGCCACGTCCTTGACCATGGGGAACATGATGCGCAGCGGGCGTCCCTCCGAGGCCGTAATCAACGCGCGCATCTGAGTTTCCAGAACTTGCGGCCGGTTGAGCGCCAGCCGGATGCCGCGCAAACCAAGAAACGGATTGTCCTCGGGCGGCACCGGCCAGTAATCCAGCGGTTTGTCACCGCCGACGTCCAGCGTGCGTGCCACCAGCGGGCGGCCCGGCCCGAGCGCCTCGAAGGCCCGCTTGTATTCGGTGACCTGGGTATCCAGATCGGGCGCGGCCGGATGCGCCATGAAGATGAATTCCGTCCGCAGCAGGCCGACGCCTTCGGCCCCGCGCTCGACCGCATCGGCGGCATGCGAGGTATTGCCGAGGTTGGCCCCGACCTCGATCCGGACGTTATCGGTGGTCACCGCCGGCTCGAAGCGGGCCGTGAAGGCTTCGGCCTCCAGCTCGGCGCGCTCGGCGATCGCCCGGTTGGCCCGGGCGCGGCGGTCGTCCGAGGGTTGCGGTACAACGCGACCGCGCTCGCCGTCGATGATCATGTCGATGCCGTCGGCCAAAGACAGCACGCTCTCGCCGGCGCCGACCACGGCTGGAATACCGAGGCTGCGCGCCAGAATGGCGCTGTGCGAGGTCGCCCCGCCCTTGGCCGTGAGCAAACCGCGCACGCGCTGGGTATCGAGCTGGGCCACATCGGACGGGCCGATATCCTCGGCCACTAGAATATAAGGATGATCGGGCGGCTCCGGCATGGACACGCCGCACAGACGACCCAGCACGCGCCGACCGACATCGCGCAGGTCGGCAGCCCGCTCGGCCAGTATCCGATCGGCCAGTGCAGCCTGGGCCCGGGCGGAGGCATCGATCGCCTGCCACCAGCCGGCTTCCGCCGAAGCGCCTTCGTTGATCGCCTCGACCGCGGCCTCGCGCAGCTCGGGGTCGCGCAGCATCTCTTCATGCATCGACAGGATTTCGGCCATGTCGCCGCCGTCGGCGGCCTGGATCAGCTCGGTGAGCTGGCCGTAGGCTTCGCGAATGGCGGCGTCGAGCCGTTTGCGTTCGCTGATCGAGTCGTCGGACGTATCGGCATAGTTGAATTCGGGCAGCCGCAGCACGAACACCGGCGCGATCGCCATGCCGGGCGAGGCCGCCACGGCGTCCAGCGCGGTATCAGCCGCCGGCGCCGGCGCATAAACACGCGGCTCGGTCTTGTTGCGCGAAGGCCGGGCTTCGCTGGTGTCTTCCAGCGGCAGCACATCCTCACCGAGGCCACTGCGGACTGCGTTGCCGATGGCTTCCAACGCGGTCGCCGCGCCCTCGCCTTCGGCCGAGAACACCAGCATCTGGCCTCGCCGCGCGCCCAGCCCGATCACCTTGGTCAGGCTCGCCGCCGAGACGGCGTCGGCGCCGCCGGATTCCAGCCGGACGCGGATCGGCAGCCGCTGCTCGCGCGCGATCTGCACCAGATTCTTGGCCGGGCGGGCATGCAGGCCATGGGCGTTGCGCACGCGCACCCGCAGCACCTCGGCGCCAGCGGACTCGCCCGCGAGCCGGCCGATCAGCTGACCGGTATCGAGCTGAGCCAGACGAGGCGCCTCGCCGGATTCCAGCACGCCAAGCACGCGTTCGAGCAGACCGCGCGTGACGTCGTCGGCCGCCTCGTCGGCATGCGGCAGGCGTGCCAGTACGAACACCGCCGCGGCATCGCCGACCTCGGCCGGCGTGGCAACGCCGAGTGCCGGCTGGGTGACGTCAGCACTGCCTTCGACGAGCCATAGCTTGTCGCCCAGCGATACCGGCGTCTGGCCCATGATCTGGCCGATGAAACCGGCGCCGGCGACGCCGGCCTCGTACAGCCGCGTGGCCGCCACCGCGGCCAGCCCTTCGCGCGAGGCGACCGGCACGCGCGCGGCTACCGTGGCCCGGTCGAGTCGGGCCTGGACCGGCGCCCGCGATAGCAGCGCGATGATGTCGGCGGCGTTGTCGGCCGCGGCCAGGCCTTCCGCCACGCCCGGCGCATCGAGCACATGCGTGAGCCGTCGCAGGATATCCAGATGTTCGTCGTTGGCGGCCGCGATGGTGATGATCAGCGACACCCGATTGCCGTCGTGCCACTCCAGCCCGTCCGGGTACTGCAACAGACGCAGCCCGGTGGTCTTGACGTAGTTGCGCGAGGCCGGCGTACCGTGCGGGATCGCGATGCCGTTGCCCAGGTAGGTCGAGCCTTCGCTCTCCCGCTGGAACAGCGATTGGCCATAGGCCGGATCCACAAGACCGGCCCGGGTCAGCGCCGAGCCGGCCTGAGTCAGCGCATCGCGCCAGTCATCGGCGGATTGATCGAGCAGAACGGCGTCGGAAGTGAGTTCGAGCATGACAACTCCGGAAACGGGTCGAGCCGCAAGCGGCATACAACGTGGCGGCGTGCCCGAGATATGCGCCGATCGGCGCATGGCTGAATCGTGTCACCGCGATTACAGTCGTATGCTGAAATCGCTCGCACGAGGAATCAAGTGAAAACCCCGCGCTTCAGACAAAAGTCTGACACACCGACATGAGTGCCCGTACGCTTGCCGACATCGCCCGGCTGGCCGGCGTATCGCGCACCACCGCCAGCTATGTGATCAACGGTCAGGCCGAGGCGCGACGCATCAGCCCGGCCACGGTCGAGCGCGTCGAGGCCGTGGTGGCCGCCCATCATTTTCAGGTGGACGCGCGTGCCGCGGCGCTGCGACGGGGCGAGACCCGCACGCTCGGCCTGGTGGTGCCCGATCTGGAAAACGCCAGCTACGCGCGGCTCGCCAAACGCATCGAGCGCGGCGCGCGTCAGGCCGGCTACCAAGTCATCATCGTTGGCTCCGACGACGACCCGCTCACCGAACGCAGCCTGGTCAACGCGTTACGCGCCCGGCGCTGCGACGGACTGATCGTCGCCTCGTGCCTGCAGCGCGACGACGAATTCTACGACGACATCACCCAGGGCGGCCTGCCGGTGATCGGGCTGGACCGCCCCCTCGACGAAACCCGCTTTCGCAGCGTCGCCTCGAGCAACACCGAGGCCGCTCGCCAGCTCACGGCGTCGGTGCTGACCCGCGCAACCCGTACCCTGTTGTGGTTGGACGCGGTACCGGGGCTATCGATCACCGAGCGTCGGCGCCACGGCTTTCGGGCCGCCGTGGCCGAACATGGCGGCGAATGTCGCGCCGATATCCGTACCGCCGACGCGTACGACCGGGCCAGCGGCGCCCGGCTACTGGCGGACTATCTGGCCGAACACCCCATGCCCGACGCGCTACTCACCGCGGCCTATCCGCTGTTGGACGGTGCGCTCGACGTGCTTCTGGCCGAGAACGCCCCCGCGCGCGGGCTGCCGCGCGCCGGCACCTTCGGCGACGACCGCGTGCTCGACTTCCTGCCCATGGCGGTCAACTCGTTGCCGCAACAGCACGACCGGATCGCCGAAATCGCCCTCGACCGCATGTGGTCGGCGCTCGGCGGCGAAGGCACACCCGGACACGATCGGGTGCAACGAATCCTGAAATGTCGCACCCGCCCTGTTCCACCAGGCGGGAAAAAAGTTCCAAATCCGTGAGACATTAGTATTAGTTGCGCCCTACAGCGATGTGCAGGATCGCTCATCGCGGATATTTTATAAGTACCTACGATCTTTCTCATTTCCCCCACACATTCAATCAAGGAGATTCGATATGGCCGGTGCATCTGGTCCTGTCTCGTCGACATCCAAGTCGGCGCCCGACGCCGTCGCCCACGCCGACATCGTTCCGATGGTCTGGCTCTCCTGCGGCCTCGCCGCCCTCGCCGGGCTGTTGTTCGGCATGGACATCGGCGTCATTTCCGGCGCCTTGCCGTTCATCAAAAAGGATTTCAACCTGTCCTCCGCCATGGAAGGCTGGATCGTCTCGTCGATGATGGTCGGCGCAGCCATCGGCGCCCTGTCGGCCGGTTCAATTTCCAAGAGCATGGGCCGTAAGCGGGCCCTGCTGGCCTCGGCGCTGCTGTTCATCGTCGGCGCGCTCGTCTGCGTGGTCGCCACCGGCCCGACCATGCTGTGGATCGGCCGTATCCTGCTGGGCCTGGCGGTGGGCGTGGCCTCGTTCACGGCGCCGCTGTATCTGTCCGAGGTCACGCCCGAGCGTATTCGCGGCACCACGATTTCGTTCTACCAGCTGATGGTGACGGTGGGCATTCTCGCCGCGTTCGTCTCCAATGCCGCGTTCTCCTATATCGAAAGCTGGCGCTGGATGTTCGGCGTGCTGGCGATTCCGGCCGTGTTGCTGTTCTTCGGCGCCCTGTCGGTGCCCAACAGCCCGCGCTGGCTCGCCGCCAAGGATCGCTTCGACGAGGCCCGTGACGTGCTCTCCAAGCTGCGCGGCACCTCGGAGGAAGTCGAGTACGAAATGGGCGAGATCCAGGAAGCGCTCGAATCCGAAGCCGATTCCCAGGGGTTTCAGATGTTCAAGAACAACCCGAACTTCCGTCGTTCGGTATTCCTGGGCGTGGCGCTTCAGCTCGTGCAGCAGTTCACCGGCATGAACGTGATCATGTACTACGCCCCGCAGATCTTTCAGGCGTCGGGCTTTCAGGGTACTTCGGCCAGCCTGTGGGCGACCGTGGTGACCGGCCTGACCAACGTGCTGGCCACCTTCATCGCCATCGCACTGATCGACCGCGCCGGCCGCAAGCCGATTCTGTACGCCGGCTTCCTGATGATGGCCGCCACGATGGCCGTGTTGAGCTACGTGCTGCACGTCGGCGCGACCACCACCGTGCTGCAGTACACCGGCATGGCCATGGTGCTGCTGTTCGTGGTCGGCTTCGCCATGTCCGCGGGCCCGCTGATCTGGACGCTGTGTGCCGAGATTCAGCCCCTGCAGGGCCGCGACTTCGGCATCGGCGCTTCGACCGGTGCCAACTGGATCGGCAACTTCTGCATCGGCTTTTTCTTCCCGATCATGTTCGAAGGCATCGGCGGCGCCTGGACCTTCGGCCTGCTGGCCGCGGTCAACGCGCTGTTCATCATCTTCACGCTCAAGTACGTGCCCGAAACCAAGGGCATCTCGCTCGAGAAGATCGAAAGAAACCTGCTGGCAGGCAAGGCGCTTCGCGCCATCGGTGTGTAGTAAACTGTTGGCATGACCAACTTAACGACCGGCCTTTGGGCCGGTCGTTTTGTTTGTGCCGAACGAACAACGGGTCGGCCCGTCCGCCGACAGGGCCGGTCACGTCCCAATACGGGGTTCTGACATGAGAAATGCCTGGGATCGTGCTTACGACAATCGTGCCGCCGTGACCGACGCCGAAGACTGGCTCGCGGCCTGGGAACATGATGCCGATGCCTTTCGTGCGCAGCTTGGCGAGAATCAACCCGCCGAACGCACCTACGGCGTCGACGCTCGCGAAGTCTTCGACCTGTTCGAACCGGACGGCGACGCCGCGGGCACGCTCATCTTCGTTCATGGCGGCTACTGGCGTGCGCTGTCGCGCGAGCTCAATCATCAGTTCGCCGCGGGGGCGCTGGCCCGAAATTGGCGGGTTGCGTTCATCGAATATCCGCTATGCCCGGATGTGACACTGGAGTCGCTGGCCGACGCCGTGATTGCCGGCATTCATGCCGTGGCCGGCGAAGTGGACGGCCCGCTCGTACTCGCCGGCCACTCCGCCGGCGGGCATCTCGTGACGCATGCCGTCACGGCCCACAGCGGCCTGTTGGCTTCGGCCCGCCGCCGCATTCGCCGCGTCATCTCCATCTCCGGGCTGCACGACCTGCGCCCGATCGTCGCGACCACCGATATCAACGGCACGCTCGGCCTTTCGGAACATCGCGCCACAGTCGCCTCTCCGGCATTGCAATCGCCGAACCTCGACGGCGATCTGATCTGCGTGGTGGGCGGCGACGAACTGCCCGAACTCAAACGTCAGACGTATTTGCTGGCCAATATCTGGACCGGCCTGGGCGTGACCACCCGCGCGGTGGAGCTGGCCGGCGAGCATCATTTTTCCGTGCTGGAAGGCCTGCGCTCGCCGGCCACGGCGCTGACCCGATGGGCGACACCGTCCGATTGATACCCGGCCGCCCCCAAGGCGGCGGTGCGATCGGCAAGCGCCCACGCTACCGCGCTCCTCTTAGCGACCCTCTTCGCTGCAGCTGAAATCACGCCGCGCGTCGCCGGCCCGCCCCACAGGCGTACGCGCTGACGCAACATGCCGTGAAGT
This sequence comes from Salinisphaera hydrothermalis C41B8, assembly GCF_000732535.1. GTDB lineage: Bacteria > Pseudomonadota > Gammaproteobacteria > Nevskiales > Salinisphaeraceae > Salinisphaera > Salinisphaera hydrothermalis. The sequence continues at coordinate 22,442 of NZ_APNK01000007.1, forward strand.
CACGGTACGCGGGCAAGATGTCGCGTCAAAAAATAATTTCTGCCGCCTTACGCGCTCGGCCGTCTCTGAATACCATTCGAATCGAGTACATCGCGCGCCATCCAAGCGTTCGCGTTTTTTCGAGTCACGTGTTCTTCATATTTCCCGCCTAAGCTCGGCGCTTGGCCAGAGGGGGCTGGTCCGGCGCTTATCGACCCGGCATAAACGTCTTGTCCAAGACATGCAGAGCATGGCGAGGGCTCGATCCGTCCCCCGGCCCGATTAACGGATTCAATTCATTAAGAATAAAGGTGACCCATGTTGATCCATCGGGGGACGAGCTTGACCGTGGCCGTGGCGCTAGCCGTCACGCTATCGGCCTGTAACGACCACAAGAAAAACGTCGAGACCCAAACCGCCGAGCCCGGCGTCCCGCAGGGGCTGGGCTACAGCCAGACCGTCGATAACCCCACGCTGGCCAGTGGCGAGCAGCCGGTGGTCGACAGCAATCTTTCCGAGACGAACGACAACAACTACGCCATCGCCTACAGCCCGACGCATGATCCCATGCTTCAGATCCTCAAGGGCTTCGACAAGATCTATACCCTGGGCAACGACACGTGGCTGAACTATGGCTCGGCCAACCTCAAACCCGACAGTCCGAACAATCTCTACAGCTATACCGGTGTCGCGGGCGGCGCGACCAAGAAAACGAACGATGTCCTGAGCACGGTCACGTTCGATAACGCCCGGATTCTCGACATGAAAATCTGGAAAGAGAACTTCGACTACGTCAAGACGCTGACCCGCGCTGGCGCCAGCCAACCCGATGTCGATCGTTCGCAGGTCGCAGCACAGCGCTTTGCCTATCTCGACGACCAACGCGAGAAGGGTTACAGCATTACCTCCGGGCTCGGCCCGCTGGCCGACGCTTATCGCACCGGCGCCCACTCGCTGACGACGCTTTCGCGCGACAGTGGCAACGTGAACCTCGTCGACTACAACCCGAGTTCGGGCAACGCGACCTCGTTTTCGATCACCGACAGCAATCACCTGATCAACTCGATCAGCGACGGCGACTCCGGCGGCACCAACTACGGCCAGACCGGCTACAGCCTGGATTCGGTCGTCAATTTGCTGAGCACCATCGCGGCCTACGGCGCCTCGACGGAAGCGCCGAAATATCATTTCGAATCGCCGCGGCCGTGGCGCATCAACGCCAGCGACTATTCGGTCGCCTCGTTCAATGGCCAGGACAAGAGCGCGCTCCAGGAACTCACCTGCTACGACCCGGACGGCACCGCGCATAGCAAGTATTTCGAAGAACCCGCCAATCCGCTGGTCCGCACGCTGACCGGCCTGAAGTGCGCTCGTCGGGCTACTTATACCGACAACGGCGACGGCACTTATTCGGGCAACTTCGACGGCACCGGGACCTGGAAGTCCAGCCGCGCGAAGGACGGCGCCTTCCCCAGCGGCCATACGACGGAAGCCTACGACCGTGGCCTGGGCATGGCCTATGCGATTCCGCAGCGTTTTGCCGAGATGACGGCGCGTGCCGCCGAGCTGGGTGAAAACCGCATCGTCGCCGCCATGCACTCGCCGCTCGACGTCATCGGCGGCCGCATCATGGGCGAAGCCGTCACGGCCGCGACGTTATACGACCAGAACAATCGCGCGATCGCCGACGCCGCGGTATCGCAGGCCCACGCTTATTTCCTGAGCGCCGCCCGTAATGCCGGCTACGACTCGGTCTATGCCTGGGCGCACAGTGCCGACAACGCCGCCGACCACGCCGCGATGAAAAAACGCTACCGCGCGTTTCTGACCTACGGCCTGAGCAAGCTGGACGAAAGCGCCAAGGCGCCGGAAGTGCCCAAGGGCGCCGAAGTGCTGCTGAAATCGCGCTTCCCGTACCTGAATGCCGAGCAGCGTCGCGCCGTTCTGGCGACCACCGAAATCGCCTCCAACTACCCCGTGATCGACGAATCGCACGGCTGGGGCCGGCTGGACCTGGTCGCGGCGGCCGACGGCTACGGCGCGTTCAACGGCGACGTCAACGTCTATATGGACGGCACCAACGGCACCGGGCTCGAAGCCGAGGACTACTGGCAAAACGATATTTCCGGCAAGGGCCGGCTCCAGAAGGACGGCACCGGGACGCTCCACTTGAACGGCGACAACAGCTATAGCGGCGGTACCGTGCTGGTCGACGGCACGCTGGTCGCTGGTTCGGCCAAAGCCTTTGGCAGCAACACGCTGTATCAGAAAGCAGGCACCGTAAAAGTCGCGATCGCCGACGGCGCGAATACCAGCGCCAAGGGTGTCCTCAAGGTGTCCGACTATGTTCAGAAAGGCGGCACCCTCGCGCTGAATCTGAACGACCATGCCCAGCTGAGTGCCGCGAACGGCATTTATCTTGAGGGTGGCACGCTGGCACTCACCGTTCCTGCCACGACGACGAAAGCCACATACACCGTGGCCGCCGCCGATCATGTCAAAGGCACGTTTGCCAGTGCCACGGCCATCGACAGCCAGGGCAAGACGTATAACGTCTCGATCAGCTACAGCGGCAACAACGTGATCGCCACGATTCAGCCCTGATTCGTGGCTCACCCCGGGCTCGATGGACCGAGCCCGGGATCACGGCCGCCACCGGCAAAACGGCGACCGTAAAATACCGACGCCGGGCTGCGCGAACGAGTGCAGCCCGGCGCCGTTAATCGCCCTGCCGAGTTGCCGATCCAATCAATGGCTCGGCCGACATGACGGCCCGGCCAAACCGGCATCACGCGGTCCGGATACGGGCCCAAAGCGGCCCCGGCATTCGCCGGCATGTCCGCGCCGCGTATCATCGACAGGCCAATCGCTATATATCGGTCTCATTGTCGTGAAAGCCGTCGTCTTCGAATCGTTCCAAGCGCCCCCGCATATTCAGCAGCTCCCGACGCCGGATCCCGAACCGCACGGCGTTGTCATCCAAATCGCCGCCTCCGGGCTATGCCGCAGCGACTGGCATGCCTGGATGGGTCATGATCCCGACGTTGCCCTGCCGCACGTACCGGGCCACGAGCTGGCGGGCACGATTGCCGCCGTGGGCAAGGATGTCGCGCTTTGGCACGTTGGCGATCGCGTCACGGTCCCGTTCGTGGGCGGCTGCGGCGCTTGTGATGAATGCCGGGCCGGGCAGCAACAGGTCTGTCATGATCAGTTCCAGCCTGGCTTTACCCATTGGGGCTCGTTCGCCGAGTACACCAGCATCCACCATGCCGACCTCAACCTGGTGCGCTTGCCGGATGCCATGGATTTCACCACCGCGGCCAGCCTCGGCTGTCGCTTCGCTACCTCATTCCGGGCCGTGGTCGATCAGGGCCGGGTTTCGGGCGGCGATTGGGTGGCCGTGCACGGCTGCGGCGGCGTGGGGCTGTCCGCCATCATGATCGCGAACGCCGTGGGCGCGAACGTGGTGGCCATCGATATCGCCGACGATAAGTTGCAGCACGCCCAAGCGCTGGGCGCCGTGGCCACGGTCAATGCCAGCGAATGCGCCGATGTCGCCGCGGCAGTGGTCGAGCATACGCGCGGCGGCGCGCATGTATCGATCGATGCGCTGGGCCACCCCAGCACCTGCTTCAACTCGATCATGAATCTCCGCCGACGGGGCCGACACGTCCAGATCGGGCTGATGCTGGGCGAGCACAAGCGCCCGCCCGTGCCCATGGACAAGATCGTGGCCGAGGAGATCGAGCTGCTGGGCAGCCATGGCATGCAGGCGCATCGTTACAGCGCCATGCTGGACATGGTGAGCGCCGGCAAGCTCTCGCCCGCCCGTATCGTCGGCCGTCAGATCACGCTCGAAGACGCCTGCGATGCACTGATGGCGATGGATCGTCATGCCGACGTCGGCGCCACGGTGATTACCGCATTCTAGGGTCTGTTGAGTAAGGCTCTGAGATATCTCCCATAAAGCCCGGGGGCAACAGGCGCCGTCACGAAATACGCCGTTATAGTTCGCCCCCAGCTTCAAACCATCGAACCGTCGCGACGCTACCGCCTCGGCGCGCACACAGGGCAAGTAAGCTCGACCTCCGGCCGGCCCTGAGCTAGACCTTCGCTGCATTGACACCTCCTGCCCCGGCTCGCCAAATGTAAAGGGCGGCACACGGCTTCTGTGAGCGGCGTGCCCGGCCGGGGAACCGGGATAAAACAATAAAACTCGATCGCGAAGCAGGAGGTTTCGATGAACAGGATCTCGATCAAATATTTGGCGTATTGTTCGGCGGCGGGAGCCGCGCTACTCGCCTCGCCCGTCTTTGCCAAGGATGTCAGCGCGTGTCTGATCACCAAGACGGATACCAACCCCTACTTCGTAACCATGAAGAAAGGCGCCGAACAGACGGCGAAGAAGCTGGGGGTCGACCTGAAAACCTATGCCGGCAAATACGACGGCGATAACCAGACCCAGGTCGACGATATCGAGACCTGCATCGCCGATGGCGTCAACGGCATCCTGATCACCGCGTCCGATACCAAAGCGATCGTCCCGGCGGTCGAGAAAGCGCGCAAGGCGGGCATTCTGGTCGTCGCGCTCGACACCACCTTGCAGCCGACCAACGCCGCCGATGTCACCTTTGCTACCGATAATTTCGAAGCCGGCAAACTGATCGGTGAGTGGGCCAAGAAGCGTCTGGGCAACAAGAAAGCCCATATCGCCTTTCTGGATCTGGCGGTCAGCCAGCCCTCGGTCGGCGTCCAGCGCGACCAGGGCTTCATGCAGGGCTTCGGCATCGACATCAAGGACAAGAACAAATGGGGTGACGAAACCGACCCGCGCATCGTCGGCCACGACGTGACCGGCGGCGCCGAGGACGGCGGGCGCAAGGCCATGGAGAACCTGCTGCAGAAGGACCCGAGCACCAATCTGGTCTATGCCATCAACGAACCCGCGGCCGCCGGCGCCTATCAGGCACTCAAGGCGGTGGGCCTGCAGGATCAGGCCACTATCGTGGCGATCGACGGCGGCTGCCCGGGCGTGAAGAACGTACAGGAAGGCATCATCGGCGCTACGTCGCAGCAGTACCCGCTGCTCATGGCGTCGAAGGGCATCGAGGCGGTCAAGACCTACGTCGAGACCGGCAAGAAACCCCAGAACAGCCCGGGGCTGGATTTCGTCAATACCGGCGTCAATCTGGTCACCGATCATCCGGTCAAGGGCGTGAAATCCATCGATACGAAGGAGGGGCTGAAACGCTGCTGGGGCTAGACGTGGGCGGCGCATGACCGCCAGGGGGCGCACGGCATCAGCAGCGCCATGGGAAGCAAGGAACCGGTTCGGGCGTTGGCGCATCGATGCAACAACGCCCGGCCGCCCCGGCCATGACCGAGCACATCGGCTCGCCTGGCCAGGCGCGCGAATAAAGGCGGGCAACAGCCGATTCGCGAGGAGGAGGACAATATGAGCAACGCATCCGGACCGGGGCGGCCGGCGGCATCCGAGGGCACCGAAGCTTCGTCGTTCGATACGCGCAAGCACACACCGGTCCAGCGTCTCCAGCATTTCCTGCACGGCAATCCGGCGGCCGTGCCGATGATAGTGGTGGTCGTATCGGTCGTGGTGTTTGCCGCGACCATTGGTCCCAAGTTCTATTCCGCTTTCACCCTCACGCTGATTCTTCAGCAGGTGGCGATCACCGGCATCGTCAGCGCCGGCCAGACGCTGATCATCCTCACCGCCGGCATCGATCTGTCGGTCGGCTCGATCATGGTGCTGAGTTCGGTCGTGATGGGCCAGTTCGCCATGCACTACGGCGTGCCGGGCTTCGTGGCGGTGATCGCCGGGCTGGCCGCCGGCGGGCTCTGCGGGTTGATCAACGGGCTGCTCGTTTCGCTGGTCAAGCTGCCGCCGTTCATCGTCACGCTGGGCACCTGGTCGATCTTCGGCGCGATCACCTTCATTTACTCCGGCAACGAAACGGTCCGCAGCCAGGACATCGACCAGACCGCGCCCATCCTGCATTTCTTCGGCAACTCGTTTCGCATCGGCCATGCGGTATTCACCTACGGCGTGATTCTCATGGTCGCGTTATCGGCCTTGCTGTGGTTCGCGCTCAACAAGACCGCCTGGGGGCGGCATGTCTATGCCGTGGGCGACGACAAGAATGCGGCCATGCTGGCGGGCATCCGCACCGGGCGGGTCCTGGTGTCGGTGTATGTCGTCACCGGGCTCATCTGCGGCCTGGCGGGCTGGGCGTTGATCGGGCGCATCGGTTCGGTCTCGCCACAAGCTGGTCAGTTGGAAAACATCAATGCCATCACGGCCGTGGTGATCGGCGGCACGTCGCTGTTCGGCGGCCGTGGTTCGATTCTGGGCACGTTGTTCGGCGCCCTGATCGTCGGTGTTTTCTCGCTCGGGCTGCGGCTGCTCGGCACCGATCCGCAGTGGACACAATTGACTGTCGGCGCACTCATCATCATCGCGGTGGCGACCGACCAATGGATTCGGAAGGTTTCGGCATGAATACGACCACCCAACCCATCCTCTCCGCCCGTGCCCTGACCAAGAACTACGGCCGGGTGACCGCGCTGGACAACACCGATTTCGATCTCTATCCCGGCGAAGTGCTCGCCGTGATCGGCGACAACGGGGCCGGCAAGTCGACGTTGATCAAGGCCATTTCCGGCGCGGTCGTGCCCGATTCGGGCGAAATCCGTCTCAACGGCCAGCCGGTGCAGTTCGTCTCGCCCATGCAGGCGCGCGACGCCGGTATTGAAACCGTCTATCAGACGCTGGCGCTGTCACCCGCGTTATCGATTGCCGACAACATGTTCCTGGGCCGCGAGATCCGGCGTAAAGGCGTGCTCGGCAAGTTGTTCCGCATGCTCGATCGTCAGGCGATGGAAAAATTCGCCCGCGAGAAACTCTCGGATCTCGGCCTGCTGACCATTCAGAACATCGGCCAGGCCGTGGAAACGCTATCCGGCGGGCAGCGTCAGGGCGTAGCCGTCGCACGCGCCGCGGCCTTTGCGGCCAAGGTCATCATCATGGACGAGCCGACCGCGGCCCTCGGCGTGAAGGAATCGGGCCGCGTGCTGGATCTCATCCGCGACGTGAAAGCACGTGGGCTGCCGATCGTGCTGATTTCGCACAACATGCCGCATGTGTTCGAGGTGGCCGATCGGATTCATATCCATCGGCTCGGCCGGCGTATTGCGGTGGTGGACCCGAAGACGATCTCGCCCTCGGATGCCGTCGCCATCATGACCGGGGCCAAGGCGCCCCCGGAAGAAGGGTTGGCGGCGTAACCCGACGACGGGGCGTTTGGCGCCCCGCCGTCCGGCCGACTGGATCGATCAGGTCGTCGCGCGTTGCTTGCGGGCGACGTCGAACCGGTCGTGCATCATCACCTTGTTCCAGGCCGCAACGAAGTCGTGCACCAGCTTTTCGTGGCCGCCGCTCTGGGCATAGAACTCGGCCAGCTGACGCAGCTGCGAATTGGAACCGAACACCAGATCACAACGCGTGGCCTTGAATCGGGCTTCGCCGCTGTGGCGATCGGTCAGCGTGAATTCCAGGCCATCCTCGTCGATCTTCTGCCACTCGAAGTCGGGCGACGTCAGATTTTCGAAGAAATCGTTGGTCAACACGCCGGGCTTGTCGGTGAACACGCCGTGCTGCTTGAACGGGCCGTCGGCATTGATGTCGAGCACGCGCAAGCCGCCGGTAAGCGCGGTCCACTCGGGCGCGGACAGACCCAGCAGGGCCGCCCGGTCCAGAAATATCTGCTCCGGCGCGACGTTGTAGCGGATATCGGTCCGATGGAAGTTGCGGAAACCATCGGACACCGGCTCCAGCCAGCGGAAGCTCTGCTCGTCGGTCTGTTCCGCGGTGGCATCGTTGCGACCCGGCGTGAAGGGCACCTCGATCTCGACGCCGCTGTCGCGGGCCGCTTTCTCGATGGCCGCACAGCCGCCCAGCACGATCAGATCGGCCAGCGAGACTTTCTTGTGGCCGGACTGCGCACCGTCGAAGTCGGCCTTGAGACCGGTGAGGGTCGCGACGACCTTGTCGACCTCGCCCGGGTTGTTCACCGGCCAGTCTTTCTGCGGCGCCAGACGAATACGCGCGCCATCCGCGCCGCCGCGCTTGTCCGAGGTGCGGAACGTCGAGGCCGCACCCCACGCCACACCGGCGAGCTCGGAGACCGTCAGACCCGAATCCAGAATACGAGCCTTGAGATCGGCCACGTCGCCGGCGTCGATCAGCTCGAAATCCACCGGCGGGATCGGGTCCTGCCAGATCAGATCCTCGTCCGGCACTTCGCGGCCGAGATAACGCGATTTCGGGCCCATGTCGCGATGCGTGAGCTTGTACCAGGCCCGGGCGAACGCATCGGTGAAGTAATCGAAATCGGCGAGGAATTTCTCGCAGATCTTGCGATAGGCCGGGTCGACCTTCAGCGCGATGTCCGAGGTCATCATCATCAGCGGGTGATCGACGCCTTCCCGATGCGCGTCCGGCGTGCGCGGGGCGTCCTTGTCGACCGGAGTCCACTGCAACGCACCGGCCGGGCTACGCGTCTGCTCCCATTCGAACTTGAACAGGTTTTCCAGATAGCTGTTGTCCCAGGCCGACGGGTTCTGCGTCCAGGAACCTTCGATGCCGTTGGTCATCGTGTCTTCGGCGTTGCCCTTGCCGCGCGGGTTGTGCCAACCCAGGCCCTGGGCTTCCATCGGCGCGGCTTCCGGCGCCGGGCCGATCTCGTCGGGCGGCGTCATACCGTGGGACTTGCCGAAGGCATGCCCGCCGGCGATCAGGGCCACGGTTTCTTCGTCGTTCATGGCCATGCGGCCGAACGTGATCCGGATATCGTGGGCCGAGTCTTCGGGAATACCCTTCTTGGCCGAGCCTTCCGGGTCGACGTAGATCAGCGCCTGATTAGAGGCCGCCAGCGGCGCCTCGAGATCGTAGTTCTCGTCGCCCGCCTCGCCGGTCCAGCGCAGACCACGATTGACCATCTGATCCGGGTGGCCTTCCATCGGGCCGGGCGGCGCGTCTTCCGGCTTCTTACCGGTCCAGCCTTCCGGGCCCCAGTACGTGAGGTTGTCCGGCTCCCAGGCATCGATCCGGCCGCCGGCGAAGCCGAAGGTGGGAAAGCCCATGATTTCCAGCGAGCAGTTGCCGGTGAGCACAATCAGATCACCCCAGGACAGGGCATCGCCGTATTTCTTCTTGATCGGCCAGAGCAAGCGCCGCGACTTGTCGATATTGCCGTTGTCCCACCAGCTGTTGATCGGGGCGAAACGCTGCATGGCTTCGCCCGCGCCGCCGCGGCCGTCGGCGATGCGATAGGTCCCGGCGGAGTGCCAGGCCATACGGATCATCTGCGGGCCGTAATTGCCGTAGTCGGCCGGCCACCAGTCGACGGACGACGTCAGCAGTTCCTTGATGTCTTTCTTGACCTCGGCCAGGTCGAGCTTCTCGAACGCTTCGGCGTAATCGAAGTCCGCGTCCTGGGGGTTGGCCTCGGCCGGGTTCTGATGCAGCAGTTCCACTTTCAGCCGGTTCGGCCACCAGTGTTGCAACGTCGGCTCGGAACCTGCGGCCCCGCCGACGCTATCGCCGGCGAACGGGCAGCGCCCGCCGATTCTGACTTCTTCACTCATGGGTTACGTTTCCTTGTCGGGATCGAATATCCATCAATTTTGAGTAACACACGACACGTCACCCGCGCTCTCCTCCGTCGAGTCGCGACGACTCCCTCGCGTGATTCGTTTCGAAGGACCGGTCGTTCGCCCGGCACCTCGCACATACACCCCAGAACACGATCTCCGCCTGATCGACCACGAATCCCGTAGCCGGCTCGGACGCCGGCGTCAGACACGGCGCATTCCCGACACGACAGTGCGTATCGACGATCGTGCCGCAACAGCGACATATCAGGTGATGATGGTTGTCATCCTCGTGACGCTCGAACCGTACGGGGTGCCCGAACGGTTTGATCTGGCGCACGAGCCCCACGTCTGCACAAGCCGATAGCACGTCGTATACCGCCTGCTTGGATACGCTGCCGACGCGATCACGCACGCCGTCGCAGACGTCGTTTGCCGTGGCATGCGGATGATCGGCCAGCCAGGAAAGCACGGCGCAACGCACAGCCGTGGCCCGCAGGCCGAGACTGCGAAGCCGTGCCGCGATTTCCCGTTGTTCGCTCATCGCCGGGCGTGCCACCGCCGGTGGACGGACGCCCAACGATCGTCATCGGCCCGGCCGTCATCCCGGTCGGCAAAGCGTTTCGGTCGCATGGCGCTACATTGATGGGGTGCGTAAAAAGACTACGACCGGTTGCTTGCAATGGATGCAATCCAAAAAAAGATTGCACCCCGCTTTATACCCGCCGGCTTTGGCCACGCCGACCAATCGCCAGCGCGCAGCTCGCCAGTTTGGCCGGAGGCGGTTCAGTGCGGGGTGGATGCGTCGCCCAGATCGTGCGCGACACGCCAGCCCTGTTCGGTGAGTGCGTAGTAACCCTTGGCCTGGGCTTCGAAAAGGCCGGCTTCCGTCAAATCCTTAACGACATAGATCCAGCGCAACCGTTCCCGACGATCGCCGGGCGCTTTTCCGGAGCGTCGGCATTCCTCTGGCGTGCGCTCCCAGCCCCATTGCATGTCACAGACCGCCCCGGGGGCCCACAGGCACTCGTATTCGCCTCGGGCGGCGGCGATCCGGCACAGGCCGCGATGTTGATACACGCATCGCAGCAACGCTTTTTGATCCGCCGTAAGCACCTTCCGGACGTCTTCTTCGGGAGCGCCGCTGCCGTCGCCGCGCGCCAGGAGCTCTCGCAGCAATGAAATCGTCGTTGCCCGGAACAACGCCTCATGCTGCGAACACACGGTGTGCAATTTCACCGCCAGGGCGCTCAAATGACGCCTCGCCTCGGCCTCCGGCAACTGAAAGAAATCATCGGGGTCTCGGGCATTCGCTCGCACGAACCGCCACTGCTTGAGCAACGCCTCATGCCAAACCTCGTCGGTCGGCACATTCGACTGCCGGAGGTCGAAACGAAGACGCATGAGCGCCGGGCGCTCGGCCAGCTCGTCATCCGCGATCGCATCGGGAAACAACGCATAAATCGAGGCCAGTGCCACGTGGTCGGGGAGCTGGGCCGCCCACTTCTCGGTCGCGCGGCGCAAGTCCACGGTCAGCTTATCTCCGCGCAAGCGTTCGAGCACGCCGTTGGCGAGCTTGGTACCGGCGTATCCAAAAAGCCAGGCCTCGATTCCGGATGCCATGACACGACCTCCACAGCGATTCCCGCTGACGCTCAGCCATCTGCGACACCGACACGGGGGCACGAACCCGTAACAAGCCGAACAGCACCGGCCAACGCCGCCCATCCACCGGCGCGACTCACCGGTACGCCACTCACGCGCCCCTTCCAATCCCGACAACTCTGTTCTAGCCGAACGGGCCCCGGCGCTCAAGCGGCGCTTTCAATCGGCCTGATTTCGATCGGGCACCTGACAACGCCGCAGCCCCTGACGAAAGCCGAGATGGCCCGACTGCAACGCCGATTGCTTCGACGCCGACGACACGCCATCTCAGGACTCTTTCCAAGATTTCGGCGGGAAAAAACCGGTAATGCTGCGGGCAATCACCAGCACGATGAGCAGTAGCGCCAGCACGATCAGCTGCGACGTTTCGAAGGTCTGGCCGTACAACGTCACGAGCATATCGCGCAAGACAAACACGGCAGTCACGTCGATCAACATCGACAACCGCACTCGACGCACCTTGACGTACTGAACGAAAGTGCTGAACAGCTCGATGATGACGAACACGTCGAGCACGCTCGACACCAGATCCCGAAACTCGGTCGCATCCAGCTCGGTGGTTTTGATGGTCGGCAACAACCGAAACAGCCCCGCCGCCACATCGAAAAAGGCGAAGCCCAACGTCACCAGCATGATCAAAACCAGACCAATCACCACCACGTCCACGACCGAATCGTAGACCCGCATGATCATGTACTTCACGGCACCCTCGAACGTTTCTCGACGAAGAAAGCGAGCTTACACTCGCCGTTCGAAGCTCATGATTACAGTGGGACCGGCCCGCTGAGCATCTCGATCTCCGTCCCGAGTCGCGCGTTCGCCCCTCGCCGGAAGCTGTCGCGACCGACCGCTCACCAGGGCGCCACAAGCATATCGGGCGCCCCGCTTGAATCCCTTCGAACGGCCTGCCGGCTGACCGCCTTACCGAGGCCGGTTTAAACCGGCCGAATCGTCGATATACATCGGGGGACACGCTGGCATATCCGCGCCCAGCCCTATACAACTCGTCCTGTTCCCAATTCAACGAGGCCCCGTTTATGAAAGCTATCGCCACACGCGGTGCGACCGATATCAACGCCGCCGGCGCGTTCGAAGCCATCGACACCGACATCGCCGAACCCACCGGGCCGGATCTGCGCGTGCGGATCGACGCGCTGGCCGTCAATCCAGTGGATACCAAGGTCCGCGCCGGCGCCCTGGGCGAGCTCGAGCAGCCCACCATTCTCGGCTGGGATGCCGTCGGCAAGGTCGAAGCCATCGGCGATGCGGTCGAGAACTTCAAGGTCGGCGACCGGGTCTACTATGCCGGCCAGGTCGACCGGCCCGGCTGCGACGCCGAACAACAGATCGTCGACAGCCGGCTCGTCGCCCACGCCCCCGAGCGGCTCAGCGACGAACAGGCCGCGGCCATGCCGCTGACCGCGCTCACCGCCTGGGAAGGGCTGTTCGACAAGCTCGGGCTGCAGATGGCGCCCGACGCCCACAGCGAGCAGACCCTGCTGGTCATCAACGGCGCCGGCGGCGTCGGCTCCAGCGTCATCCAGCTCGCCCGCCAGCTCACCGGCATCCACGTGATCGCCACCGCCTCGCGGGCCGAATCGATCGACTGGTGCAAAAAACTCGGCGCCCACGAGGTCATCGACCATCACGAACTCGTATCCGCGCTCAAGGCGGCCGGGCACGACACGGTCGACTACATCTTCAACTGCCACGACATCGGCGTGCACTGGCAGAACATGGTCGATGCCATCCGCCCGCTCGGCCGTATCGTGGCCATCGCCGAAACCGAGCAGAGCGTGGACCTCAACGCCCTGCAGCCCAAGGCTGCGACCTTCAGCTGGGAATTCATGTTCGCCCGCGCGCTGCACGGCTACCATCCCGAGCGCCAAGGCGAGATCCTGGCCAAACTCGCCACACTGCTCGACGACGGGCGTATCCAGTCCACCCTCGGCGACGTCATCGGCCCGCTGAACGTGGATAACCTCACCGACGCCCATCGCCGGCTGGAAGCCGGGCATACCATCGGCAAGCTGGTGCTCACCGCCATCGAGTGATCGGCACGATTCGGCAGCCCGGCGTTTGCGGGCTGCCGAATCACACGCCATGAACCTCGCCACGCTGAAAACCCGGACACGTCAGCTCAGGCAATACACGCTGACGGTGTATTTCGCCGCACGCGACCCGCGCACGCCGTTCCTGGTTCGCGCTTTGGCGATCGTCGTGGCCGCGTATGCGCTGAGCCCGATCGATCTCATCCCGGATTTCATTCCCGTCATCGGCCTGCTCGACGACCTGATCCTGCTGCCGCTCGGCCTCGCCCTCGTGGTCCGTCTTACGCCGCCCGAGGTGATCGAAGCCGCAACAATTCGTGCCCGACAAACAGCCGAGAAGCCCGTCAGCTACCGGGCCGCCGCTTGCGTGATCGGCGTTTGGGTCCTCCTTATCGCATTCGCCGGGTATGCACTTTTGGGCGGGCACGGCTGACAGCAAGGCTGGCGCAATAACGCGATCCGCAACACGCCCCTGCGCCACCCGTTGGGCCATCGACTTCGGCGACCGACGCGACGTGATAAGCGGCCCGACGAGGGCATACCAACGAGAACGCTCATACGGCCCGGCCGAAACCCCTCCGTTCGTTCGAGCGGCCAACCGCGCCGCGAAGCCGGGCTCGGGCGTGACGGACATGACAGAACATGACCTGACCGCTCAGGCGCCCCATCCGCCCGCAGGCGAGATCGTCAGCTTACCGTTCAGGTCGTCGGCGTAGAGTCGACTAGACAGATTGCGATACAGCCACCGCTCAGGGAGGCGTCATGCATAAGCTTCAACGCAAGACGACCGTCCGAATCGCCGCCAGCGCCCTCGCGTTGGCCGGGTTGCTCGTCACCACCTCGGCCTGGGCCATCGATGGCGCCGGCGCACTCGGCCAAGCCACCGGCGCCAATGGCTCGATGAACGGCAGCATCTACGTGCCGGAACGCCAAGCGACCCATCCTCAATCCATGCAGCCACAGCAACGCTACGGCGGCCGATATCGTCGCGACCACGACCGCGACGAGCACCGACGCCCGCGCTACGACCGACGCTATCGCAATGAATATGGTCCGCGCGGCCATTACCGGGTCAATGGCAATACCGGCGGCATTCAACCAGAGACACGGCGCCCGCTAGACCCCGGCCGTATCAGTCCCGACCGACGCCGGCTGGAGCATCGCTTCGGCGACTGACGTCTCGAGCCGCGGCCCCGAAGGCGAAAACACATCGCAAAGCCTCCGGACCGCTGTACTCACGTGGGCCGAAAGTCGCTGGGCAGCCAATTTTGTTCTCGCGTTCCGAGGGGATCGGCGACCTGGCGTCGGAGCGCGAACACAACCACCCTGGAAGGGTAAAAACCCCTACAGCCACATGCGTTATGGCGTTCTAGCATGGCGGCCGAAGACACCGTCTTGTTTCCGCCGGGCTGCAATTCTGCATACGACCGTGGGCAGGGCATCGCGGGCGCCTTCGCGGATGGTTCAACTGGAGCAGGTATGCGTCGATCCTCGGAATTGGCGATAAGCGGCGCCTGGGCAACAGCGGTTGCTTTTGGCCCAGCGCGCATCGGCTACGGCCTGTTTCTGCCAAAGTTTCGAGAGCTGTTCGGGCTGTCGCAGTCCAACGCCGGACTGATCGCGAGCGCCGCGTTTGCCGGTTTTTTCGTCGCCTTGTTGTTCACCGGCATGCTCGTCGCACGCCGGGGCGCGCGTCTGCCGGTGGTTCTCGGCTCGATCACGGCCCTCGCCGGATTTGTGCTCGTCGCGTTCGCCGAGAACGTGACCGTTCTGGCACTTGGCGTTGTACTCGCCGCCACCAGCGCCGGGTTCTGCTGGACCCCGTTTAACGATGCGGTGGAGCAGGCGGTAGACGAGTCCCGGCACGCACGGACCCTGTCCATCGTCAGTACCGGCACGACCGTCGGTATCGCCTGCTCGGGTGCCCTGGCCATTGCTGTGGCCGGTTCGTCCCATGGCTGGCGCGCGGTATGGGTGCTGTTCGCAGTCGCCGCCCTGGTCTCGGCGCTTGGCAACGGTTGGGCGCTACGGAGATTACGCGCGCCGGCCCAGCATGCCACCACACGGAAACTAACCTGGAGTGCCTGGGCACGACCGGCGTTGCCGCTTTATGCGATCGCCGGCTCGTTCGGCATCACGAACAGTATCTATCTGTCGTTTGCCGTCGACCGCGTGTCACATAGCGGCGGCCTCCCCGGGCTTGCCGCAGAGCTGGCCGGGCCAGTGCTGTATGTCGCCTTCGGTTTCGGCGGGCTTTTCGGCCTGCTGACGGCCGATATCAAACAAAGAACCGGATTGCCGGCGCTGGTGCGCTTTATCCTGATCTGTTCCTGCGTCTCCGTCGGCCTGATCGGGGGTTGGCCCACCGCGTGGTGGTCGGTGTTGCTGTCGGCCGCGCTTCAGGGCCTTTGCGTGATGGTGTTGAGCGCGATCTTTTCGTTCTGGAGCGAAAGTCTTTATCCCAGCAAACCGACGCTCGGTTTCACCGTGGTGCTGTCGTTGTTCGCGGCCGGCAACATCATTGGCCCGGTGCTGGCCGGCTATTCGGCCACGGCGTTCGGTCCGGCGTCGATGTTTTTCGCGACCGCCGCCGTATCGCTGATCACTGCGGTGCTGTTCCCTTCTCGCGTCCGCCAGCGTTAATCCGTCCCGAGCACGTCATTACCCAGGCTTCGAGGCGTTATCGCGCATCGTGGGGCGGCTAGCCGGCCGCCTTACCGCTCAAAGCATCCCGGCGCGCCTGGCGCCGCCCTTCTTCCAGCTGCGCCTGATCGGGATCGACGGGGTCGTCCGTGAAGGCCGCCATCAGCTCGGCACAGGATTCCTCCACATCCGGTTTCACTTCCGGATGGGTGAAGATATAGAACGCGTCCCGCTCGATGCCGGCGCGGATACGCGCCGCGGCGATCATCGGGTCCATGCCCTGAGGCAGGACCTGCCGAAACAGCTCGGCGCCCTGTAACCGCACCGCCTGCGTCTGCTCGTCCACAGCGCCCTGAAAACGGGCCTGGCGGTGATCCTCACTCTCGTAGAGCCGCGTCGCCACGGTCCCCGGGCACACTAGCGAAACCGCGATGCCGTGGGGCACGAGATCACAACGCAGCGCGTCGGAAAACCCGCGAATCGCGAACTTGCTCGCCGCGTATACCCCCGCGCCGGGCCCGGCAGCGATACCGGCAATGGACGACGTATTGACGATGTGGGCGACCTCGCCGTGGGCCTTCATCCGCAGCAGCACGGTGAGCACGCCGTTGACGGTGCCGCCGTAGTTCACGCCCATCACCCACTCGAAATCCTCGGCGGACGCGTCATTGACGTCGCGTATGACGTTCACGCCGGCATTGTTGTAGAGCAGGTGAATCGGCCCGAACGCCGCCTCGGCCTCGTCCACCGCGGCCGCCCAAGCGTCGCGATCGGTAACATCCAGCTCGATCAACCGCACCCGCGACGCCGCCGCCTCGAAAGAGGCTCGCGCCTCGTCCAGATGCGCCCGGCTGAGATCCGCGACCGCCACGTTCATGCCTGCGTCAACCAGCACCCGCGCCACAGCCAGCCCGATGCCGGCGCCGCCACCGGTGACGAAAGCCGTGCGACCGGATTCAATCTGCATATCGCCTCCCGATGGTTATCGGGTCATCAATAACCACCGATCGTACTCCGATATGAGTAGCACTCGGACCTGGAATCCGATGGTTCAATGGATGCGTTGTCGATCCATCTGCCGAGCGCAGGCCGCGAAACCGTGGTACGTCACCTATGGTTTCTTTCGGGGCCGAGGCCGTCACATACACACCACAAGACGTTCTCGCGATACCCTTCCGAAAAACCAAGGTCCCACAATGAATCCATCCCAACAACCGGTCGCCCTGATCACGGGCGCGGGCAGTGCCGACGGCATTGGCTTTGCTATCGCCCGCGAACTGGGACAAGCCGGCATGGCCGTACTCATCTGCGCCACCAGCGAACGCATTTTCGACCGCGTCGAAGAACTACGCCAATCGGGCCTGTCGGCGCACGGGTTTATCGCCGATCTCACGATTGAGGCCGAAGTCCATCGCCTGTGTGCCGACGCCGAGGCGCAACATGGGCGGGTCGATGTTCTGGTCAACAACGCCGGCATGTCCCAACTCGGGAGCCCGGAACCCTCGGCGGACATCGTCAACACCACACTCGATGAGTGGATGTTGTCTCTGAATCGAAACCTGACGACGGCCTTCCTGATCACGCGCGCCCTCCTGCCCGGCATGATCCAACGCGGATACGGGCGCATCGTGAACATCTCCTCCACCACCGGCACGACCGGGTCCAACCCCGGAGAAGCCCCCTATGCAGCGGCCAAAGCCGGCATGGTAGGCCTGACCCAAAGCCTGGCACTGGAAACCGCCCAATCCGGCGTTACCGCCAATTGCGTCGCACCCGGCTGGATCGAAACCGCATCAAGCACCGAGGAAGAAATCCGCGCGGGCCAAAGCTCACCGATCGGACGTCCGGGCCGCCCCGCAGAAATCGCCGCCGCCGTCGCCTTTCTCGCATCGGCCGGCGCCAGCTACATCACCGGCACCACACTCGTCGTCGATGGCGGTAATGCGATTGTTGAAAACCTGCATACACAGGGGAAACGCTGAGTCGAGTTGGCTGCAAGCACAGAGCGGCCGCCGATATGTCGTAGGCCGAGTTTCAAGATAAACCGAGCTCGGGGCCGTGAATCGCTACGTCAGGTTATTCGGGTGGCGCAAACGATGGCCGCAAACCTAGCGCGCCCCTATCGTTCGCTCGTCGCGGTCTTGCACCAGGATGTTGAGCCCACCCGCCGAAGGCAAAACGCAAGACCTGACCCCGAGCCTCACGCTATTGCTCGCAAACGGCCATGTTGATTGTAGTCACCACCATGGACGATTTTATGCCGGCGTTCGACAAGTGTACTTATCGATCTAAGCAATCGTTTTCTGTATGTGAACTCTTGAGCAGATAACGTTACAGGCTTGGCAAATCCAATACACTGATACAGCTTGTCAACGGTTTTAAAATTTTGAGTGACAAAGGTGCCTAAGTGACGCCTCACCATGTTTGAAAGAACCCGTTTCGGGCGCTGATTATCAAACATTTCAATCGACTTTCCGAGCGTTAGTCCAGAATCCGAAAGGAGCTGCTTTAGCTGCTTATTGAGGCCATTCTGTCTTATGTATGGAATCAGCGCTTCGCAGAATCTATCGGTGAAATACGAGTCCATTGCGGCGACAGCAAGAACAATTCCAGCACGGAAGAGATCGTCGTCGGTTTCATCAAGCGCCTTATCGGACGAGCGCCATATCTCCCAATGGCGTTTTATCATCCGGACTGACCGATCATGGCTTCTTACAAATTTCTTTGCCGCGCGACTTTGCTTCATATATCTAACGCCTAAGCTCAGTTGTGGCCGCGCCAGCGGGCATCAACTGCAGCGATTTGTTAGGCAAGCCAAGATAGTAGATGAACTTTTTAACCACATTCACGCCACTATTTCACTTTACGAAAGCGAAAGCGAACCGGCGGGAGCGACTTTGAACCTTCTGGAAGCGCTTCAGGCGCCATACTAACTTCCCAACCCCTCGCATCAGCCCAAGTTCTGAGCTCCTTTTCGGCAATTATCGAATGCTCGAAGGTGCGAGGATGAGGATCTTCGGAAGGAAAAGCCTTGGCGACTTCGCTATATGGAACTGTCAAATCAACTTTATCGGTTACACCAAGTTCTCGTTCGAGAGTGCCTTTATATTCGTCGGACTCGCTACTAGCCATTCTTAAACCCTTCGCCTAACGCCGGCGTAACGGGCAGATTTGTGAAGCGCAGCGGAACAAACCGGTCCCGTTGACGCATTTGTCAGACGGACGCGGAGGCATAAGCAGCTTGTAGTTGCCGTTCCGCCCCCTCTACCGTCAATGGTCCAGCAGACCTTTCCTCAAGAATACCTTTTATATGCTCCCAACACTGATCTATATCAGTTAGATCTGTGTCGGTAAAAGTGACGGTTGTTATGCCGTACTTTTCAAAATAAGCGTTGCGCTTGTCTGCCTCTTTACTCCACTTCGCCGAAAGCTCTTCGTTGAGCGTCTTTTGAGTTTTTTTAGTACTCCCTGCAATTGACATATGCGAAGAAGCTGGGCTTATTTCAAAACCGACCATTCTCATGGTGTATGGATTGAGTACTGAAAAATCCAAACGATAAAGATGCTTGACCTCTTTACCTGCGTACCGAAGCTCCGGAATTAACAAAGGCACAGAGCCTGGGGAGTCGCTTTCTCTGATGTAGTCCAGATATCGCGTTGAAATCGCTTGCTCATACTTCGAATTAGAAACGCGAGCCAATACCGTTTGGTAAAAGGTCAGAAACGCCTGAACATCTGGAGACATCACAGGCTCTTCATTTTCTGGCGCTATCAAGCCAGTCTCCAAAACATGTTCAATGGTCCAGTATGCATAATTTTCACGTCGCATCTGGCTCTTATCATTTGTCCATTCACCAAAACGATGTGCCGGTGAGATCAAAAGGCCCCAGACCAGCTTGCCCGAACCAAACCAGACTTGCCACAGGTTTTGGTCCGGTTTTGCTCTCACTCGTGCTTCAAAATTACGGTAGAAATTTCTCTCTAAAAACCGATGAATGTAATCATGGAGAAGCTCGTCCTGAAGCATCTCTGGAATTATTTCTTCTGTTCGCTTGCGACCCCCAAAATGGCGACGACGGGCGATATACGCTTTTCGCTCAATCACTTGTTGTGTTAGCCCATTAAGCCATCGAGCGATAAAATCTTCTGGAGAGTGAAATTGCATCCGAACACTATCTACAAAGGTATTGTTATTTCTACCAATATGAGCGTGCATTTGATGAACATTCGATTTACGACCAACGATCTGGGAAAAGCGAACTAACGCTTCGCCGCGCATATCTTCAAGCCGCAAAGAAAGCTCTTCTTCTTTCCTTTGAATGTCTTTAGTTAGTGTCGTCATATTCTCATTGATTAAACTTCGTCTAACGCCAATTCGACGACATATATCTAGCATTAGATATATAGCCATCCATATCTATATATCTCCCTCAATCCGACCCGTCAGTCCAAGCTGAGCGGCTACGCCATAAGGCACCGCCAAGCCCGCTCGGCCGGCTGCCAACGACCGCCGGCGCGCCTCACCTGCTCACGCAGCTCACGTTCCTGGTAATCGATCTTGACGAGTACGGGTTCCTCGGCCGCCCGCTGCATTAAGTGCTTCTCGCGGCTGCTGGCCGGGCGCCAGGGCACAGTCTCTTCGATGAGTTCGACGGTTTTGTGCCGCTGCCCGCTAACCTCGTCGTAGCGATACCGCACACAAACCAGCCGCTCGCCATACTTCTGAACCAATTGCTTGGTCCCGTTCTGGCCCGGCTTTAGATGCAGTCGAGCTTCCATAGGCGCCCCCTCGCGCCAGGGCCTGTTGCCGCCTCACACGGCGCCGCGCTGGCAGCCATTTTTCCGCAAGGCAAGGCGCAACGAGTGGCTTAGTCCGCTCCGAGCAAGCGTAGTCGCAACGCCGTATTACGCAAAAATGGCTGCCGGCCCTTCGGGTTGCAGCCCAAAATCGCGCCATCCGGCGTTGCAGGACTTGACCGCAGAATGACTGCGGCCGGCGTCCCGCGCCTTGGCTGACACAATTTTGGACCGCAACGCGGCGTCGCGTGAAACGGCAACAGGCCCCAGCTCTAAATCGACGTTATCGCGATTTAATTGGCAAGTGAAGCCAATAAGTACCGCGGCGAAAGCGGCTCCTCGCTATCGTTTTGAGAAAGCGAGATTTCTTGAATTATGACGAGGCGATATTGGCAGCGACGCGCGCCCCGCACACGCGCATCGCCACCTTGTTGGCAAGACGGAGACGACCGGGACGGACGGCCGCCGCCATGATCCGCTTACTGACCTACCGCCCCCACCAGTTCGTCTTACCCAGATCCACCACTTCATCCCCACGCCCGTTCATCACGGCCCGCAGCATGTACAGCGAAAAGCCCCGTGCCTGCTTGGCCTCGATCTTCGGCGGCATGGACAGTTCCTGCTTGGCGGTGCGGACGTCGACAACCACCGGGCCGTCGTGTTCGAAGGCTTGCTTGAGCGCTTCGTCGAGGGCGGATGAGGTGGTGACCTTGATACCGCGGATGCCGAGCGATTCGGCGAGTTTGGCGTAGTCGACCTGCGGTAGATCGGTGGTGGAGTCGATATAGCCGGCGACTTTCATTTCCATCGCCACGAAGCCGAGGGTTTCGTTGTTGTAGACGATGACCTTCACGGGCAGGTTTTCGGCCGCGAGCGTGATGAGATCGCCCATGAGCATGGAGATGCCGCCGTCGCCGGCCAGGGCGACGATCTGGCGGTCGGGGAAAGCGACCTGCCAGCCCAGCGCCGCGGGTACGGCGACGGCCATGGAGCCGTGCATGAAGCTGCCGGTGAGGCGGCGCCCTTCGGTCATACGGATATAGCGGGCGGCCCAGACGGTGGGCGTGCCGACGTCGGCCGTGAACACCGCATCGTCGTGTGCCAGCGCGGAGACGCGGGCGGTGAGGTATTGCGGGTGCAGCGGTTCGTTGTCTTCGCGCGGGGTGGCAAGATCGTCGAGGTTTTCGCGGGCTTTCTTGTAGTGGGCCTGGCAGGAGTCGAGGAATTTGGTGCTGCTGTTTTCCTCGAGCTTGGGGATGAGCGCGGCGAGCGTGGGGCCGATATCGCCGACCAGGCCCATCGTGAGCGGCGAGCGCCGGCCGAGGTGCGAGCCGCGGATATCGATCTGCACGACATTACCGTGCTCGGGGAAGAATTCGCGATACGGGAAGTTGGTGCCCAGCATGACCAGCAGATCGCAGTTTTCCATGGCGTGGTAGCCAGAAGAAAAACCGATGAGCCCGGTCATGCCCACGTCATACGGGTTGTCGTATTCCAGCGATTGCTTGCCGCGCAGTGCATGCACGATCGGCGCCTTGATGCGCTCGGCGAACGCCAGCACTTCGTCGTGATAGCCGTGGCAGCCGTAGCCGCCGAGAATCGTGACTTTCGACGCCTTGTTGATGTGCTCGGCGAGCACGTCCAGCGCGTCGTTGGGCGGCACAACCGTGGGGCGAACCGGCGGGTGCCAGTTCATGGAATGCTCGGGCGCATCGGCGAGCGCGACGTCGCCCGGCAGCACGATGACCGACACCGAGCGATTCACGATGGCGCTGTTCATCGCTGCTTCCAGCACCTGCGGGATCTGGGCGGCGTTGGAGACCAGCTCGCAATAGTCGCTGCACTCCTGAAACAGGTTCTGCGGGTGCGTTTCCTGGAAATAGCCGAGCCCGACTTCGGAGGACGGAATCTGGGCGGCGATGGCCAACATCGGCACATGCGCCCGCTGCGCCTCGAACAGACCGTTGACGAGATGCAGATTGCCGGGCCCGCAGGAGCCGGCACAGACCGCGAGCCCGCCGTGGGCATCGCCCTCGCCGGCCGCGGCGAGGGCCGCGACTTCTTCATGACGCACGCCGATCCAGCGGATCGCCTCGCGCTTGCGCAGCGCTTCGGTAAAGCCGTTGAGCGAATCGCCCGGCAGGCCCCAGACGTTCTTCACACCGGCCTGGATGAGCAGATCCGCGAGCACATCCGCAATCGTGTTTCGGGCCATCGAGCAACCTCCTGGGCGGCGCCGGAAATCCCGCGCCTGAATGAATCGCTTCATCGTACACGCAGCTTTCCGGCAACGCTTGGCGCGACCTCGACGAGCCTCGAGCCGAAAGTTGACTGAATATTCAGTCAGGATAATAATCGGCGTATTGGAAGCGCTTTAACGCGCGTGTTTTTTGAACCGAGCCGCCATGTCCCGCCGACACGACAGCGACGAAACCCGCACCCGCATCCTCGCGGCCGCCGTGCGTTGCGTGGCCCGGCGCGGGGTGCGCGGGCTGCGCATGGCCGATGTGGGCCGCGAGGCCGGGGTGTCGTCCGGCCTGCTCTACTACCACTTCGCCGATCGCGACGGGCTGCTCGCGGCCACGCTGGCGCATGTGAACGACACGGCCGCCGCCGGCCGCAGCTCGAACGAAGTCGCCGGCCGGTCCGCGCTCATCGACAACCTCGTCGATGAAATCTCGGACGACCCGGAAGTGCGCGACCACGCCGCCGCCTGGCACGAGATCAACGCCTCGGCCGTATTCGACGAGCGCCTGGCCGCGCCGCTGCGCGAGACCACGGCCGACTGGCAGGCCCGCATCGCCAACGCGCTGGTCGCTACCGCGCCCGCGGACGCGCCCTGCGATCGCGAAACCGCGGAAGCCGAGGCCGTGATTGTCACCGCGCTGGTCGATGGCCTGCTGCAACGCTGGCTGACCGGTCGCTTGTCCACGAACGATGCGCGCGCGCTGCTGCGCCGTGCCCTGATTCAGCAATTCGGCGGGTCCGCCGCCGGGAGCAACGCATGCAACTGATCGAAAACACCCACCCGCCCGCCTCGCTGTCCCGGGCCGAGGCCTCCGAGCGCGCGCCGCTGCGTGTGGCGCTGATCCAGCATGCCTGGCAGCCGGATCGCGATGCGCTCGTCGCCCATCTGGACGCGGCCATCGGCCAGGCGGCCGAGGCGGGCGCCAAGGCGGTGTTTCTGCCGGAGATCACGCTGCTGCGCTATCCGGCCGATCAACGCGCCACCGGCACTGCCGCCGACGGCGCGGAAGACCTGAAAACCGGGCCGACGATGACGTTCGCCCGCGCGGCCGCGAAGCGCTACGGCATCGCCGTGCATGCCTCGCTCTACCAGCGCGACGACGGCGCCGACGGGCTGGGCCTGAACACGGCGATTCTGATTTCGCCCGAGGGCGAGCTGATCGGCGAGACGCACAAGCTGCATATCCCGGTCACCGAGGGCTATTTCGAGCACACTTATTTCCGCCAGGGCCCGGCCGACAACCCCTACCCGGTGTATCGCCATGCCGCGCTCGACAACGCGGCCATTGGCCTGCCGACGTGTTGGGATGAGTGGTTCCCCGAAGTCGCCCGGGCGTATTCGCTGGGCGGCGCCGAGATTCTGGCCTATCCGTCGGCGATCGGCTCCGAGCCGGATTTCCCCGATTTCGATACCCAGCCGCTGTGGCAACACGTAATCGTGGGCAACGGCATTGCCTCCGGCACGTTCATGATCGTGCCCAACCGCATCGGTAACGAAGGCCGCATCACGTTCTATGGCGGCTCGTTCATCTCCGACCCGTACGGGCGGGTGCTGGTGCAGGCCCCGCGCGACGCCGAGGCGATTCTGGTCACCGATCTGGATCTGGACCAGCGGCGCGACTGGCTCACCCTGTTCCCCTTCCTCGCCACGCGGCGACCCGATACCTACGGCGCGCTGACCGCGCCGGTCGACCCCGACCGGCCGCTCGGCGGCACGCCCGAGGCCCATGACCATGAGTGATGTGATGACCGGCTGGCGGATGCCCGCCGAAACCGCCCTGCAGACACGCGTCTGGATGGGGTTTCCCCCGGCCGGGCCGACGGCCGGCGAAAGCGCGCAGGCGCTGGATGAAGCGCGGCGGGCCTGGTGCGCCGTGGCGCATGCGATTGCCGAATACCAGCCGGTGACAATGCTGGTGGACCCGGCCGACGAAACCACCGCGCCGCGTTATGTCAGCCAGTACATCGAGCGCGTGACCGTGCCGCTGGACGATGCGTGGCTGCGCGATATCGGCCCCAGCTTCGTGCTGGACGACGACGGTGCGCTCGGCGCGGTGAACTGGCGCTTCAACGGCTGGGGCGAGCGCGAGTGGGCGCAATGGGATAAGGACAACCGCGTGGCCGCCGCGATCGCGGAAATGGCGGGCGCGACGCGCATCGATTCCAAGCTGGTCAACGAAGGCGGCGGCATCGCCGTGGACGGCGCCGGCACCGTGTTGCTCACCGATACCGTGCAGCGCGACCCGCGGCGCAACGCGGGCATCTCGCGCGCGGCGGTAGAGGCCGAGATGGCGCGCACGCTGGGCGCCGACAACCCGATCTGGCTGCCGCGCGGGCTGCATCGCGACGCCGAGCGCTTCGGCACTTTCGGCCATGTCGATATCGTCGCGGCCCTAGTGTCGCCGGAGTGCGTGGCCATCCACGACCAACGCGACCCGGCCCACCCGGACCACGCGATCAGCAGCGAGGCGATGGACGTATTCGAGTGGAAAACCACCGCCGAGGGCGCGTCCTGGCACATCGCGCGCATACCGGCGCCGCGCACGCTTCGTGATGCCGAGGGCTTCGTCGACTACAGCTATATCAACCACTTGCCGATCAACGGCGCGGTGATCGTGCCGACCTTCGACGACCCGTCGGATGCCGAGGCGATGGCAATGCTGGCCGATCTGTATCCGCGCCGGCGCATCGTCGGCGTCGACGGGCGCGAGATCTTCGCCCGCGGCGGCGGCGTGCACTGCATCACGCAGCAGCAGCCGCAGTGTGAAACCGACTGAACCGGCCGTGCCGATAGACGGCGGGCTTGAGTTCGTCGGCCCGCCGTCGTCAACGTCGCGCCCATGCGCCGGCGCGCACCGGCCATTCTCGACACCATGTTGCGCCGCAATCCCGGCACGGCGGTCGCGCTGACATTCTCTGGCCGGGTTTAGGGCGCCCCACCCATTGCGCACAGGCCGGCGAGCCGGCGGCACGGCCTGGTCGCCCGGGATGGCTTCATTGCGTTGTCTCGCCTCTCGTCATTTTGCCGGCCACGCCGGGCACGGGTTCGCACGAAACCTCAACACGCCCCAGGGCGTGTTGAGGTTTCGTGAGAGCGCCGCGTTGGTGTCCGAAAATCGTGTCCGGCAAGGCGCGAGTCGCCGCGTCGTGGCGTGCCACGACCCAGACTCGCAACGCCGCCGGGCGCCCCTGGTTAATTTTTTATGGGCGGCCCAACCCGAAGGGACAAGCGCCCAACAATTAACGACACGACGGCAATACAGCGTTATAGCTCTCTCGCGTAGAACGACTACGCCACGTTCGCTACGCCTCGTCTTGCCGCAAAACTGCGCTTGGCGCGGACTCGCACGAAACCTCAACACGCCCTACCCTGAGCGGCTGATTATCTTCCCGAGCGATCGTCATGTCCGAAGATCGAAGTCCCGAGACCCGGCTGTCCGCCCGGGCCGTCTATCAGACCGTGCGCTACGACGGCGAGCAGGAGATGGCGCGGCCGGTCGGCTCGCTATGGTGGTCCGGCGTGGCCGCCGGCATCGCGCTCGCGAGTTCGGTGGTCGCCAAGGGGCTGCTGCACATGGAGCTGCCGGACACGCCGTGGCGTGCGCCGATCGCCGACATCGGCTATTGCGTGGGCTTCGTGCTGGTGGTGCTGGGCCGCATGCAGCTGTTTACCGAGAACACCATTACCGTGGTGCTGCCGCTGATGGCCAAGCCGTCCTGGCGCGGCCTGTACTGCACGTCGCGGCTGTGGACGGTGGTGTTCGTCGCCAACATGGTGGGCACGTTCATCGCCGCCCTGTTCGTGAACATGGCCGGCGTGGATGCGCCCAACCAGCTGCACGCGTTCAACGAAGTGGCCGCTCAGGGCGTGCTCGGCAGCGACTGGGTCGGCAACATGCTGCGGGCGATCCCGGCCGGTTTCTTCGTCGCGGCCCTGGTCTGGATGCTGCCCAATGCCCGCGGGTTCGAGATCTGGGTGATCATGCTGCCCACTTACATCATCGCGCTCGGCGGCTTCGCCCACGTGGTGGTCGGTTCGATGGAAGTCTGGCTGCTGATCCTGGCCGGCCAGCTGGGCGTGGTCGACGGCCTGTGGGGCTTTGTAGCCCCCGCGCTGCTCGGCAACGTGCTGGGCGGCACGGTGCTGTTCTCGCTGCTGGCCTACGGCCAGGTCCGGCGCGAGATCTAAACGGCGCTACGACGGCGGCCGGCCAGCGTCGACTCCATGAATAGGATGGGCGACGGGGAATCCCCCGCCGCCCGATACCGAGCCGGACCACCAGCCGCATGGGACCGCGACGACGGCAGGCCAGCCCGATAGGATGCGCTCCGGGCGACGCGCCGGCGCGGGACCAGCGCCGTCTATTCGAAGCGGCTTGGCCCGCGACGTTATCAGCCGCCCCCGGGTTCTCCAAGCACGAATTGCCGGGGGCCGCTCCAGTCGACATCAACCGCTTAAAAACCGCGCGCCGAACCGGCGAAATCGCAGGCGTCGACAAAACGCGCGCACAAAGCCTCGATGATGGCCTGATCCGCGGCCGAAAAACGGCCCGGTATCGGGCTGTCGATATCCAGCACGCCCCATAACCGCCCCTCGACCACGATCGGCACGACCAGCTCCGAACGCGAGGCTGGGTCGCAGGCGATATGGCCGTCGAAGGCATGCACGTCCTCGACGCGCTGGGTCTGCAGACTCCGCGCCGCGGCGCCGCATACGCCGCGCTCGAACGGAATGGGATTACACGCCGGCAACCCCTGGAACGGCCCGAGAATCAGCACGTTGTCCTGGCGTTGCAGATAGAAACCCGCCCAGTTCAAATCGGCGAACTGCTGCCGGATAAAGGCGACGGTCTGGGCGGCGTTGGTGAGCCAGTCGCGCGTGTATAGCAGGCTGGCGAGCTGGCGTTCGAGCAGGTCCGAACCCATCGAAGACTCCGCATAAAAACCGGGCGCCAGCATCGGCCAAAACGGTAACGCTCACAACCGCACCGGTGCGCGCAACATGAACCGGCGGGGAAAAACGGTTATTCTGGTCGGTTTTTGCCCTGGTACGTTCAATGACCGATGCCCGTTCCGGCGGCCGAATCGACAAGCTCACGCTGAGCCTGTCGGTCGGTTTCGTCGCCGTCTTTCTTGTCGCCTCGCTGTTCGATCTTTCCGGCGTTTCCAGCGCCATCAGCGCCGGTTTCAGCTGGACGGCCAAAACGCTTGGCGCCTACTTCGAATGGTTGCTGCTCGCCACGTTCTTCATCGCGATCGGCATTGCCATCAGCCCGGCCGGGCGGGCGCGCATCGGCCAGGCGGACGAGCCCGATTTCAGCACGTTCCAGTGGCTTTCGATCATCATGTGCACGCTGCTGGCCGGCGGCGGCGTGTTCTTCGCGGCAGGCGAGCCGGTCTATCACTTTCTGAATACGCCGCCGGCGTTCGATACCCAGGCCGGCACCGCGGCCGCCGTGCCCACGGCACTGGCCCAGGCGTTCATGCACTGGGGTTTTCTGGCCTGGGCCATTCTCGGCGCGCTGACCGCCGTCGTGCTGGCGCGCGCGCACTATGACCGCGGCATGCCGCTGCGCCCGCGCGCGCTATTGTCGGGCGTGTTCGGCGAACGCCTGATCGCCGGTCCGCTCGGCAGCGTGGTCGATGCCGTGTGCGTAATCTCGGTAGTCGCCGGTACGGTCGGCCCGATTGGCTTTCTGGCCACCCAGGTGGGTTACGGCCTGCATGTGCTGGTCGGCACGCCCTCCGGGCTCGCGACGCAACTGACCATCGTCGCTGTGCTGGGCCTGGTCTATGTCACGTCGGCCGTGACCGGCTTGGCGCGCGGCATTCAGTGGCTGAGCCGTTTCAACGTGATTCTGGCGCTCATCATCGGCGCGGTGATCATCGTGTTCGGCGCCACCGGCTTTCTGATCAACGCCTGGACCGAAGCGATGGGCACTTATATCAGTGCCTTCTTCACCATGGCCACGCAAACGCCGCTGACCGCGCCGGCCGGCTGGCTGAAATGGTGGACGATTTTCTTCTTTGCGTGGTTCATCGGCTACGGCCCATTGATGGCGATCTTCGTGGCGCGTATTTCGCGCGGGCGCACGCTGCGCCAGATGATCGTCTCGGTCGCGATCCTGGCGCCAATCGCGACCACGGTCTGGTTCACACTGCTCGGCGGTTCGGGCATCTATGGCCAGATGCATGGGGCGTTCGATCTTGCCAAGCCGCTATCGGCGTTCAAGTTCGATGTCGCCACGCTCACCGTCGCCCAGTCGCTGCCCGGCGGGCTGTTCATGGCGCTGGCGATTCTATTGCTGACGTCCATCTTCGTCGCCACCACGGGGGACTCCATGAGCTATGCCATCGCCGTGGTGCATACCGGCGATGAAAACCCGCCGGCCGGCCTGCGTGCGTTCTGGGGCATTCTGATGGCGGCCATGGCCGCTGTGCTGCTCGCGATGGGCCATGGTCAGATCAGCGCGCTGCAACAGTTCATCGTGATTACGGCCATCCCGGTATCGCTGGTGCTCCTGCCCTCGCTCTGGACCGGCCCGCGAGCCGCCATGGCGATGGCCCGCGATCAGGGCGTGGTGTAAGCCGCCCTGCCCGAAGCGCAGCCCGGCCGGGCTGCGCTCGCTCGATCCCGTCGGGCCGCCGCCAGACCGACGTGGCTGGCCGGCGGGCGTTGCCGCGCGCGCCGCGCGGCAACGCTAGGTGATCCTCATCGAGAGTCCGCGCCACTCGCGCCCGGCGCCACAGGGCAGGACTCCGCCCCTGCTCGGTCACCTCGATTACTCGCGTTTCACGAAAAAACGTTGCCGAGTCAACGCGCCGGCGCCGAAGGCGACCGGCGCTGGCCCGCTGCCGGCCGCATTCGCGACCCCCGACCCGAGCCCGCCGCTGGGTAGCCGATCGTTCGATGAGCGTATCCGCCGCCGGTTTCCCGTGCTAAGGATAAGATCAAGTGCTGGCCTTGTTTCGATAGATGAATAGTCGTGGATTTTCGGCGGAATGCCGTATGGGCAAATGATCGAGGGGGCGCAATATGAGACCGCAGCAGTCACACACTCCGGAGCTTGTCGATAGCCGGCAGGCCATACGCAACTATTACCTGGCCGACGAGTACCGGGTAATCCACGAGATGATCGCCGGCGCGCAGCTGTCCGCCGCCGAACGCGAGGCGATTTCCGCCCGCGCGGCCGATCTGGTTCGCCGCGTGCGCAAGAACGCCGCGCCCACCATCATGGAAAAATTCCTCGCGGAATACGGCCTGACGACCAAGGAAGGCGTCGCGCTGATGTGTCTGGCCGAGGCGCTATTGCGCGTGCCGGACAACATGACGATCAACGATCTGATCGAGGACAAGATCACCTCCGGCGCGTGGAGCACGCACCGCGGCAAGGCATCGTCTTCGTTGATCAACACGGCCACCGTGGCCTTGTTGATGACCAGCAACCTGCTGAAGGATTCCGAGCGCAACAGCGTGGGCGAGACGCTGAACAAGCTGCTCAAGCGCTTCGGCGAGCCGGTGATTCGCAAGGTCGCCAACCAGGCGATGAAGGAGATGGGCCGCCAGTTCGTGCTCGGCCGCGACATCAAGGAGGCCCAGCGCGAAGCCAAGGACTACATGGCCAAGGGCTATACCTATTCCTACGACATGCTGGGCGAAGCCGCGCGCACGGACGCCGATGCCAAGCATTATTTCGAATCGTACTCGAACGCCATCGACAGCATCGCCAAGGCCTGCAAGGGCGACGTCCGCAAGAACCCCGGCATTTCGGTGAAGCTGTCGGCGCTGCTCGCCCGCTACGAATACGGCAACAAGGACCGGGTGATGAACGAGCTGCTGCCGCGGGCGCGCACGCTCGTGAAAAAAGCGGCCGCGGCGAACATGGGCTTCAACATCGACGCCGAGGAGCAGGATCGTCTGGACCTGTCGCTCGACGTGATCGAGGCCATCGTGTCCGATCCGGAACTGAAGGGCTGGGACGGCTTCGGCGTGGTGGTCCAGGCCTACGGCAAGCGCGCGGCCTTCGTGATCGACTGGCTCTATGGCCTGGCCGAAAAATACGACCGCCGCTTCATGGTGCGCCTGGTCAAGGGCGCGTACTGGGACGCCGAGATCAAGCGCGCCCAGGTGATGGGGCTCAACGGTTTTCCCGTGTTCACCCGCAAGGCCTGCAGCGACGTGTCGTTCCTGTCGTGTGCGACCAAGCTGCTGAACATGACCGATCGGATCTACCCGCAGTTCGCCACGCACAACGCGCATTCGGTGTCGTCCATTCTCGAGCTGGCCAAGGCCAACGGCGTGGACAACTACGAATTCCAGCGTCTGCACGGGATGGGCGAATCCCTGCACGACGAGGTGATCAAGGTCAGCGGCGTGCCCTGCCGTATCTATGCGCCGGTCGGCCCGCACAAGCATTTGCTGGCCTATCTGGTGCGTCGCCTGCTGGAAAACGGCGCCAACAGTTCGTTCGTGAACCAGATCGTCGATACCAGCATCACGCCGGAAGAAATCGCCAAGGACCCGATCGAGACGGTCAAGTCGATGGGCGAAAACATTTCCAGCCGGGCGATCGTCCATCCGTTCAAACTGTTCGGCGAGCAACGGCGCAATTCCAAGGGCTGGGACATCACCGACCCGGTGACAATGGCCGAAATCGACGCGGGCCGAGAGCCCTATCGCGACCACGCGTGGACGGGCGGCCCCATGATCGCCGGCCCGGTCTCCGGGACGGAAATACAGGTTGTACACAACCCGGCCGACCCGAACGACGTCGTCGGCCGCGTGACCCAGGCCTCGGAACAAGACGTCGACACCGCGATCGCCGCGGCCCAGGAGGGTTTCAAGCGCTGGTCGGCCAAGCCCGCCGAAGAGCGCGCGGCCTGTCTGCGCAAGGTCGCCGATCTGTACGAAGAACATGCCTACGAGCTGTTCGCTCTGGCCACCCGCGAAGCCGGCAAGTCGCTGGCCGATGGTATCGCCGAGATCCGCGAGGCCGTGGATTTCGCGCTCTATTACGCCAACGAGGGCGAGCGCTACAAGGACAGCGGCGACGCCCGCGGCGTGATGGTTTGTATCTCGCCCTGGAATTTCCCGCTGGCGATTTTCACCGGCCAGATCATGGCCAATCTGGTGGCCGGCAACGCGGTGTTGGCCAAGCCCGCCGAGCAGACGGCGCTGCTGGCCGCGCGCGCGGTGGCCTTGATGCACGAGGCCGGCATTCCGGACGACGTGATCCAGCTGTTGCCAGGCGCGGGCGCCACCGTGGGCGGCGCGCTGACCTCCGACCCGCGGGTGGCCGGTGTGTGCTTTACCGGCTCCACCGCGACCGCGCAGCGTATCAACAAGGCGATGACGGAACATATGGCGCCGGATGCCCCGTTGGTGGCCGAAACCGGCGGCATGAACGCGATGATCGTGGATTCCACCGCGCTGCCGGAGCAGGTCGTACGCGATGTGCTGGCATCCTCGTTCCAGAGCGCGGGGCAACGCTGTTCTGCCCTGCGCATGCTGTATCTGCAGAAGGATATCGCCGACAGCTTGCTGGAAATGCTTTACGGCGCGATGGACGAACTGGGCATCGGCGATCCGTGGCTGCTGTCGACCGACGTCGGCCCGGTGATCGATGAAACGGCGCGCAAGAAAATCGCGGACCACTGCGCCAAACACGAAGCCAACGGCCGATTGCTGAAGAAACTGCCGATCCCGGAACAGGGCACGTTCGTGTCGCCAGCCGTCATTCGGCTCGACGGCATCGAGGACATGGAAGAAGAAATCTTCGGCCCGGTGCTGCACGTCGCAACGTTCGCCGCCAAGGACATCGACAAGGTGGTGGACGCCGTCAACGCCAAGGGCTACGGCCTGACGTTCGGCCTGCATACGCGCGTCGACCGGCGCGTGGAGCGTGTCTCGAAGCGGATCAAGGTCGGTAATACCTACGTCAATCGGAACCAGATCGGCGCCATCGTCGGCTCGCAGCCCTTCGGGGGCGAAGGCTTGTCCGGTACCGGCCCGAAGGCCGGCGGCCCGCACTATGTCCGGCGGTTCCTCAAGGGCGAAACCGTCACGGTGCCGGCGGACACCGACAGCAAGCCGGTGACCGCCGAGGCGTTGCAGAAACTCATCGACGAGGCCCAGTCGGCCACGGTCCAGCCGCCCGAAGAACGCATGGCCGCCTTGCAGCCCCTCTTCGCGCAGGCGCCGGCCCCGCTGGACGCTGAAACCGAAGAATTACCCGGGCCGACCGGGGAACTGAACCGCCTGTCGAATCATGCCCGCGGCGTGGTGCTGTGTCTGGGGCCCAACAAGCAAACCGCACTCGAGCAAGCCGCCACCGCGTTGTCGCAAGGCAACAAAGTGGTGGTGATCGCGCCCGGGGTGGCAAGCGAGGTAGAGCGGGCCGCGAAGGCCGGATTACCCATCGTCGGGGCAGACGGCCATGTACAGCCGGAGGCGTTGAGCACGGTGACGGGTTTCGAAGCGGTGGCGAGTTCTGCCGAACAGGACACGCTGCGCACCTATCGACGGGCCCTGGCCCAACGGGAGGGTGCCCTGCTGCCGCTGATCACCGAACACAGGCTCGACCAACGGTTCGTGATCGAGCGCCATCTCTGTGTCGACACCACGGCCGCCGGCGGCAACGCGAGCCTGATCGCGGCGTCGGAATAAGCACCGACCGACCGGCCGGCACCCGCGGCGCGGGTGCCGCCCAGCCCTAGGGTCTGGGCGGGAATCGGCAACCGGCCACCCCAAACGGTGACTAGCCGTCGTATGGCCGTTGGCCGCCGCCCGGACAATCGTAAATACCGCGCCGAGTCGCGAGGCTCGTTTGACGTCCGGGCGGTATGGCCGCGGCACCGCATACCGCCCATAGCCTGCGCGAACCCCTTCTACGATAAGCCAACGGCGGCCAGCGCCCACACGCGGACATCGGCCCGCGACCCGTGGCGTAACGCGGGTGTTTCTCCGCTGACGCCTGCGGCCCAGGGTCCGGTAACAATTTTTTACACCGACCAAGGTCGCAGAATTACCGCGTCCGCCAGGCCTGATATCGCCCTAACTCCTTGATGAATATAACGACCGCCTCGGCTCCGTTCGACGGCCGCCGTATATCGCCACGTACGACGGCGCGACGGATTCGACTTTTAGCCGTACAGTGGTTTCACGGGTTTCAACAGACTGTCATGTTCGCGGACGGGGCTGAGCGACACGTGAACCTCAGCGCGACATAAAGACGGTGGCGACATGGATAAAACGACTCGGGCCGAAGCGCCGCATACCGCGCTGGGCTTCTATCACAAGATTTCGCATCTGCGCGCGGATACCTGGAATGCACTGACGAACGATCTGGCCGATCTGGAGCGCCTTGGGAAGTCGAACCGGAGCCGCCGGCTGATCAAGGCGATCCGGATCAAGCTGACACGGCTCGAGATCATCGAGGATTACCACGCTTTTCCGTCGAGCGAGGATTTCCGGCATCTCTGGTTGCTCTTCAACCAGGGCGATTACGCGCAGCTGGGGCGCGTGGTGAATCGGTTGGTCCGTGCGCTGGTCAGCGAGTCGTACCGACGGCGGCCGATCGACCTGAGCGATACCGACGCCGAGGATCTCGAGAGCTACGACGCGCTCGATCGCTTCCGGCGCGGCCACCCGAGCTTCAATTCGTCGAGCCAGCCGTACTTCGAAGTTCTGCTGGTCGATAATCTTTCGTCCCAGGAAAATGAGGTCGTGCGCGACGCGTTCTATCGCATGCGGCGTACGGAAGACCGGTTCGTGTACGACGTGGTGACCGTACGCAGCTTCGAGGACGCGCTGATCGCGGTGCTGGTCAATCCGAACATCCAGGCCTGCCTGATCCGCTACGAGTTCCCGTACAAATCGAAGTACAACCTGAGCGCGATCCGCGGCGCCCTGCAGGGGCTGTCGGAAACCGATATCGAGAACCAGCCCGCGGCCGAGCGCAGCATCCAGCTGGGCGCCATGATTCATCAGCTGCGTCCGGAGATCGACCAGTTCCTGGTGACCAACGGCGAGGTCGAAACCACGGCCAGCCGCGATATCGATCACTTCACGCGTATCTTTTATCGCGAAACCGACTATATCGAGCAGCACCACACCATCCTGCGGGCGATCGACAATCGATACCGCACACCGTTTTTCGATGCCCTGCGCGAATACAGCCGCAAGCCCACCGGCGTATTCCATGCCATGCCCATTTCGCGGGGCAAATCCATCACCCGGTCGCACTGGGCCGGGCAGATGATCGATTTCTACGGCATCAATATCTTTCTGGCCGAAAGCTCGGCGACCTCCGGCGGGCTCGATTCGCTGCTGCAGCCCTACGGCCCGATCAAGAAAGCCCAGGAGTACGCGGCCCGCGCCTTCGGCTCGCGCGAGAGTTTCTTCGTCACTAACGGCACGTCGACGGCCAACAAGATCGTCGTGCAAGCGCTGGTCAAGCCGGGCGATGTCGTGCTGGTGGATCGCGATTGCCACAAGTCGCACCACTACGGGCTGGTGCTCAGCGGGGCCTACGCGAGCTATCTGGATTCGTACCCGCTCAACGATTACTCCATGTACGGCGCGGTGCCGCTCGAGACGATCAAGAAGACACTGCTGGCCTATAAACGTGCCGGCCGGCTCGATCAGGTCCGCATGCTGCTGCTGACCAACTGTACGTTCGATGGCGTGGTGTACGACCCGCGCCGGGTGAT
The DNA here is from genome assembly GCF_000732535.1 of Salinisphaera hydrothermalis C41B8. Taxonomy (GTDB): domain Bacteria; phylum Pseudomonadota; class Gammaproteobacteria; order Nevskiales; family Salinisphaeraceae; genus Salinisphaera; species Salinisphaera hydrothermalis. Next base: position 58,204 of record NZ_APNK01000007.1, read on the forward strand.
GGAAGAGTGTCTGGCGATCAAACCGGATCTGATGTTCCTGTGGGACGAAGCCTGGTTCGCCTTCGCCACGTTCAATCCGACCTATCGACCGCGCACGGCCATGAACGCCGCCAGCACGCTGCGCGACCGGTATCGCAGCCGGGCCTATCGCCGGGAATACGCGGCCTGGAAAGCCAACTTCGACGCGATGGATCCGGACGACGACGCCACCTGGCTGGGCCAGCGCCTGATGCCCGATCCGGATCAGGTCCGTATTCGGGTCTATGCCACGCACTCGACGCACAAGACACTGACGTCACTGCGCCAGGGCTCGATGATCCATATCTACGATCAGGACTACCGGCAGAAAGTGGAAGCCACCTTCCACGAAGCCTATATGACCCATACCTCGACCTCGCCGAACTATCAGATTCTGGCGTCGCTCGATGTGGGGCGCATGCAGGCCGAGATGGAAGGCTTCGAACTGGTTAACGCCCAGATCGAAACCGCCCTGTCGCTGCGCGAACAGATCTATAACCACTCGCTGCTGAAAAAATACTTCCGGGTCCTCAAGAACGCCGACATGATCCCGGCCGAATATCGCCAGTCGGGTGTGGACAGCTATTACGACCGCCACCGCGGTTGGCATCAGATCGAAGAAGCCTGGTCGCAGGATGAATTCGTGGTCGATCCGACCCGGGTGACGATCGCCATCGGCAACACCGGCGTCGACGGTAATCAGTTCCGCACCGATTACCTGATGAACCAGTTCGGTATTCAGATCAACAAGACCTCGCGCAATACCGTGCTGTTCATGACCAACATCGGCACTTCGCGCAGTTCCATCGCTTATCTGATCGACGTACTGATCCGCCTGGCCAAGGATTTCGAACGCCGCTGGGAAGATAGCGGGCGCAGCGAACGCAAGGTGATCGAGCAGCGGGTGACCTCCCTGACTCAGGATCTACCGCCTCTGCCCGATTTCAGTCGCTTCCACGACGCGTTTCGGCCGTCGCCGGACAGCACCACGCCGGAAGGCGATATCCGGCGGGCGTTCTTCCTCAGCTACGACGACGAAAACACCGATTATCTGCGCTTCGACAACGGGGCGCTGCAACGGGTCATGGAAGAAGGCCGCGACGTGGTCTCGGCGAGTTTCGTCATTCCCTACCCGCCGGGCTTTCCGGTGCTCGTGCCCGGGCAGGTCATCAGCCACGAAATTCTTGATTTTCTGAAGGCGCTGGACGTCAAGGAAGTGCATGGGTACCGGCCGGAGCTCGGGCTTTTGGTTTTCAATGAACAGGCATTGTCAAAGGCGTCGAATCCATAGGGGATCGGCGCAGTCGCGCGCCGCGCTGCGATTGGGGCGGCGCGCAATGAAGCAACGGCACGAGCGGCCTCGGCGCTCGTCCCCTTTGGATACACAAGACGTTAGGTGGAGTAGCGCGGTATCGCGAGCATCGTGAAATCTGAATTTATCCGTTTTTTCAGGGCGTTCGGCACCGTGTTGCTTTACCCTTTTACTTAATCGATCGAAATTGTGAAGAAGAGGACTATGACGCCGTTCGCTATTGCAGGCATCCAGATGTACGTTTCCGCCACGAGCAGCAACGTCGAAGGTATGAGAAACCGAATCGACGCGCTCATGGCAGTTTATCCATGGGTCCAGATGGTCGTGTTCAGCGAGCTGGCCGTGTGTGGCCCTCTGACCTCGAAAGCGCAGTCGCTGCCCGGGTCGGCCGAGACCGCACTGGCCGAAGCCGCGGCGAAACACCAGATATGGCTGGTCACCGGCTCGATGTTCGAGCGGGCCGAGGACGGCAGTATCTACAATACGGCCTCGGTCATCGACCCGAATGGCGACGTCGTGGGTCGCTACCGCAAGATGTTCGTCTTTGCGCCCTACGAACAGGGTGTCGCGCCCGGCGAGGAATTTTTCGTATTCGACGTGCCAGGCGCAGGCCGCTTCGGCATGACGATCTGCTACGACACCTGGTTCCCGGAAGTCACGCGGACGCTGGCCTCCATGGGCGCGGAGGTCATCCTGCGCCCGACGCTGACCGGCTCGATCGATCGCGATGTCGAACTATCCATCACGCGGGCATCCGCTGCCATAAACCAGTGTTATCTGTTCGATATCAATGGCCTGGGCGCCGGCGGCAATGGCCGTTCGATCGTATGCAATCCGCATGGTCAGGTCCTGCACCAAGCCGGCAGCAGCGAGGAATTCATCCCGCTGGAGATCGACTTCGACAATGTTCGCCGCTCGCGTGAACGTGGCGTGCTGACCCTGGGCCAGCCGCTCAAGAGCTTCCGCGACAAGCCGGTTGAATTTCCCATTTATCAAGCGGGCGCCCATTCCCCGTATCTCGATTCACTCGGTCCGTTGACAAAGCCCCAGCGGCTATCTATCAATCAATGTTCAAGCGATACCGATGGCGCGTCATCCGGCGCCTATTCCGCCGCCATGTCCGACGCCGATACGCCGACGCAAGAAAACTCATAAAGGGGGAACCAGCCATGGGGCATCCGAATACCGACGCCACTCAATCCACTCAAACGCTCCATGGCCTTTCCGATATACGGCGGTTCTTCCGTCGTAACGAAACGCCGATTTATTTCATCAGCGCGACGAATTTCAATCTGCTGGGCGCCGATGAATGGGTACACCATTTCAAGTACATCAATTACATCGACTGCTTCGACGGTCAGCATCCGAATCTCTTCGTGCCGCCCGAGATTGCGCACAAGGAATTCCAGAGCATCGAGGACATCAACAACTACCTGCTCGAGCACAAAGCGGTAGCCGACTATGTCCACAGCCGTGGTCCGGGCAAGGCGCTCTTCCTGATGTTCGACGAGACCACCGAGCAGCTCGCCCGCGAGCTGGATCTCGAAGTCTGCTTGCCGCCGGCCAGCCTGCGTCAACATCTGGACGACAAACTGGTGACCACCCGCATCGCGGAAGCCGCCGGCATCAAATGCGTGCCCAATGTCATGGGGACCGTGGACTCTTACGAAACGCTGCGTCGCCTGTCCGCCGACCTCGGCGACGAGCTGGTGGTTCAGACCGCGTTCGGCGATTCGGGCCATACCACGTTCATGATTTCCGACGAGGAAGACTGGGCCGAGCACGCGGACGAGATCGTCGGTGCCGGCGACGTGAAGATCATGAAGCGGATCAAGCCGCGGGGCACGGCGGTCGAAGCCTGCGTCACGCGTCATGGCACCATCGTGGCGCCGATCATGACCGAACTGGTCGGCTTTCCCGAACTCACGCCCTATGAAGGCGGCTGGTGCGGTAACGAAATCTTCGCCAACGCCTTTACCCCCGAGCTACGTGATCAGGCCCGCGACGCCACGCTCGCCATGGGCGAATGCCTGAAGCGTGAAGGCTACCGTGGCTATTTCGAACTCGACTTCCTGATCGATCGCGACACCGACGAGCTCTATCTCGGCGAGATGAACCCGCGGATCACGGGCGCCAGCTCGATCACCAATCACGCGGCGTTTGCGCTGTCCGACATGCCGTTGTTCATGTTCCATCTGCTGGAGTGGATGGGCGTGGACTACACGCTCGACGTGGACGAGATCAACGCGCGCTGGGCCGACCCGGTCAACATCGATTGCTGGGGCCAACTGGTCATCAAGCACACGGTCGACTCGGTCGGCGTGATCACCCAGGCGCCGCCAACCGGCATCTGGTGGATGGACGGCGACGGCAACGTCAACTTCTCCCGCTACGATACGCATCGCTATCACGTGGAAAGCGAGGCCGAGGCGCTGTTCGTGCGCATCGCCGGCATCGGCGATTACTGGTACGAGGGCGCGGACCTGGGTATTCTCGTCACTCGAGGCCGTCTGATGACCGACGATTTCGAGTTGAATGAGCGCGCCCGCGCCTGGATCGACGGCATCACCGCGCATTTCCGGGCTTCGGCGCCCACCGCCGAGAACGTGGGGCATCTGGCTCCCGGCGCGCTGCAGGCCCATCCGGCCCCGGGATCGTTCAAGCTGCTGTAATACAAGGCACTGGAGTCGACCGCGAGCGGGAGTGCGATGCGCAGCGCTTGCGGCCGACTCGGCTCTGGCGGCTGCAGAAAACGCGCCGTCGGCCGATACGAAACCGCGAACGGGCTTTTATCTGTTCGTGATGCCCTCATACTGGGGGCTGTGGCGCTTGGCCGGCACCTCGTGTCATCGAGGTATTCACGCCTGTATTCGGCCCTTCTTCAAGCCAGGCGCCTCCCCGAGCACGCCAGACCAGAGGTTAACGGGATGAGCGGTCCAACTTCATCAACGCTGCACGCGCCCGGCGCGTACCGCCTGGCCTCGATCGCAGAGGACGCGCCCGGCCCCAAGTGGCGAGCCCTGTTCAACGCGCATTGGCCCCAGTATCAGACCTGGTTTCTGTCCGAAGGCGAACTCGCGCGCCCGGGATACATGACGTCGGTACGCCATCTGCGCCAGGCGATGCCCGAGCTCATGCCGGTTTACGAGCAATTGGTCGAACTGGCCGGCGGCGGCGATCTGGCCGCGCGCTTCCTGAGTTTCTATCGGCCACCGCCCTATCTGCTGGGTTGCTCGCAAGCCGTATGGCGCGGCCCACATCCGCTGCTGGTGCGCAACTACGACTACAGTCCGATCCTGTTCGAATGGGCGTTGCTCAAGACATGCTGGCTGCGCCCCGTGATTGCCATCAGCGACTGCCTCTGGGGCGTGCTGGACGGTATCAACGACGCCGGTCTGGCCATATCGCTGGCCTTTGGCGGGCGTAAAACCACGGGTGATGGTTTCGGCGTGCCGTTGATCGTGCGCTATCTGCTGGAAGTGTGCGACGACGTTCGGCAAGCCTGCCTGGTGTTGCGGCGCATCCAGGTGCACATGGCGTACAACCTGACGTTGCTGGATCGATCCGGCGTTTTCGTCACCGCTTATCTGGCCCCCGATCGTAAGCCACGCTTCGTGCGCTCGCCCGTCAGCACGAACCACCAGGATCGTGTCGAATGGCCGGCCTACGCGCGCATGAGCGCCAGCATCGAGCGCCGAACCTTCCTCGAAGACCGGCTGGCCGATCGTCACGAGACCGCGACGCGTTTCGTGAATCGGTTTCTGCAGCCGCCGATCCATCGTGTCCGCTACGATCGCGCATTCGGCACGCTCTACACGGCCATCTATCACCCGACCGAGGGACGGGTGGAATATCGCTGGCCCGGCGGCCTGCGCTTGCAACAGTCCTTTGCCTCCTTCCACGAAGGACAAACGCCCGTGCATCTGACGCAATCGGCAGCCTAGGTCGTGTCGTCACGAGATACGCCCTAGCGCACGATCCGGCCATCGCTCGCACCCAAAGCCACCGAGTGAACATCCCGCCCACCACGTCGGGACGCAGTGTATGCAGACCTCCGGCGATACCAGTCGCCACGACCTAACCGCCCGCCCCTGGCATATCGTCGGCGCGGGCCGCATCGGCGCGTTGGCCGCCTTTTATCTCCAACGTGCCGGCGCCCAAACGATTGGGGTCCGCCCCGGGTCGGCGCATACACGACGCTTGTCGATCGGCTTCGACCAGCACGAGGACGGTGCGGGCTCACACCTTGCCCTTCGGGTCATTCCACCGAGCGAATGCGCATCGGTCTCTCGACTGATCGTGGCCTGCAAGACACCCTATACCGACGCCGCGCTGGCCCGGGTATCGCTGACCGACGACGCGACCGTCGTGCGGCTGCAGAACGGGATGGGCAGTCTCGACGGCCGGATCACCGGACATCAGCGGATGATTGGTGCCGTGACCGCCAGTGCCGTGATGAGCGAAACGCACGATAGGCTGCGCGTGGTGGCCGAAAACGCGACCATCTTCGGCGGCGGGGAGCGCCCGGCCTGGTTCGACGCTCTGGCCGCGCATTGGCCCCAATTGAGCTGGGCGCGCGATATCCGACCGCCGCAATGGCGAAAACTGGTCGTCAACGCCGCGCTCAACCCGCTGACCGCGATCCACGACGTCCCCAACGGCGCCCTGCTGGAACGGGCCGATCTGTACGCCGACATGACGGCGCTGATCGACGAAGCCGACACCGTGTTGGCTCGCCTGGACCCTGCATGGCCGGCCGATTCGCATGCCGACGTCGCCGCCGTGGTGCGCGCGACTGCGGCCAATACCTCCTCGATGCGCGCCGATATCCAGGCCGGCGCGATCACCGAGATCGACGCCATCAACGGCTGGCTGCTGCGCCAAGCTGAAACACTCGATCTGGACTTGCCGACGCATCGACGCGTCGTGGCACAGATCCGCCAGCTCGAGTCGACCTGAGCATGCGTTCGCTGGAGGCTGCGTTCGAAGACCTGTCGAAATCGCGTTTTCGCTCGCGCTTCAAGCTCCGTGCGCGCGAACAGGCCGACCTCGATCGGCACGGCCTCGAGGTCATTCGCGGGCACGCCGCGCGCTTCGTCAGCGAGCGGCTGGCGCCGGCCGAGCCCGCCAACGACGGTCAGCAGACGCCGATGCGCAATCATCCAGTGTTCGTCGCCCAGCATGCGACCGCCACCTGCTGCCGCAGCTGTCTGGCGAAATGGCACGGCATCGCGCCGCATCGTGCGCTGACCGAAGCCGAGCAGCGGTATATCTGCGACGTGATCGTGGCCTGGCTCGAACCGCGGCACGACTCGTCGAAGGTCGAGCTGCCGCGTCAGAGAGCGTTGTTCTAGTGCGTTTTCACCCTTCGTCCAAGTTGGGCGGTTCTCTTCGTTCCCCAAGGCATTTGACGGTTTCAGTCCGCCAATGAACGCCCAAAAGCGCAAATGGCGGACTGGGTTTGCGACATCCCCGGTTTCCGGGCGCCACGTGACTGATCTCTTCGTTCTTTAAGGCATTTATCCGCAGATTACGCAGATCACACAGATGGCGGTTAATCGCTGGAGACGCCGGCTCGATCAGGGCGCGAATAGCCCAATGCGCTTCGTTTCCTGACGACTCCATTCGAGTGACAAGCATCGTTCGCCCCCCTCACCGGTGAGCGGCTCATACCTACGACGCCGCGAAATTACGGCCGCATCTCGTCAACTGCGGATCGGTTTCTCCGGTGATTGAAGCAGAGGTAGGTCGGCTTAGGCCACAGGCCGTAAGCCGACATGGTCGACCGACCGCAGCATTACTCCCGATGTACCGCCCATGTCGGATGACGCTCCGACCTACATCGATTCGACCGCGTCGAGCGGTTCTCGTCGTTCCTCAAGGCCTTGATCCGCAGATCGACACAGATCACGCAGATGGCGGTTAGCCATCGGGGGCATAAGTTCGTTCAGGGCGCGAATTGCGGTATGCCCTTCGTTCGAAAGCGAATCATTCGAGCTTCACAAGCCTCGTTCGACTCCGCCGCCCGTTAGCGCCGCCTCGGACCCGCGACGTCGCGAAAGCCGAACCGCATCTGTGTAAATCTGCGGACAGTATTTCTCCAGGGAACGAAGCCATAAAAGCACAGCAGCGCCCCGCATCATCCGGGTCCAAATACCAGTCCGCCATTAGCGTTCATTTGCGGACTCGAATCACCAACTCTTGGTTTCGGGGCGCCACGCGACCTGTCTCTTCGTTCCTTAAGGCATTGATCCGCAGATCGACGCAGATCACGCAGATAGCGGTTAGCCATCGGGGACATAAGTTCGTTCAGGGCGTGAATTGCGGTATGCCCTTCGTTCCCGCACGAATCAATTGAGTGAGAAGCCTCGTTCGACTCCGCCGCCCGTTAGCGCCGCCTCGGACCCGTTACCTCGCGAAAGCCGAACCGCATCTGTGTAAATCTGCGTTGATCTGCGGACAGTCTTTCTCTGGAACGAAGCCCTAAAAGCACAGCAGCGCCCCGCATCATCCGGGTCGAAATACCAACCCGCCATTCGCGTCATTCGCGTTTATTTGCGGACTGGATTTCGCGACACCCCGGGGGTCAGGGCGCCACGGTCATGATCTTGCGCCGCCCACCGGCGGCACCGAACGCCGCAACGCCAGATAATCGGGGCGTATCTCGGTCTCGACATGCAGCGATACGTCGGCGATCGCGATGTCATCGGCATGAGGCGGGCAGGCGATGCGTACCCGTCCCGCGGTATCCGCATGGCAGCTTTCGCCGTTGAACAAGAACGTCTCGCCCTGGCCAACCTGATTGACATAGACATGCGGGCGCCGATTCTCCAACGCGCGCGCCTGAACGCACAGGCGATGGTCCGGGCCGAACGGGCGCATGTTGGCCGATATGCTAATCAGCAATTCGGCACCGCCCACGGCCAGCGCGCGGCCGATTTCCGGGAATTCGATGTCGAAGCAGATCATTAGGCCGACACGCACGCCGGCCAGTTCGACAATTTCCAGCGTCTCGCCGGGTACAAAGGCCTCGGACTCGTCGCCGAACAATTGGATCTTGCGATAGCATCCGGCGATACGCCCGTCACGATCGATGGCTAGTGCGCTGTTGGCTACGCCGCCATCGGCCCGCTGCTCGGCCAACCCGATCACGAGGGCGGTATCGTGACGTTGCGCCGCCGCGCGCAAGCGTTCGACCCGTGGGCCGTCGAGCGACTCGGCCAACGATGCAAGGCTGGTGGTGGTGTAGCCGGGCAAAAACAATTCCGGCCATACCATCAGGTCAACGTCGGGGTGATCGGCCAGCGCGGTCTCGACCACGGCCAGATTCGAATCGGGTTCGCCCACACTCGGACGAACCTGAGCGAGTGCGATACGGGGACAATCGGTACTGTGCATGGCGGACAATCCGTTTTCGATAAAGCCGATTCGCGCAACGCTCCGATGCGCATCGTCGCGGCGCGGTCGCCCGACCTTACCGCTATCGGCAACCGCCCGCATGCCCACAATAGACGACCCCGATCGTCCATGCGGCTCAACGCGGCGGAAAAGGGTTTGGCCTGATGCGATGCATGGCCGACGAATTCTCGGCCAGTAGCAAGTTACCGCGTCCCGACCGCGCCCTACACCGATGCGTTATCGGCGCCTGCCGGAGCGTCCGCCCATCCGGCCACGAGCCAATGGCCGTCGCGCGCCTGGGCGTGTTGCGGTTTGACACGATTTCGAGCTCTGCGCCTCCCGGCGCATGATGATGCCCAGCCTTTCAGAACGTGGGCGGGGTCGCGGCGCTAACCACCACGCATTCTTCGTCGAACGGGTTACGCATGCGATGAGGGCGACGGCTGTCGAAGTAATAGGCGTCGCCGGGCTCCAGAATGCTCACCTCGTCACCGACCGTCAGCTCGAGCCGGCCGGACACAACGACCCCGCCTTCTTCCGAGCTGCGTGTTTCCTGGCTCCCATGACTGAACAGCGATTCGCCCGTATCCGCGCCGGGCGCGTAGTGCTCGTGCAGGATCATCATCGCCGAGCCGGCGAGATTACGGCCCACCTGGCGATACGAGATCGAGCTACCGTCGGCCAGTTCCACCAGTTCGTCGGACCGATAAACCACCGGCGCCGACTCCGGTAGCGGGCCCGAGAAGAACGCGCTGAGCGTAGTTTCCATGGCATCGAGCACGGCCTTGAGCGAACTGATGGACGGGCTGTGCCGCCCGCGTTCGATCAAGGAGATGGAGACATGACTGATGCCGCAGCGCCGTGCGAGCTCGCGAATCGACAGCCCACGGCTTTGGCGAAGCTGCCTCAGACGTTCGCCGGCCGTCAACTGAGACGGAATATCTGCCAACGTGTTCCCCCAAGTTGTATCCCCTAGCGAAACCATATCGTTGTATGTTGCAGAAATGAAGCCCATGCAACGTTGCATGACGCCAATAAGAGCCGATTCCGATAGGCTCCAAAGAAGACGGGGCCCGAAGACCCCGTCTCAACCGCGACGGTCGAAGTCGCCGCGGACCCAACACCCTCGCCAGACTAGCCAAACTGGTTCATGGTGTTGTGCGCTCCTCCCGCCTTGAGTGCATTCTCGCGGGAGAAGAACTCCTTATGATCGTCACCGATATTGGAACCGGCCATATCCTGGTGCTTCACGGTCGCGATGCCATCGCGGATCTCGACCCGCTGCACGTCGCGCACATAAGCCAGCATACCTTCGTCACCAAAGTAGTTGCGGGCCAACTGATCGGTCGACAGCGCCGTCGTGTGATACGTGGGCAGCGTAATCAGGTGATGGAACACACCGGCATCCCGCGCGGCATCGCGCTGGAAGTTCTGCGTCCATTCGTCGGCGACCCGGGCAAGCTCCGTACCGTCGTACTCCGCCGCCATCAGCTGGGCACGATCGTAGCCCGACACATCCTTGCCTTCCTTGGACCACGCATCGTAGACCTGCTGGCGGAAATTCAGCGTCCAGTTGAACGACGGACTGTTGTTGTAGACCAGCTTGGCATTGGGCACTTCCTCGCGGATGCGATTCACCATGCCACCGATATGCGCGACATTCGGCGTGGACGTTTCGATCCACAGCAGATCGGCCCCGTTCTTGAGGCTGGTGATGCAATCCAGCACCACGCGATCCTCGCCCGTGCCCTTCTTGAACTCGAACAGACCGGACGCGAGGCGCTTGAGCCGCACCAGCTTGCCGTTCTGCTTGATCACGACATCACTGGCGTTGATCTCGGACGGATCAGTGATTTCCTCGCCGTCGAGATAGCTGTTGTACAAATCGCCCAGATCGCCCGGCTCCTGCGACACCGCAATCTGCTGCGTCAGGCCCGCGCCCAGCGAATCGGTACGGGCGACGATCACGCCATCGTCCACACCGAGCTCGAGGAAGGCGTAGCGCACGGCATTGATCTTAGCCAGGAACGAGGCATGCGGCACCGTGACCTTGCCATCCTGATGGCCGCACTGCTTGACGTCCGAGACCTGGTTTTCGATCTGGATCGCGCAGGCGCCGGCCTCGATCATTTTCTTGGCCAACAGATAGGTGGCTTCCTCGTTGCCAAAGCCGGCATCGATATCGGCAATGATCGGGATGACGTGCGTCTCGAAATTGTCGATCTTGCTCTGGGCTTTCTTCGCGGCTACCTCGTCGCCAGCCTCACGGGCCGCTTCGAGATCGCGAAAATAGTGATTGAGCTCCCAGGCATCGGCCTGTTTGAGGAAGGTATAAAGCTCCTCGATCAGGGCCGGCACGGCGGTCTTTTCGTGCATCGACTGGTCCGGCAACGGGCCAAACTCGCTGCGCAGCGCCGCGACCATCCAGCCGGACAGGTAAAGATATTTGCCCTTCAGGCTGCCGAAATGCTTCTTGATGGAAATGGCTTTCTGTTGACCGACAAAACCGTGCCAACACCCCAGCGACTGAGTGTATTGAGACGAGTCGGCGTCATAGGCCGCCATGTCCTCTCGCATGATCTTCGCCGTGTAGCGCGCGATGTCCAGCCCCGTCAGGAAACGGTTCTGCGCGCGCAGACGAGCGGCATGCTCGGGATTAATGGCACTCCAGGACTCGCCGAAGCGTTCCCGCAGCGAGGTGATTTCGCTGATGTCGTTCCTGTAGTCGGACATAACCAGACTTCCTCTTGAAAACTAGCATCGCACAACGGTCGACTTTTCGGAAAGGGTTCTTTTCCTCAGCCGATGAACGGCAGTCTAGGAGGTCGGACGGGATATGAATAGAAAATGCAATCTATTCCCAACATTCATTGCATGAATGAAGGAGCAATAGCTCTTGCCTGGATCGATTGCGTAGCCGGCTCACTTTGAATCGAGCGGAATGCGTCCGTCTTCCGGCGTGGGTCGCTCGAAACGTCGCACGCTAGGGCCTGTTGCCGTTTCGTGCGAGTCCGCGCCAAGCGCTCCCTGAAAATTAACTAGGGGCGGCAAGACGAGGTGTAGCGAGCGTGGCGCAGCGGGCCTACGCGAGAAAGCTACAACGCTGGATTGCCGTCGTGTCGTTAATTGTTGTGCGCTTGCCCCTTCGGGTTGGGCCGCCCAAAAAATTAACCAGGGGCGCCCGGCGGCGTTGCGAATCTGGGTCGTGGTACGCCCAGAGCCGGCGACTCGCGCCTTGCCGGACACGATTTGCGGACGCCAACGCGGCGCTCGCACGAAACCTCAACAGATCCTAGCCATCCAGAGGCCTTCGGTCCGGAACGCCATTGTCGCCGTGTATGCGCCGTTTCCGTCTGCGCATCGAGCGAAGCGGCCGCGACATACGCGGCCGGCTTCACCTCATCGTTTCCGGAATCCCCCTACAACCCGAGCGCGGCCTCGGGCGATACATAGGTATAGCCGTGGCGTTCAGCGACGGGCGCGCACGTCACCTGCCCAGCATGGACATTGAGTCCGTGTCGCAGATGCTCGTCATCGGCCATGGCCTGCTTGAGCCCCTTGTCGGCGAGGGCGATCACATGGCCGAGCGTGGCATGGTTGAGCGCGAATGCCGACGTCCGCGGCACGGCACCCGGCATGTTGGCGACGCAGTAATGCACGACGCCATCGACCACGTACGTCGGGTCGGCATGCGTGGTGGGTTTCGAGGTCTCGAAGCAGCCGCCCTGGTCGATCGCGACGTCAACCAGCACCGAGCCCGGCTGCATGCGGGACACCATGTCGGCGCTGACCAGTTTCGGCGTTTCCGCACCGGCCACCAGCACGGCGCCGATGACGACATCGGCCGCCAGTACCTCCGTCTCGGTGCTGGCGGCGGTGGCATAGACCGTGCGCAAAGACGGGCCGAAACGGGCCGCCAGTCGGCGCAGCACGGGCACGCTGCGATCGAGCACAACGACATCCGCGCCCAGACCCAGCGCCATGGTGATCGCATTCTCGCCGACCACCCCGCCGCCAATCACCACCACCCGTGCCGGCGAAACCCCGGGTACGCCGCCCATGAGAACGCCGCGTCCCCCACGAATCTTTTCCAGACTATGGGCCGCGGCCTGGGCCGCCAAACGCCCCGCCACTTCCGACATCGGGGCCAGTAACGGCAGGCCGCCGTGGTCGTCAGTGATCGTTTCGTACGCCACGCAGCTCGCCCCCGACGCCACCAGATCGGCCGTCTGCTCGGCGTCGGGCGCTAGATGCAGGTACGTGAACAACAACTGGCCGGAACGCAGGCGCTTGCGTTCATCCGGTTGCGGTTCCTTGACCTTGACGACCATGTCGGCGGATTCGAACACCGAGGCCGCGTCGGCAATGGCCGCGCCGACCTGCTCGTATTCCGAATCCTCGCAGCCGATGCCGAGTCCGGCCCCGGTCTCCACGACGACGCTATGATCGCGCTTGATCAGCTCACGCACACTATCCGGGGTCAACCCCACACGATATTCGTGATCCTTGATTTCCTTCGGCACTCCGATGTGCATGCTCGCTCCTGTGTCTGCGGCGCATGAGACCCATAATAACCGGCACAACATGTCCGGCTGGCAACGGTAAGCACGGACGATGCCAACCGTCGCGTTGACCCCGGGTTATAATTTGTGATCACAATTTGAAAGTTTCGTTCTCAGGACTGCTCATGTCATCCAACCGCCCCCGAATCGGCGTCCCGGTCGATTGCAAGCTCATCGGCACCGATCCCAGCCATGTAGTCGGCGAAAAATATCTGGCGGCCGTTGCCCATGCGGCCGATTCGATCCCGCTGGTGCTGCCGGCGCGGGCCGCCGGCGCCGAGCTGGCATCATTGGAAACCCAGATCAGCGCCGATGACCAGCTCGCCGATCTCGACGGCCTGTTCCTGACCGGCAGCCCATCGAATATGGAACCCTGGCGTTATGGCAGCGACGCCCCGGGTGTCGGCCCGTTCGATCCGCAACGCGACGCCAACAATCTGGCCCTGCTAGGCGCGGCCATGGCGCGCGACATGCCCGTATTCACGGTATGTCGTGGTTTTCAGGAACTGAATGTCGCCTGTGGCGGAACACTTTATACGGCGGTTCAGGACGTGCCGGGGCTATCCGATCACCGCGACGACCACGACGCGCCCCGCGAGTCGCGCTATGCCCCGGTTCACCCGGTGGCACTCACCGAAGGCGGATGGATGGCCAATCTGCTGGGCACCCGGGAAATCACCGTCAATTCGTTGCACGGCCAGGGCATCGACCGGCTCGGCGACACTTTGGTCGCGGAGGCCCGCGCCCCGGATGGGCTGGTCGAGGCAGTACGGCATCGGGATCTGACATTCGTGGCCGGGGTGCAGTGGCACCCGGAATGGCGCTACGACGACAACCCGGTATCCAAGGCTCTTTTCCACGCTTTTGGCGATGCCGCGCGCGCGTATCGGCACCGGCGGCTGACGGGCTGACGGGCCATTCAACCGCCGCCTCGCACCGGCCTTCGCGCTCGGGCGGCGCGGCGGCGTACCCCCGGTTATAGCGGCCTGATGCGCTGGATCAGGAGCTGCCGACAGGCGGCGCGTGAACCGAATCCGGCGGGCCGCGTCAGCCGGCGGCTTCCAGCTCGCGCCAGTCCTGCTCGGTCAGTGAACCGAGGCCTTCACGTACGTCGGCCTCGATCGCGAAACGCAACGCCTGCGCGTCGCGTGCGCTCACGGCGTGCAGCGCCTCGACGTGCCGGTCGACGATGTAATCGCTGCCGATGTGGTGAATCGCCAGGCGCAGGAACGGGGAGAACTGTAGCCATACCGATTCGATCAAGGGCATGACGGCCGAAGCGTCGCCCACGTCGTAGAGCGTGAAATGGAAAGCCCGATGACGCTGTAGATAACCGCGGATATCGCCGGCCTCGATCGCGGCATCCACCTCGGCGTCAAGCTCCCACAGGCGCTCCAGGTGTGCGTCGTCGATCAGCGGCATGGCGCGTTCGGCGGCGAAGGCCTCCAGATTCGCGCGCACCGCGCACAGATCGGAGAGCTTCGCCGGCGTCATGCGCGGCACGCTGACCCGGCGATTGCCGTGCGCTTCGAGCGCGCGCTCGGCCACCAGACGACGCAATGCTTCGCGTACCGGCGTCGGGCTCGTGCCCAGCATCTGCGCGATACCGCGCAGGGTCACGCTACGCCCGGGCACGAACTGGCCCGTCAGCACGGCTTCCTTGAGCTGGAGATAAACCCACTCCTGGCGCGTGATCCCGGCGTCGCCGAGCTCCACGGGGGCAATCTGAGTGTCGTCGATGGATGCCTGGGAGTGTGCCAAACCAATACCGGAAAGACCCTGCCGAGGGCTCAACTTTAGCAGAGCGCTCAGACCGGCGTTGCAGCCAAGCCAGCCGGTTGCTAATTTGTGATCACATTTTCAAATGTAGCCACTGCCATGTCGCAAGCCGCCCTGCCGGCCGACGCACGCGCCGTGATCGACGCGATGCCGAAACTGGAATTCATCGAAGCCTATATCGTGGATATCAACGGCATCGCCCGCGGCAAGCGGCTGCCCGCCGCCAGCCTCGAGCGCGTATACAGCAAGGGGCTCAACCTGCCGGTATCGACACCGTTGCTCGATATCTGGGGTCACGAAGTCGAAGATACCGGACTGGCGATCGCCTCCGGCGACGCGGACCGCCCGTGCCTGCCGGTGGCCGGGAGCCTGCGGCCCATGCCCTGGAGCACGCGCGGCTCGGCCCAGATGCTGCTGATGATGCACGAACCGGACGGCAGCCGCTTCGCCGGCGATCCGCGCGCGATTCTGGCCGCCGTGCTGGATCGGCTCGCGGCCCGCGGCCTGACGCCGGTGGTGGCCACCGAGCTCGAATTCCGCCTGTTCGAGGCCGAACCGGACGCCACCGGGCGCCCCGTCCCCGCGCATCTGTCGACTCGGCCCGGCCGGCGCTCGCAGCTTTACGGCATCGAGGAACTGGATAACCTCGATGATCTGTTCGGCGATATCGAGACAGCCTGTCTAGCCCAGGGGTTGCCGATGGATACGCTGATCTCGGAACAGGGCGAGGCGCAGTACGAAATCAACCTCGAACACGTGGGCGATGCTTTGCTGGCCGCCGACCAAACGATCCTGCTCAAGCGCACGATCAAGGCCTGCGCCCGTCGCCACGGGCTGGCCGCGAGCTTCATGGCCAAGCCGTTCGGCGACTCTTCCGGCAACGGCATGCACGTACATATCAGCCTGCTCGATGCGGATGGGCACAATGTGTTCGCCGATGACCAAAGCGAAACCAGCGCGCTGATGCAGTGCGTAGCAGGCCTGCTGGAGACCATGGCCGAGTCGACCGCGATCTTCGCGCCACACGACAATTCGTTCCGGCGTTTTCAGGCCGCCAGCCATGCCCCGCTCGCGCCCGCCTGGGGCGTGGACAACCGGACCACCGCGATCCGTCTGCCGCTGGCCGAGCCGAACGCATCGCGCATCGAACATCGCGTGGCCGGCGCCGACGCCAATCCGTATCTGGTGCTGGCCGCGGTGCTGGCCGGCATGGAACACGGTATGGCGAAACAGCTCACGCCGCCCCCGGAAACCGTGGGCGATGCCTATAGCCAGCACGATCCCTCGCTGCCCGATGCCTGGGGAACAGCGATCGAGGCGTTCGAGGAATCGAGTTTCATCGCCGAGTATCTCGGCGCCGACTACCAGCGCTGGTATGCCGCCGCCAAGCGCCAGGAGCGCGAGCGCCTGCGGGCGATCGTGCCGGCCGCCGAATACGACGCCTACCTGCGCACCGTCTAGCCCCACCGCGATTCGAGACCGAGCCCATGAGCCGAAACCCGAACAACCAGACTTTCCCGGCGCCCCATGCGCCGTCCTATTACGCCGCAACCGCGCACACCGCGCCGGAACGCCCGCCGCTGGCCGGCGCCGTCAACACCCAGGTTTGCGTGGTCGGCGCCGGCTTTTCCGGGCTGGCGACCGCCGTGTCACTGGCCGAACGCGGTTATCAGGTGGTTGTGGTCGAAGCGAGCCACGTCGGCTGGGGCGCGTCCGGCCGCAACGGCGGCCAGCTGGTCAACGGTTATTCGCGCGACCTGGACGTCGTGGAGAGCCGCTACGGCGCCCAGGCCGCCCAGGCGCTTGGCTCAATGGCGTTCGAAGGCGCCGCCATCATCCGCGAGCGCGTGGCGCGTTACGGCATCGATTGCGATCTGCGCGACGGCGGCGTGTTCGCCGCCCTCAACGACAACCAGCTCGATGAGCTCAAGACCCGGGTGAAGAGCTGGCAGTCGTACGGCAACGACGAGCTGCAGATGCTCGACGAACGGGCGATTCGCGAGCACAGCAATACCGATCTCTATGTCGGCGGGCTGCTCGACAAGCGCGGCGGGCATCTGCATCCGCTGAATCTGGCGCTGGGCGAAGCGGCGGCGCTCGAGTCGCTGGGCGGGGTGATTTACGAGCGCTCGCCGGTCACGAGCGTCCAGTCGGGCAGCAAGCCCATGGTCCATACGGCCGGTGGCCAGGTTCGTGCCGATACGGTCGTGGTCTGCGGCAACGCCTATCTCGGCAAGGCCGTGCCGGCGCTGCGCGACCGGGTGATGCCGGTGGCGACACAGGTCATGGCTACCGAACCGCTCGGCGCCGAAACCGCCAATCGCCTGATGCCGGCCGGCAGCTGCGTCGAGGACTGCAACTACATGCTCGACTACTACCGCATGAGTGCGGATCACCGGCTGCTGTTCGGCGGCGGCACGGTTTATGGCGGCACCACGCCGGCCGACATCGAAGCCAAGCTGCGCCCGCATCTGGCCCGCACCTTTCCCGAACTGGCCAAGGCGCGTATCGACTATGCCTGGTCGGGCAACTTCGCACTCACGCTCACCCGTATTCCGCATATGGGCGAGCTGGAAGACAACGTGTACTTCACCCACGGTTATTCCGGCCACGGCGTGACCACGACGCACCTGGCCGGGCGCCTCTTGGCCGAAGCGATCGACGGCGAACACGAGCGCTTCGAGGCGTTCGCCGCGCTGCGTAATTACCCGTTCCCGGGCGGGCGCTTGTTCCGCGTGCCGCTATCGGTACTGGGCTCCTGGTATTACCAGGCACGAGAGAAGATGGGGCTGTAAGACGCGCCATGCGCGACCGCCCGTTCGAAGAGCCGGGCATGGCACCCCGGCCATGCGACGTTGTCGGGCGTACACAAGACAGCGCCGCCTCGCGCCCGCCATTCGCGCTCGCCGCCGCGTGGCCATCCGATCGGCGGCACGTCCGACGTCGACGCGCCGGGCTTCAGGCGCGCGGCAATGCCTCCGTCTCGGCCCGGGAGGCGGTCGCCGAGTCGAGCACGATCTCGATCCGCGTGCCCACACCCGGCTCGCTATCGGCATGGATCGACCAGCCCTGACGGTCGCAGATGCGCGACACGAGATAAAGTCCGATACCCAGCCCGGGGCTGTCGGCCGTGCGGTACTGCCGCTCGAAGATATGGGTGAGCGCCTCCGCCGGCAGGCCACTGCCGGTGTCGGTCACGCAGATGCGTTCGGGCGTGACCTCGACCCATAGCCGACCGTTTTCGGTATGGCGCACGGCGTTGTCGATCAGATTGTGCAACACGCTGTAGATCACGCCATCGGGTAGCGGCAGCGGTGTCGAGCGCGCTTCGACCGACAACTCGACGCCGTTGGCCTCCATCGCATCGCGCTGGTATACGAGCACGTCATCCAGCACCACCGCGGCATCGCTGAGTGTTTCGTTTTCCCGCTGCTGGTCGCGAGCCAGATACAGCAGTGCCGTGACCAGGCGCTGCATGCGTTCACAGGCATGGCGCACCCGGGCGACCCGGTTGCGGGCCCGCTCGTCCAGGTCGGGCATGCCATCGAGCAATTCACTGGCATTGAGCGCAACAGCCAACGGCGTACGCAGCTCATGGCTGGCGTCCTCGGTGAAGGCTTTCTCGCGGGCGATGGCCGCATCGAAACGCCCAATGAGCTCGTCGAAACTCTCGGCGATATCGCGCATATCGCGATCACCGTAATCCGCGGCGATGGGCGGGTTCGATTGCCCCGGCCGATAGCTCGACAGACGCTCGGCGAGGCGCCGCACCGGACGCAGGATCAGATAGGAAAAGCCGATGCCGATCAGCAGCGCCAGCACGATCACGACGCTCAGGGTGGCCCAGCCAAGCGTGGCCAATCGATCCTCGAACTCTTTGACGTCCTGGACGTTGACCATCATGTAGATAGCGGCGTTGTCCACGTCGCGTCGCGCCGCGTAATACTGGCGGCCGTGATAGCGCACCACGTCGTACTGATTATTGGCGATGCGCTGCAACACGGCGGGCAACGACTGGTCATGGGCCGGCGAGTGGCTCACGTAAACCCAGCCGGTCGAGCCGCGCCGACCGCTGATGGGCACGCCATGCTTGTAATCGAGAACCAGGCTGGCGAGCTCCCGGTCGATGGTATCGAACTGAAGCTCGTCCTGGAGAATGCTGACGAACGCATAGATCGCCAGCGCGAAGCCGATACAGGCCGCGAACGCGACCGACAACATGCCGATCGAGACGCGCGTGCGGAGTCCGACCGCCGCGGACAGCGTCCGGCGCAGACGAGCGATCACGTCGTTTCGAGCAGCCGGTAGCCCACGCCATGCACGGTATGGATGACGGGCTGCTCCGCTGCGGCCTCGAGCAGCTCACGCAGCCGGTGTACATGCCCGCGCAGCGCGGCATCCGATTCCGGCGGCTCGCCGTTCCAGATCTTGGCTTCGAAATCGGCCCGCGACACCAGCCCCGGAGACGCCCGCATCAGCATCTCGAGCATGGCGAAACCGATGGGGGTCAGCTCGATCGGCCGGTCGCGATAGCGCACCACGTGGCTATCGACGTCCAGACTCAGCGCCCCCACGGTCAACGGGCCGGCGCCCACTGGCTGGTGGCGGCGCACGATCGCGCTCAGGCGCAGATACAGCTCGCGCAGCGAAAAGGGTTTGACCAGATAATCATCGGTGCCGGCCTCGAAGCCCTCGATCCGATCCTCGACCGTGTCACGCGCGGTGAGCATCAGGATGGGCGTATTCACGCCCTGCTCCTGGCGCAGGCGACGACACAGCGAAATCCCGTCCAGCCGCGGCAGGCGCAGATCGAGAATCAACGCATCGTAGGATTCGGTGGCGCACAGCTGCAGGCCAATTCGCCCGTCGCTGGCATAGTCCGGCTCGTCGCCCTGCTCTTCCAGATACTCGCCGAGATTGGCGGCAAGCGTCGGGTCGTCTTCGACGATCAATACGCGCATCGATGCCTCACATCCGTGGTCTGACGCCGCTGCGCGCAGGCGCTGCAACGGGACCGGACTGTCCAGATGCATCAATCCCGACGGGGATCGCCCTTCACCGCAACCAGCGACTCGAAGTTGTACCACCGGAAGAATGAATCCACGCTCGCAAATCCGCAATGGCGAAGCAGGTCGTGATTCTCGTCGCTGCGATATGGCACGAGGACGTTTTCCAAGGCCTCGCGTTTATTACGAATTTCCGTGTCCGAATAACCGCGATTGCGCTTGTAATCGTAGTAGAACTCGATATAAAGCCGGTTGAGCAACGAATCGCCCACCAGGATCTTTTCGGACAGAAACAGCACACCGCCCGGGCGCAGCGCCGCCGCAATCGCGCGCACCAGCGCTTCGCGCGCGACCGGGCGCACGAACTGCAGCGTCCAGTTCATGATCACCATATCGCAGCTCGACAGCGCCAGCGAGCCGTTCAGTTCGCCGTGAATCAGGTCGATCCGATCGGACAATCCGCGCTCGGCGATCTTCTCGCCAGCGCGGTCGAGCATGTCGGGCGCGTTGTCGATGCCGACAAAACGGGCCCCGGCCGGGCAGCCCCGGTGCCCGGCGATCGCCGCCAGCGTGGTCGCCGTTGAACATCCCAGGTCGTAGACCAGGCTGTCGCCATCCGGCAGCAACGACACGGCCAGCTCGGTCTGCATGCGCTGGACTTCGTCATAGAACGGCACGCTTCGCGACACCATGTCGTCGAACACGCCGGCGACGTGCGCATCGAACGCGAAATCCGAGGGCCGCCATTCCTCGTCGAATACTCGATCGGTCGGAGTCATCAGCTTGGCCTCGAGCTAACTGGCATTCCACGGCCGCAGGCGCCGGGTCTTCTTGAGAAAACGCGCCACGCCCCAGCCGATCGCCGTGAGCACGGCGATCCCAACCAGCCACGGCGCCCAGGCGCCCAGCGCGTCCGCACGAGCCGCCTTGATGCCCAGCAGAATCAACACGATAAGCATGGTCGTCATCAAGGTGCCGTATTCGCGCAGCACCACGGCCGCCCAGTCGAAACGGTGCCCGGAAGCCACGCGCAGCAGGGCGGGCGGCGACGGCAGCCAGCGCGGGACGCGGCGACAGTACTCGCGATACTCCTCGCCGAACTCCGCCACCAGAAACGATTCCTCGGCCGCAATGATGGCGCGATAGACAAACCACCCGATCGCACTGCCGATGATCAGCCCCCACGGATTGCCCGCCAAGGCAAAAAAACCGACCACCATCGTGACGTTGCCGGTATACATCGGGTTACGGCAGATTGCGAAGACGCCGCCGGTTACCAGCCGATCCGCATGAATACGACCGTCACGGCCACCGCGACGAATATAGTCCAGCCCGATGGTGAGAATCCGAAGGCCCTGGCCCAACGCCAGCACGATCAGGCCGGCCAGAACGACCCAGCCTTCACCCGGCGCGCCGATCGATACCGGCGGCAGCAGCGCGCACACGATAATCAGCAGCAACGGGAAAACCACGTTGCGCGTACGAAAGAGGGTATGCCCCAGCGATGTCAGCAACTCAAACAAACCGGTGACGCGCAGTTCAACCTAGCAGCATAGTTTCCGATTCGTTATCACTTCGTAACAAGGGCCCTCGTCGTCCCTCTCGGGCCGGCGCCCGGCACCAGGCCTCCTCATATGCCGGGAATGAACAATAGTCGCGTGTCCGATTGCGCGGCGATCGAACCATCCACTGCGATACAGCGGCCTGCCGCCCCAGCCAGCATGGTTTCGCGCGGATCCATGCCAGCGCTTCCTGGAAAATGAGGATGGGCGGCAACACGGGGCAGCGCGATGTGGTCGACCCGGCCATCCATGAACCGCCTACCCTGCGGCATTGCGATTCTGGTGTATGGCGCGAGGTGCCCGTGCCCGCCCGGAGCCGAATCTGCGGCCTCCAGCACGAGATCCTGCCGCCGGGGAGACCGGCTCAACGATAGGCCGGCAAGGCCTTGCGCAGGCGCGCTACGGCCTGGCTATGCAACTGGCAAACGCGCGACTCGGTCACCCCGAGCACGGCGCCGATCTCCTTGAGATTGAGATCTTCCTGATAGTACAAGCCCAGCAGCATTCGCTCGCGCTCCGGCAGCTCATCGATGGCCGCCATCAGATCCTCTCGGCGCGCGTCGGCGAACGTCGCAACAAACGGATCGCCCCCGATCTCGACGGAATCCGCCAATCGGCTGGGCTCGGTCTCCGGCGTTCCATGCTCCTGATAACTCAGGATCAGCCCGTTGTTCACATCGTTGAGCAACGCATGATAGTCATCCAGCGATATATCCAGTTCGTCGGCGATCTCGCGCTCGCGCGGCGCGCGCCCGAGTCGGTGTTCGAGTCGCTCGATCGCCGCCGATAGCTCACGGGCACCACGACGCACACTGCGGGGCAACCAGTCCCGGCTACGCAGTTCGTCGATCATCGCGCCGCGCACGCGCTGGGACGCATAGGTAGCAAACGTCGCCCCCTGCCCGGCCTCGAACCGGTCCAATGCGTCGAGCAATCCCACCATGCCGGCCTGAATCAGATCATCCAGCTCGACGCTCGGCGGCAAACGCACCTGCAGAGCCAGCGCATGCCGCCGGATCAGCGGCATGTAGCTTTCCACAGTCTGCGAACGGTCGAGTTGGCCGGAAGCGGTATACATAGACGTGCGTCGACGAATGCGGGCGGGTTCGCCCGACATAAAAACAGTCCCCAGCACGAAGTCTGCGACAGCCGCCCCACCTCGGATGGCTCGAATAAACCTCGTTTTCGTCGACTAATCGCGGGATCGGAACATACGCCCACTCCGCTCGTCACGATTCTCCCGACATCCGCCCCTAAAGTTCCGTCGCAAGCCGACGATAAAACGTCAGCGGCGGGCAATAACGGCCGCGACAACGGGTCAAGATCCCGTCACTACCACTACGCATTGAGAGGAATCTCGACATGGCTTTCACCGTCAACACCAATACGCTGTCGCTGACCGCACAGAACAATCTGCGTCAGTCGCAGAACCAACTCAACACCGCAATCACCCGCTTGTCCTCGGGCAGCAAGATCAACTCGGCCAAGGACGATGCTGCTGGCGAAGCGATCGCCAACCGCATGAGTTCGCAGATCAACGGTCTCAACCAAGCCTCGGCGAATGCCAACGACGGCATCTCTTTGGCCCAAACGGCCGAGGGCGCCCTCGATCAGGTTAATTCAAACCTGCAGCGCATTCGCTCACTGACTGTTCAGGCCCAGAACGGGACGAACAGTAGCTCCGACCTGAAATCGATTCAAGACGAAATCGGTGCTCGCATGGACGAGATCGATCGTATCTCCGGGCAAACTGAATTCAACGGAAAAAAAATTCTAAATAGTAGTCAGACAGTGTCGCTACAAGTCGGCGCTAACGACGGACAAACCATCTCTCTGTCGCTGCAAAACGTCGATACAACGACGCTCGGCTTGAGCGGGTTCAGTGTCACTGGCAATGCAACGGCTACCACAAGCGACGCTCTTGCTCGTGCAAGCGACGGCGACACCGTTACAGTGGGTGATTCCGGGACGCAATACACCTACAGTGCGGCGAATAACAACTGGGATGATGGATCTGGCACTACGTTAAGTGCCTCCGACCTTGCTTCACAGGTGGATGCCTCGAGTACTGACTCTACAGGCAATCTCGCCGCCGCCAGCGGTGCCGTGACCTTTGCTGCTGGCAACGGGCAAGTCAAAGATAGCGCTAACAACGTTCTATCGGTCGCCTCCAACGGCACGCTCACCACGTCAGCGAACCCCTCCACCGCAAATCCGCTGGATACACTCGACAACGCTATCAGCAAAATCGATAGTTTCCGATCGGCGCTAGGTGCCTCTCAAAATCGCCTCGACTCAGCTATCAACAACATCAGCTCTACCACCACCAACCTGAGCTCGGCGCGTTCGC
This sequence comes from Salinisphaera hydrothermalis C41B8, assembly GCF_000732535.1. GTDB lineage: Bacteria > Pseudomonadota > Gammaproteobacteria > Nevskiales > Salinisphaeraceae > Salinisphaera > Salinisphaera hydrothermalis. Next base: position 82,191 of record NZ_APNK01000007.1, read on the forward strand.
GCATTGAAGACACGGACTACGCTAGTGAAGTGTCTGCCATGTCCAAGGCGCAGATCCTTCAGCAAGCCGGCACTTCTGTGCTCGCGCAGGCCAACCGTTCCAATCAGGGCGTGCTGTCGCTGCTGCAGTAAACTATCTTTACATTCACCGAAATCGGAGGGCATCGCATCGCGATGCCCTCTTTTTGCTTGGGCCACTCCAAATAGCGTCAAGATATTTCAATTCTTTTATTTCTTGCCCGTCTCCGCATATCGCCTGACGTTCGAATTCATTTGGCGACTCTTTTATACCTGCATATTCATAATCTCGCGGTACGCACTCACGACCCTATTGCGCACCTGGATCCCCATATTGGTCGCCACATCGGCTTTCGCCATGTCGACCATCACGTTGTTCAAGCTGACGCCCGGCGCACCACTTTCATAGGCCTTGCCGGCATCCATCGCGTCGCTCTTGAGTGCGTTGATCTTGTCGATCGAATGCACGAGCGCGTCGGCGAAATTCGGCTGGCCCGTGTTCGCGGCCGCCTTGTCGTTGCCGGCGTCGCCGGCCTGGGCGGCGGCCGCCTGCATTTGCTGAAGCAGCGGCCCCATGCCGCCTGCACTGATACTCATATATCCCCCTCTCGTTGCCTGAAGCCGAACTCGGAACTCGCAAAAAGTCCAGCTTGAGTACGCGCGAGGCTAGCGCAGCACCCGGCTTGGGCATGCGATCAAATAGCGCCCGAATCGCGGGCTATTCGGCGCTTAGAAATTGGACGTCTACGGAATAATCGTCCACCGGCGCCATTGCGACACTGCTCGCGGGCCGCGACTGCGTGTCGCGCACGGCGCCACGAGGCATCAGGCGACCTTTGATATGCAAAGCGGTCGCATCACGGGGGGACATGGATGAGCAGCGCCGAAGCCCAAGCTTCGACGAGCGGCGGACTGGCCGATGTCATGGCCCGTCTGCGCGCGTCGCCGCGCATTGCGCTGATAATCGGCGTGGCGGCCGCGGTGGCCGTGCTCGTCGCGCTCCTGCTCTGGACCCGTTCGCCCGATTACGCCGTACTCTATTCCGGTTTGTCGAACCGTGACGGCGGTGAGGTGACCGCACGCCTCGACCAGATGCAGGTGCCATATAAGCTGTCCGGCGGCGGCAGCACGATCATGGTGCCGCGTTCCAGAGTCGACCGCATTCGCTTGCAGATGGCCAGCGACGGGCTGCCCAAGGGCGGCGGGGTCGGCTTCGAGCTGATGGACAACGAACCCTTCGGCATCAGCGAGTTCGCGGAGAAAGTGAATTATCAGCGCGCGCTCGAAGGCGAACTGGAGCGCTCGATCGAGACTATCGACGAAGTCTCGAGCGCCCGGGTACAGCTCGCCATGCCGAAATCAAGCGTCTTCGTGCGTGACCAGAAGCAGCCCAAGGCTTCAGTCGTGCTCGAACTGTATTCCGGTCGCGCGCTGGCCAAGGGCCAGGTCACGGCGATACAGAATCTCGTGGCCAGCGCGGTGCCCGGTCTTCCGATCGACGCCGTGACCATCGTGGACAGCCGCGGGCATCTGCTATCCGGCAGCGACGCCGGGGATGGCGGCGTGGACGGCACGCGGCTGGCATACGCGGCCCGCGTCGAAAAGACGTACCAGCAACGCATCCAGAACCTGCTGGCACCTATCGTTGGCGCCGACAATGTGCGCACCCAAGTGGTCGCCGATCTGGATTTCGCCAAGCGCGAGCGCACCAGCGAGAACTACAGCCCCAACAACGGCAACAAGCCGGCCGCGATTCGCAGCCAACAGACCAGCCAGAAAGTCGACAAAAACGGCAACCAGGGCGGCGTCCCGGGAGCGCTGAGCAACCAGCCGACACCGAATCAGCCATCGCCGATCAACAACCCGAAAAAGGCCGGCGGCAACAATCAGAATACGCGCGGCGCGAACAACAATAACAACGGCAACAGCAATAACGGCAACGGCTCGCTGCAGACCAATGGCGCGCTTGGCCTGGATAACTCGGGGCAGATCTCGACCTCGAAGAGCGACACGACCAACTACGAACTCGACCACACCATTGCCCATGTCACCGATCCGGTCGGCCAGGTGCAACGCGTGTCGGTGGCCGTTGTGATCAACCAGAAAGCGCTGGCGGCCGGCAGCGGCAAAAACGCCACCGCCGGGCTGTCGAAACAACAGATGGACCAGATCCGCAGCCTTGTCCGTGGCGCGATCGGCTACTCGGCGACCCGTGGCGATTCCGTGGAAGTCATGCAGATGCCGTTCACGGCCGCATCGGGCGATCAGGCCCCGGCCACGCCGTCGTGGTGGCAAAACCCGACCCTGCAGTCGATGGCGATCAAGGCGCTGAAATATCTGGTGCTCGCCTTGGTCGCGTGGCTGCTGTGGCGCCGTCTGGTTCGTCCGCTGGCAGAGCGCAGCGGGCTATTCGGCGAGGTGGTGACGTCGCGCCGTACGGCCTCGAATGCACCGCCCGCCGCAGAAGCCGATTCGGAGGAAGACGCGACCGAACAGGCACTGCGGAGCCAGCGGCGCAAGCGTCATACGGATGCGATCCGCAATGCCCAGGAGGCCGCCCGCGAGGACCCGCGCATGGTCGCCATGATCGTCAAAGGCTGGATGAAAGAAGATGTCTAGCACGAGCAGCAGCCGCAGTGGCCTCGATCGCAGCGCCATCCTGATGATGGCGATGGACGACGACACCGCCGCCGAGGTGTTCAAGCACCTGTCCAGTCGTGATGCGCAACAACTCGGCATGCGCATGGCCGCCTTGCGTAATGTGTCTTCGGAGCAGATCGAGGAAGTGCTGCGCGAGTTCAGCGACGAGCTCGACCAGTACGGCGCGATCAACATCAACTCCAGCGAGCACATCCGCTCGGTGCTGATCAAAGCCATGGGCGAAGAACGCGCCGCCAGCCTGCTCGAGGACATCTTCGAGAACAACGAAGGCTCCGGCATCGATGCGCTCAACATGATGGAAGCGAACGTCGTGGCCGAGATGATCCGCGATGAGCATCCGCAGATCATCGCGACCATCATCGTCCATTTGGAGCGCAATCAGGCCGCGGACGTGCTGCTGTGCTTCGAGGAACGCCTGCGTAACGACGTGATCCTGCGTGTGGCCACCTTCTCCGGCGTACAACCGGCCGCGCTGGCCGAGCTCACCGAAGTGCTCGGCAGCCTGCTTGACGGTCAGAATCTCAAGCGCAGCAAGATGGGCGGGGTGAGCACGGCGGCCGAGATTCTCAACCTGCTGAATTCATCGCACGAGGAAGCCGCGCTGGCCAGTGTGCGCGAGCACGATGAAAACCTCGCTCAGCGCATCATCGACGAAATGTTCGTGTTCGAGGATCTCGAAAAAGCCGACAACCGGACGATGCAGCGCATCCTCATCGAGCTCGACAACGATACCCTTGCCGTCGCGCTCAAGGGCACCAGCGAAGCCCTGTTCACCCGCTTCACTGCCAACATGGCCTCGCGCGCTGCCGATCTGCTGCGTGAGGACATGGAAATGCGCGGGCCGGTGCGTCTGTCGCAGGTCGAATCCGAGCGCAAACGCATTCTGGATACGGTCCGTCGTCTGGCCGACGCGGGTGAAATTACCCTGAGCGGCGACGACGATGAATATGTCTAGCGCGTCGCACGACAACGACTGGCAGCGTTGGCGGATGGATCCGCTGGAACGCCGCACCGCGCCGCGCGAACGCGACCGAACCGCGCCCGAAGCCGCGGCCGCGCCTACCCCGCCCCGCCGGCGCCGCGAGGACCAGATCAGCATGACGCTGTTCGAACTCGCCAAGGAAGAAGCCGAAAAGAAAGGCTACGAGGCCGGCCGTGAACAGGGCTATGCCGACGGCTACGCCGAAGGCGAAGCCAAGGCGCGTGCCGAACAACAGGCACGTCTGGACGCCGAGATCGCCGAACGGCTGGCCCCGATCGATCGCCTCGTGACGCAATTCGCCGAGGCGGCGGATGCGCTGGATGAGCGCATTGGTCGCCAGCTCGTGGAGCTGGCGATCGAGACCGGGCGGCAACTGGCCGGACGCGCCCTCGAGATTCGCCCCGAGCATATCCTCGACGATGTACAGGAACTGCTGGAGAACCACCCGGGCCTGACCGGCTCGCCCACGCTCTACGTCGCAGCCGAGGAGCTGTCGCGCATCGAGCATCATCTCGGCCAGAGCCTGGCCGGTGCCGGCTGGCGGCTGCGCGCCGATGCCTCGCTCGCCCCCGGCGATTGCCGCATCGAGGACGACGAGCGCGAGATCGACAGCACGGACGCCGATCGCTGGGCCCGCCTGCTCCAGGCCGTCGGCCACGAGAAGCACTGATGCAGCCCTCGGCGGATGATCTGCTGTCGGGCTGGGAACAGCGTTTGGCGACTATGCGCTCGCGGATCGCGGCCACCCCGCGCGTGCGCGAACGCGGCAAACTCGTACGGGCCAGCGGCCTGGTACTGGAAGTGGTCGGGCTGCGCCTCCCGCTCGGGGCCCACTGCTGGATCGAACAGATCGACGGGCGCGAGCACGCCGAAGCCGAGGTGGTCGGCTTCTCTGGCCGGTCGCTGTTGCTGATGCCGTTCGCCGAAACCACCGGCCTGATCCCCGGTGCGCGCGTGTGGCCGGTGCTCGGCCCGCCGGGCAGCGCGCCGGGCGCCGCCAAATCCATACCGGTCGGCCCGGCCCTGCTGGGGCGCGTGCTCGACGCGCGCGGCCGGCCGCTGGATGGCGAGCCGCTGCCCTCGGACGCCGATTACGCAGCGCTGGCGTCGCGCTCTATCAACCCGCTCGAGCGCGCTCCAATTAGCGACGTACTGGATACCGGCATTCGTGCGATCAACGCCCTGCTGACAGTCGGCCGCGGCCAGCGGCTCGGCCTGTTCGCCGGTTCCGGCGTCGGCAAGAGTGTGCTGCTCGGCATGATGGCGCGCTTCACCGCGGCCGACGTGATCGTGGTCGGCCTGATCGGCGAACGCGGCCGTGAGGTCAAGGATTTTATCGACAACATCCTCGGCGATGCCGGCCTGGCGCGGGCCGTCGTGGTGGCCGCGCCGGCCGATACCTCGCCGCTGCTGCGTCTGCAGGGCGCCGATTACGCCACGCGTATCGCGGAGGATTTCCGCGATCGCGGCTTCAACGTATTGCTGATCATGGATTCGCTCACGCGCTATGCCATGGCCCAGCGCGAAATCGCACTCGCTATCGGCGAACCGCCCGCCACCAAGGGCTACCCGCCGTCGGTGTTCGCGCGCCTGCCCACGCTGGTCGAGCGCGCCGGTAACGCCCGCGCCGGCAGCGGCTCGATCACGGCGTTCTATACCGTGCTGACCGAAGGCGACGACCAGCAGGACCCGATCGCGGATTCGGCGCGCGCCATTCTGGACGGGCATTTCGTGCTCTCGCGCCAGCTCGCCGAGGCCGGTCACTACCCGGCGATCGATATCGAAGCGTCAATAAGCCGCGCAATGACAGCGCTTATCGACGAAACGCAGCTCGCGCGCGTGCAGTACTTTAAGCGTATGTTCTCGCGCTACGAGCGCAGCCGGGATCTGATCGCCGTGGGGGCCTATGCGGCAGGCAGCGATCCGACCCTGGACCAGGCCATCGCGTTGCATCCGCGCATGGAAGAGTTTCTCCAGCAGGGCATGGGCGAACGCAGCGACCACGGCGACGCCACGGCCCGGCTGGCCGATCTCGTCACCGGCAACGACGCTTCGTCATGAATCAATCCTCGCTGAACGCACTGATCGAACTGGCTACCGAAAAACGCGACGCCGCGGCTGCCCAACTGGGCGCCCTGCACGGCGAGCGCGCCCGCAGCCAGGCGCAACTCGACGCCCTGATCGCCTACCGCGCCGAATATGGCGAACGGCTGGCGCGGGCGATGGCAGACGGGCTGTCGATGCATCGGCTGGATAACGATCAGCGTTTCCTGGCATCGCTCGACGAAGCGATCGCCCAGCAGGAGCAGATCGTCGCCCAAAGCGAACATCGTCTGGCCGACGGCAAGAGCCAGTGGCAGGACCGCCAGCGACGGCTGAAATCGTTCGACGCGCTGGCCGAGCGCCGCCGAGCGAGCGAGGCGCGCCGCGAAGCGCGTCGGGAACAACAAGACAACGACGAAGCCGCCGGGCGCTCATCGCGCCGGGCCAATGGCTGATCGGTTCGAACGGGGGGAACCATGACGATCGATCTGGGGGCACTGAGCGCGGGCGCGGCCAAGACCGCGGCGCCGAAAAACACGACGACGCCGAACGCGTCGAACAACAACACGTCCGATTTCTCGCGCACGCTCGCGGCGTCGCAGGCGTCCCGCGACTCGCGGTCGGGTCAGGCGTCGTCATCCAACGGCCAGCAGCAAACGTCGGGCAGCCAGGCCCCGGCTCAGGATGCGTCCTCGCGCCAGGCTTCGCACGTGGCGCAGGCGGAGCATTCAGGCGATGGCCACTCGGCCGATGCCCAGTCGAAGCCGGCCTCCGCCGACCCGAAAACCGCCGCGGCCGAAGATCATCAGAACACGGATGTCGTGCGTCGTCGGCTGAGCACGGAGTCCAAGCTGGCAAGCCGCGCCGAGACCGACAAGAACGCCGCCGATCGCGTGATCGCCGAGACCTCGGCTCGCGACGCACGAAACGTCGCGGATAGCGCCAATCGCGCCGCCGCCGAAGCCGCCACTCAGACGCAAACGGCTGCCCAGGGGGCCGCCGCGCGCTCCGGGTCGGCGACCACGCATCCTCATAAGATCGCGTCGTCGAGCAAGACAACGACGGACAAGACGCACGACACCCAATCGCAGAAAGGCGCGGACGCAGCCGACAGTACCGGGCCGATTGCCGCCCTGGTCCAGGCGCCGTTGATCGTCACGCAGACGATCAAACCGGGCAACGGTTCGCAGACCGGCGTCTCCGATGCGACCCACGGTCATTCGCACTCGGCCGCGGCGTCATTGCGCGCGTCCTGGCAACAGCTGTTCACGCAGTTGGGCGGCCACGGCGGCCAGGGGTCGTCAAACGGGGACGCCAGCGGCCAGACGCGCGGCGATAATCCGGCCCAGCTTCTGGCCGCGCTGACTACAGACGGCAAGAACAGCCCGGATGCGCGCAGCGGCCAACGCTTCAGCCTGACGCAGACCACCGATTCCTCGGCCAGTGCCACGAACGGCAGCGCTTTGACGGCCGCCACGGCGTCGGCACTTCACTCGACGTCGGCAACCCACGGGCAAGCCGCCAGCGCGCCAGCGACCGCCTCGACGCAGACCACGCTGAGTGCGCCGTTGGCCAGCAGCGACTGGAACCAGGCCCTGGGCCAACACACGATGCGGCTGGTCGGCTCCGGCCAACAGCTGGCCCAGATTCAGTTACACCCGCGCGAGCTGGGCCAGATCAATATCTCGGTCACGGTCAACGATCATAATCAGGCCCAGATCCATTTCGCGGCGGCCCATGCCCATGTCCGTGATGCGGTCGAAGCGGCATTGCCTCAACTGCGCCAGTCGCTGGCCGCCGGCGGGCTGTCGCTCGGCCAGGCCTCGGTGGGCGACCAGAACAGCCAGGCCGCATTCGCCGGCCGGGACGATCAATCGGGCCAGCGTAGCGGGCGGCCGTCCGCCGAAATCGCCGCGGTAACCGAGACGTCGCTCGATGACACGAGCGCTGTGTCGCCTGTTTCGCGCCGCGCCGGGCCCATCAGCGGCATCGACATCTTTGCTTGAGCGCCAATCGGCCGATAAAGCCAGACGGTTTGCCCACTCTGATATTTTCTCAATGACTCACTCTGATTCGTTTTCATCCCGCCGACGTCAACAAGGCGCGGCCCGTACGCTGCTGCTGATCGGCGTGGTCGTGCTCGTCGCCGTACTCGCCGCGGGCGCCGGTGGCTATTTCTATTTCATGAAGGGCCATAGCGGCAGCGCTCAGGCGGCGGAACAACCGCCGCCCAAGCCGACGTTCGTCAAGGTCGATCCGATGACGGTGAATCTGTCCGGCGATTCGCGCGTGCTCTATATCGGGCTGTCGCTCGCGGTTGCCAATCAGGCCACCGCCGATACGCTCACCGCGCATATGCCGGAAGTGCGTAATCGCATGCTGATCACGCTAAGCGATCAGTCGGCCGACGCGCTGACCAGCGCCAGCGGCAAGCGCGAGATCGCGAAAACATTGCGAGAGACCCTGCGCAAACCGTATGAGAAGGACGGCAAGCCGGTCGCGATCAAGAATGTGTTGTTCACCGATTTTATCGTTCAGTAGCCATGGCCGACGACGATATGCTCTCGCAGGCCGAGATCGACTCGCTGCTCAAGGGGGTGAGCGGCGAGGACGAACCGGCCGAAGCTGAACAAACCGCCACCGGCAAACGCATCCGGCCGTTCGATCCGGCCACGCAGCAGCGCGTGGTGCGGGGTCGGCTGCATACGCTCGACATCATCAACGAGCGTTTTGCCCGCGATTTCCGCATGTCGTTGTTCAATCTGATTCGGCGCAGCGCCGACATCACGGTCGACTCGGTCAAGATCCAGGCGTACAGCGAATTCACGCGCAATCTCCCAGTGCCGGCCAACATCAACCTGTTCGGGATGAAACCGCTGCGTGGCAATGCGTTGATGGTGTTCCCGCCGAACATGGTGTTCCTGGTCGTCGACAGCCTGTTCGGCGGTGATGGCCGCTTCCTCACCAAGTCGGAGGGGCGAGAGTTCACGCATACCGAGCAACGCATCATCGGCCGCCTGCTGACCCTCGCGCTCGAAAGCTACGACCAGGGCTGGCGTAACGTCTATCCGCTGGAAATGGAATTCCAGCGCGCCGAGATGCAGGTGCGTTTCGCGAATATCACGAGCTCGCCCAATGAGCTGGTGGTCAACACGACGTTTCATCTCGAGGTCGGCGCGTTCGGGGCGGATTTCAATATCTGTATTCCCTACGCGATGATCGAACCGATTCGCGAGGTTCTAACCAATACGGCGCTGCAGAAAGCCGATCCGGAGGAACAGGAAGCCCGGGCTCAGCGCCTGGCCGGCGAGGTCAAGCGCAGCCATGTGCCGCTGACCGCCGACTTCACCACGATCGAATCCACCATTGGCCGGGTCAGCCGGCTCGCCGTCGGTGACGTGCTGCCGATCGAGCTGCCCGGCGAAGTCACCGCGCGCGTCGACGACGTGCCGGTATTCGCCGCCGCCTATGGCCGCCTCAACGGCCGCAAGGCGCTGCGCGTGACGCGCATGATCGACCACGGCACCCAAGACTCGCCCAGGACGCGTAAGCCATGACCGACTCGCCCAAAGACCAGGATACCGAACAGAATCAGACCGGCACCGACGACGCCTGGGCCGAGGCCCTGGCCGAACAGGCCGCCGCGGAGCAGGATACGGCCGCCGAATCCACGGCCGACGACGATGCGAGCGCCGCCTGGGCCGAAGCCATGGCCGAACAAGCGGAGGCCGAAACCGCGGCAGAGCCCCGGGCGGCCGACGATACGGTGTTTCGTCCGTTCGCGGATGAATCCGCCCGAGGCACGCCGCGCGATCTCGACATGATCATGGAAATTCCGGTGACGCTGTCGGTCGAGCTGGGCTCGACGCGCCTGTCGATCCGCGAACTGCTGGATCTGGCCAAGGGATCGATCGTGGAGCTGGATGGTCTCGCCGGCGAGCCGATGGATATCCTGATTAACGGCTATCTGGTCGCCCAGGGCGAGGTCGTCGTGGTCGAAGACAAATACGGCATTCGCATCACCGACATCGTCGATCGCGCCGAACGTATCGGCAAACTCAATCGATGAGCGACGCAGGAGCGAACGCCCGCCCGGCTTCGCAGCCGCCGGGCGGTATCGCGCCCTCATGGTTCGACCACCCGGACCCGGGCCAAGCGTCACAGCAGAACGTCGCCCCGACGACGCCTGACGTTACCCACGCGACCACACAGGCCGGCACGACGCCGAGCAGCGGCGCGGACCTGCCGGGCAACCTGATCGGGCGCACCTCGATCGCGCTCATCGCCGTGATCGGCGTCATCCTGGTGTGTGCCTGGACACTCAAACGCCTCGGCTTTCAGCGTGATCGCGCCAGTCAGTCGCTCCCGATCGTGGCTTCGCGAAGCCTCGGTCAGCGTGAGCGCGTCGTGGTCATCGAGGTCGAAGACGAATGGCTGGTGCTCGGCGTGACGCCGCAGAACATCACTGCCCTGCACCGTCGTCCCGCACCTGCCGATCGAGACTCGCCCGACACGCCCCACGCAGCGCCGACCGGGGCCCGGCCGACCTTCGGCCAAGCGCTGGCCGAAAACCTGACACGCCTGACCGGGCGAGGCCGCTCGTGATGATGCGCCTGCTCGCATTCGTCTTTGGATTGTTCCTGGCCGGTACGGCCGCGGCCCAGACGACCGGCGGCTCAGGCCTGCCCGGCGTGATCAGTCAGCCGCTGTCGAGCGGCGGCACGGAATGGACCGTTTCGGTCCAGACGCTGGTGCTGTTTACCGCGCTGGCCTTCCTGCCGGCCGTCCTGCTGCTGATGACCGGCTTCACGCGCATCATCATCGTGCTCAGCCTGTTGCGCAGCGCACTCGGTACGCCGACCGCCCCGCCGAATCAGGTGCTGCTCGGACTGGCGTTGTTTCTGACTTTCTTCGTGATGTCGCCGGTGTTCCACAAGGTGTACAACGTCGCCTATCAACCGCTGTCGAACAACGACATCACCTTCCAGCAGGCCCTGGTGCGCGGCGCCGGCCCGATGCGCAACTTCATGCTGCGCCAGACCCGCGAACCCGACATCGCGATGTTCGCCAAACTCGGCAACGTTGGCCCGATTCAGACGCCACAGGACACCCCCATGCGGGTGCTGCTGCCGGCGTTCGTCACCAGCGAGCTGAAAACCGCGTTCCAGATCGGCTTCACGATCTTCATCCCATTTCTGGTGATCGATCTGGTGGTGGCCAGCGTGTTGATGTCGCTGGGCATGATGATGGTGCCGCCAGCGACCATCTCGCTGCCGTTCAAGCTGATGCTGTTCGTGCTGGTCGACGGCTGGACGCTGTTGATCGGTTCGTTAGCTAAGAGCTTTCACTAGGGCGTGTTGAGGTTTCGTGCGAGCGCCGCGTTGGAGACCGCAAATCGTGTCCGGCAAGGCGCGAGTCGCCGCGTCGTGGCGTGCCACGACCCAGACTCGCAACGCCGCCGGGCGCCCCTGGCTAATTTTTTTATGGGCGGCCCAACCCGAAGGGACAGGCGCCCACAAATTAACGACACGACGGCAATACAGCGTTATAGCTCTCTCGCGTAGAACGACTACGCCACGTTCGCTACGCCTCGTCTTGCCGCCCCTAGTTAATTTTCAGGGAGCGCTTGGCGCGGACTCGAACGAAACCTCAACACGCCCTAGCGCAGGAGAGATCCGATGACACCGCATACCGTAATGGATCTGGCCTATCAGGGCATGAAGCTGACGCTGATGATGGCCGCGCCCATGCTCGGCACGGCGCTGCTTTTTGGCTTGCTGATCAGCCTCTTTCAGGCCGCCACCCAGATCAACGAAATGACGCTGTCGTTCATTCCCAAGATCCTGGCGGTATTCGTGGTGCTGATCATCGCCGGTCCCTGGCTGATCGGCGAGATCATGGACTTCACCCGGCACCTGTTCCTGAATATTCCCAACCTGGTGCAATGATCCATTTCACCAGCGGCCAGCTCACCGGCTGGGTCATGCTCGTGTTCTGGCCGTTCGTGCGGCTGCTGGCCTTCGTGGCGACCGCCCCGTTATTCGGCGAGAACATGGTGCCGCGCCGGGTGCAGATCGGGCTGGCCGGGCTTCTGGCCTTCGTCATTGCCCCGACGCTGGGCCCGATTCCCGACGTGCCGCCGGTATCGATCGCCGGCGTGTGGCTGATCATCCAACAGGTGATGATCGGCGCCGCGCTGGGGTTGGTGATGCGGCTCGCCTTTGGCGTGGTGCAGGCCGCCGGCGAATTCATTGGCATGCAGATGGGGCTGGGGTTCGCATCTTTTTATTCGGCTGCGATGGGCACCAATACGATGGTGCTCGGCCAGATCCTCAATACGATCGCGATGCTGCTTTTCCTGGCCTTCAACGGCCATCTCGTGCTGATCGATATTCTCACGCGCAGCTTCACCCTGCTGCCGATCGGCGCCAGCGAATTCGACGGCAACGGCTGGATGCTTGCCGCGCGCACCGGCGCTATTCTGTTTACCGCCGGCGTCAGTCTGGCGCTGCCGCTGATCGCCACGCTGCTGACCATTAATATGGCGATGGGCATTCTCAACCGCGCATCGCCCCAGCTGTCGATCTTCTCGATCGGCTTTCCGATGACGCTGATGACCGGCCTGGCCGTGCTTACCTTCCTGATGCCGGATCTGGGCGGCTTCATGCACCGGCTGTTCGACACCCTGTTCGAGCGCATGTTGGAAGTCACGGCCGCACTGGCCGGATCGCCGACCACTTGAACCCGGCACGCGACCATCGGCGCATTCTCCTACGCGCGGCGCCGGCAATCGCGGGCCGCAGTCAACACGGCGCGGCTCATTGACGGCTCTCTCGATCGCGAGTCCGGGGCCGGTTAGCCCTGACTAAAAAGCGACATCTTCTGCACGCTGGAGAAGGTCTGCTGCGCGGCCTGTAGCGCGACCTTGGCCAGCGAGAAGTCGGAAATGGCCGAGACCATATCCACATCCCGAATCTTCGAGATGTTCTGCTTGTCGGTCACGCTCTGGGTATCGCCGATGTTGTCGAGGCTATCCAGCGCGCTGAGTTTCGTGCCCAGGTTCGAGCGTACCGACAACACGTTGTCGAGCGAATTATCGACCTGGCGGTTGGCGCGGTTGATCGTATTGGTCAGTTTGGCCTGGGCCGCCGGACTGTCGACCGGCTGGCGCAGGGTGGCGACGGTATTGGCCAACGCGTTCAGGATATTGCTGTCGGAACTCGCACCCTTGGCGAAGGTGTAGCTGTCGCCGTTGGTCGGATCGCCCTTGATCGTGGTCTGCAGGCCACTGCCTAGCGCGATCTGCTGGCCCGACTGATAGGCCGCATTCGAAACCAGCGTATTGCCGGTCGTCTGGTCAACCACGCTGTAGGTGGCGCTGCTGCCGCTGCCGGAAAAGCTCAGCTTGAAGGTATCGCCGAAATCGCTGGCGTTGGATGCGACCACGTCCAGCGACGCATAGGTCGTGCTGCCGCTGTTGCTACCGTCGGCGGTCGCCACATACTTGGCGTTCGCCGTCGTCGCCGCAAACACGCTCGAGCCCGGGTCGTTGACCGTTATGCGACGAGAGCCATCGACCTGAAGTTCGCGCTGGCCCTGGTCACCACTGTAGACCAGATTGCCCGGGCTGCCGGTGAAGGCGGTGGCACTCGAGCTATAGCCGGCGAAGATGGCGTCGCCGTTGCCGTCCTTGGCGTTGGCCGCCGACAACAACTGCTGATACACGCCGTCGAGCTTGTTGGCCAGCGAATCGCGATCGGCGTTGCTCAAGGTGCCATTACTGGCTTGCACCAGCGCCTGCTTGGCGGAATCCAGGGCGGTGGTCACCTGGTTGAGCTGGTTTTCCTCGGTGGACAACTGGGTTTCAGCGGTCGACCGGGTACTCGCGTACTGATCGTTGATCTGGCTGGCCTGCTGCATATCCAGCAGTTGCGCGGCGCCGCGCGGATCGTCCGATGGCTTGTTGATCCGCTTGCCGGTGGCCAGCTTTTCGCCGATCTGCGACACACGGGTCTGCTGGTCCAGGATCGACTGGGTGCCCTGGGCATAGATGGTATTGGTGCTGAGACGCATGGCTTAGCCTCGAAGGTTATCGGCCCAGCCCCAGAACCGTGTCGAACACGGTCGAGGCGGTCTGGATGACGCGGGCGTTGGCCTGGTACATCTGCTGGTAGTACATAAGGTTGACGTTTTCCTCGTCGAGGTTGACGCCGGCAACCGATTGCTGGGCCTGGCTCAGTTCCTTCGTCAGCGCGCTTTCCGAATCGGAATTCACCTGCAACGACTGGGTCTGGTTGCCGATATTGCCGACCAGCTGGGAGTAGTTATCGGAAAAACTGCGATTGCCTTCCACCACATTGGCTTGTTGCAGGGCGGCCAGAGCATTGGCGTTTTTGTTATCGCCGACGCCGCCCCCCTGTGCCGCCGCCAGTTTGGCCGGATCGGAAATCGCGACCGAGAACGACGAGGCGGCGTTATCCAACGGCCGCACGGCAAACGTATCGCCCTGGGCCGGGTTGCCCGATACCGAGACATTCAGGCCACCGAAGGACAGCGTGTTCGAGGCGCTGTCGAAGTTGGCGTTCACGCTCGCGCCGTCGCTGGCCCGCGTGACCTGGTAACCGCTGCCGGTGTATTTCACACGATAGTTATCGGCGGTGACGGCATCGGTCTGGCCGGCGGCAAACGACGCGGAGAGCGTCGCGCTGCCGGTATTGTTCTGACTGGCATACACCGACGGCTGGCTGGTGGTGAACAGCGCCTGTCCGGGGTTTCCGTTGAGATCGGTGCCTTGTTCGTGCTGTGCGTTGACCGCGGTCGCCAGGTCGTGCGCGGTCTGATTGAGCTTGGCCTGTGCCGGCGCCAGCGAATCGGCGGCAAACGACAAAAGGCCGCCGATCTCGCCGCCGGTGACACGGGCGTTGGGGATCTCACGCGTGCCGCCATCGGCACTGACATACCCTAGCCGCTGCTGCGTCGGATCGTTGGCGGAGGCCACCGTTGTCAGCTTGTGACTACCGTTGGCATCCACCAGCGACTGACCGCCGACGGTGAGGTTGTAGCTGCCGTCGTCGTTCTTGGTGACATCGACATTGATCAGCTTTGATGTCTTGGCCACCAACTCGTCGCGCTGGTCGAGCAGCTTGTTGGGCGGCTGACCGGTGCGGGCCTGGGTCACCGTGATCTGCTTGTTGAGGGCGGCGATCTGCGAGGCGTTGTTGTTCACCTCGCTGACGGCGCTTTTGACCTGCTTGTCGACGGCATCGCCCATATCCGACAGCGTGGAAGCAAACGAGCGGAACCGGCTGGCCATATCCTGCGCATCGCCGAGCACCGCGTTGCGCGCCGAAGAGTCCTGAGGCGAACCGGCCAACGTCGACAGGCTGTCGAAGAAACTCTGCATGCGCGGCGCCAACCCCGACGTACTGTCGGACAGCAGGTTATCGATCTGGGAGACCTGATCGAGATGACTGGTGGTCGCCGATGCCTTCGATTGCGCGGCGTTGAGCTGCGCCGTGAGGAACTGGGCGTACTGACGCTGGACCCCGGTCACCTGGACGCCGCCGGCTTCTTGCGATCCGGCAACTTCCGACAGCTGCGTCTTGCGCCGCGTATAGCCGGGCGTGTTGACGTTGCTGATGTTGTTGCTGGTGGTATTCAGCCCGGCCTGGGCTGCACTCAGACCCGACAGGCCGATTCCGAACAGATTGGACATGACGGCGGTGTTCCTCTTCTCGGCGCGCGGTCTTTGGCCGCTACTTAAACTTCAACGGCCGACGACGACGAAACTTGAGCCGTGCCGGCCATATTTCCGTTCGGCGATCGGAGATCCCCCTATCGCCGCCGGCGCTGCCCCGCGCCTCCTCCGATATCACAACAGCCAAGCCGTGGCTCGACGCGATGTCTAGACCAGCGGTCCGCTGTTCGAGGTCATATCGACCACCGGCGTGCCGCCCTCGGCGAACAGGCCGCCCGGCTGGCTGGCGGGGATCGAGTTCATCACCGCCACCAGCTTGTCGGCATAGCCCGGATCGGTGGCATAACCGCCGTTCTGCAAGGCACGCGCGGCGGCCTCCGGCGTGGCGGCCTGGCGCGCCGCGGCATAGCGCGGCGAAGAATCGATCAGCCGGGCGTAGTCGGAGAACGCCTGGTTATACGAGTCGTACACCCGAAAACCGGCCTTCGTGGATTGCATGGCGCCGTCGGCATATTCATGCGTGGTGACATCGGTGGACGGCCCGTTCCAGCCATCCGCCTTGATATTGAACACGTTGAAGCTTTGTGCGCCGCTATCGGTCGTGATCTCGTGGCGTCCCCAGCCGGTTTCGAGTGCGGCCTGGGCGAGAATCAGTCGCGGCGACAACCCCGTACGGCGGGCCGCCAGCTGGGCCGGCGCTTCCAGGCGCTGGACGAAATCGCGGACGTGGCCGGGCGTCACCGGGTCTGAGTCGGTCGGCGTATCGGCGAGCGCCAGCAACGGGGCTCCGGCATTCGGTGGTTCCGCGATCAGGGGCGCGGAATCGCTGTTGGCCGTCGCCGCCGCGCTCTTGGCCGCCTGTGCGGCCGCCTCGCGCTGCGCCTTGATCGAGGCCAGCGACTCCGAGGGCGCCAACGCGCGTGGCGTCGCCTGCGCAATTTTGGGCGCTGCCGCCGCGGCCTGACTGTCAATACGCGCGCCGGACGGCGCGGCATGTCCGGTCAGCTGCTTGTCGAGCATCTTGGCCAGCCCCATGCCGCGCTGGGCCATGGTCTGCGACCACTGCGCGTCCATCATGTCCTGATACTGCTTGTCGGCCGACGAGTCGCCCAGCAGATGCGATTTGGGAATCGCCTTGCGCATTGCCGACAGCATCTGCTTGATGAACATGGCCTCGAATTGCTTCGATGCCTCGTGCACCCCGCCGTCCGCCTGCTTCTTGGCGGTGTACTTGAGCTTGTCGATCGCGGATACGTCGTAGGCGAACGCGCCACTTGCGGCATCAGGCGTCATCAGATCACTTCCAGATCAGCATTGAGTGCACCCGCGGCCTTGAGGGCCTCGAGAATGGCCATCAGATCCACCGGCGTCGCACCCAATCGGTTGAGCGCATCGATGACCTGGCGCAGTGACGTACTGCGCGGCACGTAATTCAGCGAGCCATCGCCCTGCTGAACATTGATATTGGCATTCGGTACCACGGCGGTCTGGCCGCCCGACAAGGCATTGGGCTGCGAGACGATCGGGTTGGACTGGATCGTCACTGACAGGCTGCCGTGGGCGACCGCCGCCGGATCGAGCGTGACCTGGCCGTTCATGACCACCGAGCCGGTCCGTGAATTGAGGATCACGCGCGGTTTGGGCGTGCCGGGCTGGACCTGGATGTTCTGGATCGCGGCCATGAACGCGACCGTCGACCCGATATTCGGTGGCACCTCGATCGAGATCAGGCGCGGGTTCTTGGCGGTCGCGATCGAACGACCGAAGCGATTGTTCACAGCCTCCATCGCGCGCGTTGCAGTCGCGAAATCGGCGTTCTTGAGTTCCAGATCAATGGTGCCGTGCGTGGCCAGCTTGGACTCGACGGTACGCTCGACTACCGCACCTTCGGGAATACGGCCGGCCGCGGTCTGGTTGACCTGTACGCTCGACCCGGCCGCCTTCACGCTCAGCCCCGGCGCCAACACGCTGCCCTGGGCCAACGCATAGATCTTGCCATCGGCACCCTTGAGCGGGGTCATCAACAGCGTGCCGCCGGTCAGCGAATTGGCGTTGCCGATCGAGGATACGGTCACGTCGATGTTCTGCCCGGTGGCGGCGAACGCCGGCAGATCGGCCGTGACCATCACGGCGGCCACGTTCTTCAACTGCATATTCGTGCCGCCGGCCACGGTCACCCCGAGCTGAGTGAGCATGTTGCGCACGGCCTGACCGGTAAACGGCGTCTGCGTGGTCTGGTCACCGGTATTGTTCAACCCTACAACCAGCCCGTAGCCCACCAGCGGGTTCGAGCGCACGCCGTCGAACGTCGCGATATCGCCCAGGCGCTGTGCGCTGGCCGGCAGCGACGCGGCCAGCCCGATCATCAAAGTGATCGCGGCCCACACTACGCTGCGAATCATGCCCCCTTTCATTGCATCCCTCGGCTGACGCGATTGGTCAGAGCGGTGAAATATTGAGCAGCGCGCGCTGCAGCCAGCCCATATGCTCGGCTTCGTTGATATAGCCGTCGCCGTAGTACTCGAGCCGTTCGTTGGCCACCTGGGTCGACGTGATCGTGCTGTCGGCATCGATCATGCGCGGATTGACCACCCCCGAGAACAAGACGTACTCGGTGCCCTGGTTGATCCCGATCCGCTTCTCGCCGGCCACCTTGAGATTGCCGTTGGGCAGCACCTGCATCACCGTGACCGTGATCTTGCCGGTGAACGTATTCGATGCATTGGCGTTGCCCGAGCCCTGGAAATCGTTCGATCCCGACAGATCGGTCTTCTGCTTGGTCAGCCACTTGCCCAGTGCCTCGGGCACCGATGCCGGGTTGAACCCGATCGAGCCCTTGCGGTTCGCCTTGGCGGCCGACGATTTCGTGGCCGACAGGTTCTCGTTGAACACCACGGTCAGGATGTCTCCCACCCGCCGCGGGCGCCGATCCTCGAACAACGGCTTGTTGTAGGACGATTCAAAGATCGATCCGTTGCTCGCCGGCTTGGGTGGCGGCTGGGGCTGGGCCGTGGTCGGCCCGGTCACGATGTTATGCCGCGGCAGCTGGGCGCAGCCCGCGAGCACCGCGATCATGACCATCCCCAGCACCGGGCGCACCATGGCGGCGCGGCCCGGCGCGGAATAAGAAAACGAGCGACGCATCATCGATCAGAGCTGGGACAGACGCTGAAGCATCTGGTCGGAGGTCTGAACCGCCTTGGAGTTGATCTCGTAGGCGCGCTGGGTGGCGATCATGTTCACCATTTCCTCGACCACGTTGACGTTCGAGGTTTCGACATATTTCTGTCGCAGCAGCCCCGCGCCGTTCACGCCCGGCGGGTTGTCGTTACGCGGCCCGGACGAGGTGGTTTCCTTGTACAGATTGTTACCGATGCTCTCGAGGCCGGCCGGATTGATGAAGGTCGACAACTGCATCTGGCCGATCTGGTTGGAGCCGGTGCTGCCCGGCTGCGTTACCGACACCGTGCCGTCTTGCGCGATCGTGATCGACAGCGCGTTCTGCGGAATGGTGATGCCGGGCTCGACCGGAAAACCGGACGCCGTGACCAGCTGACCGTTCTGGTCGAGCTGAAAACCGCCGTCTCGGGTATAAGCCGTGCTGCCGTCGGGCATCTGGATGGCAAAGAAGCCCTTGCCTTCGATCGCGACGTCCTTGGAGTTGCCGGTCTGCTCCAGGCTACCCTGGGTATGCAGACGCTCGGTGGCCACGGCCTGTACGCCGGAACCGATCTGAAGACCGGACGGCAGATTGGTCTGCACCGAGGACGACGCTCCCGGCTGACGCACGTCCTGATACAGCAGATCCTGAAACACCGGCCGCGAGCGCTTGAAGCCGTTCGTCGACACGTTGGCCAGGTTATTGGAGATCGTGTCGAGCTTGGTCTGCTGACTTTCCAGACCGGTCTTCGCGATCCAGAGTGATCGGATCATGAGTTTTCCCCTCGTTAGCGGCTGCCCGGCGGGCAGCCGCGATCGTTACGTCGATGCGTTACGCGTTGTGGCGACACCCGACCCGCGAGATCGCGCGAATCCGTGCCGATGCGGCAAACCGTGACCGGCTTGCCCGATGCAATAGCGCGCTAGCGCTATGTCACATCCAGCAGCTTGTTGGCGGAACGCGCGTTGTCGTCGGCCGAGGACAGCATCTTCATCTGCATCCCGAACTGACGGGCATCGCTGATCATCCCGACCATGGCCTCGGTGGGCGACACATTGCTGTCTTCCAGCGAGCCGGACTCCACCCGCACCGTATTGTCCTGCTGCAACGGGCCGGCCGTCCCGCCGTCCGGCGAGGTCGCCCGGAACAGCCCGTCGCCGCCGCGGGTCATGCCATCGTCGGGCTGGCCGACCAGCTTGAGCTGGCCGACCTGGGCGATGGTGTTCGGTTGCTGCCCCGCGCCGAGCGCCGAGATCGTGCCGTCGTCGGCAATCGTGACCTTGGCATTCAGCGGCAGCACGATCGGCTGGCCGTTGTTCGACAGCACCGGATGCCCACCGCTACGCAGCAGGCCGGTGGAATCGATCTGCAGGTTGCCGTCGCGGGTATAGGCCTCGCTGCCATCGTCGGCTTGCACGGCCAGCCAGCCCGGGCCGTTGACCGCGACATCCAGCGCGCGACCGGTATGCTCGATCGGCCCCTGCGAAAAATCGGCCTGGGGCGTCGTCTCGGCCGTGATCGCCCGCGTGGCCAGCCCCGAGCCGTTCACCGGCACCGCCCGATAAGCCGACAACGCGGCCTTGAAGCCGGTCGTCGAGGCGTTGGCCAGATTGTTGGCGACCACCGCCTGGCGATCCAGAATCTGGCTCGCGCCGGACAGCGCCGTATAGATCAATCGATCCATGGTGAGGTCCTATACCGCGACGCCGATCAGCCCAGCTGGACCGCGGTCTGCAGAATCTGACTCTGCGCCTTGATGGTCTGCGCGTTGGCCTGGTAGTTACGCTGCGACACGATCATGTCGACGAGCTGCTTCGACAGATCGACATTGGACGCTTCCAGCGTGCCGCCGCGCAGATCGCCGAACTGGCCGGTGCCGGCCGTACCCAGCGACGGCTGGCCGGAATCGGCGGTCTCGGTCCAGGCGTTGCCGGATACTGGCTGCAGGCCGTTTTCGTTCCGGAAACCGGCCAATGCGATCTGGGCCAGGTTCACCGACTGCCCGTTGTCGTAGCTGCCGGTCACCATGCCGTTGTTCTGAATGGTGATCCCGGTCAGCGCGCCGGAGGCATAACCGTCCTGCGACGGGTTGCCGGCCGAAAACGACTGCGCGGTCTGGGTCGAGCCGGCGAAATCGAAGTTGAAATCGATCGGCGACGAACCGTTCTGCGGGTCGAGCGCGTAGGCCACCTGCGAATTGCCGAGGCTACCGGGCTTGGTGCCGCTCACCGGCGTGGCGCTGGCCAGGTTACCGGACGGGTCGAAGCTCAGCTGGGTGGCCGGCAGGCTCTGGGTGTACGTCACCGTGCCGCCGGAGTAGCTGCCGGCGCTCCCGGTGGCGCCGGTCACCTTGGCGGTGTAGCCGTTGAATTGATACGTGCCGTTGCCGTCCTGCGACGGCGTATTACCGGCCGCATTGGTAAAGCTGGACAGATTCATCGCGAAACCACCGTTCGGCGGTGTCTGTCCGACCGACGTCGCCAGATTGGCTTCGGAGCCCAGCGGCATTTGACCGTTGACCTGCCACTGGTTGGAGCCGGTCTTGGTGAAATACATGTTGACGCTGTGGGCGTTGCCGAGCGAGTCGTAGACCGTATTCGGGGTCGACCAGTCGTAGGTATTGGCATCATTCGCATTGAACGACGCGCCCGACTTGATCGAGGAGCCGGCATCCAGCGCCGCGGCCAGCGAGGCCTGCGTCGTGGCACGGGCGTTGAGCCCCTGCGAAGGCAGCTGGATCACCTGCGGCGTGCCGCCCGCGTTTACCGAGGCCGACGCGTTGGGGTTATTGAAGTTGGAGACGTTGTAACCGGTCAGCAACGCACCACTGCTGTTGGCAAGATTGCCGTCCTTGGTCTGCTGGAACTGGCCGTCACGCGAGTATTCGGTGGTGCCGTTATGGGCCAACCGGAAGAAGCCGCCGCCGTCGATCGCGACATCCAGATTGCGATCGGTGGTGTTCAGCGAACCGGCCGAGAAATCCTGGGCCGTACCCGCGACCGCCACGCCGAGGCCGGTACGCGCGCCGGCGTAGATATCGGCGAACTGCGTGCTCGACGACTTATAGCCGGTCGTCTGCGAGTTGGCGATGTTGTTGCCGATGTTGTTGAGATCGGCCGATGCGGCCTGAAGACCGCTGACACCCTGCGTAAACCCCATTGCTCCACCCCTCGTGGTGTGATTTGGACGGCGTTAGTATCGAGCGCGTCCGTGATTTTCGATGGCGCGAACAACGATCGTTTCGGACCGCTATTCGCACCGAATTCATAGAATCTGGTAAACGTTGTTCAGATCGACCAGACCGCCCGGCCCCAGGTCGAGCTTCGGCCCGGACCCGCTGGAAACCACACCGTCGACATAACCGGTATCCAGGCCCTGCGCCTTGATGTCGTCACCCTGGCTGTCCTGCGCCGAGATGTTGATGGTGTACTTGCCGGGATCGACCTGGGCGCCGCTGGCATCCTTGCCGTCCCACTGGAACGACTGCACGCCCGCTGCCTGGTCGGTGTATTCCGATTTGTGCACCACGTTGCCGGCGTTGTCGGTGATGGTGATGCTCATCTTCTTGGCATCGGCCGGCAGATCGACGCCGAAGGCCGTGGCCGTGCCATCGCTGCCGACCTTTACTTCGTTGCCGGGCACCAGCACCTTGTGACCGATCAACGAACTCGCCTGAAGCTGCTGCGAGGTATCGATCTGACCGGTGATCTTGCCCAGCGTGTCGTTGAGATTATTGATGCCGGTAACGGTATTGATCTGCGCGATCTGCGACGTCACCTGCGAATTATCGGTCGGATTGAGCGGGTCCTGGTTCTTCATCTGCGCGACCAGCAGCGTCAGGAAGCGATTGCTCAGATCCTGGGTATTGCTGGTCGCTGCCGTCGTACCGCTCGTGCTGGCAGAGCCGGACGCCGAGCTCGCGTTCGCCGCGGCAGCGGCCTTGGAGCTCGCGTTTGCGTACAAAGAGGTCAGGGGACTTGTCGCCATGATCTAAACCTTTTATTCGCCCAGCTTGAGCGTCTGCAGCGCCAGATTCTTGCCCGTGTTGAGCACGTTGACGTTGGCTTCGTAGGAGCGGGCCGCCGAAATCATGTTGACCATTTCGTCGGTTGGATTGACGTTGGGCATCTTCACGTAGCCCTGGTCGTCGGCCAGCGGGCTATCCGGACGATATTCCTGGCGAAACGGCGCCGGATTCTCAGTCACACCGGACACCGCGACGCCGCCGATCTCCGAGCCCGGAGCCGCGGCGACCTGAAACTGGACTTCCTTGCCGCGATAGGGCTGGCCGTTCGGCCCGGCCACGCTGTCGGCGTTGGCCATGTTGCTGGCCGCGACGTTCATGCGCTCGGACTGCGCGGTCAGCGCCGAACCGGCGATCCCGAAGATACTGCTCACTGTCATGTTGTCCCCCGTTGCGTCGTGCCGGCCGCGATCAGCTGGCCGGCTCCATCGCCGATTTCAGCCCCTTGATCTGGCTGCCGAGAATCTGCAGGTCGGCGCGGTAGTGCACCGAGTTGTCCATGAACTGGACGCGCTCGTTGTTCATGTCGACCGTATTGCCGTCCAGACTCGGCTGGGTCGGATTCCGATACTCCAGATCCACACCGCCCATGCCGGACGCGGACGGCCCTTGCCCGGGGATATGCCCAGGCTCGGTCGTCGCCAGTGCCAGCCCGCCTTCGGTGGCGGGCTGCTGCCCGTCGACCGCGGCATGCAGCGCTGAGGCGAAATCGAAGTCCCGTGCCTTGTAACCCGGCGTATCGCTGTTGGCGATATTCGAGGCGAGCACCTTCTGGCGCTCCGCGCGCAGGTTGAGCGCCTGACTATAGAAATTCAGCGACTGGCTCAGTCGGTCCATCATCGCGTGCCCCTCATGCATTCGACGCCGGCCACTTTAATCGTCGCCGCCGCGTGTCAATCGCGCGAAAAGCCCCCCGCTTTGTGCGCTAATCCGGCAATGGACGCCCACGGCATCGGCCCTAGACTTCCTGCCATGTCGATTCATCGAACCATCGCGCGCGCGTGCGCAAGCTCGGCGCTCGCCGGCCTGATTTTGGGAATTTCACTGGCCGCCCAGGCCGGCGACGATGCCCTGTCGGCCCGCGTTACCGGTTTTCTGCGCTCGGAAAATGCCGGCATCGGCGACCACATCAGCGTCACGGTGAACACGCCGACCGCGCGCATGCCGGCCTGTCAGGACCCGCAGCCCTTCCTGCCAGGACAGGCGGCACGCACCACGGGCCGGATCACGGTCGGCGTACGCTGTCCCGGCGATTCACCGGAAACCCGTTACGTGCAGGCCGATGTCCGCGTTTACGGGCGTTACTATGTCGCCAGCCACGAGATCAACTCCGGCGACACCCTCACCGCGGGCGATCTGGAGTCGCGCGAAGGCGACATCACCCGTGATCTGAACCGCCTGCCCGATAGCGAAAGCGCCATCGTCGGGCAGCAAGCCCGTCGGCGCATCGCCGAGTCGCAAACCATCGTGTCGAATATGCTCGAAGCGCCCGACGTGATCTCGCGCGGCGATAGCGTCAAGGTCGTGTCGAAGGGGCCCGGCTTTTCGATCACCACGCACGGCAAGGCGCTGGACAACGCCACCGCCGGGGCTAATGTGCGCGTGCGCACATCCAATGGTACGGTCGTTTCGGGCAAGCCGGACGGCCCGGGCGTGGTCGTCGTATCACCCTGAAGCATCGCCCCATGACTAACGGATTAAAGTCTCGTTCCACACCGCCGTTATCATCAACAGTCACACGCCGACTGGCCTTGCGGCCGAGGAAAATCCCGTGCCCATAGATCCGACGAATAACCGCATCAATCGCGTCAGCACCGGTCCGAGCACCGAGGCGCCCCAGAATACCCGCCGCACGGACACCGCGCGGCCCGAGTCATCGGCTTCGAACGCGGGCTCGACCCGCCTGAGCCGGCTCGATACGAGCGATTCCAGCCACGATATCGATGCCGCGCGCGTGGCCGAAATCCGCCAGGGCATCGCCGACGGCACGCTGACCTTCGACACCGGACGCATCGCCGACGGCATCATTGCCAGCGCGCGCGAGTTGACCGGCAACGGCCAAGGCTAACGGGCGCACCATGAATCCGGCCGCCGATTATGCCGACCTGCTCGCCCGCCAGGATGCGGCCGTACAGGCGTTCGTGGATGTGCTCGAACGAGAACGGGACGCGCTGGCCGCGCGCCCCGTGGCCCATGCAGCGCTCAACGCCGCAACCGAGGCCAAGACCCGTCAGGCCGAGAGTCTGGAGGCGCTCGAGCGCGAACGACAACGTCTGGCCGAGGCGGCGCGCGCCGGCGCCGGTACCGACCTCAGCGATGCCGAACTCGCGCAGGCGCTGGGCTGCGGCGAGCGCTGGGCCGAGCTGTGCGCCCGGGTGGCGCATGCGCGCAATCAGAACGCGATCAATGGCATGGCGATCCAGACGCGGCTGGAACACACCGAGGAACGCCTGAACTTCCTGCGCCGTCATACCTCCAGCGCGCTTTATGCGCCCGATGGTCGACGCAGCCCGTCGGCCGGGGCCGGGCGACTGCGCGGCGGCGCCTGAGCGCCGCCCGACCGGGCGACTACTCGAAGTTCACGACCAGTTGGACTCGCCCCACGCGCATGGCGGGCGCCACGCGGCCGCTGCCCGGCACTTTCAGCATCAGATGAAACGGCGTCACCACCGGCAGTCCGGCAAAGGCTTTCGAGCCGCCGCGCGGATTCGAGGCGTCGACACAACGCCCGGCGGCACAAAGCCTTGCCACCATACGGGGATCGCCCACGCGGTCGTAGCCATAACGCCACTGCACCCGGCCGATACCATGGCCGGTGACGGGGGTGGTCGGCCGCGGGGCGAGCCTCGGCGAGACATAGACACGCCCGCGCTGACCAATCGCCGGCAGCGCCGCTTCCGCGATCCAGGAACCTGCTGCGCTCGCCGTGCCAGCGCATGCCGCCAGCGCCAGACTCACGGCAAACGCGACCCGACGTTTCATTGCTGCTGACCGATCACCCGCGATACACGCAGCTGGCGATCGTCGGGAATTTCGCTCTGCGACAACACCACCAGCGCGTCGATACTGCGTCGCAGGAAGCGGGCCAGCAACGGGCGCAGATCATGTCGGACCACCAGCACCGGCGGCAGACCGCGATCGGCCTGGGCGCGCGCCGCGGCCTCGGCCTGATCGATCAGCGTTTGGGCCAACCCGGGCTCCATGCCGCCGCCGTTGGACAGCGCCTGCGTGAGCATCTGTTCGAGCCGCCCGTCCAGGCCGATCACGTCGATCTGCTTGTCCGCCCCGAACCAGGATTCCACGATGGCCGCGCCGAGCGCCACGCGCACCGCGGCGGTCAGCTCTTCGCTGTCGGTGGTATGCGCGCCGTGTACGGCCAGCGTATCCAGAATCCGGCGCATGTCCCGGATCGAGACCTGCTCGGACAGCAGATTGCCGAGAATCGCGGTCAGTGTGGCCAGCGTAATCGGCTTGGGTACGACCTCGTCGACGAGATCCGGATAATCCTTTTTCACGCGCTCCAGCAACTGCCCGACCTCGGTCCGGCCGAGCATCGCGGCGGCATGCGTGGTCAACAGATGATTGATGTGGGTGGCGATCACGGTCGCCGCATCGACCACGGTAAAACCCTGGGCTTCGGCGTTGTCGCGCTTGTTGGCCTCGATCCAGGTGGCGGGCAGACCGAACGCCGGATCCTGCCCGGCCCGGCCTTCCAGTTCGCCGACCGCGCCGCCGGGATCGATGGCCAGGAACTGCCCGACGAATGCCTCGCCGCGCCCGATCTCGACGCCGTTGAGCGTCACTCGATAATCGTGCGGCGAAAACTCCAGATTGTCGCGGATGTGTACGACTGGCGGCAGGAAGCCGACCTCGCCCGCGAATTTCTTGCGTACGCCCTTGATCCGGCGCAGCAACTCGCCGTCCTGGGCGGCATCCACCAGACTGATCAGCCGATAGCCGACCTCGAGGCCGAGCGGGTCGACCAGTTGAACGTCGTCCCAGCTGGCTTCCTCGGCCTCGGCGCTCACGGCGGCCGCCGGCACGGCTTCGGCCGTTTCCGCCTCGCGCGCCCGGCCTTCGCGCACCAGCCACCATCCCAGACCGGCAAGCAGGCCGGTGAACAGCAAAAACACGGTGTTCGGCATGCCCGGCACCAGGCCCAGCAGCCCCAACACGCCGGCAGCCAGAAACATGACCTTGGGATTGTCGAACAACTGCCCGATGAGCTGCTGACCGACATCCTGCTCGCTGGCCACGCGGGACACGGTCACGCCCGCCGCGGTCGAGATCACCAGCGCCGGCACCTGGGCAACTAGACCGTCGCCAATGGTCAAGATGGTATAGGTCTTGGCCGCGCCCGAGACGCTCATGCCGTGCTGAGCGATACCAACGATCAGCCCACCGATCAGGTTGATGCCCATGATCAGGATGCCGGCGATGGCGTCACCGCGCACGAACTTGCTGGCGCCGTCCATGGAGCCGTAGAAGTCGGCCTCCATCGCGGTTTCCTCGCGCCGGGCCTTGGCCGTTTTTTCGTCGATCAGCCCGGCATTGAGATCGGCGTCGATCGCCATCTGCTTACCCGGCAGCGCGTCCAGTGTGAAGCGCGCGCCGACCTCGGCGATACGTCCGGCGCCCTTGGTGATCACCATGAAGTTGATCACGATCAGGATCAGGAACACGATCAGGCCGACCGCGAGATTGCCGCCAACCAGAAACTCGCCGAACGACTCGATCACCTGGCCGGCCGCTCCCGCGCCCTCGTGGCCGTTCATCAACACGACGCGGGTCGAAGCGACGTTGAGCGAAAGCCGCAGCAGCGTGGCGAACAGCAGCACCGCCGGGAACGCCGCGAAATCGAGCGGCTTGGTGGTGAACATCGACACCAGCAACACCATCACCGACAGCGCGATATTGAACGTGAACAGGATGTCCAGCACGAACGGCGGCAACGGCAGGATCATCATCGCCATGATCATGATGATCAGCAGCGGACCGGCCAGCATCTTGTAATGGCCGGGCTGATCCAGACCGGTGCGGCCGAGCCAGGCGGTAAGCGTGTTCATGATGTCGCGTCCTGTGCCGCGGGGACCGCCAGCTCGGGCGGTATTTCAATGTCGCGCGGCGTATCGGGCGCCGGGCCGCCATCACGGCGCGCCCGGTCGAGTTGATAGACCCAGGCGAGAACCTCGGCCACGGCGGTGTACAGCGCCGCCGGTATTTCGGCATCCAGATCCGCGTGCCGATACAGCGCGCGCGCCAGGGGCGGCGCGGCCAGCCGCGGAATACGATGCTCGGCGGCCAGTTCGCGAATACGCGCCGCGACCTCGTCGGCCCCCTTGGCCACTACGCGTGGCGCGCCCATGCGTTCGCCGTCGTAGGCCAGTGCCACCGCATAGTGGCTGGGGTTGGTCACAACCACGTCGGCATCGGGTACGGCGGCCATCATACGGCTGCGCGCCATGCGCTGTTGTTGTTCACGAATCCGTGCCTTGATCTGCGGATCGCCCTCGTTTTCCTTGTGTTCGTCCTTGATGTCCTTGAGGCTCATGCGCAGCTTTTTATGATGGCTCCAGATCTGGAACGGCACGTCGATGGCGACCACCACCACGAACGCCAGCACCATCAGCGCGCAGCAGAAGATCACCAGACGCAGGGCATGCACGATGGCCGTGGCCGGATCCTGGCCCGCGAGCCCGATCATCTCGCCCAGATGGGCATAAATGAACCCGGCGGCCACCGAGCCGATCAGCACCGATTTCGCCACCGCCTTGCCCAGTTCGGCCGCGGCATTCGCGGAGAACACCCGCCCCAATCCCTTGATTGGATTGAGCCGGTTGAAGTCGACTTTCAGCGACTTGGACGAAATCACCAGGCCGCCCAGCAAGTTGGGGGCGACCAGGGCCATGATCACGAGCAAGCCCAGCAACGGCGCGATGCCGCGGGCGATGGTGAACAGCTGTCCCACGATGTGCGACATCATCCGCGACGGATCGTCGGCCACCCCGGGGCCAAACCCGAAGCCAGTCCGACCCACGGTCAGCACCGCGTCGACGAACCAGCCCGACGTCATCCACAGGCCGGCGATGGCGGTCACGAGCATCAGAAACGTGGTCAATTCGCGCGAACGCGCAACCTGGCCCTCTTCGCGCGCCTTTTCCAGGCGCTGCGGAGTCGGGTCTTCTGTTTTTTCCTCGTCGCTGTCCTCGGCCATCGCACACGCCCACCCTGCCCGCAGGGATTATGCGGAGCCGGCGTCGGCTGGCAGGCAGTGAATTGCGCGCGCTAATGCCCGCTTATCGGCCGATGCAACGGACGTGCGACCTACGCGGACGTCGATCGTCCGCGCTGAGTCTGCTCAGAAACCGAGTTCCTCGAGCAGATCGTCGACCTGGGCCTGATCGGTCACCACATCGGATTTACCTGCAGCATTGACCTGCGGGCCATTGAGCAGACCGTCCCCGGAATCGCCGTCGATGTCGGCCTCGCGCCGTTCGCGATAGCTGGCCGCTTCGGGCATGTGCTCGACGAGCACCTCCACCAGCTGGCTCTCGATCCGACGGATCACGGTGATCAGCTTGCCGACCACTTGCCCGGTCAGGTCCTGAAAATCCTGCGCCATCATGATTTCATGCAGCTGCGCGTTGGTCGCACGCGTCTGCTCCGGCAGATGGCGCAGATAACCGCGCGTATCGGCGACCAGCTCGCGCGCATCGGACAAGTCGATCGGCGCATCGAACCAGGTATCCCAGCGGCTCGACAACGACTGCGCGTTCTCCGCCAGGCGCTCCTGCATCGGCTGGGCGACCTCGATGGCCGACAAGGCCCGCTCGGCCGCGGCTTCGGTGGTTTCGGCGATATACGCCAGACGGTCGCGGGCGTCCGGAATGGCTTCGGCAGCCTTTTCGACTTCCTTGTCCAGACCCAGTTCGCGCATGCTGTCGTGCAACGCGCGGGTGAGCTGGCCGATCCGATCGATCAGTTCGCTGTTGTTGTTCTCGTCGGCGGATGCCGCACTCTGATTATGGCTCATGGCTGCCCCCTGAGGCCGCGCGCAAATGTTACAGGCCGTGCTTTTCGAAGATCTTGTTCATCTTCTCTTCGAGCGTGGCCGCCGTGAACGGTTTGACCACATAGCCGCTGGCACCGGCCTGGGCGGCGGCGACGATGTTTTCCTTCTTGGCTTCCGCCGTGACCATCAGCACCGGCAGATGCTTGAGCCCGTCGTCCGCGCGGATTTTCTTGAGCATGTCCAGGCCGTTGAGATTGGGCATGTTCCAGTCCGAAATCACGAACTGGACATGGCCGCCGGCCAGCTTGCCGAGTGCTTCGGCGCCGTCCTCGGCTTCTTCGATGTTGTGATACCCAAGCTCTTTGAGCAGGTTGCGCACAATACGGCGCATGGTCGAGAAATCGTCGACCACGAGAAATTGCAGATCGGCATCGGCCATTGAGGTCTCCTTCGAATAGCGGTTGTTCGTATATATCGGCGGCGCCGGTCAGATCCGTACCGCGCCGCCGGCCTCGGCGATCAACGCCAGGGCCTTTGCGCCGATATCGTCGAGCGGCAACTCGAAACTGGCACCGCCGCGGGCCACGGCCTCGGCCGGCATGCCATAGACCACCGAGGTGGCACTGTCCTGCGCGATGGTAGCGGCCCCGGCGGCGCGCATGGCAACCATGCCGTCCGCGCCGTCGGCGCCCATGCCGGTGAGCAACACGCCCACGGCGTTGGCACCCGCAGAGGCGGCCACCGAATGAAACAGGACATCCACCGAAGGCCGGTGCCGATTGACCGGCTCGCTGGCCTCCAGCGCGATGGTGTAGTTGGCGCCGCTGCGTGCGAGCCGCATATGCATCTCGCCGCCCGGGGCGATATACGCATGGCCGGGCAGCACGCGTTCGCCGTGCCGGGCTTCGGCCACGGCCAACGCACATAGCGAGTCCAGGCGCTTGGCAAAGGACGCCGTGAACCCGGCCGGCATATGCTGGGTAATCAAAATCGCCGGCGCGTTGGCGGGCATCGGTTCGAGCAGATGCCGTAATGCTTCGGTTCCACCGGTCGAGGCGCCGACGGCGATCAATTTCTCGCTCGAGACGCTCGGCGCGCGCAGCCGGGCAGGCGGCGCGGCGTTGGCGCGCGCCGTGGGGCGCGCTCGCGCGGCGGCCCGCAGCTTGTAGACAATATCGGCCGCCGCACTCGCCAGGCCGTCCCGGATATTGACCTTGGGCTTGGCCACGAAATCGACCGCGCCGAGCTCCAGCGCCTGCATCGTGATTTGCGATCCGCGCTCGGTCAGCGACGACACCATCACGACCGGCATCGGACGCAGCCGCATGAGCTTTTCCAGAAAATCCAGACCATCCATGCGCGGCATTTCGACGTCCAGCGTCAACACGTCCGGATTGTGCTGCTTGATCAGCTCGCGCGCGACGTAAGGATCGGGCGCGGTGGCGACCATCTCCATGCCGGGCGCCTCGTCGACAATCGCGGTCAGCAACTGACGCATCAACGCCGAATCGTCGACCGCCAACACTTTGATCGGGGCACTCATGCCGATGCTCCCGGCATGGCCGCCTGGCGTGCCAGGCCGCGTTCGCGCTCGGCCAGCGCGGACTCGACCACGCGCAGCCGCCGGACGCGTGCTTCGCCGGTGGTGGCCCGATACTGCAATTGCCGCGGCCAGGCTCCGCCCAGATCCTCGGCCAGAATCGGAATACGAGCACGTGCCAGGTAAGCGCGGACAAATTCGGCATTGGCATCGCCGACACGCGCGATACGCATGTCCGCGAGCACGTTGGCGCCGCCAAAGACCTTGGCCTCAAGCCGCTCGCGACGCGCCCCCAGCGCGATCAATTCGTCCACCAGGCGATTCATGGCGTGGCCGCCATAGATCATGCTGCGTATGCGTTCGCTCTCGGCATCCCCGTTGTCCGGCAGCATGAAATGGTTCATGCCGCCGACCCCGGCGGCCGCATCGCGCAGACACGCGGCTACGCAGGAGCCCAGTACCGTGGTCAGCAGGAACGGCTGATCGGTGACGTAGTACTCCTTGGGCAGGAGCTTGATATGAACCTCGCCATGGACGTCGACATAGCGCCGCGTCGCCAGGTCAGGCGCTGCCACACTCATCGCGCGCCCCCGCGTAGCCGATATACCGTCTGCCCCCGCAGCACGAACGGATTCTCGAAATAGCTGAAGTTTTCGGAGTGGCCGGCGAACAGCAGCCCATCGGGCTTCATCAGCCCGGCGAAACGCTTCAATACCCGCTGCTGGGTGTCCTTATCGAAATAGATCATAAGATTACGACAGAAAATCGCGTCGAACGGCCCGTCGACAGGCCAGTCGCCGCTGGCAAGATTGAGCGGGGCGAAATGCACGCGCGAACGCAGGGCCGGCGCCACGCGTGCCAGGCCGGAACGTGCGCCTGTCCCCCGCAGGAAGAAGCGTTTGCGGCGTTCTTCGCTGAGTTTTTCCACCGCCGCCAACGGATAAATCCCGGCCCGCGCGTCGGCTAGCGCTCGGGTGTCGATATCGGTCGCCACGATCTCGGCCCGCTCCGCCGCCGAACCGAGCGTCTCGGCCAGGGTGATGGCGATGGACCACGGCTCTTCGCCGGTGGACGCCGCACAGCACCAGATCGAGATCGGCCCGCTGCGGCGGGCGACATGCTCGGCCAGCAAGGGAAAATGATGCGCTTCGCGAAAGAACGACGTGAGGTTGGTCGTCAGTGCGTTGGTGAAATGTTCCCACTCCGGATGCGAGGCGTCGGCCTCCAGCGGATCGAGATAATCGGCAAAACGACGCTGGCCGGCCAGCCGGACGCGGCGCGCGAGCCGGCTATAAGCCATCTCGCGTTTGCGTTCGGACAGGGCAATGCCCGCGCGCTCGCCGATCATGCGCCGCAGACGCGCGAAATCGGCGTCGGTGAAAACCAGATCACGCGTCGGGGTCGCCGCGGCCTCGCGGGAATCAATGACATCGGACACGTGGCTGATTTCTCCGGAATAGTGAAAGGCTAAGCGGTTTCGGCGTCGAGCGATTCGACCAGTGCCATTTCACGGCTGGTCATCATCGCTTCGGCATCGATCAGGATCAGCATGCGGTCATCGATGCTGGCCAATCCCTCCAGATACGCCGTGTCCATCTGACCGCCGAATTCAGGCGCAGGCTTGATCTGCTCGGCCGACAGACCGATCACGTCCGACACCGAGTCGACGACCACGCCGACCACGCGCTCGCCGATGTTGAGCACGATCACGACCGTCTGTTCGGTATAGTCGGCCTCGCCGAGCGCGAACTTGAGCCGCAGGTCGACGATCGGCACGATCGCGCCGCGCAGATTGGTCACGCCCTTGATGAAATCGGGCACGTTGGCGATCCGGGTCACGTTCGAATAACCGCGAATCTCCTGAACTTTCAGGATATCCACGGCGTATTCCTCGCCTCCCAGGGTAAAGACCAGTACTTCGCGCTGGTCGGAATCGGTCGCGGCAATCATGTCAGTCATTGGCAACGCTCTCTTCGGTCTCGGACGGGGTCAGGGGCGCGGTGGTTTTACGCGGTTTGCGGGGCGCGGCCGTCATCCGCGCCAACGCCGTGGCATCCAGGATGAGCGCCACACTGCCGTCGCCCAGAATGGTGGCCGCCGATACGCCAGCGACCTTGCGGAAATGGGTTTCGAGATTCTTGACCACGACCTGTTGCTGGCCAATCAGTTCGTCGACAAACAGCGCAAAGCGGCGTGATTCGCTGGTCACGACCACGACAATGCCCCGGGCGAGATCGGTTTCGGCGTCGGCCACATCGAATACGCGATGGAGTTCGACCAGCGGCAGATATTCGCCGCGCACCTCGATGACCTGACTGCCGGCCGTCACCGTGCGCGCGGCCGACTGCTCCACGCGCATCGACTCGAGAATCGCGCCCAACGGCAGGATGAAGATTTCCTGGCCGGCGCGGACGGCCATACCGTCCATAATTGCCAGGGTCAGCGGCAGGATGACGCGCACGGTGGTCCCGGCTCCCTGCTTCGACCGCAGATCGACGTGACCGCCGAGCTGGGCGATGTTGCGCTTGACCACATCCATGCCGACGCCGCGTCCGGAAATATCGCTGACCTGGGCGGCGGTGGAAAAACCGGGCGCGAAAATGAGCTGCCAGACATCCTCGTCCGGCATGTCGTCGGATACCGCAAGGCCGCTACTTTTCGCCTTGGCCAGAATGCGTTCACGCGACAGCCCGGCGCCGTCATCGCTGATTTCGATGACGATGTTCCCGCCTTCGTGGCGCGCGGACAGGGTGAGCTGTCCGGCCGCCGGCTTGCCGGCGGCCGTACGCGTGGCGACATCCTCGATCCCGTGATCGAGGCTGTTGCGCACCAGATGCGTCATCGGATCCATGATCCGCTCGATCAGCCCCTTGTCGAGCTCGGTCGCCCCGCCTCGGGTTTCGAGGTTGATTTCCTTGCCAAGCTTGGAGCTCAGATCGCGCACCAGACGCGGGAATCGATTGAAGGCGAAGTCCATCGGCACCATGCGTACCGACATCACTGCCTCTTGCAGATCGCGTGCGTTGCGGGCGAGCTGACTCATGCCCTCGGACAATGCTTCGTCATGCTCGTGATCGATTTCGCCGACCGCTCGGTCGAGCATCGACTGGGTGATCACCAGCTCGCCAACGAGATTGATGATGTGATCGATCTTGTCGGTCGGCACGCGCACCGAGGTCGACTCCGAATGCGCGGCCTCTCGCCGGCGCTCGCCCGCACCGCCGCTTGACTCACTGGCGGCCTTGGCAGGCGGGACAGATTGCGGCTCGGCCGGCGCGGATGCTGCCGCCGGCGTGGTATCGGCCGTGGCCGATTTCGCCTCGGGCGCCGTCGCTGTCTTCGCGTCCGCCGGTTCGATCGTGACCCGGTCTAGATCGATCTGGAAGC
Organism: Salinisphaera hydrothermalis C41B8; assembly: GCF_000732535.1. Classification (GTDB taxonomy): domain Bacteria; phylum Pseudomonadota; class Gammaproteobacteria; order Nevskiales; family Salinisphaeraceae; genus Salinisphaera; species Salinisphaera hydrothermalis. The sequence goes on from NZ_APNK01000007.1 coordinate 116,714, forward strand.
CGAGCACCGCGGCGATGTCCTCGATTGGCTGATCGCTGGCGAGTTCGACCGCCAGGGTATCGCCGTCGATCTGGCGAGCGCTGATCTCACCCATTAATTCCAGGTCAGCCAGTACGGCCGGGCGGGTGGTATCGTCCACGCCGCTGACGGTCACCCGCAGGCGTTGCGCGCCGGCCGCCGACTTTCCAGCCGCAGCAACGGGTTCGATCGCGATTTGATCGACATCGATGATGAAACACAGTACGGCAACGATGTCGTCGTCGTCCGCTTCCGTGGCCAAATCGAGTCTGAGGGTTCCGGATTCTTCGCTGCGATTCGACACCTCGCCGAATAGCGCCAGCTCGCCGGCGAGCGCCTCGGCCTCGCCGTCTTCCAACCCGCTGATCCGCACGGTGACCCGCCGCGCGCCCGTACCGACGGCCGCTGCATGGCTGGTTTGGCCGCCTGCTTCATCGGTGGCAGACGCTCGAGCTGCTGGACCGGGCACTTTGTCGCCCTCGGCGATCTGTTGCAATACACGGCAGATACGATCGGCGGCCTCGGCATCCGGGGATTCGCCTTCACGATAGGATTCAACCTGACCTTTCAACACGTCGCCTGCCTCCAGCAGGATGTCGACCGTCGCCCGGTCGAGCACGAGCTCGCCGTTGCGTGCCAGGTCGAGCAGGTTTTCCATTCGATGCGTCGTGTTCTGGAGCGCCTCGAAACCGAAGGTGCCGGCACCACCCTTGATCGAATGCGCGGCACGGAAAATCGCATCCAGCGCCTCGCGATCGGGAGCTGCGGTATCCAGCTCGATGAGCAAGCGCTCCATGTCCTCGAGCAACTCGGAGGCTTCTTCGAAGAAGGTGTCGTAAAAATCGGTGACATCCATGCCGTTAGTTCTTCTGGTCGCGCTGGGCCGGGGCCGGCAGTGATGACGTCCGGCTACCCCGAAATATCGTCCGGCAGGCGCGGAACTTTAGGCCCGATCCAGCCCAGAAATGTCCCTAGATCGGCGGTGTCCGGCGACGACGACTGCGCCATTTGGCGGGGGGCGTTCAGAGGCACGGTGCGGGTTTCCACGCTCCGATCCGCCGACTCGATGCGTTGTTGCGCCCGGTCGTTGAGCAGCAAGATGCTGATCCGGCGGTTAAGCGGCGAATTCGGTTTGTCGCCCTCGACATGCTGCGTATCGGCGGCGCCGATTACACGCAGCAACTTGCCTGGCGTCATCCCCCCGGACACCAGTGCACGCCGGGCCGCATTGGCGCGATCCGCCGACAGCTCCCAGTTGCTGTAGGCCTGCGCGCCCGCCGCATACGGCAGATCGTCGGTGTGGCCGGTGATGGTGATCTTGTTCTTGACCTTTGAAAGCGTCGGCGCGATTCGCTCAAGCAGCACGGCGATATCGGGCTCAAGCCGGGCGCTGCCCAGCTTGAACATGGGCCGACGCTTGGAATCGAAGATCTGGATCCGCAGCCCGTCCGGTACCATCTGGATCTTGAGCTGAGACGACATGCGATTGAGCTTCGGATCCTGCTCGATCTGTGCTTGGAGCTGGGCCTTCAGACGCTCGAGCCGCCGATTGTCGGGATGATAATTCTTGGCCTGCGGCGTGGTGCGCTGGACCTCGCCGTCGGAATGCACCGGGTTGTCGCCGCCACCAGGAATCGCACTGTTGCTGGCCGAGGCCTTATCGCCGCCAACCAGGGCGACCTTGAGCGGGGTCCGAAAATACTGACTGACGTTCTCGAGCTGAGGTTTACTCAAACCGGCCAACAACCACATGACCAGGAAGAACGCCATCATGGCCGTCATGAAATCGGCGTAGGCGATCTTCCAGGTTCCGTGCGAAGTATGGCGCTGATGCCGTTTGCGCCGAATGACGATCGGGCGGCGCGAATTCTCGTCGCTCACGGGTTCTCTCGCGTGCCCCCGGCACGCACTTCACGCACGTGGTTCTCCAGCTCGGAGAACGCGGGGCGTTCGGCCGAAAACAGCGCCTTGCGACCGAATTCGATGGCCAACGGCGGCGCGTAGCCGTTGAGATGCGCGAGCAGCGTGACCTTGATCGCCTGCAGCACTTTCACTACATCGTCGATCTGAGTGCGGACGCGCGACGCCAGCGGCGAAACAAAACCATAGGCCAGCAGGATGCCAAGAAACGTGCCGACCATGGCGTGTGCGATCAGCGGACCGATCCCGGCCGGCTCGAGCGACGCCGAGCCCAGCGCATGTACCACGCCCATGACGGCCGCCACGATTCCGAATGCCGGCAGCCCGTCGCCCATGGCCGACAAGCCATGGGCCGGCACTTCGGCCTCTTGCTGGAAGGTTTCGATCTCGTGGTCCATGAGGGCCTCGATTTCGAAGGCGTCCATGTTGCCGCTGATCATCAGACGCAGGTAATCGTTGATGAATTCCATGATCAACGTATCGCCGAGCAGCGTCGGGTAGCTCGAAAACAACGGGCTGTTGGCCGGATCTTCGATATCGGCCTCAAGCGCCATCATGCCCTGCTGACGCGCCTTGGCCATGAGCAGATAAAGCAGCGTCATCAGATCGAGACAGGTCGATTTGCTGTAACGATGGCCGCGCAACAGCTTCGGGAACACCCGAATCATGGCGGATACGCCCTTGCCGTTGGTCGAGGCTAGAAAGGCCCCGATGCCGGCGCCGAAGATGATCACGAACTCCGCCGGCTGATAGAGCACGCCCATATGGCCGCCCACCAGGGCATATCCGCCGAGCACGGACACCATGACAACGATATAGCCGGCTACGACAAGCACTGGAACCCCTGGCGATCAGACACGACCGCATTTGACGACGGTTTAGGCGTACAGCACATAACGGCCGGCGACATGGGAACTTGAACGCTGGATGCCCATCGATTTTTGATTCGTCGATGCGGTCGCACTCAGACACCGGACGGCGAGACGCATGCGTAAGACGCCCGCCCCAAGGCAAGCCCCGGGCGCAGGCGTCATACGTTGCGCTAATGCATCACTTCGACGCGCTCGGCGGCCTTACGCCGCGTTTTCTTGCGCGTCTTGCCGGCCCGGGATGGTGGCTGACAGATACCACAGACGAAGTCCTGATCGAGGCTCAATGCGTGATTGACGAAGCTGCCGTGGCAACGCTGGCACGTCGAGAGGGTCATCATGTCGCTTTCGAAAAAGCGGACCAGCATCCACGCGCGGGTCAGCCCCAGCACCGGCTTGCCGTCGTCGGACAGCGGCACTTGATCCAGATACAGCCGATACGCACTCACCACCGACTGCATCCGGTCACGATTGGGATGCGCCGACAACGACAGATAGATGTTATAGAACAGCGACGAATGAATATTGGGCAGCCAGGTCACGTACCAGTCGGTCGAGAACGGAAGCATGCCCTTGGGCGGCGATTCGCCGTGAATTTCCTTGTACAGATTGATCAGCCGACGCCGACTGATACCGGTTTCGGTCTGCAGCACTTGAAGCCGTGCGCCAAGCTGGATCATCTCAATCGCCAGGCTGATCTGACGCCCCTCGTCGATAACGCTCTTCTCTACCATCTTGCCCCCCAAGTAATCGGCAGCGGGCCGATCAGCCGTTTGGTCCGTCGGCCTCCCGACGCTCGCGTGACACCCCATCATCGTCCGCTCGATCCTCGGCACGTCGTGCGCCCTGGCGACGATCGTGCGCGCCGCGTCGCTCGCCCTGACGGCGTTCGACGCCGGCAGGCGGCCCCATATCCTCAATCCGTCGATCGCCTTGACGTCGCTCCTCGCGGCGACGATCGTTCGCGGCCCGACGCTCGTTGCTGCCAAGCAGAATCGCGGCATGAACCTGACGCAAGCTGTCGTCTGCGGTCGCACGAACCAGCGAATGCAACTGGTCTGCGTCCTCGAGCGAAAAATGACAGAGCAACTGATTGCAACGCGCCAAGCGAGCCAACTCCGACACGGGGATCCGACTGAGCAAGTCGGCCATTTCGTCGTCGATTTTGAGACGAAACATGGCGGCTTCGCGATCCGTGTTGATCAAACGCTGCATCAGCAACAGATACGACAGATTAACCTCGCGGATATCGTCGAGTAGATGATCGGTTTCCAATTGGCACCTCGTGCTTCGACGTCATGCCACCCATCGCCATCGACAGGTGCTCGAACGCCGCCCCCCTGTGTGACGAGATACACGCCCCGAGTTTCGAAAGCGTTACAGCGCGTCACGGTGTACGAGCAAGCAGGCATGTCCTTATGCTGCTGTTCACGGACGATTAAGTTATGGGAATAAACTAAACGAGGTCAAAGCCGTTCATCAGGAAATCCGAAAATAAATATTTTTTATAATCAATTTCGTTCGCTGCCCGCCAGTGCCGCTTGTTCCAATTCATAAACCCACGCCAAAAGTTCCGCGACCGCGACATACAACGAGGGCGGTATTTGGGCATCGAGATCTATTTGCGCCAAAAGTCGTACGAGCTCGGGCTCGCCGTGTACGGGGAGGTCGTGCGCCTTAGCGCGCGCAATAATCGCGTCTGCGATATCCCCATATCCCTTCGCCACCACCCGCGGCGCATCGTCATGGGTCTCGTAGCGCAGAGCCACGGCCTGACGGCGATCGATTGGTGCGCCGGGCGCATCGCCCTCCGGTGGTTCCCCGCTCATGCCGCCGGCTCGGTGACCAGACGAACGGACGACGCATTCAAGCCAGCATCCCGCAAACGTCGGCGCAACGTCTCCAGATCGGCCGCGATCAGCGCGCGCCCGGCGCCGGGCTCTGCCCAGGCCGCAACGCTGATGCGATCGCCCGCCAATCGCAATTTGGCTTCAAACGCGCCGATACCCGGCAGATCCAACGATAGCGACGTGGTGACGGGCGCGCTCCGGTCGGTCTCCGTCGCGTCCTCCTCGCGACGTTCGACCGTCCAGCGCATGGGCGCATCGACCCAGGCCTCGCCCTGCCACTGAAACACACCGCTGGCCAGCAGCTCGATCTGTTGTCGTACCAGGGGCGCGAGTTTCGGGTCGATGGGCCCGGTCGCGGCGGTCGATGCGCCGGCTCCGTGGCTATTTTGGCCTGCCCCCTGATCGCTCGCACCGCGGGCGTGTACCAGTCGAACCTGCGGCTCATCACTCAGGCGCGCTCGCGGCAATTGGCCCCGCACCCAAGCTGCCAGATGTGATTCATAGAACAATCCGCTCTGGGTCACCTGCTGTGCCAGAACGCCTGCAAGCGTCGCGGGCCGAGGCACGCCGGCTGACAACGGCTGAGCCGCGGTCACCGCCGAGGATCCCCGTCCCGGGCCCAAATCGGCTAAAAGACGCGCCAGCGCCCCACCGGCACGCGATAGATGCAGCTCGGCCGAGCGTCCGCTGCTACCGGGCTCCGAGGTGATCGAGCGGGCGAATTCGCGAGCATTCGCGGCATCCGCTGCGGTCCCGCGTACGCTGGCTCCGCTCGCGGCACGGACCGAGCCGGCGCTACTTTCGCGCCCCGGGTAAGCAGGCGTTCCGCGCTGAGTCAGCGGCGACATTTCACCACTGACCGGCCGCAAGCCCGAAAGCGGCGCCTGGGCAGCGCGTGCGCCGACGCGCGCGACATCCCCGGCCCGCCCCAGCACCTGCGGCAGCAGGGTATCCAGAATCGGCGTAATGGTGCCCAAATGTGCGCCCGATTAGGCCCGGCCCTGAGTCTCGTAAGCCTGCGCGACGTGCAGACGATGACGCGAATCAGCCATACGCCGACTGAGTTCAGACAGCCGGCGATCCAAGCATTCGCGTACTTCTGCTTCCGCGACGCGAATCTCGCCGATCAAGCCTAGTTTGCGGTCGTTGGCACCATCGGACAGGGTGACATCCAGTTCGACATCGGCCAGCGCTTCCATCGCGCTGACGTAGGCGGTCTGGAGCTCGAGCAGCCGGTCCCAGTCGGCCGCGCGCGCGTAGTGCTGCATCATCCGACTGTAGTCGCGAATCGCCTCGTAGCGATCGAGAATATCGTGGTCGGCAGGTGGTCCCCATTGCTCTCCCATGTCGTCCACCTCAGCCGATCTGTTTCCAGGCCGACGCAATATCTTCCAGTAAACGCTCGACTTCCGCGATCGCCTCGCCGTCGCCCCGCAGATTGGCGTGGATCAGGCGGCGGATCATGTAGTCGTACAACGAATCGAGTCGCTCGGCGAGCTCGCCGCCACGCTCCATGTCCAGCGCGTCGCGCAAGCCGCGCTCGATGATATCGATCGCCTTGGACAGCGCCATGCCGCGCGCCGGCACATCGCCGGCCGCCAGAGCAAAGCCGGCTTTGCGCAGTGCCGCGAGCGCGCCATCGAACAGCATTACGATCAACTGGTGCGGCGACGCGCTCATCGCCTTGCTGGTCAGGCCCACGTCGGCGTATGCCCGCGCGGCTTGCTGGTTATTCATGAGGGTTTACTCGTACGGATCGGAAGCCTCGAAGAACATCAGCCCTTCGAGGAAGAAGAGTTGTTGAGTTGTGACAGCTGAGTCGTCAGATAGGATTGCGTCGAATTCAGGCTCGACATCAAAGAGTCCAGCTGCACGAACTGCTGGCGATACCGCGCGACGGTATCGTCGATCGTGCTCTGCATGTCCTTGATGCGCTTGTTGACGTCATCGATGCTGTTCTGGATACCGTTACTCGCGGTTTTCAGAACGCCGTTGTCGCCCGTCATGCGGTCAATCGTGGCTGACAGTGTGCCGGCGACGCCGTCGTTGGTCGCGCTCTTGCTCGGGTCACCCGAGAACAACTGGGCCACGCCGCGCGGGTCGGTGTTGAGCGCCGAATCGAGCTTGCTCTCATCCTCGATCTTGAGCGTGCCGTCGCTCTGCAGCGATATGCCGACATCGCTGAGCACCGCCAGGCTGTTGCCCGTTACCGGCGTATTGAGCGCCTGGGTCAGCTGCGAGGAGACCGACTGCGCGGTGGAATCGCCCAACAGAACGCCGTTGCTGGATGCACTTGAGCCGTTGTAGGCGGTCAGCGCGCTCTCACGCGAGTGATAGCTGTTGTACGCCGATACGAAATTCTTGATCGCGCTCTTGATGGTGTCGTTGTCGCGCGTGGTCGTGACCTGATTGGCGCTGGTCGTGGTCGCGTTGAGCGTCAACGTGACGCCCTGGATCGCGTTGTCGACCGTATTGCTGCTACGGGTGATGTTGATCCCGTTGACCGACAGCTTCGCGTCCTGGGCCGCGACGGTTTGCGTCATGGTGCCCGAGCTGGTGCTGCTGTCGTAGCTGAGCAGATTCGCCAACGGCGTGCCGGAGGCCCCGCTCGCATCGGTCGCCGACACCGTGATCTGGTTGCTGGTGCCACTAGCGTCGGACGACAGCACGAGCCGATACGGCGTGGAACTGCCATCGTTGATAATTGAAGCCGAGACGCCGGCATCGGCATTGTTGATGGCGTCGCGAATGTCCTCGAGCGAACTGCTGCCGTTGGCGAGATCGATCTTGACCGGGGCATTGCTACCCGTGGTAATCGAGATCGTGCCGCCAGCGCCGATATTGGACGTCTTGTCCGCGACCGGCGAGGCCACCAGCGATTGCGCCTGCGCCAACTGCGACACCGACACGTCATAGCCGCCGGGCACTGCATCCGTGGTGCTGGTCGCCGTCACGGCGCTACCGGACACACTGACCTTGGTGGAGTTGTAAAGACTCGGATCGTTGAGCTTGTCCGCCGCCGACTGCAGGCTCTTCACCGAGCTGGTCAGCGTGCCATAGGCCGACAACTGGGCGCTAAAGCTGGATTTCTGCGTTTGCAGCGGCTGCAGCCGGCCCTCCTCGGACGACTTCAGACTATCCAGCAGCGAACTCAGATCCAGGCCTGAGCCGACACCGAGCGAAGAGATCGACGAAGTATAGGAACTGGACATGGGCGGCAACTCCTTATCGGCCGCGGCGGTCACGCCGGCATGATCTACTAACTGCCGGCTGTATCGGCGTTGCCACCGCGAACTTTAGGGGTTGTTGATCACGAAGTCCGGCCAGAATGCCGGGAATCAGGAACCGTCGGTCGATAGATAACGACCCTTTCTCGGCCGCTTTTCGCCGCGCGGGCACGCTGTACCTGCGCTGGACAACGTGCTCCCGTGCGCCCCGCGACAGATATGTTCACCGGGCGGCTTGCCGTCATATCCGGGCAACCGGTAGCCATCCGGGCGATAGTTACTGGGCCAGTGTTCCAGTTCCGGACGGATATCGATTCCGATCTCGGGGTAATACGGGGTTTGCGGCGTCGCGCCGCCCGGCCATGGGCCGCGATGCGATCGCTCGTGACCAGCCGGCGGCGATGCTGACGGCTCATGCGCGCTCGCGGCGAACGCGCACGCCGCGAAGGCGACCACCCAGGCGCCGCGGCAGGCGAGGCGAACGAGCGATATCTGGTGTGGCAGGCTCCGATACATGCTGCACTTTATCGGCCGAGCCGATGCCCGCTTGAGTTCAATCTTCGTCATGGTTCGACGTATCCCGGCGACCGGCACTCCAGTCACGCAGCGATTCGCGCCGGCGCGACGCCGTGGCCGGCGCGAACAGGCCGGAGACACCACGCCCGATCGTCCGGTTCACGCCACGCAATCGCCGGTACAAATCCTCGCCCGCCGGCCAGCCGAATCGTCCTGCCAGCGAACGATGCGCCTGTTCCACACTGCGCGTACCGCTATCGACCGCCTGCTCTACACCGCGCTGACGGCGCCGGAAACGCCCGCGCGCCGTCTCTAGCACAGCGGCTTCGACCTGAAATGCACGCAAACGTCGTAGATCGGATTCGGCTCGACTCAGGCGCCGTTCGAGGCCGGCACCGCGCCGTACGAGCCAGGCCAGTGCCGCGGCCAACCCAAGCAAAAGAACGAAAACCAGGACTGCCATGACGCCGTCACGATCCGCTGGGATGAAACACGTTGACTTCGGCGGCCACCGAACGCTCGGCCAGCACCTGTTTGACCTGAGTCGCCGCCTCGTCGTACACGCGCCGCCGGATCAGCCGCGGCGCCACGCCGCTCAGGGCACCAATCCAACGCGAGTGTTCGCGGGCCAGTGCCATCGGCTCAGTCAGCTCGATCACGATACGGCTGCCGCCGATTTCGGCCATGAGGCTTTCGAATTCGCGATCCTCGATCTGCAAATCGCGGCCGAGGCGCGCGACCTCGGCTTCGAGAATCGCCAAGCGCTGCTGCGCCTGACCGAGCCGCACCGCCAGAAAACCAACCACGACAAAGGCGACGATCACCAGGGCCAGAAGCCAGATCATGTTGCTCACCCGACCTTGTCAATGCACGATGTCAGTGTGCGTCGCGCCCCGGTAAGTCGCAAGCGTACGGTCGGGTCGACAACGGCGAGGGCCCCCGCCTAGGTGTGAGCGACGTTGACGAGACGCTCGAACGAAACCTCGACAGCCCCTAAACTCGATTTCAAAGCCTTATCCAAACCGCGCATGACCGAGTCAGATCCACTCGCCGGGCGCCGCATCGGCATCCCCGAATCGCGACAGCTTGATCTGTTCGCGGACATGCTCGAGCGTCGCGGCGCGACGGTACTGCGCTGCCCGCTGGTCGATATTCGCGCCGCGCCGGATCCGGCACCGATCCGTGCCTGGGTCGAGGACGTCCTCGCCCATGGCCTGGACGACATGATCTGGCTCACCGGCGAAGGCGTACGGCGCCTGCGAGCCTTCACCGCGGACGATCCGCCCGCCAAGCGCCAGCGCTTCTGGCAAGCGCTCGGCGCCGCTCGAACGGTTACGCGTGGGCCGAAGCCGGTACGCGAACTCAAGCAGAACGGTATCGATACGAATCTGCCGGCCACCGCGCCAACCACGGCCGGAGTGATCGAAGCGCTGTCGCAGGTCGATCTGGCTGGCCATCGCGTCGGCGTGCAGCTTTACGGCACCGATCCGAATACACCGCTGATGGACGCGCTGACCGCGCAGGGCGCCACCGCGCTGCCCGTCGCGCCCTATGTCTATGCCGACCAGGCCGAGAACGCGGCGGTGGAGACGTTCATCGAAGCCATCGTGACGGGCGATCTGGACGCCGTTGCCTTTACCAGTTCGCCGCAGGTTCGGCGCCTGTTCAAGGTCGCCGCGCGCGGCGAGCGCACCCCGGCGCTGACGTCCGCGTTGGCGCGCTGTTGCGTGGCCGCGGTCGGCCCGCTGGTGGCCGAGGCGCTGGCCGAGCATGGCGTCGAGACCGATCTCATGCCGGAATCCAACTATTTCATGAAACCGCTGGTCCGCCGTCTTGTCACGTATTTCGCGGCAAGCGAGCCGGCCGAGTAAAGGAGTTCTCATGGCGCGCCCCGTCTCCGCCCTGTCGCTGGCCACTGGCCTGACCGCGCTCGCGGTCGTCCCCTTCCTCGCCGGTGTGTATTACGCCTTCGCCCACTCGGGCGATCAGGCCGCGCCGGCCCTGCACTGGCTGCTGGCTTATCTCGCGACCATCGTGTCGTTCATCGGCGGCGTGCAATGGGGTCGTATGCTCGCCGCCAAGCAGGCCCCGCCGCAGGACATGGTACTGGCCGTGGTGCCGGCCCTGATCGCCTGGCCCGCGTTGCTGATGAGCGGGCCGTGGCCGTTCTTCATGCTGCTGGCCGCGCTGATCATCGCCTGGCTGGGCGACGAGAACGGGGCCCGCCAGGGCTGGCAGGGGCGCGGGTTCCTCCAGCTGCGTCGTCTGATCACACTGATCGTGGCCGCCTGCGTGGTGGCGATCGGCTGGCGCGTGTTGCGTGGCTGACGTCCGACCGTTGTCGGTCAGCGAGGAGATCCTGACCGGCGACGACGACGGCGCGTTTCGTATCCTGCGCGTGGACGCCTCGGCCGAGCGCCACGGTGCCCCGGTCGTGCTGGTGCACGGCATGTTCACCGATCGGCGTTTCTGGCTGTCCGAACGCGAGGTGGGGCTGGCGGCCTATCTCGCGCGCGCCGGTCATCCGGTAACGATCGTTCAGCGACGCGGCCTGTCGGATTCGCCCCGCTGCATCCGTCGCCGCGGGCTGGCCGAGCATCTGAGCCAGGACCTGCCAGCCGTGGCACGACGCGTGGCCCGCAGCCACGAGCGCCCGGCATTCTGGATCGGGCATTCCTTCGGCGGCGTTCTGGCCGCCCGGGCGATCGCGACGCAATTGCCTGGCGAGGCCGTGGCTGGTCTCGTGCTGCTCGCCAGCCAGTATCAGGTCGGCAAGCGCATGCTCGACCGGCCGGCCAATCTGGCGACAAAAACCTTAACGCGCGTGCTCGGCCATCTGCCAGCCCGCGCCGCCAGGCTCGGTCCGGTCGATGAGCCGGCCGCGGCCGTATTCGATGCCTGCGACTGGGTCGAAAGCCGACGCGGCGCGGGGCTCGACACCGAGCTGGCCGCGATCCGCACACCGGTACTGGCGATCAGCGGCGCCGCCGACCGCGTCGATCCCAGCGCGGGCTGTCGTCGCTTCATCGAAGCCATCGGCAGCAGCGACAAGACATTCTGGCTCGCCGGCCGAGCCGAAGGTTTCGAAATCGACTATGACCATCCCGGTATCGTCGTCTCCAAACCGGCTCGGCGCGAGATCTGGCCACGGATCGCGGCCTGGCTCGCCGAACACGAGCCACCTGAATCGTCGACATAAAAAACCGGCGTCACAGCTGCGACGCCGGCTTTTTCCCGGCCGGGAACAGCGCGAACTCAGGCGCCGATCAGGCTCTGCCCGCAGACGCGCAGCACATTGCCGGAGACGCCACCGGCACCCGGGGTACACAGGAAGGTGATGGTTTCGGCCACATCGCCGGGTGTGCCACCCTGGCCGAGCGAGGCGAGCCGGCGGCCGGCTTCGCGTACGCCGAACGGCATTTCGGCTGTCATGCGGGTTTCGATGAAGCCGGGGGCGACGGCGTTGACGGTCACGCCGCGGTCGCGCTGGGCATCGGCCCGGCGCTCGACGAAGCCGATCAGGCCCGCCTTGGTCGCGCCGTAGTTGGTCTGGCCGCGGTTACCGGCGATGCCGCCGATCGAGCACAGGCAGACGACGCGGCCATGCTCGTTGACGATCTGCTCGTCCATCAAGACGGCATCGACTGCCAGAATCGCCTGCAGATTGATCGCCAGCACCATGTCCCAGTAATGCTCGGGCATGTTGGCCAGCGTCTTGTCGCGCGTCACACCGGCGTTGTGGATGACGATGTCGACGCCGCCGAACTTCTCCTTGAGGAAATCGGCGATCTGACGCGGCGCGCTGTCGTCGGTGATGTCCAGCGCCAGCGCAGTGCCGCCAAATTCGGCCACGGTCGCATCGAGCGTGTCCTTGTCCTGCGGAATATCCAGGCACACCACGTGAGCGCCTTCCGAGGCCAGCCTGGCCGCGGTGGCCGCACCGATACCGCGCGCCCCGCCGGTCACCAGCGCGGTCTTGCCGGTCAGCGGCTGGGTTTCGGGCGGATCGGCCGGGGCAATACCGGCCGCGGTGATGGTCAGCGCCTGGCCGTCGACGAACGTGCTGTGGTCGGACAGGAAGAAACGCAGCGGCGTGGCAATACGGGCCTCGGCCCCGGGCTCCACATACAACAGATTGACGGTGGAGCCGAACTTGCCGATCTCCTTGGCAAAAGAACGCGTGAACCCTTCCACCGCGCGAGCGGCCGCGGCCGCGGCGACCGTCGGCATCGATTCCGGCTGGCTGGTGAGCACGACGACACGGGCGTTCTTCGTCAGTTTGCGGGCGACCGGATGAAAGAATTCATACAACGCCTTGAGATCGGCCGCGTCGCTCATCTGCGTGGCATCGAACACCAGCGCGTCGTAGCGGTCGTCGTCGGCCGGCTGCGGCTTGTCGCTGGTATCGACGCGGGCACCGGTGCCGGAAAGCACCGTATTGATCGTGTCGCGGGCGCCTGCGCCGGGTCGGGCGCCGAACAATACGCGCTGGCCCTCGAGAAAACGGGCCTGATAGGGGCCCTCGGCGCGCGCGAGCTCGACCGGCGTCGGGATGCCGAGCGCGCCCATGAACTTGCGCAGCGTGGGTTTGGAGGCGGCGTTGACCAGATAGTCGCTCATCGGAAAATCGTCCTGTCGTTCTGATCGAGCCGGCCGGACAACATTGCCCGGCCGGCTCGCGAATAATATTCGTGCAGCGCGCGGCTTGGTGCGCGCGGTCCCGATCAACCGTATTCGGCTTCGATCTTGTCGACCTCGGCGACGTACGCCGCCATCGCCTCCTCGCGGCTCATGCCTTCGTTGTCTTTCCAGGCCATCCACTTGTAGCGGGCGACCGGATTCAGCATGCCGGGTTTCTTGCCGGTCACGTCGCCGTCGACGGCCTGGCGATACAGGCCATACATCTTGAGCTGGAATTCCTGCGATGGCTTGAAGTCGCCGTCCGACGGCGCGTTGCGCACCTTGTCGACGGCCGCGTCGAAGCGTTGTTTGATATCGGACATGGTCGTGATCTCCTCAACTATTGATCTGGTGGCGAGGCATCGGCGCATCAAGCCTCGGCGCCAGCCACTCGGTTAAAGCCAGATAAACATCGTCGTGATGAACCAGTGCGAAATGGGTCATGCCATAGAAAACGCAGCCATCGACGTCCGCGTCGTCAAGCGCGCGCGGATGGTCGAAGGCGCTGTCGACGGTCACGAGCAGATCGCCGAGCACGCGACCAATCGGGTCCTCATCGGAACGACCGAGCGAGGCCGCAACCAGGAAGCAGCCGGTCGGCGAGGCCGGATCGCGCTCCGTGGATACCAGACCGTGGCGCAGATTCTTCACGCCGGCGCTGCGCACATCGCCGATCGCATGAAAGGCCCGTGTATAGCGCGACCAGGCAAGACCGCGATTGAGCGACTCGCCGAGCCGCTCCAGCGGCGCGCCGCGATGCGGCGAGCCCAGGCAGATCAGATCGGCCAGCAACTGCGGCCAGCGATGACCGGCTGCACGCCCGGCCTCGATCGCGGCGCGCAGCACCAGGCCACCCATGCTGTGCCCGATGGCCGTCACGCGCTCCAGCGGCGCCGGCCAGGCGGCCACAAGCCGCTCCAGCCGCGCGGCCAGTTCGGCGCCGTTGGCGGCGATATCACGGCCCGAGTTGTAGCGCAGACGCAGCGCGGCATAACCATGATCGGCCGCCAGGCGCTCGCCGAAGTCGGGCTGATCGCCATGGCGCCAGTAGCGGTCGTTCATGCCGAGGCCGTGCACCAGCAGTACGAGGCGCGGCCGGGCGGCGATCGGGCCGAGGCCGCGCGGATCGTCGTCGGCCAGCGTTTGTCCCTCGGCGTCGACGAAGGCCATCGGCAGCGCCAGTTCGTTACCGGTGGCCTCCAGATGATCGCCCACGGCGCCGTTGAGCGCGCTGCGCAGGGCGAGCCACGCCCCGCCGCTCGCGGGGTCGTCCGGCAAGGCGTCGCGAGTCAGCCCGGCCAGGCCGCGGGCGGCGGCAAAACTGACCCCGCCGATGGTGCGCACGCTGGCATAGCTCAGCCCGCTGATCGCGCGCTCCGGCCAGTTCACAGGGTTCACCGCCGCGCCGGTGTCGGCGATGGCGCGATGCGCGTTTTCGACCAGATTCACCGTGCCGGCATAAACATCCGCCGCCGCCGCCAGCCCGCCTCGGAGCCAGACGCCGTAGCCCGTGGTGCCATGTTTCTGTGCGTTCATGCCCGTAACCCGCCGCAATGATGGTTGAGCACGCCGAGACTCCGCATGAGCGTGACCAGATGCCCGCCCAGAATCGCCTTGCCGGTGGTCATCAGGGCGGCGGAGATGCCGCGCGATGGATCGGCCCAGCCGAGAATGTTCATGAAGCCGAGATGGCCGTAGGCGGCGCCGCACATCGGGCCGTACAGCCCGATCGGGTTCATGCCGAGCATCAACCCTTCGCTATAGCGCATCGGAATCTTGAGCGTACGGTCGAGAAACTGATTCGACGCCGGCCGGAGCGCGCGCGCCAGCGTCGCCGGCTCGAACAGCCGGCGGCCCTGATAGATGCCGTCGTCGAGCAGCATCTGATAGAAGCGCGACAGTTCTTCGGCGGTCGCGTACAGATTGCCGGCCGGGATCACCGCGTCCATGAAGAAATCCCGGTTGGAGATATCCACGACTTCCTCGAACGGGACCGACAACGCCTCCTCGGCCCAGCGCGATACCGGCCAGCGCACGGGCTGCCCGGCGACGTGATTCTCGGCCACGCGTGATCGCGAGCGACCATCCAGGCCATAGGTGAAATAACGCATGCCGAGCGGCTTGCGCAGCCTCGAATCCAGATACTCGGTGACCGAACTCCCGGTAACGCGCCGTATGACTTCGCCGAGAATGAAGCCGCCGGTGAACGCATGATAGGCCAACCGCCGGCCGCCGGCCTCGGCCGGCATGTCGCAGATCCGTTCGATACACCGATCCCAGTCGGTCAGCACTTCCGGCCCATGGCCCTCCGCGCTGAACTGCGGAAAACCGCCCTGATGGGCAAGCACCTGGGCGATCGTCGTATGCGTCTTGCCGTCGCCGGAAAACGCCGGCAGATAATGCGAGACCGGCCGATCCAGGTCGATGCCCCCTTCTTCGGCGAGCTTGTGTGTGAGCAGCGCGATCACGGCCTTGCTGGCCGAAAACAGACACACCGGCGTATCCGGTTCGGCGACCCGAGCGTTCAAGGCCAGCGGACGTTCCGGCGCCAGCCCGCGCGCATAGCCGATCGAGCGGTTGAGCACGATCCGGCCATGCCGGCGCAGACAGAACGTCACCGCCGGGTAGATTCGCGTGCCGAACATATCGTCGAGCATCGCCTCGGCGATGGCCGCCACCGCCTCTTCGCTGAGGCCGGCGTCCTGTGGCGCGCACTCGGCGCCCCGGTCGATACGAACGAGATCCGCCGGATCGTCATCGAGAACGATCCGGCGGGTTCCGGGCAACGTGAAGTTCATGACACCTTGCGCCACTCGGCCGATTCCGCCTCCGCGCGCCGTGCTTCTTCGGAATGCGGGTTGAACAGATATTCCTTGGAGAAATCGTCGGTCAGCAACACGTCATAGCGCAGCACGTCGTATTCGCGCAGCTGTTCAGCCTGGCGTTCGTCGAGCCGGCCCTTGGTTACCGCGTCCTGCAATTGCTCTTCGATGGTCGCGCCTTCGATCTCACCGTGCTTCACACCGCGCAGGAAATCACCGTAGAACGGATCGACTTCCTTGAGTTTTTCGTAGGCGGCCATCAGGCGGCCGGTCGGGTCGTTCTCGCCGCGCCCAACATAGATGTCGTAGCTCATGCGCTTGCCAAAGGCCGAGTTGAGGTCCATAGCCGACATCATGTCGCAAAGTCGGCCGTTGAGGGCATCGCTCGGGCCGGAAAACCGACGGCCGGTCGGCAGCGCCACGATGGAGAGCAACGGCCGCAGCGCCTTGATCGGGTAGTTGCGCACGAATTCGTGGAACGCCGATTCGATGGCATGGAGGTGATATTCCAGCGCCCAGGTCGCATGCACCACGTCTTCGTCGGTCGCGCCATGTTCCTCGAAGCCCTTGAGCGTGGCCGACGCCATGTACAGATGCGACAGTACGTCGCCGAGCCGCGCCGAGGTCGATTCCTTCAACTTCAGCGCGCCGCCCAGGCTGCCCATCGACACATCGGCCGAAAACGCCAGTGCGGCCGAGAAGCGTTCCAGATGGCGATAGTAGTCGGCCATCACGTTGTCGACCGGTGCCTTGGCCAGCCGCGCGCCGGTCAGGCCTAGCGTGAACGCCCGTACCATGCGATTGATCGAATAGCCGATATGCGAGAACAGCAGGCGGTCGAACGTGCGCAGGCCGGTCTTGAAGTCGGGATCGTGCGCGGCCTCCATCTCGGACAGCACATACGGATGGCAGCGGATCGCACCCTGGCCGAAGATCATCAGGCTGCGCGTCATCACGTTCGCGCCTTCCACCGTGATCGCCACCGGCAACGCTTGATAGGCCGCCGCCAGATAGTTGCGCGGGCCCATGATGATGCCGCGGCCGGAATGGATGTCCATGGCGTGGTTGATGACCGTGCGCATCATCTCGGTCGAGTGATACTTGATCATCGCCGTGACCACGCTCGGCGTGCAGTGATCCACGCCGGAGGCGGTGAGATTGCGCACGTTTTCCAGAATGTAGGCATAGCCGCCGATCACGCCGAGGCCTTCGCGCACGCCCTCGAAGTTGCCGATCTCGGTGCCGAACTGGCGCCGGATACGCGCATACGCCGAGGTGATGCCGTACATGCCCTTGCCGGTCGCGGTGGACAGCGCCGGCAGCGAGATACCGCGCCCGGCCGACAGGCATTCCACCAGCATGCGCCAGCCCTTGCCGGCCTGTTCCGGGCCGCCGATGATCGCATCGATCGGCACGAACACATCCTTGCCGTGGATCGGCCCGTTCATGAATACCGCGCCCGGATAATGCCGGCGGCCGATCTCCACGCCCGGCGTGTCCGTGGACAGCAGCGCACAGGTGATGCCGTAATCGACTTTGTCCGGATCGCCCAGCAGGCCGTCCGGATCCTTGAGCTTGAAAGCCAGGCCCATGACGGTCGCGACCGGGGCGAGCGTGATGTAGCGCTTGTTGAAAGTCAGGCTCAGGCCGAGCACTTCTTCGCCGTCGATGGTGCGCCGGGTAACGATGCCGGTATCCGGCATCTGGGTGGCATCGGAACCGACCTCGACCCCGGTGAGCGCGAAGCACGGCAGCTCGCGTCCGTTGGCCAGCCCCGGCAACCACTGTTCCTGCTGTGCCTTGGTGCCGTAATGCACCAGCAGCTCGCCCGGACCGAGCGAGTTCGGGACCATGACGGTGACCGCCGCGGTCAGCGAACGGGTGGCGATCTTGGCCACCACGCAGGACTGGGCATAGGCCGAAAACCCCAACCCGCCGTGCTCTTTCGGAATGAGCATGGCGAAGAAGCGATTGTTGCGGATGTAATCCCAGACCGGCTCGGGCAGATCCTTCAGCTCGAAGTTGACCTCCCAGTCGTCGATCATGGCGCAGAGTTGCTCGGCTTCGTTGTCGAGAAACGCCTGTTCCTCGTCGGTCAGCTTCGTGAGCTTGAAATCGAGCAGTTGATTCCAGTCCGGACGGCCGCGAAACATTTCGCCTTCCCACCAGACCTCGCCGGCTTCGATCGCTTCTTTCTCGGTGGCGCCCATTTCCGGAAGGATGCGTCGAAACACGCGATACAGCGGCCGGCTCATCAGCATTCGCCGCAACGGCACGACATTGAACGCGATTGCTGGAATCGCGAACACCACGGCCGCGATCACGAGGCCGACCGGCCCGTAGAAGCCCACCGCCCAGAACGCCACCAGCACGAGCGCAGTGACGGCCGTGAACAGGCGCAGGGATATTCCGCGATAAAACAGGGTCCAATACAGACCGATAAGAATCAGCGCCGTAATCAGTCCGAACATGACGACCTCGCCAAACAGAGAAACCGGAGGGCTCTCACGCCGCATCGAAGCGACGTTTTTTGTAGAAAGCCCTTTTCAAAAAGATCGATTTTCAGATAATACCAACGGGATGATCGCCGTCAAGCAGGTCTGTTCGTGACTGACTCCGCCAAAAAACGCACCGCCTCGACCCGCGGCCGCAAACGCGGCTACCGCGGCCTGTCTGCCGAAGAATTGCGTCGCCAGCGCCATCAGCGCTTGATCGCGGCCGGCACGGCGCTGTTCGGCGAACGCGGCTACGCGGCCACGCCGATCGAGGCCGTGTGCAGCCAGGCCAAGGTTTCGACGCGGCATTTCTATGAACAATTCGGCGGGCGCGAATCGATCCTGCACGCTGTTTACGACGCGCTGGTCGAGGAAATGGAAAACATCATCCGGGCCTCGCTGACGTCCGGTCGCGACACGCTGACCCAGCGCGTGGCCGATACCATCGAATCCGCGATTCACTATCTGCTGGTGGACCCGCGCCGCGGGCGCATCATCTGCATCGAGGCGGTCGGCGTGTCCGAGGCGATGGAGAAAAAGCGGCGCGGCACGACGCATGCGCTGGCCGACATCATCCAGCGCTATGCCGAATTCATGGCCGAATCCGGCATGCTGCCGGAGCGCAACTATCGCCTGCCGGCAGTGGCGCTGGTCGGCATGTTCAACGAGCTGGTCGCCGAATGGCTGACCGAGGACACGGGCCTGAGCGCGGCCGAAATGGCACGCGAGGCCAAAATCATGTTCCGCGCGATGATCTTCGGCGCCCAGCACTACGAAGCCACCGACCGCCCCGACGACGAGCCGGCGGCCGACGACTCCGTCGCCTGACGGCCGTAGGGCGTTTTGAGGTTTCGTGGGAGTCCGCGCCAAGCGCTGTTTTGCGGCAAGACGAGGCGTAGCGAACGTGGCGTAGTTGTTTGCCGCAAAACAGCGCTTGTCCCGAAGGGTTGGGCCGCCCGGCGGCGTTACGAGTCTGGGTCGTGACTCGCCACGACGCGGCGACTCGCGCCTTGCCGGGCACGATTTGCGGACGCCAACGCGGCGCTCGCACGAAACCTCAAAACGCCCTAGCTCAAAGCGATAGCTCGCCGGCGTCGAGCCGATCGCGGGTGGCCTCGTCCAGCGGGCGATAAGTATCGCCCTCGGCGTCCCGCATGTAGACGGCATCGCCGGATTTCGGCGCATAGCCGTCTTTCTTCAGATCGACTTTGCGATATTTCATGGTGCCGGTGACTTCGGCTTCCGGCTTGATCCGCGCGAACAGCGGGACTGCGTAGCCCGGCAGCTCAGCCTTGAGGTGCGTGGCCAGGCCGGACCAATCGAAACGCTCGGGGTCACCCTTCGGCGTGATCGCGACCATGCCGGCCCGGCCGTCCGCGCCCGGCACCTCGACCCCGTAGACCACGGACTCAGCGACATCGTCGAAGCCGTTGACGGCGTTCTCGACCTGGGTCGTCGCCACGTTCTCGCCCTTCCAGCGGAAGGTATCGCCCAGGCGGTCGACAAAGGCGATATGACGCATGCCCTGGCGCCGGACCAGATCGCCGGTATCAAAATAACAGTCACCCTTTTTGAACACGCCGCGATGCAGCTTCTTCTCCCCCGCGGCGTCGTCGGTATAGCCCTCGAACGGCGCGAAATCGGTGACCTTGTTCAGCAACAGCCCCACCTCGCCGCGGCCGACCTCGCGCATATGCCCGTTCTCATCGAGCACAGGCTGCTCGGTGTCCGGATCGTAGGCCACGACCGCGAACGGCAACGGACAGAAGCCGGCCGTGCGGTCCATGTTGAAGCCGTTGACGAAGATCAGGTTGCCTTCACTGGCGCCATAGAATTCGCAGATCCGGTCGATGCCGAAGCGGGCCTTGAAGTCATCCCAGATATCCGGCCGCAGGCCGTTGCCGATCACCGCGCGCACCGGATGATCGCGATCGCCCTGCTCGTCGGCCGCGGCCAGCAGATAACGACACAGCTCGCCGATATACGAAAACACCGTGGCGCGGTTCGCGCGGATATCGTCCCAGAAACGCGAGACGGAAAACTTGCGGGCGAGGCAGAACGTAGCCCCGGCACACAACACCGACGCCCACGACACGGTCAGCGCGTTGTTGTGATAGAGCGGCAGTGCGCAATAAAAACGATCGGCGGCGGTGAGCCGCAGTCCGAGCAAGCCCAGCCCAGCCCCGCCGCGCAGCCAGCGCCGATGGCTCATGCGCGAGGCCTTGGGCAGGCCGGTGGTGCCGGAGGTGAAGATATAGAAACAGGTCGCTGTGCTCGAGACCTGGTTCGAACTGGTCAGGTTGTCGTCGGACTCGTCGGCCGCCGCGGCGGCAAGATCCGTCGCGCCCTCGATAGCCGCGCGGTTCTCGCCGTCCGGCAGCTGCCAGATCATGGTGAGATCGCTCAGCCGCTCGTCGGTGCGCACTTCGGCGAACGCGTCGGCCAGTTCCGAGCCCACCACGATGGCCCGCGGCTCAACGGTCGCCAGGCTGTGGGCGAGCACGTCGCCGCGTTGCTTGGTGTTGCACATGGCCGCGGCGGCACCGAGCTTGGCGAGGCCCGCCACCAGCATGAGCGTCTCCGGGCGGTTGTCGAGCAGCAGCGCCACCACATCGCCCGCGCCGATGCCGGCCGCGGCGAGCACGCGCGCGTAACGGTTGGCGGCCGCATTGAATTCGGCATAGCACCACTCGCGCCCTTCGAACGCCAGCGCCGGATGTTTCGGACGACGCGCCGCGTGCTCTTCGATCAGGGTGGCGATCGTCAACCGATCGCGGAATCGCGAGCGCAGGAGCATGCCGACGCCGCGGCCTACCGCGCCCAGGTTCTCGAACTGATCTCGCGTGGGTTTCAGGACGTCCCAGGCAGTGACGACCGAGCGTTGATTATCGCTCATCCGGCGCTTCCTCCTACTCGATAACAGATCACGGCCGTCCGGCCGAAAATTATTATTTTCAATTTCGGCGCTCAGTGTGGCCGCGATCGTGACCGTCGTCCAGACGCATTCTGGAGCAGATCAGCCTGCAATACACCGTCGAGTGTCCTCTACGCGCGCCACCCGGCGACGGTGCGGTGCATGGATTGGCTGAACAGGAATGCGCGATCCACGCTCGCGAGTTGCCCCTATCGCCCCTGCTGCACCAGCGCCTCGGCGGCCGGCCGGCAATCGCGCCAGAGCGCGCGCCCGTAGTCGCTAAGCGTGACCGAGGCGCGCAGCGTGCGCGGATACAGCCGCAGGGTGTCGCGCACGTACTGGCGCATCTCGCGCAGCTGAGTATCGGCCATCAACAGTTCGTATTCCGGCTCGAGCGCGTCATCCTCGGGCCCAGCCTGCAACAGGCCGAGAGCGAGTAGATGGGTCATGTAGTGCGGCACATATTCGCGCAACAGCACTCCGGCCTCGCGGCCGAGCGAGCTGGCATTGGACAGTACGGTCGTGCTGATCGGCCCGGCCGGCAGACGACTGGCGCCCAGATGGCACAACGGCGCGATCTGCCGCTCGGCCAGCACATCCAGCATCGAGACCTGATCGGGCACCAGCTGCGACAACGTCTGGCGATAGAGTGCATCGAGGGCGGCATCCGGATCGATACCGCGCGAGCGCCGTACCAGTCCGGCCAACATTTCGGCGGGGGTGGCCGGGCGTTCGGACTCCGCGGGCTGCGGTCGCGGTTCGTCGAGCGCATCCAGTCGCTGCTTGAGCTCGATCAACGCCCAGGTTTCGGCGTCGGACATGCGCCGGACGGCCGAGCCGGCCACCGGCCAGTCCTCGGCATCGCGTATGACGTCCATCAGGCGATCGAGCGCCCGGGGTCCCCGTCTTTTCGGCATGCGACTGGCGGCCATGGCGATTCACACCGGTTGCGCGGGCCGCGTTCGGCCCTGGCTATGCCGCTTAGAGTCGACGCCACGGCGCCGGCTTGCAAGCAGACCGGCTTCACCACAAGGCGCCAAAGTGCTGTTCGAACACGCTGGAGAAGACGAACACCAACTGGATCCAGCCGGCCGCAAAGCCGAGTGCGGCGCCCACGGCGATCAGAATCCATTCGTCTTCCTCGAACGCCGGCCGCAGCATCGACTCGAACTGCGCGGGGGTGAGCGACTGCAGCCGCTCGATCAACGTCTCGCGTACTGCCATGCGCTGCTTGGCGTACCCGGTTAGACGTTCCAGCAGCGCCGGCATACGCGCGACGACTTCCTGCTCGGCATCGCGGCGCAGGCGCTGATATTCGTGCTCGCCCAGCGTCCAGTTCATCAACGGGCGGGCAACACGCAGGGTGTCGTCGACGGTCGCGCCCACCTCGCGCCGGACCATCGCCATGAGCTTGTCGGCATAAGGGCCGTGGGTGATCTCATCGAGGATATGTTCGGGCGTGATGACATGATCGGCCACCAGCGCGCCATAGTCGGCCGCTACTTCGTTCTGCCGTCGGAAGAACAGGCCCTGCAGGCGCCAGCGGCCGATCTGGATGCCGTTTTTCGGATTGAAGATCATCTTCAACGCCAGCCAGTTGGTCGCCCAGCCGACGATCAGCCCGAACAGCGGCAGCAGCCACCACGGCTGAAAGAACACCCATAACGCCATCTGGACGAGACCGAAAGCGAACCCGAAATAAGCGCCGGAACGACCAATGAAGATGAACTCGTCGCGGCCGGTTTCCTTGAACACCCGGTTGAGCAGCGTTTTCTCCCGCACCAGCAGGCGCGTGATCATGCTCTTGAGATCGAACAGATAACGGATGTTGGCGCGTATCTCGTGCATCACCCGCGTCACCACGTGCGGCGCGGCCGCGCGCAGTCGCGCATGCACCGCACGGCGCAGCGTCTCGGGCGCGGCCGGCCAGAGCGTGGGGTAATGCCGGCGCATGACGGTCTCGATCACGTCGTCGACCATGACCATCAGCGGTCCCTCGATTTCGGTCGCGACCTCACGCGGATCCAGCCGGCCGAACATCTCGGCCTCGGTAATCAACGATTCGGTGATGGTATCGACCGCGATACCCGTCATCTTCGACGCCTTGCGCGGCACGATGCCCTGCCAGCCGAGCCACGGGCGGGCCACGCCCCTGAACTCGATCGGGTGAAACATCATGCGGATCGCGACGACGTTGGTGACATAGCCCACCAGCGCGCTGATCACGGGCAGCGAGAGATAGCGCCAGGTGTCGGCGCTCAGATGCAACCAGTCGGCGGTCATTCGCGGCCCACTATCGCTGTCCTCCCCCGGCACCGGCGGAGCCAGCATAGCAGCCACCTGCACGGTGGCGAGGCGAGTCGCCTCAGTCGTCGTTGGCCGAATCGGCCCGCAGATCGTCGATCAGCGAGCGCGTCTGGGCACGTGCGGCATCGACGAACCGGTGCATATCGGCCAGGCGGGCCTGGGCGCCTTGATTCGCGTCGTCGATTTCATGCTGAGCGGTGGATAACGACTCGCTCAGCACGCCCATGCGCTCGATATAGCCTTCGAGCACGCGCAGATAGTGGCGCGGGGCCAGCTGGTAGTAATCCTGACGGTCACCCGGCACGGCGGTCGCTTCGAGCACGCCCAGATCGCGCAGCATGCGGGCATTGGTGGAAATACTCGCCCGCGATACCTGAAGTTCACGCGCCAGGGCCGACAGACTGGTCGGGCCGCCGTGCACGATGAAATAGCCCAGGATACGACCGGCAATACGCGGCAGGCCGTCGCCCTGGGCGGACAGGCCCATGCGTTCGATGAAGGCCGAGATTGCGCGTTCGTCGTTAGACATTCGGGCAAGATTATGGACCGCTTCACGGTGCGTCAATCGATTGACGACGCGCCCGCGGCCGGCGCCTACTCGGATGCCTGAATTCCAGGCAACGAGTCTCGTCATGCCACGCTGCCCCGACCTGATCAAACCGACGCCGGACCGGCTGTTCACCACGCCCGCACACGGCGAGCGCCGCAACGCGGAAACGCGGCTCGCCGAGTTGTCCGGCTATCTCACGCCAACCGATCGCTTCTATGTGCGTAACCACGATGCCACGCCGCACATCGAGCGCGACGACTGGCGGCTGGAGATCACCGGCGACGGCGTCGAACGATCGATCACGCTCGACTACGCCGCGCTTTCCGAACTGCCACGCGTCTCCCGTATCCGCGCGATCGAATGCGCCGGCAACGCCCGTCGTTTCTTTGCCGAGCGCTTCGGACACGAAGCCGGCGGTGCCCAGTGGCATACCGGCGCGATCGGCGTGGCCGAATGGTCCGGCGTGCGCCTGCGCGATGTCCTGGATCTCGCCGGTGTCACCGGCCACGCAGTCGATGTGTTGCCCGAAGGCCTGGACGCCGGCCGTTTTGCCCGGCCCTTGCCGATCGCCAAGGCCATGGCCGACGACACGCTGGTCGCGCTGGCCATGAACGGCGAACCGCTGCCGCCCGATCACGGTTTTCCGGCGCGGCTGGTGGTCTCCGGCTGGCTCGGCGCCGCCAGCGTGAAATGGCTCGGGCGTATCGAGGTCGCCTGCTCTCCGCGCCATACCCACTGGAACACCGCCGACTACACCCTGGCCGGGCCGCGCTGGCCGGTCGAGCCACCGGCCGATGGCGTGCCGGTGACGGTCATGCCGGTAATGAGCGTCGTCGAACTGGACTGGCCGGCCCGGCTCGCGGCCGGGCGCCAGGTGATCCGCGGGCGGGCATTTTCCGGCGAGGCCCGCGTCGCCCGGGTTGAATACACCATCGACGACAGTCCTTGGCGGGACGCGGACCTCGGCGAGCCGAATATCGCGGCCGCCTGGGTATGCTGGTCGTTTGCGTGGACCGCTACGCCCGGCGAGCACATGATTCGCGTACGCGCGACCGACGAGCACGGGCAGTGCCAGCCCGACGCGGTCCCCTGGAACGATCACGGCGTCTTGTTCAACGCCGTGGTGGCGCATCCCGTAATCGTTGCCCCCTGACTCGCCGCAGTCACCGCAGGCGGCTACACTGCCTCCGCGTTATTACGGCTTGACCACCGCGAGGACCGCCGACCATGGCCGACGTTCGACCCATCGCCGCCGTCATCTACGATTGCGACGGCACGCTCGTCGACAGCGAACTGCTCAATGCGCGCTGCATCGTGGACATGATCACCGCCGATCACGGCATTCATCTCGATGCGGTGGCCGTGGAAGCCGAGTTCCGCGGCGGCAAGTTCGCCGACATGTGCGACGCGCTGTCGGCACGCCACGACATCGATCTGGGCGAGGATTTCACCACCCGTTATCGCGCCTATGCGAGCGGCGTGTTCGAGCGCGAGCTGGAGCCGATTCCGGGGGTGCATGCTGCGATCGAGGCGATCGGCGGCCCGCGCTGCGTGGCCTCCTCGGGCCCGCCCGGCAAGCTGGCGACCGCGCTGCGCGTGACGGGGCTGGCCGAATACTTCGGCGACCTGGTGTTCTCGGCCTACGACATCGAGGCCTGGAAGCCCGAGCCCGACCTGTTCCTGCATGCCGCACATGCCATGGGGATCGACCCGGCCGACTGCGCCGTGATCGAGGACAGCGACCCGGGCGTAGAGGCAGCTCGCCGGGCCGGCATGCGCGTCTTCGGCTACGACCACCGCCGCACGATCGGCGATCATCCGGACGCCGACCTGGTGCGCTTCACCGACTTTGCCGAACTGCCGCGGCTGCTGGGTCGCAGCTGAGCAGCCGCCCTGCTAGTTCGCCCCGAACTGCCAGTAATCGATCTGGCGGCGTAGACAGAACACCGGCAACTCGGCTTCCTCGACCGCGCGGATGAGCTTGTCGCATTCGCCGCCGTCGAGCACGAACATCAGCTCCTGTGGCTCATCCGTGGCTTCGAAGAAATGGGCCGAATGCGTGTGGCCGTTCGCACCGATGCCTTCGATATCGTCGCGCCGGGTCATGCGCGTGATGCCCTGGGCTTTAGCCAGCTTCGCGACGGTATCGAGTACCGGCTTGCCGTCGTGCCGGCGCGAACGCGACGCGATGAAGATCAGTTCGAACCCCTTCATGACGTGGCTCCCGTGAGATGCCGCAGACCCGCAAAGGTGGCCATGCCCAGGCCGGTCATGATCAGACAGCCGACGACGTGGACCACGATCCCGGCGAATGCCCAGAGCAGCCGGCCGTCCTGGATCTGCGTGAATATTTCGGCAGAAAACGTGGAAAACGTGGTCAGCGCGCCCAGAAAACCGGTCACGATCATCAGCCGCCAGAACGATGACAGTTCGGGCAACGCGGAGAAAGTCGCGATTGCAATGCCGATCAGAAAGGCACCGAGCAGATTGGCTACCAGCGTCCCCGGCGGCAGGGTCGGCAGGTAGCTGTTCAGCCCCAGCCCGATCACCCAGCGTAGGTTCGCGCCGATCGCCGCACCCAGCGCGATGGCAGCAATCGAATAGATCACAGGCATGGTCTTGTCCTCGGCATATTCGGCGCCGTCCTCCGACTCGGTGGTCTGGCCCTCGGCATGCGCCTGTTCCGGATCGTAGGTCGTCGTGCCGAACGGTTCGTACGTTGGTTCAGTCACGCGGGCGAGCCTCCACGAAAACTCAGGCGCTTATTCTGACCCGCGTCAGGCCATCGAAGCCAGCACGGGCGCCTCGTCCCCCGCCGGGCCGCGCAACCCGGTTTCCTGCGACAGACAGGGCGCGTCGAACAAGCGACCGCGATAGACCCCGGGCAGTGTTCGGGCGGTCACCAGCGTCCAGAAGCCCGCCAGCAGCACGACGAATACGCTGCCGAGCACGGTATACATCGCCAGGCCGGTCTCGGCGCCCAGATCCAGCGTGGCCACCGAATATACGCCCAGCGGGAAAGTGAAACCCCACCAGCCCATGTTGAACGGCAGACCGTCACGCAGGTGATAGGCCGTTGCCAGCATCGCGATCACCCACCACCATAGGCCATAGCCCCAGAGAATCGCCGCGCCAATCACGCCGACGCCATGGGCGGCCGCCGCGAGAGTCGCGCCTGCGTCACCCGTCAATACATGCCCGGCGGCCTCGCCGAGCGTCAGCAGCCCGAGCGCCCCGGTGCCGAGCGGCCCCAGCGCCAGCCAGCTGGTCACCGCCATGTCCGGACCCGGCAGCTTGTGCAGTACCAGACGCAGGAACAGGATCACCAGTATGCCGAGGGCCGGCAGGACCGATGTTGCCCACAGACCGTAGCCAATGAACAACATCGTGCGAGCTTCGGCCGTGGCGCCCAGGTGGGGGATGATCAGCCCGGCCGAACCGGCCGTGACCTCGGCGGCCACGATCGGCAGCAGCCAGACGCCGGTCATGCGTTCCAGCGCGTGATCCTGACGCGTGAACATGAGAAATGGTACGCCCCAGCCGCAGGCAAGCGCCATGACGGCATCCAGCCACCACAGATCGGCCGCGATGCGCACCGCGGCATCGCCCCAGTGCGCGATGCCAAAGGCAATAAATCCATTCACGATCGTGATCAGGCCCATGGGGATCGCGCCGAAGAACATGCACATCGTGCCGTGACCGAAGATGCGACGCGCCTCGTCGAAATAGAACACCCAGCGGGCGCCGTAGAGGATCGAGCACAGCGCGAACAGCGCCATGTTGAACCACCACAGACTCTCTGCCAGCCGGGCTATAACGGGCAGGTGTCCGGGCAGCAGACCGAGCGCCAGCGCGAGAATGCCCGTGCCCATCGTCGCGGTGAACCAGTTGGGGGTGAACTGGCGAACCACTTCGCGGGGCCGGACCAACTGATTGAACGGTATCGAAAGCGACATCATCGATCCTCGGTAGCAGGTGTGCGCTCAGCCTGCGCCGATGATGGAATCGGGAAAATCGAATATTAATTGACGATACGTTCGGTTTTGCCAAATCATGGCGAGATGCCCGTTCGATTCACATTGCGCCAACTGGATATTTTCGCCGCCGTGATGCGGACCGGACAGGTCCGCGCGGCCGCCGATACCCTGCATCTGAGCCAGGCCGCGGTCAGCCAGGCGCTGCAGGAACTCGCCGAGGCGCTGGATACGCGACTGTTCGAGCGACGGGGACGTGCCATTGTCGCGACGCGAGCCGCGCATCGGCTATTGGCTCTGAGTAACGAACCGCGCGCCGAACTCGAGGCGCTCGGGGCCCGATTGCGCGGCGATGCCGATCACGAACTCACCGGCCCGGTACATATTGCAGCCTCAAGCACGATCGCCCGCTATCTCTTGCCAGCGCCGCTGGCCCGGCTGCTGCGAGATCACCCCGCCCTACGGCCGACGCTGAGCTCGAGCAACAGCGCCACGGTCGAGGCATGCGTGGCCGCGGGCGAGGCCGATCTCGGCTTCATCGAAGGCCCCGCTCAGCGCCCGGATATCCGGGCCGCGCTTTGGCGTACCGACTGGCTGGAGATCATCGGGCCGCCGCGGGCGCCTGCCCGGCTCGATCCGGCGGCGATCCGCGACTGGTCCTGGGTGATGCGCGAAGCCGGTTCTGGCACGCGGGTCGTATTCGAACAGAGTCTCGCGCTGGCCGGCCTGGAACGGCCGACGGCCGTGCTGGTCGTCGACGACAGCGATGCGCAGGTCCGGGCCGTGGCCGCCGGCGCCGGCCTGGCCTGCGTGAGCCGGGCGGCCGCCGAGCGCGCCGCGGCGGCCGGCGAGGTGCGTTTCGTGGCTCTCGGCGCGCATGTCTTTGCCCGACCGTTGTGGTCGATACAACGCCACGATGCCACGCCCACACCACTCATCGAACGGCTGGTACGAGCGCTTACCGAATAACGCCGGTCAGCTGCTGTTCAACCGCGTCCGTTAGCGTCGGGGGCGTCTCAACGAATTGTCTTTAAACGAGAGGGACGACGATGAACATCAAGACCTCCGCCATTACCGGCCTGACGGCGATCACGCTGGCCGCGAGCAGCAGCCTCGCGTTCGCCGACAGCAATACTTCGAACTCGGCTCAGCAGGCTACCGTGACCAGCCAGGCCCAGGGCATGTATTCCGCCGTTCACCTGCTCGATGCGCCGGTTTATGCCAAGGGCAACGACAACGACGCCATCGGCGAAGTCAAAGACGTGCTGCTCGGCAACGGCATGCAAATCCGTTCGTTCGTGGTCGAAACCAAGGGCAAGTTCGGCGTGCTCGGCGGCAAGAGCTATGTCGTCTCGCCCGACCAGTTGACGGTCCGGACCAAGGCCACCGGCAAGGCCACCGAGCCGGATTACCGCATCGAACTGAACATGACGCGCAACGAACTCGGCAAGGAGCCGGTGTATAGCGATTCCTGGTGGACTAACGCCCAGAACCAGGCGGACCAAGCTTGGCAGGACACCAAGAGCGCCACCTCCAGCGCCTGGACCAAGGTGAAGAACACCACATCGAACATCGTTAACGGCACGCAGAACAAGGCAGACGATGCCGCCGACGCGACCAGCAACGCGGCGCACAAGGCGGGCAACAAAATGTCGAACGCGGCTGACGCCGCAGGCGACAAGGCCTCCAACGCCGCGAACGATGCATCGAATAAGGTCGACAACGCGACCGACAACAACTAATTCGAAAACCGCACGTCACGGGCGCTCGCCGTCCGCCACGAGGGGCCGTTCGCGGCCCCTTTTTTTGTTCACATTCGTCCCGTAACTGACCCCGAGCACCCGACCGGGCTAGAATAGCGCGCGATTCGGTGACCAGAACGAAGGAGCGGCGGATGAGTCCGCAGAACAACAATGGCCGGAGCAGCCTGTTCGGCGCTCTATTCTTCCCGGTGCTGGCCGTGGGCGTATTGATCGTGATCGCGATGCTGGTCATGAGCTTTAGCGGCAACAAGCGGACGGCGCCCTCGCCGAACGACAACATCCGACAGCTCAGCTCGTCGACCATGGATACGCTGCGCCAGAAGTACGACAAGCTGGGTGAATCGATCGGCAATCCCGACGCGCCGGTCACGGTGCGCGAATTCGGCGACTATCAATGCCCGGCCTGCGGCGCCTTCGAGCCGACCGCGGAGCGCATCCGCAAGGAATACGTCGACTCGGGCAAGATCCGCTTCATCTTTTTCGACTTCCCGTTGGCGATGCATCAGCACGCCCAGGCGGCAGCGATCGCGGCACGTTGTGCGGCGCGCCAGGACAAGTTCTGGCCGTATCACAACCGGCTGTATCACTCGCAGTCGAAATGGGCCGAAAGCTCCGACGCGAGTTCGATGTTTCTCGACCTGGGTGTCGAGACCGGGCTGGATACCGGCAAGCTCAAGGCCTGCATGAACGATAAGACGCCGTTGCCCACCATCAACCAGGAACACAAGGCAGGGCAGTTGGTGAAGCTGCGCGCCACGCCGACGGTGCTGGTCGGCAATACCGAGTTCATCGGCGGGCCCAGCTACGACAAGCTCAAGAAGGCGATCGACGACGCACTGTCGGCCGCCGGCAGCAACGGGACCGGTTCCCAGCAATAACCGGTTGGATCAGTCGCGGGGGCCCGCCTCGATCTCGGCCAGTGTGGCCTCGATATCGGCGCGGGCCGCGGCGGCGCGCTCCTCGTTATCGCGGCCTTTCGCGGCCTCGCGAAACCAGCGCGCCAGCCGTTTCTGTCGATCCGACGCCAGCCGATGCACGATGGCGCCGGCCTTGTCGCCGCCGTCAGCGCTTGCTGCCAGCTCACCCACGTCGCGCGCCGCATGCGTGCGCTCGATGATGGCGCGATAACGGATCAATACCGAATCCAGCAGAATCCAAGCGAAATTCGGATTTTTCGGCGGCCCCAGCGTAATCCGCCGCCCGCCGCCGATGCGCGCCCCGGCCCGCCCGAGCGAAACACTGAGCGTGGGCAGCGCGTCGCCCTTGAAGTAGGCCAACGCGCCCCCCACGCCCCCGCCGATCAGCGTGCCGAGACCCAGGGTATGACCGAGCGTCCCCGCATCGACCGAGACCCCGGCGCCCGCCCCCACGGCCGCGCCGGCAAAGGTCAGCTGACGTCGGGTCAAACCAAAGCGGCGCCAGGTTTCGTCGTGCGCCAGATCCAGCCCTTCGCCCACCGGCGACGCGGCCGCCGCGCGCGTATGACGATGCCGATACAGATACAGCAGCGCATTCGCGGTCTCGCGCTCCAGTTCGGCGATGCGGGCGTAGTAACGCTGTCCGGCCGTGGCCATCGCGCGCCGCTTTGCCGCTTCCGGGGCATCCGTCTCGGCATAATCGGCGTGTTCCCGCAGGCTGAGCGCGCTGCGTAGAAACGACTGGATACGCTCGGCGGCTTCTTCACGCCGCTGTTGCCATTCGGCATCCAGCAACGCAATGGTGGTGTCGAGATGTGCACGATCGCGTTCGTCGATGCGGTTGAGGGCGGCCAGCAGTTCGCGACGCTGGGTATAGCGCGCGGCAAACGCATCGAAAGTCCGTACCAGATTGAACGACTTGCCCAGCTCGGTCCGCCACGCGTCGGCATAGCGCCCGGGGTCGGCGTCGGTTTCACGATGATGCGGATTGAGCACCGCGAGCCGTGGCCCGGCCGACAGGCGCAGAATCTCGATCTCGGCGATGAAGGCATCGTGCAGTCGCACATCCGGATCGACGACATAGAGCACGCCCGCGCCTTCGATCAACGGTTCCAGCAGCCGACATTCGTCGACGAATTCGTCGGTGTCGCGATAACGCGCCACAAAAGCCGCCAACGTATCCGGCCCGGGCCCGCGATCCGGATCGGCGGCCAATGCCCGGATTGCGCGCAGCGCCTCGATCGGCTGCTGAAACCCCGGTGTGTCGATAAAGCGCAGCCGCTCGTCGCCGTCCAGCACCAACGACAGGCGCTGGCAGCGCGTGGTCTCGCCCGGCTCGGCCGAGATACGGATGATGGCGTCGTCGTCTTCTTCCAGCAGCGTGGCGAGCACCGCCGATTTGCCCATATTCACCTTGCCGACGACGGCAAAGGTCGGCACGCCGGGCGCGACCCAGGCGATGGCGCGTCCGGATTCGCGATTACGCGGCGGGATCATAGGCAGCAACTTCCGTGGCCGGATCGCGCAGACCGTCGACAAAGGCGGTCCAGCGGCTCATGTGTTCGGCGTCCGGGGCCCCCGGCATGCCGTCAAGATCGGCCACGATGACCCAGGTGACCGGCGTAGCCCGGCCGGCGCTGTCGCGCACCCGGGCCTGCAATCGTGTCGCCGAACGCGGCGACAACGACCAGTCGGATGCCACGAGCACCACGTGCCCCGGCGCCGCTGCGAGCGCACGATCGGCGGCCGCCTCGGCTTCGGCGTCGAGCACGTTCACGCGCTGCGTAGCCTCGGGATTCAGACGCAGCCGTCGCAGCAGAAAGCCGCGAATCGCGGTGCCGTCGATATCGTGGCCACCAACGTCTAGCACGAGCGCGCCATCGGTATTCGACTCCGCCACCGCGCCGCGCGTGACCCCGGCCAATGAACGCCACAGCGCGCGATGTCGTGGCGCCTGAAAATCCAGCCGGGCCAGTGCCCAGCGCTCGCGTGCGGCGAACAGCGCGATCAAAAGCAGGCGCGGCAGCGCACCCCAGACCAGCACTGTCATCACCAGAAATCGCCACCACGCCCCGGCGACGGCACCGCCCGGCGGGCGCTGACCGGCCGCACCGGACAAACGGCTGGCACGCACAGTGGCCGCATCCGGCACCGCAGCGGACCAGACCCCGGCCCAGGGCGCGGCCAGCGTGCTGACCGCGGTTTCCATCAGGCCGTTGTTGTCCGGTGTGGCTTCCCAGTAGAAACGCACGTCGAAGATCATCAGGCTGATCACAAAAGCCAGCACCACACCCAGCGAGAATCCCAGGCCGCCCCACTGCATCAGCCGAGCCGTACGGGCGGTCGCGGCCTCACGGGCTGCCCGCGAATCCGAAAACGCCTGCGCCCAGCGCGCCAGATTCCGGTCCCCCGCCAGGCGCGCGGCTGCCGGGCGCAACAACACCTGCATCAACCACGGGACACCGCTTCGACTCGCAACCAGCCGTAGCCCGGTCAGCAGCACAAAGCCTGCCCAGGGCAGCGCCACGGTCAGTCCGACGAAGATCACCACATGAACTCGCTGGCCGTTGCCCAGACACAAGCCCCAGGCCACGCCGGCGCCGATCAGCCCCAGGCCCAGAATCAAGGCCCAGCGCAGGCCATCGACCAGCCGCAGCCAGGCCTGGCTCGGCCAGATCCGCTGTGATTCGCGCGCCCTGCGCTCGGCCAGCCATAGTCGCAGCCCGGGCGCACGGCGCCGATCCTCCGGCAAGCCCGCCAGCTGCGGACGGATGTCGCGCGCGAAAATCAGACGCTCACGCTCGTCCACGCGTTCGCTCGTCGCCAGTACGGCCTCGAAGTCCAGCAGATCGGCGAGCTGCCAGCGCGGGCGTGGCGTTCGGGAACTCTTCATGCCGCCATTCTAGGGCGTGTTGATGTTTCGTGTGAGTCCGCGCCAAGCGCTGTTTTGCGGCAAGACGAGGCGTAGCGAACGTGGCGTAGTGGGCCTACGCGAGAGAGCTATAACGCTGGATTGCCGTCGTGTCGTTAATTTAAGGGCGCTTGTCCCTTCGGGTTGGGCCGCCCATAAAAAATTAACCATGGGCGCCCGGCCGCGTTGCGAGTCTGGGTCGTGGCACGCCACGACTCGGCGACTCGCGCCTTGCCGGACACGATTTGCGGACGCCAACGCGGCGCTCGCACGAAACCTCAACACGCCCTAGGGTCTGTTGAGGTTTCGTGCGGGTCCGCGCCGAGTGCCATTTTGTGCGCGGGCCGGCCTTCATACGCGCCGTACCGGGCGCGATCAGGCCCCATCAAACGAATCGGAATCCCTCAAAGACGCGATATACCGACGTATAACGATCTGACGCGTCAAGAAAACTCGGGTCGCTCGGCAAATCGCACATCGACCGATGTTATTCTCTGGCTCATGTCGACGCTTACCGACACACGCAGCCGGCCGTTGCGCGATCTCCGCATTTCGCTGACGGATCGCTGCAACTTCCGCTGTACTTACTGCATGCCGCGCGAGCTGTTCGGGGCCGAGCATCTGTTTCTGCCGCGCCGCGAACTGCTGGATTTCGATGAGATCGAGCGCATTGCCCGGATTGCCGCCGGCCTCGGCGTCACCAAACTGCGGCTCACCGGCGGCGAGCCGCTGCTGCGCCGCGATATCGACGTGTTGATCCGCCGGCTGGCGGCGATCGACGGCATCGACGATATCTGTCTGACCACGAATGGCTCGCTGCTGACCGAACGGCGCGCGCGCGAGCTGAAGGCCGCGGGCGTGAATCGCGTGACGCTCAGCCTCGACGCGATCGACGACGAACGCTTCATGGCGATCAACGACGTCGGTTTTCCGGCCGCGAAAGTGCTCGAGGCCGTCGATCATGCCGTGGCCGCGGGCCTGACGCCGGTCAAGGTCAACTGCGTGATCCAGCGCGGCGTGAACGACGACCAGATCCTGCCAATGGCCGAGGCCTTCCGGCACACGGGCGTCGTGCTGCGCTTCATCGAGTATATGGACGTCGGCACCTCCAACGGCTGGCGGCTCGACGACGTCGTGCCCGCGCGCGAGATCCTCGACACGCTGCGCTCGCGCTACGGCCTGACCCGGCAACCGGCCGGCCAGCCGGGCGAAACCGCCAACCGCTGGCATTACGATGACGGCGCCGGCGAGATCGGCGTTATTGCATCGGTTTCCATGCCGTTCTGCGGCGGCTGTACCCGCGCCCGCC
The DNA here is from genome assembly GCF_000732535.1 of Salinisphaera hydrothermalis C41B8. GTDB lineage: Bacteria > Pseudomonadota > Gammaproteobacteria > Nevskiales > Salinisphaeraceae > Salinisphaera > Salinisphaera hydrothermalis. The sequence goes on from NZ_APNK01000007.1 coordinate 151,756, forward strand.
TGTCGGCGATCGGCGAACTGTATACCTGCCTGTTCGGCGTGCACGGCCACGACCTGCGCACCCCGTTACGCTCGGGCGCCAGCGATGCCGACATCGCCGCCCAGCTCGCCGGCATCTGGCACGCGCGCGACGATCGCTATTCCGAGCAGCGCGGCGAAGAAACCGCCCAGCGTTCGCCTAGCGGCGATGCCGACGGCCGGGTCGAGATGTCCTATATCGGCGGCTGACCGGCCACGATTTCACGGATCTCGACCACGCCCGGCGCTTCGCGCGCGTCGACCGTAAACCGTACATCCACGTCGCGCAGCGCCACGCCGTACACACGATCGGCGTTGTCCCGTCGGTAGGCCGGGCGCGGGTCCTGGGCCAGCACTTGCTCGATCAGTGCTTTCAGCGATTCGCCGTCTGTGCGCGACGCCAACGCCTGCGCGGCCTCCGGCCGCCAGCGCACCGCTAATAACCCGGGCGCCGCGGGCGCAAGTTCGGCGCGGGCGTCGGCGCAGGCGTCCGCCCACGGCAAGTACGGTTTGATATCCACGATCGGCGTCCCCGACACCAGATCGTGCCCGCCGATCAACAGATGCGTCCGGGCGCTGCGCGCGGCCCCGGCCCCGGGCAGCGGCCAGGGCGGCGGCCCCGAACGGACCGTCGTGGCCACGTCCAGCAACCGCACCACGGACAACCCCAGCCGATTCGGCCGATGCGTGCTGCGGGTCGCGAATACGCCGACCCGGCGATTGCCACCCAGCCGCGGCGGGCGGACCCGTGCCCGCCAGGTCGGCGGGCTGCGATCGAATACGAAACTCAGCCAAAGATGGCTGTACGCCGACAGCCCCTCGACCGCGAGCGGATCGTCGTACGGATCCAACAGGCTCACGATACCGCGCGCCGCCTCGACCAGCCCGGGCTGGCGCGGCACGCCGAACTTGTCACGATAATCGCTGGCGACCACGCCGATCGGCGTCAGGGAGAACGGCGGGGTTTCGTTCATCGGCAGTGCGTCGAGCGATCGGAGCGTGTGCCGGCAGTCTAGGGTCTGTTGCCGCTTCGTACGAGTCCGTGCCCAGTGCGCCATGAAAATCGACTCGGTAGGGCAAGACGAGGCGAAACGAACGCAGAGTGGAGGAACCCACGCGAGAGCGCACCCACGCTGTATAGCCGCCGTGTCGTCAATTCGTGGACGCTTGTTCCGGCAGGTTGGGCCGTCCATGAAAATTAACCAGGGACGCCCTGCGGCGTTGCGAATCTGGGTCGTGGCACGAAACGGCAACAGCGCCGGAGGCCGTATGCCGGGCTCGCGAGCGCCGGGCCGCGGCGCTACCATCACCAACCGTCCAGTCGTCGGAGCCGTCGTCGTGACCCCTGCCATCAAGATTCTCGAAGCCGCCGGCATTGCCCACGACGTCACGCGCTACGACGCCAGTCAGGCCGAGGGCGACTACGGCATCGACGCATCCAACCAGCTCGGTCTGTCGCCGGACGAGGTGTTCAAGACGCTGGTCGCGGAAACCGACGCGCATGCCTTTGTGGTTGGCATCGTCCCGGTTTCCGGCCGGCTGGATCTGAAAAAGCTCGCCGCCGCCGTACGCGCGAAGAAGACGTTCATGGCCGACCCGGCCGCAGTCGAGAAGATGACCGGCTATGTGCTGGGTGGCGTGAGCCCGCTCGGACAGAAGAAACGGCTGCCGACCGTAATCGATGCCTCGGCGCAGGCCCGGCCCCGAATCCACGTCAGCGGTGGCCGGCGCGGCCTGGAGATCAGCCTCGCGCCGGACGACTTGGCTGCTCTGACCGGGGCGCAATTCGCCGATATCGCGCACGCCCAGTAGCCGCCCGCTCGCTTCCGGCTGCTAGTCGGCGTCGCGAGTCGTCTGATGCCGTGCCGCCAGCAGCATGTAGAACGCCGGCACCACGAACAGCGTAAACAGCGTGCCGATCGCCAGACCGGTGGATATCACCAGCCCCATGTTGAACCGGCCCGCGGCGCCGGCGCCCGATGCGATCACCAACGGAATCACGCCCAGCACCATGGCGGCGGTGGTCATGAGGATCGGGCGCAGGCGCACGCCAGCCGCCTGTTCGATGGCCTCCCGTTTGGATAGACCGGCGCGTTGCAGATCGTTGGCGAACTGCACGATCAGAATGCCGTGCTTGCTGATCAGCCCCATCAGCGTCACCAGCCCGACTTCGGTATAGATATTGAGGCTGGTGAACAGATTGACGAAGATCAGCGCACCGAACAGGGCCAGCGGCACCGAGACCAGGATCACCACCGGGTCGCGCAGGCTGTTGAACTGGGCGGCGAGCACCAGGAACACGATGATGGTGGCGAACAGCAGCGTATTGGTGAACCCCCCGGCTTCCTGTTCGAACTGACGCGACGCGCCCGAATAATCGATGTTGTAATTGCCGCCGGGCGCCGCTGAGATATGCTCGAAAGTGGTGTACGCGGGAGTTTGAATTAGGCGGCGTATCCGGCTGGAAT
>NZ_APNK01000008.1 GCF_000732535.1 Salinisphaera hydrothermalis C41B8
AACCAGGCAGCTTGCCACTTAAAAATCGCTGTGGGCTGTCCAGCTCACGGGGTCCACTTCATACCGCATGCAGGCGACGCAGCGACGGTCGTCGATCGCCGAGTTGGCGCGGGTGCTCTTTCACCACCAGGGTCATGCCGGTGGGCAAAGAGGCCGCCAGGATACGAATCGCGCGGATCTGGTCATGAAAATACCCGGCCTCCGGCACTGTCGTTCGCTCGGGCTGATAGTGCAGGCCGAAATAGGCGTACGCCCCGGTCGGAGCCTGTTGGGCGGCGTGACGATCGAGATAGGCCAGATCTGCCCGGCGTTGACGATGACGTCGCCGCGCTGCGGCCACGATCGCGCGCCAGCCCAGTCGGTGGTAGTGGCGATGCGCAAGATAGTGTCGATCGCGGAAATAGCGCCAGACGATCGCGCTCCAGCGAAAAAAACCGAGCCGCTTGCGCGCGTGGCGGCTGGCGCGTTCGTTGATCGATACCGAGTTGGCCATGCGCGGCGAACGCGCCCAGGCCTGATCCATCACCCAGCTTGCATCGATGGGTGTGCCGGGGCGCACCCAGTCCTGGTTGGACACCGATAGATCGGCATCAAGCAGGACCGCATCGGCGATCTGGGTCGTGCGAAAAATGTAGACCGGAACCCGGTTGACGCGACAGACTTGGTGGAACACTAGATGCCAGGGAAAGTGCGGGGTATGAGCGAAAAATACGGTAAGCGGGCGCGGTGCCCGGGCTAGCCATGCCTCGAAAGCGTTGATCAGGCCGTAGAACAGCCGCTCCTGAACAGCCTGGGCCTCCGGAACCAGAAACACGCGGTCCAGAGAGCGCATGAAATGATGCTTGGCGGGCTCGTAGGCATTGACACGCTCGGGTTTGACAACGGCTGTGGGATCGAGCTTGTGCTCGAAATCGGCCAGGCGGAAGTAGTGTCGCCAGTCGAAATATTCATAGCGATCCAGCGAGGCGTCGGTGGGCTGACGCGTGGTTCGGCCCTGGCCGCCTACGATCAGTCGGGTTTGATCAGCTAAGCTCATGGCCGCTTCGTGCATGAACGGGTAGTCGGCGAAGTCGGCGCAGAAAACGGTGCCGTAACTCATGAGTCTCTCGTGGCTGGGCCAGCGGCGGGTGGCGTTCAGGTGGTGCTGGTCAGTAGAGCTTATCGAGAAATAGGCAGCGAACAACCCGTCGGATCGCCGCAGTATATGCGGCGGGGCACCGCGGCCGGGAGCGATTGTGCGACCATGTCGGCAATGACAGCTGCATCCGAACTCGATCCCCCCGATCCGGTGGGCCAACACGATGACGGCTCCCGGCGAGTGGTGTGGAACCAGACCGAGCTGGGGCCTGCTTGTCCGTCCCGAGCCTTTTTCGATTTCGGCGGCTGGCAGGCAAGCGGGCGTGTCGAAGGCCAAGGTATAGGACGCGGACAGGCGCTTTTCATCGTCGGAGAGGGCGGGGCGCGCTGGGTGCTTCGGCATTATCGTCGGGGCGGTGTAATCGCTCATTTGAATGCCGACCGTTACTTCGGCCCCCTCAACGATCGATGCCGTCCAATGCGCGAGTTCGACTTGTTGACTCGGCTTCGGGCCATCGGACTGGATGTGCCGCGCCCGATAGCGGCTCAGGCCGTTCGTAGTGCGGGCTTGGCTTATCGAGCCGACTTGGTGACTGAGCGTATTATTGATTCGAGCCCTTTAGCCGACCACTTGACCCGAATCAGACTCGCTCAAATCCACTGGCGCCATTTGGGTCGGACATTAGCCCGATTGCATACCTGTGGTGTCTGGCACGCCGATTTGAATGCCCGCAACGTATTGATCGATGCCGACGATCGCTTCTATCTGATTGATTTCGACCGGGCGCGGTTTCGGGCCGACGGTTCGTGGCGCCAGGCTAACCTCAAGCGTTTTCGCCGCTCGCTCGACAAGTTCGCCGGTCGCTGGGCCACGTTCAATTTCGCGGAAGCGGACTGGCAGGCCCTGCTGGAGGGCTATCGTGAGGCGTTCGGGCGTTTGTAGGGGTTATAGCCCTTGCGCTTGAAGCGCTGATGCAGCCAGAAATACTGGGCCGGATCCTCGTTGACCACGGATTCGATGATCGCGTTAATCCGGCGTGCATCGGCCGCTTCGTCGTCGCTCGGAAAATCGGCGAGCGGCGGTTTGATAATCAGGCGATATCCGCGGCCGTCGTCGCGGCGCAGGGTAAAAAACGGAATGACCGCGGCTTTGGTCATCTTGGCCATACGGCTCACGGCCACGTGGGTGCGGGCCCGCTGGCCGAAGAAATCGACGACCACGCTCAGGCGTTTGCCGGCTTTCTGATCGGCCGCATACCACACGGCATCGCCGCGCCGTAGCGCGTTGAGCAGGGCGACGACATCGCTGTCGGCGATGCTGGCGCCACCGATATGGGCTTCGCGTCGGGTGCGCATCACGCGTTCGACCACGGGATCCTTGGGTGGCTTGTACATGGCGGTGGTTTGGAAGCCCAGTTCGGCCATGTACTTTTGCGCCATGCGCACGCCGAGTTCGAGCGAGGTGGTATGGGCGGACAACAGAATAATGCCGCGTCCGCGTGTCGCGGCGTCTTCCAGATGATGCAGCCCTTCAACGTGAGCCAGGCCGTCGACTTTCGCTTGGCTGCCCCACCAACAAATACCGGTTTCAAGCGCCCCCTGGCCGACCGAACGGAAATGTGCGTCCAGCAGATGGCGTCGCTCGGCGTCCGACAGGTCGGGATAGCAAAGTGCGAGATTGATGTCCGCAATACGCCGACGGGCAGGGACGATGTAGGCCGCGAGCTGGCCGAGGCGGGCGCCAAGCCACATCTGAAGCCGATAGGGGAGCTGGCTGAGCACCCAGCCGAGTCCCATCAAGGCCCAGCTTGGCCAATAGCGCGGCGCGATCAGACTTGGATTGTCTCGGTTTTCGGAGTCGGAAGCTGCCATTGAGCCTGGGCAAGCCGCCGTTTGCCGCCTGCCGCCGTTGTAGGGTCGCGTCGGTCCGGCATGCTACACAGCCTTTAACCGGCTTTGTATCATGCTCGAAACAGGCCTGCGAAGAAACCCTGGATGGATTCGATCCCGTCGTTTACCGACAGCCGTGTGCTGGTTGTCGGCGATATCATGCTCGACCGTTACTGGTACGGCGACACGGGACGGATTTCGCCCGAGGCGCCAGTGCCGGTGGTGCGCATTGGCGACGAAGAGCGCCGGCTTGGCGGGGCGGCGAACGTGGCGCTCAACCTGGCTCGCATCGGGGCGCGGACGCGCTTGATCGGGGTGATCGGTAAAGACGAGCCCGGCGCGGCGACACGGGGCCTGCTCGCCGATGCCGGTATCGACGACGATCTAGTGGAAAGCTCGGATCATCCCACGATCGCCAAACTGCGGATCGTCAGTCGCAACCAGCAACTGATCCGGCTGGATTTCGAGCGCTCGTTTGCCATGGACGGCGCCTTCGACCGAACCGCGCTTGTCGCACGGGTGCGGGCGGCCCTGGCATCGACCGACGTCGTGATCTGTTCCGATTACGGCAAAGGGACGCTCGCGGATATTGCCGATGTCATCCAGTTGGCACGCGCGGCCGGTGTACCGGTGCTGGTCGATCCGAAAGGGCGCGATTGGCAGCGTTACGCCGGGGCTAGTCTCATTACCCCCAACGCGGCCGAGTTCGAGGCTTTTGTAGGCCACAGTGCGGTTGACGACGGGATCGAAGCGGACAGTTGGCTGGCCGAGCAGGCCACGCATACGCGTCGGCAGCTCGATCTCGATGCCTTACTGATTACACGCAGCGAAAAAGGGATGAACCTTTTTGCTGCGGGCGGTGACCTCCATCTGCCGACTCAGGCGCGTGAGGTTTTCGACGTGACCGGCGCCGGTGACACTGTGATCGCCATGGTGGGCGCGGGGCTGGGCGCTGGACTGAGCCTGCCGGATGCAGCGGCCGTGGCGAATCTGGCCGCCGGTATCGTGGTCGGTAAGCTCGGCACGGCGACGGTCAGCCCGGCCGAGCTGCGACAGGCCGCGCGTGCGCAGCGTGCCGGGGACCAAGGCGTGGTCGACGAGGACGTGCTGGCCGAATGGTTCGTCCAAGCGCGGGCGCGCGGCGAGCGGATTGTGATGACCAACGGCTGTTTCGATCTGCTCCACCCCGGTCATATCGCTTATCTGGAAGCGGCCCGCGCGCTGGGCGACTGGCTCGTGGTCGCGGTTAACGACGATTCATCGGTGGCGCGGCTCAAGGGGCCCGAGCGGCCGCTCAACGATCTGGCGCATCGAATGCAGGTGCTGCGTGGGCTGGCGTCGGTCGATTGGGTGGTGCCATTCTCCGAGGACACGCCGGAGCGCCTGATTTGCCGGTTGCTGCCCGATGTGTTGGTCAAAGGCGGGGATTACGAGGTCTCCGAAATCTCTGGGGGCGAGTGCGTGATCAACGCCGGCGGCGAAGTGCGGACGCTCGATTTCGTGCCCGGATTCTCGACCACTGCGATCGTTGACCGGCTACGCCGCGATGACGACCGGTGAAGATAGGCCGGATTATTCGACCGCGGTATATCGACAGGGCCGCTGAGGTGTCGGGCGAAAACGAATCGCGATATCAGAGTCGGCCATGATTTGGCGTGGGCTCTACGCCGGTCTCACCTATCTTTTGCTGCTCCCGGTATTCGGCTATTTCGCCTGGCGCGGACGTATCGAACCCGACTATCGCCGACATTGGAGCGAGCGGCTCGGCTACATCGACGTGGCGGCCGGCCGTACGCTATGGATTCATGCGGCCTCGGTGGGCGAGGTGATCCTGGTGACGCCGGTGTTGGAGGCGCTCATGGGGCGCTATCCCGAGGCCAATATTTTGCTGACCACGTTCACACCGACTGGTCGGGCTGAAGCACGGCGGCGGCTCGGCGACCGGGTTCAGCTGCGCTATCTGCCGCTGGATACGCCCGGCGCGACACGACGGTTCTTGCGTCGTGCGGCGCCAGCCGTGGGCATCGTGGCCGAAACCGAGCTATGGCCGAACCTGCTGGCGTCGGCCGATCGGGCCGGCGTGCCCATGGTGCTGATCAACGCGAGCCTGTCCGAACGATCGGCGGCGCGTTATCGGCGTTGGCCGGCGTCCCGGGCGGCGCGATTCATGCTGACTCGATTTGCCCGCATCGCGGCGGCCGGCCCTCTTCATGCCGAACGTTTCGTGGCCGCGGGCGCATCTGAAGAAACGCTCGAGGTCACCGGCAACCTCAAATACGATCGAAAAACGGATTCGAAGAGTCGGCAAGCAGCCGAAGCGCTACGCCAACAGTGGCGGGCGCGCGGGCGCCCGGTCTGGCTGACGGCGAGCACGCATGCCACCGAAGAATCGCAATTGATTGAAGCGTTCGAGGTACTCAAGGCGCGCCACCCGAACCTGCTCTGGGTGATCGCGCCGCGCCACCCTCAGCGCTTCGACGAGGTCGCCGCGCTGCTGGAGCGGACGACTTGGCGGTATGTACGACGCAGTCAGGGCGACGGCGTCGACGATCGAACCGATATTGTGCTCGCCGACACGCTCGGTGAACTTGACATGTTTTATGCCCTGGCCGATGTCGCATTCGTTGGCGGCAGCCTCGCGCCGGGAACGGGAGGGCACAATGTCATCGAGCCGGCAGCAGCCGGCTGCGTGTTTACGACGGGGCCGTATGTCGATGATTGGCATGAGGCGATGGCGCCGATGATCGAAACGAATGGAGCTGCAATAGCCGCAGATGTTTGGGGCGTGGCGGATAAAACCGAGGCCTGGTTGCGAGACGATGTCGGCCGGCGTGCGTCCGGTCAAAAGCTGGTGGCGGTGGCGGGCGCGCATTGCGGCGCGCTGCGCCGTGTCCTCGATATACTCGAAGACGTTATGGCGCCATTTTCTTAAGGCGATTATAGCGACGCTGATCGATTAGGACGGCTCACGGCTCAGGTCGAGTCGGAGCCGGTTCAGCGTCGAAAAGGTTAACGAGTCCGGCGGTCCCAGCCGGGCGTAATCACCCGCTACCGTTTTTTGAATTCAAAAGGTTGCATTCGAGGCGCGAAGTCGGCGGGAAAACGACCGACGGGCGAGGCGCTCATACCGCGCCATGCTGTCGAAAAACTTGTCAAAACGTGGTTTTCAATCCTTGAGCTTTTCGCTAAGCCATTCAACCATAAAAACAAAAAATATTGGCATGAGAGATGCTTCAGTATCAGGCAGCCGAGCTCGAAATTCTTCGGCAGGCGTGTCAACTCAGGGGCATGATCATGAAAACGAGATTCTACGGTACTGCTGGCGCGATCGCTGCCTTGGCATTCGCCGGGTCGGCCTTTGCGAGTCAAATCGATATCAACACTGCGGCGGACGGACCCAGTGGTAATGGCGAGCCGACGATATACCAGATTGCAACCGACCCGATCTATGGTAACGGTACGCAGCCGTTGTTCAGCCCGGGCTCTATCGGCCCGTCGACCACGCAGTACAACAATGGCACTTGGCAGATTACCGGGGCGCCGGCGAGTTCCAGTGCCCTGGAGGCCACTTATACCGCCAACTTCAGTAACGGATTATTCGGCGTTTACGATATCAATGACCCGAGTATTTCTCTGAATTTGCTTGGGCCGGGCACGCAAAACGGCCCGAACCCGGGGCGGTTCACGGATTACGCCACGTTGAGCTACAACCCGTTGACCGGCATGTTCACGGGTAAGGCGAGCGATGGAACCCAAAATTCCGCGAATTTTGGTTCCAACCTGTTCGGGTTTTTCCTGACGATCGGCGGCAATACGTATTACTCCGATCCATCGCAAAACGGCGGTGATAAAACTCGGATGGTCGGTTTCCGTGGTCTCGGTAACGCGGATCCTAACGCCTCCGCGCTGGACAGCGAATATCTCTTCGGCTGGGAGGACGGTACGGACAACGATTATCAGGACTATGTCGTGACGGTGAACGGCATTCGGCCGGTGCCGGAGCCGTCCTCGATCGCCATGTTCGGTGTCGGTCTGTTGATGATCGGTTTCGCCGCCCGTCGTCTGCAGAAGCGTGACGTTTGAACGTCGCGAACGTACTGCCACGTTGTAATCGGTAATCTCCGATTACAACGGCTAGGTCCGCTTCGGCGGGCCTTTTTTTATGCGGCGCCCCCGATGCGGCCGGACTCGAGGTCAGGGAGGGGCAGCGCGTCGAGTGAAGCGGTCCAACGCTATACGTCTTTCTATTCCTCGTTCGCGCTCGACAAGGCGTCAGCCTCAAATCAATGCGTTGAATCACACAAGTAAGAGACGTCAGTTACAGCGCGTTCTTCGTTCGACGGCGTCTCGGGTAAGGGACGTTTCTGCACCGTTATCTGGCCGGGGCGGGCGAGACAGCTTAATCAGCGCCACCCGGATCTCTCAGAACCTCATCAGCCTGCTATGGGCGCGTCAGTCTGTCGACAGATCTAACGGTTGCGATAATTGAGCATTTTGCTGTGGAAGCATGACCGGGCAATGCATGGGCTAGCTCGAATGGATGGTGCATGCAAAAGACGATGGTCAGTAGCGCGCGATTTGTCGATGGTACCGTCGAGAAACTTATCATTTTCCAATGTAGACCTTTTGCGTTACATGCAAAACATTGAAATATAAATAAAAAAATATTGGCACAGGCGTTGCATTAGTTGGCCCCAGCCGAGCCTTTCGGCGGTCTACTCATCCCCACACGGGAAGCTGAATAATGATGAAATGGTTCTATGGTTCCGCTGCTGTGGCAGCCCTGGCCTTCGCCGGCACCGCCTTTGCCAGTCAGATCGACGTCAATACCAATACGGGGAACGAGCCGTCGCTTTACGACATCGCGAATAGCCCGAGCTATGGCAACCCGGACGGTACCGAAGCTTTGTTTTCCGGCCTGAATGCCAATTCGGCGCAGACGAACAACGGCTACTGGACGATTGGTGCGACCAGCACCAGTACCAGCGTTCTGGAAGCGACTTGGACGGCAAACTACGATAACGCCACCTTTGGTGTTTACAGTCTTAACAATCCGTCGAATCAGCTGAACCTGCTTGGCAACGGCAGCGGTATCGGCCCGAGCACCAACGACATTACGGCGACGCTCCGCTACAGCGGTAATGGCATGTTCGTTTCTTACGCCACGGATCGCTACGGCAACAAGGTCGGCGGCACGCAAGAGTCGAACTTCGGCAGCTCGGTATTCGGCTACTTTCTCACCATCGGTGGGACGACTTATTACTCGGATAGTTCGCTGAATGACGGTAACAAAGACCGTATGGTGGGTTACCAGGGCAATGGCAGCGGTACTGCGTTGTCCAACGAATATCTGTTCGGATGGGAAGACGGCACCGACAACGATTATCAGGACTATGTGGCTACCGTCGAATCGGTTCGCCCGGTGCCTGAGCCTTCGTCGATCGCCATGTTCGGCGTTGGCCTGCTGATGATTGGCTTCGCCGCGCGTCGCTTGCAAAAGCGTGATGTCTAAGGACTTCTCGCTATGACTACCCCGGTGTAGTCGGCTGTTTTCAACAGTCTATGAACGGCCCGCTCGAGCGGGCCGTTTTTCGTTCAAGTCTCTGATAAAGATACCGGGCTCGGTTCCAGCTTGGAGGGGCTGACCGGCAGTACGAGCATATCAAGCGACTCGTGCGCGGCGAACGTTGGATGGCCCTCATTCGGCCACATTAGGCGTCGGCTCGACGCGAATTGCCAAGCGCCCTCCAAATCGCGGCTGCATGCGTTTTTTGCTGCCGCGGCCGTGAAGACCGATCGGTAACCGGCGGCGTTAGTGCTGGTTATTCACGGAATAAGGGGTAAAGTAATTAGGCGGGCTAATACCAATCTAAAAAGGGGGACATCATGGCTACCGGTGTATGGATCAGCCTGATCCTGTATTTCGCGCTGATGCTTGCCATCGGCTTTTATGCTTGGCGGAAATCAACGTCGTCGTCAGAAGAATACATGCTGGGCGGGCGTAATCTGAGCCCGGCCGTTGCCGCCTTGTCGGCGGGCGCATCCGATATGAGCGGGTGGCTGCTGCTTGGTCTGCCAGGCGCGTTGTATGCATCCGGGCTTGTCGAGGCCTGGATCGGCATCGGTCTGTTCGTAGGGGCCTTCATCAACTGGATCGTAGTGGCGCCACGCCTCCGCGAGCAGACGGAGCGCTATGACAACAGTCTGACCATCCCGGAATTCCTGGCCAATCGGTTTCCGAGCAAGGCTATTGCGCTTCGGACGGTATCGGCGGTCATCATTGTTGTGTTCTTCGCCGTCTACACCGCGTCGGGGCTCGTGGCTGGCGGCAAGCTCTTTACCAGCGCGTTCGGCGGGCTAATTCATGTCCCCTCAATGAGCGAGTACTCGGTCGGCGTGTGGCTAACGCTGATTATCGTGCTGACCTATACCGTGGTGGGCGGTTTCCTCGCGGTGAGCCTTACTGACTTCGTTCAGGGCTGCATCATGATGATTGCGCTCATTTTGATGCCGATCGTGGTCCTGTTCGGCAGTGGGGGCGGCGGTTACGCTCAGGCATCGCATACGCTGGCTGGCGTCGATCCAAACTTTCTCTCGTGGACCCATGGCCTGACCATCATCGGCTTTTTCTCGGCCGTAACCTGGGGGCTCGGTTACTTCGGGCAGCCGCATATCATCGTGCGTTTCATGGCGGTCCGCTCGGTCTCCGAGGTGCCCAAGGCCCGAAACATTGGTATGACCTGGATGTTCATTTCGCTCGCGGGGGCGATCAGTCTGGGGGTGTTCGGTCGGGCCTACGCGGTGCGTAACGGCCTGAACGTGGACGATCCGGAGACCATCTTCATCGTATTGGCGGATCTGTTGTTCAATCCGCTAATTACAGGCTTCCTGTACGCCGCGTTGCTGGCCGCGATCATGAGTACGATTTCGAGCCAGCTGCTGGTGTCGTCTTCGTCTTTGACCGAAGATTTCTATCGGCTGTTCCTGCACAAGGAAGCCAGCGAGCGTGAAAGCGTTCTGATCGGGCGGCTCAGCGTGCTATTGGTCGGCATTATTGCGGCTTTCATAGCGCGCAACCCCAATTCCCAGGTGCTCGGTTTGGTCAGTCACGCCTGGGCCGGCTTCGGCGCGGCGTTCGGGCCGTTGATGATTCTGTCGCTGACCTGGCGACGGATGTCGGGCACGGGGGCCGTGGCTGGTCTCGTGGCAGGTGCTGTGACCGTGATCTTCTGGATCAGCATGGGTTGGGACAGCAGCTTCCTCGGCGGGCCTGGCGTCTACGAGATCATTCCCGGCTTCATCATGGGCTGGATCGCGATCTTCGTGGTGAGCTTGATCACCGAGACGCAAGGCGAGTACCGCGCGATCGAGGCCAATTCATAAGCCGCGCTCGTTCGCCATATGCCATCAAAACCGCTGGCGCGAATGTGCGTCAGCGGTTTTTTTTGTCCCGATGTGTGGCCTCGGCTCGATGCTGGCGATAGCCCAGGGCACGGATTGCTGGTCATCCGCCGAGACCTCTCTGCCGCCGGGCGCGCCATGTGCTGCCGAAGCCAATCACGCCCAGCACGTATGGTCTTTAATCAGGGTTCAAAGCGCTCGGGATCGGCTCACGCGGCCGCGTTGGGCGTGGACGGCCATCTCCAAATTGCTATAAATAACAATACTATGTGAGTTTTCCAGGCCAGCGCGCTATTTCGTCTTCTATCTGTAGGTTGGACGCCGGCACCCACATGAGCTAGGCTTCGCTCCCATAGAGGAAAGTCCGTGCTTTTACGGACCCGGCCCGAAGGCTGTTGGGCTGCCAGCACGCGTGGCGATTTCCGGGTCGTACGGCATGCCGATGCAATAAAAAAAGGGGCCGCATCGGCTTGGACAAGATCAGGCACCTCTATTGCTCGCGTTGCGCGCGGCAATACTACCGACTCGATGTTTAAGACAAAGGCAAAGCCGTCGAAAGGCGGTGACGCAAAGCCACGGGTCTAACGCACGCACCGCGTGCCATGACCGCCGGGTTGCCGCTGGTCGAATCCAGACGGCGAATTTTGATGATTCAAGATTCCGCAGTGCCGCTGGGTTTGCACTGAAGACGGAATCCTCGGGCAGAGGAACCGGTCCATGTTAAATCGTCTCGCGATGGTTGTATTTTGCGTCGTCGCTACAGCGTCTTTGAGCGCCTGTGGCGGCGGATCCGGCGGCGGTGGTAGCGATAGTAGCGGATCCACCTCCTCCAGTAGTCAGACGGCCACCCCAAGTTCGGGCGATACGAGCAATAGTTCGACCGGTTCCAGTAGCGGCGGCTCCAGCTCGTCGGGAAGCGGCAAGAGCGGCAGCAGCTCGGATAGCAGTGGCTCCAGCTCCGGCGGGAGTAATCTCTCCAGCGTGCTCGATAGCAGCGCGCGTCATATTACCGATGTCAGCGTTCAGAATTACGGCAGTAGCGCGTCTTCGGCCGGTAAGGTGGACGTGACCTTCGGGCAGGTGTTTGCCGACGGCGATGTCGGGGCGCAGCAGCATGTCGTGGCCGCGATCGACGGCAAAGCGATTCCCACTCAAGTCGACCGCAAAGCGACATGGTCTGACGGTGCGCTGCGCCATGCTGTGGTCACGGTTCAGCTGACGGCGCCGGACAACGGAGCGGCGCAGACGGTATCGCTCTACGCGGTATCCAATCCTGTCGACCTCGGGCTTGGCACCGTATCTCTGAGCGACCTTCTCGGTACCAATTTCGATGCGACGGTGAAAATCACGCAAGGCGGGACGACCTATACCGCCAGTGCCCGAGATGCGCTCGAAAATGCCGTGCAGACCGGAAAATGCCCGAACTGGGGAGATCCGGCCTGCAAGCGTTGGCTATCCGGCGATTTGGCCAGCGAATGGGTTGTCGCGGCGCCGCTGAAAAACGGTAATTCACAGACGCCGCGTTTGCGGGTGTTTTTCAACGTCCGGGCGTATCGCGGCGCCGATGGCGCCATTGCCAACGTGCGTGTCGACTCGGTGATCGAAAACGACCAAACATATGCCGTGGCGCCTAACAATGTCACGTACGACGCGAATATCGCGGTCGGCGACAACAGCTATTCGATCAAGAGCCTGACGCAGTATACCCAGAGTCGTTGGCACAAGGTTCTGTGGACACATGGAACGCATCCGTATTATGCAGGTGTGTCGGTATCCTATCTGCAGGCGTCGAAAGCGGTATCCAAATATGCCGACGTCAAGCCGACCGACAAATTTCTCAGCGGTGTGCCGCAGACCAGTGTCCCCATGGATCATCTGGACCAGACGCCCCATATGGGAGATACGGGCGCGCAGGCTGGCATCGGGCCACTACCGCGTTGGACTTCGAGCTTTGTTACGTCTGGTAAACGTCAGGCCTTCAATTGGATGCTTGCTGATGACGATGCGGCGGGAGGATATAGCTTCCATTATCGTGACGACAAAACAGGTCGTCCGGTTACAATTGTGGATCATCCCTATATTACGATCGCGGATTTGAACTGGGCGCGCCAAGCGGGTGGGGCTTTCGCGGCGGATTTGTTGCCGTCTTGCGAAAAAGATTGCAGTAACCCGAATCAATTCGATATTGCCCATCACCCATCTATTGGGTATGTGTCGTATCTCGTTTCTGGCGATTTCTACTATCTGGAGGAAATGCAGTTCACAGCCAGCTACGTCGAGTTATGGGCTAACCCGGATTATCGCAAGACGGATAAAGGGCGTTTGCTTAACGCTTTCCAACAAGTTCGAAGTCAGGCTTGGAACCTCCGGTCCATTAGCGATGCCGCATTCGCGACGCCGGATAAAGATCCGATGAAGTCCTATTTTGTCAATCAAATCGATTACATCATTCAAGACTATCTGAATAGCTACGTTAACGCGTCGGGGCATCCGTTACACACCCTGGATGCATACGGCGCAGTGCACTATCCGGCAAATCAACCCTCGAACATAAGTATCGCACCGTGGCAAGAGGATTTCTTTACATGGGCGGTAGGACATGCTGCGGAACAGCAGGTTCCGGGGGCAAAAAAACTTTTGAATTGGTTGGCTCCTTTTCAAATTGGGCTAATGACCTCGGCGAAAGATGGGGCACAAAGTGGGTTTTGCTGGCAAGTTGCATCCGGCTATACATTCCAGCTTCGGGACGATAACAATTCACCGATATACACTAGCCTGGATGAGGTTTATGCCAAGACTTATCCCCGCCTAAACGGTTTGGCTTGCAATTCTCAAGCCATGGCGAATGAGTTGAGCACTACGGATGATCAGTTGAGTCCGGATCAGATGGTCGGATACGCTATTTCGCCAACCGGATTTCCTGCCAATTTACAGATTGCCCTCGCGGTGGCGGCCGACAGCGACGCGAATAATGGAAAGCAAGCTTGGCAAGTGTTCGAGGGGCGTGTAGATAAGCCGGACTATTCCAATTACGCAAATTTTGCCGTCGTGCCGCGTACTCAGTGATCGTTATTCCAGGCGAGAATCGGTGTCCGTTGAGATTGTAGAGCGGCCGTTATGGAAATAATATGCCGTCGCTGTTGACCTAATCGAGGCCGACCATAGTGGCCAAAGTGGACCTGATCGCGGCGGCACGACCGAATTTCATGAAGGTCGCGCCGTTGCATCGCATTCTGCGAAATGACGACGATATCGATGTTCGGCTCGTACACACCGGGCAGCATTACGACGCGAACATGTCGCAGGCTTTCTTTCGCGACTTTTCCCTGCCCGAGCCGGATATCAATCTTGGAATCGGGAGCGGAACGCATGCCGAGCAAACCGGCCGTACGCTCATAGCATACGAGCGGGCGTGCATCGATAATCGTCCTGATTGGGTGATTGTGGTCGGCGACGTCAACGCGACGCTAGCCTGCTCGCTCGCGGCAAGCAAGATCGGGGTTCGGATAGGCCATGTCGAGGCCGGGTTGCGTAGTCGCGATCGTGCGATGCCGGAGGAAGTCAACCGAATCCTCACCGATGCGATTGCGGATGTGCTATGGACGCCTTCGCAGGATGCCAGTGACAACCTTAGGTCCGAAGGCATACCCGAGGGGCGTATCGAGTTGGTGGGTAACGTGATGATCGATACGTTCGAGCTCATGCGCACTCGGATCGAGGCCGCGCATGCTCGAGAAGCGTTGTCGCTCGTTAGCGGCGATTATGCTGTGGTCACGTTACATCGCCCGTCCAATGTCGATGACCCGAGCAAGCTCGCGATACTCGTTAAAGGTCTTTCGCGTATCAGTGCAGATCTGCCGTTGGTCTTTCCCGTGCACCCTCGAACCCGGCTGCGTCTTGAGCAAGCCGGGCTTTGGCAAGCAATGCAGGCCGAGCCCGGAATACAGCTGATTGAGCCTCAGGGATATATCGATTTCATGAATTTGCTTACCGGTGCAGCGCTTGCGATCACCGACTCGGGCGGAATGCAGGAAGAAACGTCCTACCTTGGCATTCCTTGTCTGACTGTTCGTGACAACACCGAGCGTCCCGTCACGTTGACACATGGCACCAACCGTCTGGTTCGTGCCGTTGACCTCGTCGAAGCCGCTCGAAGTGCAGCAGTTGGCGGGCGAAAACCCCGAGCACATCATCATCCGCCACCCTTTTGGGATGGGCGGGCTGCAGAGCGGATCGTGGCCAGCCTCAGGCAACGAGCCTGAGTCGGTCCAAGCGCTTCGCTTGACGGAATGGCTGAGTGTCGACTGATTTGACACCTTATGAGTCGTGGTATTGGGCCTATTCCGGCGGTCACAGAAATTAGCCGGATATTTCGGGAAACTTGTTATACTGACTCCCAGTTGAAGCGCAAATATGCGGCCTGGAGTTTTTCCAATGAAAAACATGATCGCGAACAAACCCCGTCTTACTCGTCTGGCCGCCCGAACTGCGGTCGTGGCGTTGTGCCTTGGCGTAGCCCCGATGGCATTGGCTCAGTCGACCGGGACCACAGCTCCGGATGGCGCTGGCTATTTGTTGTCGTATGGCTCGAATTACTATAAATCGAGCGGTTTTCAAGGTGGTGGCATTGGTGGATATGGTTCCAGCCATAATGTTCCGGAGCCGGCCACTTGGGGCATGTTCGGGCTTGGGCTGGCCATGATTGGCGTTGGTGTTGCAAGCCGCCGCCGGCTGCGCTCGAATCGATAACTGCTGACTGCCGCGCCGGGCAGTACGCCGCCCGGCAGGCTTGGCCTGTGTTCAAAACCCGGTTGCCGAATATCGGCATCCGGGTTTTTTATTGCGCGTAGCCTCGGTTCATGGGCTATTGCGGTCGAGGCAAACGGCAGTACACCCATTCCAGAGGTGTCGAAAAACCTTTCAAGCCGCTGACAGTTTCTTAAGCGATTGATTTGGTTCATATTGTCTGTTGAAAAATCGAGGGCGCGTTAACTGTGGCTCGCTCGCGGGCCCGCGACGGCGGAATATATCAAAGCGTAATTTATAATAACTTTCTGATATTTAAGTAATTTATTTTTGCGCGCCCGTCTCTTGCAAAGCCCCCCTTCAAACAACTTCGCCCGCTGTCGTCGTCACGCGCACAGCAGGCTACGGCGCAAATCGTCGAAATAATTAACTCTCAAGCCCAGCCGGAAGAGAAATTGCGGTAGTATCAGGCCCAGCTGAGTTGTCGATACAGCACAAGCCGCCGGCCAGGGTCGGCATTGAGTTGGCGTTGTCGGCAAGGGTGGGCGGCTCGCTAAGTATCGCAACTGAAAAGGGAGCGCGTTGGTCCCGGTACTATGCTGATGGGACGCAGCGTTCAATGCTGGGGATTCATGAATACGCTTCGTATTTTCAATCACCACGTCCATATCAAGTTTGTACTTTTGGGCGTGTTGCATTTTCTGATTCTGGTCGGATCCGTCTTTGCAGCCGTCAACATTCGTTTTATCACGGCCGACGGCTCGGTCATCGCCGATTATCCGTTGATGACGCTCAAGGCAGTCGCCTACGCCGTGATCATTGTGCTTTGTCTCAGCGCGATGGGCTTATACCGCGCGCAACGAGAGAATCGCTATCTGGCGTTGTTCGTGCGCGTTGTGGTGGCGTTGGTTTTCGGCGCGGTGCTCGCGGTCGTCGTATATTACGTATTGCCGGGCCTATATCTCGGACGCGGCATATTCGGCTTGTCGTTATTGCTATCTCTGATCGGCATAGCCAGCGCGCAACTGCTTTTCCACGCGACCGTCGATCAGAAATCAGCCCCCTGGCGTGTGCTGCTCTATGGCGCCGGGGAGAATGCGACCGAGTTGCTGGCCTTTCTGCGCCGGCGCAGCGACCGTTCGTTGTTCAACTTAATGGGGTGCGTCGTGATTGACGATGAGCCCTGCAAAGTCGACGAATCCCTTCAGTGCAGGCTTGATGTTCCGCTCGCCGAATATGCCCGGCAGCGAAATATCGATGAGGTAGTCGTTGCCATGGACGATCGGCGCCGTAATTTCCCGGCGGATGCACTGATCGAATGCCGTGTTTCGGGTATCAATGTCGTGGATATGTTGACGTTCTATGAGCGTCAGACCGGGAAAGTAAAAACCGAGCTGTTGCAGCCCAGCTGGATTATTTTCTCCCATGGTTTTCGCCAAAGCGCGGTCGACAACGTGCT
Source organism: Salinisphaera hydrothermalis C41B8 (assembly GCF_000732535.1). GTDB lineage: Bacteria > Pseudomonadota > Gammaproteobacteria > Nevskiales > Salinisphaeraceae > Salinisphaera > Salinisphaera hydrothermalis. The sequence continues at coordinate 16,574 of NZ_APNK01000008.1, forward strand.
TAAACGTCTGCTCGACCTGCTTGCGTCGCTTGTGCTGCTGCTCGTGCTGTGGCCGTTCATGGTGGTCGCGGCCGTGGCGATCAAGGTGGAGGACGGTTTATCGGCGCCGGTTTTGTTCCGCCAGACCCGTGTCGGCCTGAATGGTCGCGAGTTTGCCATTTACAAATTCCGCAGTATGCGGATTGATGCCGAGGCCATGTCCGGCCCGCAGTGGGCGTCACAGAATGATCCGCGCGTGACGCGAGTCGGCCATATCATTCGTAAGCTTCGTATCGACGAGCTGCCACAGCTGTGGAATGTGTTTATCGGCGATATGAGTCTGGTGGGGCCTCGCCCGGAACGCCCTGAATTTGTCGAGCACCTCACCACGATTCTGCCGTATTACCGCGTTCGGGAATGCGTCAAGCCTGGGGTGACGGGGTGGGCGCAACTCGGTTATCCGTACGGCGCCTCGGATGAGGACGCCAATGGCAAGCTTCAGCTGGATCTCTATTATGTAAAGAATCGCAGCCTGTTTCTGGACTTGCTCATTCTGATCAACACGATCGAGGTTGTGTTGTTTCGGAAGGGTAGCCGTTAATCCGCGTTCGCGGCCTGTCGTCGTGCTGATTGCGAATCGTCGACAATGTTTCCCGATCTCAACTTGACTCAGATCTGGCTGCTGTCCAATGGCATCGGCGCGGTGGCTTTTTTGGCTGTGGCCGCGTTCATGGTTTTCGGGGTTCATGCCCGCCACGCCGCGTCTCGGCTGTTACTGGCGGCCTGCGTGGTATCCGCGGGCTGGTTTACGTTTCTGGCCGCGGCGCCGCTGGTTTCGATCAGCGGACCCTGGCTGGATGTGATCGAGACCGCGCGTACCGGCTTCTGGCTCGTGACGGCAGCCTGGGTCGTGCCGCGCGTTTCAAATTCGCTACGCCATTGCTGGCTGCGTGGTCTGGCGGCGGCCATTCCGGCTCTGGTGCTGTCCTATCTGCTCTGGCGTGTAGTCGCTGAGGGCGGGGCGACGACCGGCGGCCACAGCATGGTCTTCACGATCGGCGCGCTGGTCATGAGTCTGTATGGGCTGGTGCTGGTCGAGCAAACCTATAGAGCCAGCGGCCTGGATGCGCGCTGGGCCGTCAAGTATCTCTGCCTCGCCCTGGCGACGATCTTCGCCTACGATTTCGTTATGTATTCAGGCGCGCTCGTGGCGCATCGCATCGCGTTGTCGGTATGGAACGCGCGCGGCGCGGTCAACGCCCTCGTGGCGCCTTTGATCGGATTGGCCGCCGTACGCAACGCGCAATGGTCTGCTCGCCTGAGTGTTTCTAACCAAGTGATCTTCGGGACCGGCGCCCTGATCGTCGCCGGGGCCTATCTGATGATCGTGGCCGGCGGCAGTACCTATATTCGACGATTCGACAGCAGCTGGGCTGAGGTGGGCGCGTTGCTGTTCACCATCATGTCGACCCTGCTACTCGTGGTGTTCTTTCTGTCCGGTCAGGTGCGTGGTTATGCGCGCGTCATGCTGCACAAGCATCTGCTGCCGTATCGCTACGATTACCGCGAACAGTGGCTGGCGCTGACACGTCGGCTGAGCCGTGACGACGGTGATTCGGATGTCTATGAACGGGCGATACGAGCTATCGCGGAGCCGGTCGACAGTCCGGCCGGCGCGCTCTGGCTGGCGCGCGATGGGCGTTTCACTTACGTGACCGATTGGAACATGACGTCGGCCGTTGATGTCTTCGAACGCGAAGACGGGGCGTTGGCTGATTATCTGGCCCGGACCGGCTGGGTGATCGACCGCGAGGAGTTCGAACGCGACCCGGCGAAATACGACGGTCTGGCGCTGCCGCCCTGGTTCCTTGGATTGGAGCGCGCCCGGTTCATCATTCCGTTATTCGCCGGGCAGCGTCGCTTGGTGGGCTTTCTCGTCTTGGCTGAGCCCCGCGCATCGTTCGAGCTCAACTGGGAAGAGATTGATCTGCTCAAAGCCTTTGCACAACAGGTTGGGGTGTATCTCGATTATCAAGAGGCCAACCGCGCGCTGACGCAGGCCCGTCAATTCGAAGCCTTCAACCGTCTGACGGCGTTCTTGATGCACGACCTCAAGAATATCGCTGGCCAGCAGTCGCTGATGCTGGAAAACGCCGAGCGGCATAAGAAGAACCCGGCGTTCGTCGACGACATGATCGCCACGATCGATCACTCGGTCACCCGCATGCGAGGGTTGCTCAATCAGTTGCAGAAAGTCTCGCGCTCCGAGCATCGCACAGAGCGTGTCGACGTTGATGCCGCCGTCGATCAGCTGATCGGCGATTTGGCGAGTACGCGGCCGACGCCGGTGCGTCGCGGGTCGACTTCCGGAGCCGTGGTCGACGCAGACCGTGATCGGTTGATCATGGTTCTGCGCCATGTAGTGCGTAATGCGCAGGATGCGACGGGGGACGATGGCCGGGTCGAAGTCGAAACACGGGCTCGCGATGGCGGCGTCGAAATCGCGGTGAGTGATAACGGCGAAGGTATGACTGCGGCATTCATTCGTGATTCGCTTTTTCAGCCGTTCGTGAGTACGAAATCGGCGCGCGGCATGGGCATCGGGGCGTATCAGGTTCGGGACTTCGCGCGTTCGTCGGGCGGCGATGTCATCGTCGACAGCACGCCCGGACAAGGGACGCGGTTTGCCATAGTGTTACCGGTGGTGGCCGATTCGGCAGCCGGGACCGACTTAATCCAGGGGAGCATCGATCCATGAACGCCGTAGCCGAAAGACTGTTGATCGTCGAGGACGATCCCGGGCTGACGCGACAGCTGCGCTGGAGTTTCGATCAATACGATCCGGTCTTCGCTGAAGACCGCGGTGCCGCCATCGATCAGGTTCGTCGGCATGAGCCACAGGTCGTGTTGCTCGATCTGGGGCTGCCGCCGGAGGCCGACGGAATCGACGAGGGGATGCGGGCGTTGTCCGATATCCTGCGTCTTGCACCGGCGACCAAGGTCATTGTCGTGACCGGTAACGGCGACGAAGAAAGTGCGATCAAGGCGATCGCGGCGGGCGCTTACGATTTCTATCAGAAGCCGGTGGAGATTCAGGTCGTCGAGCTGATCATCCAGCGGGCATTTCATATCTGGCAGCTCGAGCGTCAGAACCGACGGCTGCGTGCCGACGCGGATCGCCCGTTGGATGGCCTGATTGCAATTAGCGAGCCGATGCGCCGCATCGTGCGTCAAATCGAGAAGATTGCCCCTACGAATGCAACCACGTTGCTGCAGGGGGATACCGGCTCGGGCAAGGAAGTGCTCGCTCGGGCCTTACATCGCCTGAGCCCACGTGCGGAGCATCCGTTCGTGGCTATCAACTGCGCGGCAATTCCCGAGCATCTGCTTGAAAGTGAACTGTTCGGTTACGAAAAAGGCGCGTTCACCGGCGCGCAGAAACAGACCCTCGGGAAGGTCGAGCTTGCCGAAGGCGGAACGCTGTTCCTGGATGAGATCGGCGACATGGCCCATGGTCTGCAGGCCAAGCTGCTGCGCTTTCTGCAGGAGCGGGTCATCGAGCGCGTTGGCGGGCGGCACGAAATCCCGGTCGATGCGCGGGTCGTCTGTGCGACGCATCGCGATTTACAGGCGCTCATTGCCGAGGGCGAGTTTCGCGAGGATCTCTACTACCGCGTAGCAGAAATCACTATTCGTATTCCGCCGCTCCGCGATCGTCAGGGCGATGCGATCGCGATTGCAAAAGCCTTGTTCGAGCGAGCTAACAAGGAACACGGACGATCACTGCGCGGGTTTTCCGCCGACGCGTTGGCTGCAATCGAGCAGCACGGTTGGCCGGGGAACGTGCGTGAACTGGAACATCGCGTAAACCGGGCGGTGATTCTCGCCGATGGCAAGTTGATCGATGCCGAGGACCTCGGGCTGGCGAACGCGGCTGCAGAAGACGACGACAATCTGCTCAATCTGCGGCAAGTGCGCGATGCGGCAGAACGCGGTGCGCTGGAGAAGAGCCTGGGCCGCGCCGACGGCAATATTTCGAAAGCGGCGAGACTGCTGGGCGTATCGCGCCCCGCCATTTACGATCTGATGCGCAAGCACGGCATTGATACGAACAACTAAAAGGAGCCGGGGGATGATCAAGATGAACAACGGGCAGGTGCGGTCCAGCCGTGTTGTCGCCGGTCTGATTCCAGTCTGCCTGGCCGGCGTCGTGTTTCTGGCCGGGTGTAGTTCCGCGACGCCTGAGCAACGCGTGGCCAAAGCAAGACAGGCTTATCAGCAGCACAATTATCATGCGGCGGAGGTTCAGCTGAAAACGGTGCTACGCAAGCATCCCGATAACGGTGCCGCATGGGCTTTGCTGGGACACACGTCGTTGGCCGAGCGCCAGTACGATGACGCGATCCATCAGTTCAACAAAGCCAAAACCAACGGTCAGCCGGCGGCCGCGTTAGCGCTGCCGCTGGGTCGTGCTCTGGTGGCCAGTGGCAAGTATCAACAGGCCCTGAACGCCCTGAACGAACCTGAAAGCAAGTCGCCCGACCATGTGAGGGCCCTTGTTGCAAGCCTTCGCGGCGACGCCGAACTCGGCCTCGGAGACCGTGACAAGGCGGCCAAGGCCTACGACGATGCGCTTTCGATCGAGCCCGGCCTGCCCGATGCGCTCCAGGGCAAAGCCCGGCTCGCTCTACTGCGTGGCGACCTGGCCGGCGCTCAGGCCGCCTTGTCGAAGGCGGTTTCCGCGCATCCTGACGATGTCGGTTCGTTGGTATTGCTCGGCCAGGTCGATTATCGATCCAATCGTTGCGAAGATGCCGTTAAACGTCTGAACCACGCCATGAAAGTGGGCGGCCAGTCGATGACTGCTTCGCAACAACAGAGCGGATGGGCGCTGTTGGCCGATTGCGAGTTGCGCACAGGCGATCCCGACGCCGCCCGGAAAAACATCAATTCGCTTCTGGCTGCGAACCAGAACAACCCGTTCGGCAATTATCTGCAGGCGCTGATGGATATTCGCCAGGGCGACTATCAGAACGCGGCGAACCATGTACAGGCCGCGCTCAACGTCGACCCGAATAATGTGCGCAGTATGACGTTGATGGCATGGATACGGATCGCCCAGGGACGCCCCGATGCCGCACAGCCATTTCTGACGCGCGTTCTGGCCCGCTCACCGGATGACATGGCGGCGTTACGGCTTCAGGCCGGGCTGTGGATGGCGCAAAACCAGGACGATCAGGCGCGAGATCTTCTCGAAAACGCCTATCAGCGACATCCTGACCAGCCGGGTTTGCATCAGGCGTTGTCCGACGTGCTCAAACAGCTCAAGCAAAAACAGTCGGGCGGTGATCAGGCGGGCGCCGGGCTCAACACCGTGTCGGTGCAGCTCGATCTGGCGCGCTCACTGGCGCGTATGGGGAGCGAAGCGGCCGCACAGACGGTGCTGTCTAAAATCAAGCCCAGCACCGCGGCCGAGCAAAGCGAGGTCGCGGCCGCTCGGGTGCAAATCGCCCTGGCCGCGGGGCATGGCGAACAAGCCTTGCAGCAGGCTAAGGCATTGGCAGACCAAGCGCCCCAGGACGCGAATGCGCAGAAGTTGCTGGCCCAGAGTTATGTGGCGGCCGGGGATATCGCAAAAGCCGCGGACGTGCTGGCCAAAGCGCATGCCGCCAATCCCGACGACGCTTCGATTATCCGCGCTCAAGCCAGAGTGGCCGTCAGCCAAGGGCTTTATGCCGACGCAATCGCCGATCTGAAGCCGCTCCATGAGGCGCATCCGGACGACACGAGTCTGACCCTTGCGCTGGCTGGCCTGTACACCAAAGCGGGGCAGGCAGATCGGGGCATCGACCTGTTGCAATCGGCCGTTCACAACCAGCCGCAGTCCGACGCATTGAATCAGGCTTTGGCGCGTGCCTATCTATTCGCCGGCAAAACTGACCAAGCGGTGACGCTGATCAATACCCAGCTCGCTGCGCACAAGCAGGATGCGGATTGGCTACATCTTCTGGGGGTCGCGCAGTTGATCAAGGGCAATACGGACGCAGGACTGAAAACGCTTGAGCGTGCTGCCGAACAGGCGCCCGATCGGCCCGGTTATGCCTTGGACGTGGCGAAGGCCGATTTGTCGTCTGGCCACCGTGATGAGGCTATCGACCGATTGCAGAAACTACGTCGCCAGTCGCCAGACTTCTGGCCGGCGGCCGGTTTCCTTGCCTTGGCGCAAGCAGGCGGCGGCGACATCGATGCGGCGTTGAAACAGGTCTCGGCGCTTCGCGAGGCCGGTCGCGATTATGAAGCGAACGTGCTCGACGGCGATGTATTGCGTGCGGCCAAGCGTTTCGAGCAATCCGACGCGGCTTATGAAAAAGCCTACAAGCAGCATCCCAGCCGCCAGTTGGCCATGGCCATGTTCGACGTGCGCCAGGCCGGTCAGTTAAATGATCCGGCCAAGCCGCTCGAGCAGTGGCTCAACGACTCACCGGACGACGCCGAGACCATGCTGACACTCGCCGCCTGGGATCAGCAACACGCTAAAGCCGATCGTGCGGCGGCTTTATATCGAAAAGTTCTCGACGAACATCCGGACTCGGTCGTTGCACTCAACAATCTGGCGTTGATCAATGCCGGCGATCATCCACAACGCGCCCTCGACTATGCGCGCCGCGCCCACCAACAAGCCCCAGCCAACCCTGCCATTGCCGATACGCTTGGTTGGATCATGGTTGGGCAGGGAGATTTGGGCTCGGGCATTCCGTTACTGGAAACGGCCGAGAAATCTGCAGGCGATTCCAGTCCGGAAATTCGTTTTCACTTGGGTGCGGCGCTGGCCAAACGCGGTCGCGCGAGTGACCAGACGCGCGCTCGGTCGCTGTTGAGCAAAGCGATATCTGCTGGCTTGCCAAAGGATGAGGAAGCCAGCGCACAACGTCTTATCAAGCAGCTCGGTAAAACCCCTGATGCGAATGGGGCCGCTGAATGAATAACCTGTCGCGCGGTCGGCATGATAATTTCGTTTACAATGCGACGAATACCGCTGCATGATGCGGCGGACTGGCGTTGGCCGCAAAGTGATTGTGGCGGATAGAGGGCGCACGCGCCGGTCGTACACTCGGGCTCGGCTTTTGGGGGATGGCACTGTGGTTCAAAATCGTTTCTTTCTGACTTGGGTCCTGGCGATTCTCGCGGTCTGCTTCGTGGCGGGTTGCGCCTCGGCGCCACCCAAAGTGCTGCAGGGCCAAGCGCCGGACAGTGCATACCGCATCGGGCCCGGTGATCAGCTCCAGATCTACGTGCGTAACAACCCGGATCTGAGCATGTCGGTTCCGGTGAGGCCGGACGGCAAAATCTCGATTCCGCTGGTGCAGTCCATGCAGGCGTCCGATAAGACGCCCAAGCAGCTTGCCAGCGACCTGCAGAACGCGTTGTCGGCCTACGTGCGAGATCCGCGGGTGACCGTGATCGTGACGCAGTTCCACGGCACCTACGCCGATCAAGTGCGTGTCGTCGGCGAGGCGACCCGGCCGCAGTCCATGCCTTACCGGACCGGCATGACGCTGCTCGACGTGATGATCAACGTCGGCGGTTTGACGCAGTTCGCCGCCGGGAATCGCGCCAAGCTGGTGCGTCACGAAAACGGTCAAACCAAGACCTTCAACGTGGATATACAGGACCTGCTCAACGGCGATATCAAAGATAACGTGCCGGTCCATCCGGGGGATGTGATCATCATTCCCCGAACGTATTTCTAGTATTTCGGTGCATTGCGGCCGGGTCGCGCGGCGCCTGCCGCAACGTGCGTCAAGTTGAGCGAGGGCCATGCAGGAAATCCTCTCACTTGTCCTGGGGCAACTGCGCAATATCTGGCGATTTCGCTGGATCGCGCTGGGTATTGCCTGGGTGATCGCTATCGTCGGCTGGCTGTATGTCTACAGCCTGCCCGACGAGTACAGTTCGTCCGCCCGGGTGCATATCGATACCAAGTCGGCGATCGATCCGTTGCTGAGTGGTATGGCTGTCACGCCGAACGCGGATCAGGAGGTCAGCCTGCTGATTCGTACGGTACTCAGCCGCCCGCACCTTCGAGACATCGCACGCGCGACCGGCCTTGACCTCAAGGTCACCACGCCGGAGCAAGAGCAGGCGCTCATCGAAGGGCTGCAGAAGCGCCTGACGCTCACCAATACGGGGGGGGGCACCGATCTATATACGATCAGCTACACCAGTTCCCAGCCCAAGCTCGCGCAATCGGTCGTGCAGCAGGTCATGAGCATCATGACCACCATGAACCTGTCCAACAAAAACGGAGGCGATACGACGCAGGCGGTGTCGTTTCTGAATAACGAGGTCGACAAGTACAAGCAAAAGCTCAATGAAACGGAGCAGAAGCTAGCCGATTTCAAGAAAAACCACGCCGAGTTGATGCCGGGTACCGACGACTACGTGAGCCAGGTTCAGAAACTCAACGCCAATATCGACTCGCTCCAGGACCAGTTGTCGACCGCGCGCGACCGCAAGGCCAATATTCTTCAGCGGATGCGTTCCGGAGGCGGGGGCGGTGCAACGGTGACGCCGGCGCGCAGTCAACAGATCCAACGTATCGACAGTCAGCTCGACGCTGAACAGCAGAAGCTCTCTGATCTGTTGACGAAATACACGCCGAAGCATCCCGACGTCATCGATGCCAAGCGTCAGATCGCGGCACTCAAGCAGCGCCGCAGCGATACGCTCGCGCAGTTGCGTGCGCATCCGAGCGAGATCCAGGCCCCGGCGGGCGCCTCGTCCGGCGGCGGAGGCGGCGGCAATCAGCTTTCGGGCCAACTCAACGATACCGAAGTGAAGATCAGCACGCTGGAGTCTTCACTCGAGCGTAAACAGTCTCAGCTCAAAAAGCTGCAGGCCGGGGCCGATTCGATGAACGATGCCCAAGCCCAGCTGGCCGAGTTGAGCCGTAACTATGAAGTCACGCGCGACCAGTACGAGAAGCTCTTGTCGCGTTTATACAGTGCGCGGCTGTCGACCGATGTGCAGAACGACAGCAATGCGCTCCAGTTTCGCGTCATCGACCCGCCGGAAGTGCCGGCCGAACCGTCCGGCCCGAAACGGCTGATACTCATGGCGATGGCTCTGGTCGGAGCGCTGATCGCAGGCCTGGCTTTCGCGTGGTTTCTGGCGCAGATCCGTCCCGTGTTCTCCAGTCGCCGCGATCTGACCGAGGCCACCGGGTTTCCGGTGATCGGCTCGGTCAGTCTCGCGCTCAGTCCCGCGCAGCGGGCCGACCGGCGACGTTCCATCGTCGTGTTTTTCGTCTGTTGTATATCGCTGCTGATCGGCTTTGCTGCGGCGGTAGCGCTGATACCGGTCGGCGTGCATTGGGTCCCGAACATCGTGTCCGGACAGGTGCTATGAGTATTGTCGAAAAAGCCGCCGAACGGCTGAAACGCCAGGAACGGCGGCGGCCGGTTGCTACGTTCGAAGACGAGACTTTCAACGACCAATACGCTTTCGAATCGCGCGAGCCGGGCCAGCGGGAGCCGTTGGAGCTCGACGATGTGCGGTTGCGACGGGTCGGATTGTTGCCACCGGAATCCATGGCGCAATGGATCGGTCGTGAGTTGCAGCGTATTAAACGGCCGATACTCAACGCCTTGAACGCCGAGGCGCCGATAGACGCCCCACCGGCCAATCGGATTATGGTGACGAGCGCCAACCCGGGCGAGGGCAAGAGTTTTACGACCTTTAATCTGGCCATGAGCCTGGCCAACGAGCTCGATCACTCGGTGCTGCTCATCGATGGCGACGTGGCGAAGCCGGGCATCAGTCGTAGTCTGGGGCTGGAGCGCGAGCCGGGGTTGATGCACCTGCTGACGCATGCGGATGCCGATCCGGAGGCGTGCGTCGTGCCCACGAGCGAGCCTCGGCTTTCGATTCTGCCCGCGGGGCGTCGCAGCCGCCGCGCTGCAGAAAGCCTATCCAGTCGGCGGATGCGGTCCGTGCTCGACGAGCTGTCAGCCGATCCGGCCCGAATCCTGTTGTTCGACTCCGCGCCGTTACTGGCCACCGCCGAATCCCAATCTTTGGCGGTGAACGTGGGTCAGATACTCATGGTCGTGCGTGCCGAGCACACTGAAAAACGGGCAGTCGAGGCCGCGCTGTCGCTGATCGAACCGGCGGCGGCCGAGATCAGTCTGATTCTGAGCCAAGGGCATCAGCTGTTTGGCGAACGTCATGCCGGCTACTACGGGATGTATCCGGCGGAGCCGGATCGATCGGAGTAATTTCATGTCGCCAGCGCGCCTCATTCCCTTGTGCGACCCGGTCGGTGGTCTGGTGCGTCGCGCGACCTGTGTTCGTGTTTGTGTAGTCGCCATGCCGCTGGCTCTGGCTTTGAGTGGTCATGCCTTGGCCGCGGATGCCAACGCCGGCGGTAGCGGCGCGAGTAGCGGTGGTGTGAGTGGTGCCAGTGGCGGCGGCGCCGTCGTATCCGGCAGCAGCAGCGGGACCGGCACCTCGTCGTCCGGTCAAAATCCTTATGAAGACAACCGCCCCGTGGTTATCGGCGGTTCGAACAGTAACGACTATTCGTTAAGCGGAGCCGGAACCAGCAACCCGCTTGGATTCGCCAGTGGCTTTGCGCCATCCGGCTGCGCACCTAGCCTGAGCTTCGGCAACGTGGCCGACGCCGAGACGGCTTCGGTGATGGATCAGCCGTCGTCCCCGCAGCGCTCTGCCGGTCGTTATATCCAGGCTTCGGTCTCGGGCTCGGAGACCTATACCGATAACCTCAATCTGGATTCGAGTCATCGGCAATCGGATTTCGTCACCACGGTGGCGCCGCGTATCGATGCCTGTTCCTCGACCGGTCGTATCCGGGGCCAGGCGAGTTATCAGCTCGAGGGCGTGGTGTATGCCAATCACGGCCATTACAACGATGTCTACAACGATCTCCAGGGCAGCACGACGATCGACCTGATTGAAAACCATCTGTATCTGGATGCGGATACCGAATACGGCCAGCAGGTGATCGATCCCGCGGTCGGCTATTCGAACTCCAACATCATCCGTCCGAACGACAACAAAACCTCCGCCTGGCAGACCAATCTCAGTCCGTACTTCGTTCAGTCGCTCGGCTTGCTGGGGCAGGGCATGCTGCGTTACCGCTACGGGCGTTCGATTTACGGTGATCGCAGCGTGCCGGACACGACCGTGCAAAGCGTGGCGGCGAGTCTGAACAGCCCGGATAAAGTCGAGCCGTACAGCTGGCAGGCACAGGTCATCACCCAGGCGGTCAAAAGTTCGGGCGGCGATCAACAGCGTTTCCTCGACCAGTTCCGACAGATCTTCGGCAACGATGCCTTGCCACCGGGTTACAGCAATCCGAACCAAAATCAGCACTTCGACAGCGCCACGCTGCAGCTTGGTTATCGAGTGTCTCCAACGCTGACGCTCACGACCCTGGGCGGCGTCGAAGACAAATATCGCAACAATGGCAAGAACGACCGTTGGTCGGCGCCACGCTGGCAGGTCGGCGCGCGTTGGGCCAGTGGCACGAATTCTCTGGAAGTCAATTACGGCCATCGTTTCTACGGGCCGAGCTATTCGCTGTCGGCTTCACACCATGGCCGTGTGATCGATCTTTCGCTGTCGTACACGGAGGATCCGTCTTCACCGGGACTCGATGCGCTCAACAATACCGGCAACGGCTATACGTTTGGCTCGGTCGGCTCGATCGGCGATCTACTGGGTGGTAACGGCAGCGGCTATAACGGCACCAATTCGCTGCTTGACCGCGGCGTCTATGTGCGAAAGCGGTGGCAGGGGCGTATCGGTTTCGATACGGCGCTGACCCAGACCGAAATCACGGGCTACTCTCAGCGCGAGAACTATCAAGCGCCGGGTGTGCCGGATAGTCGCCGGCACGGCATCGAGATCGATACGCGTTACGCCGTCCGTCCGCGAACGAGTATCGTGCCCTCCGCGAGCTGGGATCATTACGAGGGCGGCTTCGATACCGTTTCCAGTTCCGACGACTACACGGCCGGTGTCTCCGTGGTGCGTGCGATTTCACGTAGCGCCGAGGCGGCCATCGGCTACTCTCGACAATGGCGTAACGATGGCAACGGATACGGCTATCGTGAAAATCGCGTCACGCTGCAATTTCGTAAAGCGTTCTAGCCGTGTACGAGGATTTCTACAAGCTCCAGGCGCGACCGTTCCAGCTGATGCCGGATCCGCGGCGGCTGTTTGAAACGGCCAGCCATACGCGGGGACTGTCGTATCTGATCTACGGGCTCGAGCGAGGCGAGGGGTTCGTGGTCGTGACCGGCCCGGTGGGCACGGGCAAGACCCTGCTTCTGCAAGTGCTTTTGGAGCAGATCAAGACACGTCATCTGCTCGTGGCCCGCGTGGCCATGGCCAATGTGGATGCCGATAACGTCGTGGCTACCGTGGCGGCGGCGTTCGGTGTCCCGGTACGAGGGTTGGCCAAATACGAGATGCTCGACAACCTCGTCGGCAAACTGTCGGCCGCACGCAACCGGCGCGCCTTGCTGATCGTCGACGAGGCTCAGACCTGCAGCACGGCGGCGCTCGAGGAGCTGCGCATCGTATCGAACCTGCAGGCGCGGGGGCAGGCGTTGGTGCAAGTGGTGCTGGTCGGGCAGAGCGAACTTCGCGATCTGCTCATGCGTCCGGCGATGTCGCATCTGCGGCAACGCGTCGTCGCTTCGTATCATTTGGAACCGTTGGCCGCCGATGAGGTGCCGGGCTATATCGAGCATCGGCTGAATACGGTCGGCTGGCGTGCCGATCGGCTTTCGTTCGGGCCCGGTGTCTACGATCGCGTCTACGAATGGTCGGGCGGCATTCCGCGCCGTATCAACCAGATCATGGATCGGTTGCTATTGCTGGGCTATCTGGAAGAAAAGCGCGAACTCACCCGGTCGGATCTGGATACTGCAATCGACGAGTTCCAGGCCGAATTCGCCAGCGACGGGCTGGTTTACGACGGCGCGCCTGGCGAAGCCCTGCAATCGGACGCGCCGCCGACGTCGCCGCAGCTGGATCCGCTTCTGGAACGTGTTGCCGCGGTCGAACGCGCGTTGCGGGCAGCTTACGGCGAAGAACGCGTAGCCGAGTTGATGCGCCATCACGAAACGAGTGCCGCGCATCGTGAGTTGGTCGACGCGATTCTGCGTGTCGAACGTCTCGAGGCCACCATGCAGGATTTGGTGCCCGAGACCGCCACGGCGCCGGAGCCGGTTGCGCAGACTACTGCGGCGCACACGGAATGGCCCGAAAACGATCGACGCACGCTCCCCCCGGCCGCGCCGGGCTCGGCGGCGTATAAACTTCGGCGTTTGTTTAACCGGGAGTGAGCCTCGTGACGGCCCTCGACTGGCATCCGCAATCGATGCCCAAACCCACGTGTATCAACGCCAATGCCATGACGGTCGACGTGGAAGAATACTTCCAGGTATCGGCCTTCGAGCAGCATATCGGCTTCGAGCAATGGGCGCGCATGCCCTCGCGGGTCGAGGCCAGCACCGATCGCATTCTGGCCATGTTCGAACTCGCGAATGTGCGGGCGACATTTTTTACCCTGGGCTGGGTCGCCGAACGCCATCCTGGCTTGATCCGCCGCATTGTGGATGCCGGCCATGAGCTCGCCAGTCACGGCCAGAATCACGTGCGTGTGATCAATCAGGATCGCAAGACGTTCGGAGCGGATATCCGCAAGGCCAAGGCCGTACTCGAGGAGACGGGCGGGCAGGCCGTCCGCGGCTATCGCGCGGCCAGCTTCTCGATTGGCGCGACGAATCTCTGGGCGCTGGATGAATTGGCCGAAGCGGGATACGACTACAGTTCCAGCATTTACCCTGGAACCCACGATGCGTACGGCATGCCCGAAGCACCGCGATTCCCGTTTCGGCCGCGACCCGGCGGGCTGCTCGAAATCCCGGTGACGACCGTGGATGTCGGCGGGCGGCGCTTGCCCTGTGCCGGCGGTGGTTTTTTTCGGCTGTATCCCTATCGGGCGACCCGCGCCGCGCTGCGCCGCGTCAATCGCCGAGACGGTCAGCCCACGATTTTCTATTTCCATCCTTGGGAAATCGATCCCGAGCAGCCACGCGTGCCCGGCCTAGACGCCAAGCGCCGTTTTCGCCACTACCTCAATATTGACCGGGTCGAACCCCGGCTGCGACGCCTCCTGACCGATTTCCGCTGGGACCGTATGGACCGAGTTTTTCCCGTGAACGCCGAATCCGATTGGCCAACCGCGAGCCCTGCATGAGTGCGGCTGCTTTGCACATTCGTACGCTGGACCACGACAACGCGGCCTGGGAGGCTTTCGTCGCCGCGAGCCCCGCGGCAACATTCTTCCACCGGGCCGGATGGAAGGAGGTCATCGAGCGCGCCTTCGGCCATCGCTGCTATTTCCTCTATGCCGAGCGTGACGGCCGGATCGAGGGCATTCTGCCCCTGGTTCATGTCAAGAGCCGACTGTTCGCGAATGCTCTGATTTCGACGCCCTTCTGCGTGTACGGCGGAGTGGTTGCCGATACGGCCGAGGCCGAGTCGGCGTTGTATACCGAGGCCTGCGCGCGCGCCGATGCGCTCGGCGTCGATTATTTCGAATCGCGCGAGCGTGCGCCGCGACACGAAGCCTGGCCACGCAAGGATTTGTACTACACGTTTCGCCGCGAACTCGCCGATAACGACGACGACAACCTCCAGCGCATCCCACGCAAGCAGCGGGCCGTGGTGCGTAAGGGCATCAAGAACGGGCTGACCTGGTCGATCGACAAGGATATCGATCGTCTTTATCCGCTGTATGCGTACAACCTGCGCAGTCTGGGCACGCCGGTGTTCTCTCAGAAATACATGCGCGAATTGCTGCGGGTGTTCGGGCGCGACTGCGACGTATTGACCGTTACGCACGAAGGCGAGGCCGTGGCAGCGGTGCTCAATTTCTATTTTCGTGACGAAGTATTGCCTTACTACTCCGGCGCGGGCCCCAGTGCGCGCGATCTCAAGGCTAACGATTATCTCTACTGGGCGCTGATGCAACATGCCGTCGCCCGGGGTGCCCGCGTGTTCGACTTCGGCCGCAGTAAAACCGACACCGGGCCGTATCATTTCAAACGCCACTGGGGCTTCGAGCCGCAACCGCTGGCTTATGAATACTACCTGTCGGGGATGGACGCCATGCCTGATATCAGCCCGAACAATCCGAAATACGCGATGTTCATCAAGGCCTGGCAGAGGCTGCCGCTGCCGGTCACACGGGTTGTCGGTCCGTGGCTATCCAAGGATCTGGGTTAGTGCGTTGCAATAACCGACGGCGCCTGAACGGCGACGCACGGCTCGCCCCGATGACCGGGCGTCATCTCAACACGCCTTAGTGCAAGCGCCCATGGCCGAATTGCTTTACCTCTGTCACCGCATTCCCTATCCGCCGAATAAGGGCGACAAGATTCGGGCCTTCAATTGGTTACGTGCTCTGGCGCGTCGGCATACGGTCCACTTGGGCAGTTTTGTTGACGATCCGGACGATTGGTCGTATGCGGATGCGCTGGCGCGTTGGTGCGAATCAGTCCGTCTGCGCCCACTCGCGCCGCGTTGGGCCAAGCTGCGGAGTTTGTCCGGTGTCGTTCGTGGCGAGGCGTTGAGTTTCGCCTATTATCGGGATGGGGGCATGCAGGCCTGGGTGGATCGGCTCATGCAGGAACGCGCTATCGACGCCGTGCTGGTGTTTTCGTCAACCATGGCACCGTATGTTGCCCGCTACGATCATGTTCGGCGCATACTCGATTTCGTCGACGTGGATTCCGATAAGTGGGCGCAATATGCGGTCCACGCGCGGGCGCCCATGCGCTGGATCTATGCGCGTGAGGCCAAGGCTCTCGCGGCCGGTGAACGCCGACTCGCACGCGCATTCGATGCCAGCGTTTTCGTGTCAGCCGCGGAGGCCGATTTTTTCCGGCGCATCGCGCCCGATTGCAGCACCCGCGTTCATGCCATAGCCAATGGTGTGGACGCGGATTATTTCGATCCCGGTGGCTCTTATCCGGACCCCGCGCGGGGTGATGCGCATATCGTGTTCACTGGCGCGATGGACTATGGCGCCAACGTCGATGCGGTGTGCTGGTTCGTCGAAGAGGTGTTTGATCGCGTCCGGGCGGTGGTTCCCGAGGCCCGGTTCACGATTGTAGGCACCCGCCCGACGCGTCAGGTCCGAGCGCTGGCGCAGCGTGACGGTATCGAGGTCACGGGCGCGGTGCCCGATGTTCGTCCTTACCTGGCCCATGCGCGGCTCGCGGTGGCCCCCATGCGTATTGCACGTGGGCTGCAGAACAAGGTGCTCGAAGCGTTATCCATGTCGCTGCCGGTCGTATTGACGCCCCAGGCCGCGGCGGGATTGGAGAATGGGACCGGCGCCGCCTGCGATGTCGCGGACACGCCCGGTGCATTCGCCGAAGCGGTTATTGCGCGTTTGACGAGCGCGCCGGACGACGACACGCGTGGCGCGGCCCGCGCCTATGTGCTGGCCCACTATGCATGGGACGCGCGCTCTGCCGAACTGGATCGGCTGCTCACGGCGTCGCACGAGAGCGCCGGGCCTGGGATGGAGACCCGACAATGACCGAGAGTCGAACCCAACGCAGTACCATCGAACGAGCGATGGCGGGCCGTGCCGGCGAAAACAGCGCACAGGTCGCGGTGCACGTAGGGTTCGTGGTCTGCATGCTCGTATTCGTCGTGCTGTATGCGGAGACGTATCGGTCGCTGATCAGAACCTGGGCCGATACCGGCACCTTCCAATATGCTTTTCTCATCTTTCCGATCTCCGCGGTACTGATCTGGGCGCGCCGTCACTGGCTGGCCCGGGTTGCGGCGCGGCCGCGACCGATCGCTTTCATCGGCTTGGCCGCGCTCGGCCTGTTGTGGTTACTTGGCGCGGTTGCGGACATCAATCTGGCCTTGCATATCACCGCCGTTTTGATCTGGCCCGTGATGGTGTACTTGTTCTACGGGCCGCGTGTTGCCGGCGTTCTGGCGTTCGCGCTCGGTTATCTTCTGTTCGCGATTCCGTTCGGCAACTTCATGGTCGGCCCGCTGCAGACGGTGACGGCGCATCTGTCTGTCCTGGCACTCGAATTAACGGGTGTCCCGGTCGTCATGGATGGCCACTTCATCGATACGCCGGCTTCGGCCTGGCATGTGGCCGAGGCCTGTAGCGGCATCAAGTTCTTCGTCGCCACCACGGCGTTTGGCGTGCTATATGCGCATCTGTTCTATACCAGTCTGCGGCGACGCCTGGTTTTCGTCGGCTGTGCGCTGGTGGTGCCGATCATCGCCAATGCGCTACGCGTGTATTTCACCATCCTGATCGGTGAGTATTTCGGGCTGAAATACGCCACCGGCACCGATCATCTCATTTTCGGCTGGCAATTCTTCGGCACGGTACTGCTTGTGTTGTTCCTCTGCGGCTGGCCGTGGCATCAGGCACCGCCGAAAGGCCCAGAACCGGACCCCGGCGTGGTCGAGGACGGATCGGCGCGCATGCGCTGGATGGTGCCGGCGGCCCTCGCACTGATCGTGCTACCCGCCACCTGGTACGCGGTTACCGGCTTGCTGGCTGCCTGCGACGATCGGCCAGGGCCGTCCACGCTACCCAGCCGTTTGGCCGATCAGCCGGCCTTGAGCGATGACGGGAATGGTCACCCGGCACCGCCGACACACGGTCTGGATGTTCATCTGGCCCGCCGTTATGGCGATATCGCGCGCCCGGTACAGGTGGATTATCTCGGCGTCGATGCCGGCAGCGACGGGCCGGATATTCTCGATATCAGGCAAGGGCTCTACGACGCGGCGGCATGGCACGTGGTTGGCATGCCCAAGGTGGTGACGCCGTCTACGGGCGGCCCAGGCTTCCAGACGCTTACGCTCAAGGCGGCACACGGCGATGGGACGCGAGTTCTGCTTTATAGCTATCGTATCGGTGAGCGCTGGCTGTCTTCGCCGCTGCATTTCAAGATGTGGCAATCGCTTGATCGGCTGTTCGGCCAACCGGCGCCGGCCGGCATTCTGGTCGTGTCGGAAGCGGGCGATCCACGCCCCGATGAGCTTGCTCGAATGGCCGCCGATGCGGCCGCTGCCTTGCAAAGGCCGGAGCGATGACCGCCTCGACTCGTGCTCATGCGCGCCCTCGCGTGGTTCACATTATCGATCGCTTGAACGTCGGCGGCATGGAGTCGGTGGCACTGGCCGTCATTGCCGCCACGCGCGATCGATACGAGCACGTGATTATCGGTTTGCGCGAGCGCGGCGAGCTGGCAGCCCGGGCGGAAACGCTCGGTATTCCGGTCGAATCGATCGGTAAACAGCCGGGGAAGGATCCGGCCGCTTATATGCGCTTGTACCATCGGCTTCGAGCACTCGCGCCCGATATCGTGCACAGCTACAACATTGGCGCTCTGGATGCGGCGGTGCCGGCACGACTGGCCGGCTGTCGGCGTGTCGTGCATGCCGAACACGGCCGCGATGCGGCGGATCCAAACGGTTCGAACCGCAAGTATCGTTGGCTACGCCGGCTGATGGCGCCGGCGATCAGTCGCTTCGTGCCGGTGTCGGCCGATCTGGCTCGTTGGCTTGAGCAGGAGGTTCGCATCCCGCGAGCGAAGATCGCGCTCATCCGCAACGGCATCGATACCGAGCGCTTCGCGCCCGGGCCCGCGGTAGCCGTGCCGGGGCTGCCCACGTGCGCCGAAGGAACCCGCGTGATCGGCACCGTCGGACGGTTGGACCCGGTCAAGGGGTTCGATCATCTGCTCGAGGCGATGGCGAGTCTGGTGGCACGAAAGCAGTTGCCACCGCTGCATCTGGTGATCATCGGCGGCGGACCGGAATACTCGCGGTTGGCACGGCGGGTGGACGAACTGGGCTTGACCCCCTATGTCACGCTCACGGGCCAGCGCGACGATGCCGATGCTTGGTTCAAACATTTCGATGTATACGTATGCTCGTCGATTGCCGAGGGAATTGCGCTCACTGTGCTGGAAGCCATGGCAAGCGCGCTGCCGGTGGTGGCGACCGCGGTTGGCGGCAATCCCGAGTTGGTCGCTGACGGCGAGACCGGGTTGCTGGTGCCGGCGCGGCGACCGGAGGCGCTCGCGGATGCGCTGGCCCGCGTCGTGGCAGATCCCGAGCGGGCCCGGACAATGGGGGAGGCCGGGCGTCGCCGGGTGCAGGCGCATTTCAGTGTGGGGTCGATGGTCGATGGCTACGGCACGCTTTACGATGCGCTGCTCGCGCGCTGACCAGGAGAACGCCGCATGTGTGGTCTGACAGGAATCGTCACCGGCGGTGGGCGGCGCCCCGACGCTGCCGTACTCGATGCCATGAATACCGTCCAGGCGCACCGCGGGCCGGACCAGCACGACCAGATTCTGTTGCCCGGTTGTGGTTTGGCACATCGCCGGTTGACGATCCTTGATCCCACCAGCGGCGAGCAGCCGATGGCGACCGAGGATGGCCGTTTTACGTTGGTCTATAACGGCGAAATCTATAACTACCGCGAGATCAACCGCGAACTTGAGACCGCGGGCTATCGGTTCGAGGGGCATTGCGATACTGAAACCCTGTTGCGTGCGTGGCAGCATTGGGGCGCCGAATGCGTGCATCGCCTGCGGGGCATGTTTGCCTTCGCGGTCTGGGACGCGAAGAACGGTCGTATTCATTTGGTCCGGGATCGTCTGGGCATCAAGCCGTTGTATTACGCGACGACGGCACGCGGTGACCTGGTGTTCGGCTCGGAACTCAAGACATTGATGGCGCACCCCGATCTCTCGCGCCGGCTGGAGCCCCGAGCGATCGAGGGCTATCTCGCGCTGGGCTACGTGCCGGAACCGCTGTCGATCTTTGCCGACGCCTACAAGCTTTCGGCCGGGCACCGCCTGTCGTGGTCGGCGGGCGACGGCGAGCCACGGGCCGAGGCGTACTGGGATGTCGATTTCGCCACGCGTGCCGCGCCCAACGAGGCAGCCGCTGCCGACGAACTCCACGCGCGCCTGGACGACGCCGTGCGCATGCGGCTGGTGGCCGATGTGCCGCTCGGCGCGTTTTTGTCGGGTGGCGTGGATTCGAGCGCGGTGGTTTCACTGATGGCCGATGCGTCGGACGACCCGGTCAAGACCTGTGCCATCGGGTTTGAGGAGGCGACGTTCGATGAATCCGATTATGCCCGTCGTATCGCTGACCAATACCACACCGATCATCGCGAGCATCGGATATCGGGCGACGATTTTGGCCTGATCGATACGCTGGTCGATGTCTATGACGAGCCCTTTGCCGATAGTTCGGCGCTGCCGACGTATCGCGTCTGCGAACTGGCCCGTCAACAGGTTACGGTGGCGCTATCCGGCGATGGCGGCGACGAGGATTTTGCCGGCTATCGCCGCTACCGACTGCACGCGGCCGAGTCGCGCGCTCGCAGCCGCATCCCGCGCGCGATCCGCAAGCCGGTGTTCGGCGCGCTGGGGCGTTTGTACCCGAAGCTCGATCGTGCACCGCAGTTTCTGCGTGCGAAGACTACGTTCCAGGCCCTTGCCATGGATACGGCCGAAGCTTATTGCCACAGTGTGTCGATGGTGTCCGAGGATATTCGCGACAGCCTCTACAGCCTGGCCTTCAAGCAAGAGCTCAACGGCTATCGGGTGCGCGATCTGTTCACCGAGCTGGCGCCGCAGGCAGGCAGCGAGGATCCGGTCTCCATTGCTCAGTATCTGGATTACAAAACCTGGCTGCCGGGCGACATTCTGACCAAGGTGGATCGCGCGAGCATGGCGCATAGCCTCGAAGTGCGCGTGCCGTTGCTGGACCACGAATTCGTCGGCTGGGCCGCGGGGTTGCCGCGCGATTACAAGCTACGCCGCGGTGAGGGCAAGTATCTGCTCAAGAAAAGTTTCGAAGGCCATCTGCCAAACGACATTCTCTATCGCCAGAAAAAAGGCTTCTCCGTGCCGCTTGCTGATTGGTTCCGCGGGCCGTTGCGCGATGTCGGGGCGGCCGCGCTGCAGTCGGGGCCGCTGGCGGAATCCGGCATCTTCGAGCCGGAGCGATTGCAGCGTATATGGGCCGATCACCAGAACGGCCGGAGCGATTACGGCACCGTGATCTGGTCGCTGCTCATGTTGTCTCGTTTTCTTGAGCGGGAAGCCGGCGTGCAGCCGGTGGCTTCTTATGCGTGATGGCGTCGTATTGATGGGTGGCTGTGCCAGAGGTGATTTGTGAGTCGACGGCCTCTGCGTATCGCGGTTGTCACGAGTCTGTATCCGAACGAGGCTCAGCCGCGGCATGGCATCTTCGTCGAGGAACGCCTGCGCGGGTTGGTCGATACCGGCCGCGTCGAGGCTCGGGTCATCGCGCCGGTGCCCTGGTTTTTTTCGACCCATCCGCGTTTCGGGCGTTACGCCCAGATGGCCGCGGTTCCGGCCCGCGAGACGCGATACGGCATTCAAATCGAGCATCCACGCTACATCGTCGTGCCCAAAGTCGGCATGACCTGGGTACCGACGCTGATGGCGCGCGCGGTCGCACCGTATCTGCAACGGTTGCGCGATACGGGCTTCGATTTCGACCTCATCGATGCCCATTACGTTTACCCGGACGGGGTCGCGGCCGCCCGGCTCGCGGCCCGGTTCGATCGACCACTCACGATCACGGCCCGGGGCGCCGACATCAATCAGATCGCGAATCTGCGTATTCCCCAACGACAGATCCGGCAGGCAGCGAGCGGCGCCGGCGGCCTGATTGCCGTGTCGCAGGCGCTGGCGGATGGCATGCATCGGCTCGGACTGCCCGGCGATCGGATTCATACGCTACGTAACGGCGTCGACCTCAGTCGCTTCGCGCCGCGTGATCGCGAAAGCGCGCGTGCTCGGCTGGGCCTGGCCGGACGTATCTGGCTGTGTGTGGGCCATCTGATCGAACGCAAAGGTATGCATATCGCGCTCGAAGCACTGGCCGAGACGACGGACGTCACGTTGGTCCTGGTCGGCGACGGGCCCGAAGAACAGGCCTTGCGGGCTCAGGCCGCCCGTCTGGGCATCGGCGATCGTGTGCGTTTCGAAGGCGCGATCGCACACGATGACTTGCCGGATTATTTTTCGGCGGCGGACGTGCTGATGCATGCCGCCGGATCGGAAGGCATGCCCAACGTCGTGCTGGAAGCGCTGGCCTGTGGTTGTGCCGTGATCGCGACGCCGGTAGGCGGAATTCCGGAGATCATGGATGGGCCGCCGGCCGGGCATCTGATGGTTGCGCGGGAGGCCGCCGCCATGCTCGCGTGCTGGCGCCAGCTCGAGTCGTCTGATCTGTTGAACGAGGCCGGCCGTCGGGCACGTCGGCGTTATGCCGAGCAATTCGGCTGGGAGCCGACCACTCGGGGACAGCTCGCCATCTTCTCTCGACTCACAGCGATCGAGCTCGATGACTCATCGAGTGCATCGGCCAGCGCGGAACGCTCATGAAAATCCTGTATCACCACCGTATCGGGTCGAAGGACGGACAGTACGTCCATATCGAGGAGATGGTCGATGCGTTCCGAGCCGACGGGCACGAGGTTCGCGTGGTGGGGCCCGAGGGGTTCGATCAGCGTGAGTTCGGGGGCGAGTCGGGGCTGGTATCGCGGCTCAAGGCCGGGATTCCGGGCTCGATCTACGAATTGCTGGAGGTCGGGTACAACGCGCTGGACTATGCGCGCTTGGCACGCGCGATTCGCGAATTCCGCCCCGATGTGATCTACGAGCGCTACAACCTGTCGTTATTGTCGGGCGTCATGGCGCGCCGCCGGCTGGGTATTCCGTTATTGCTCGAGGTCAACGCGCCGCTTTTCGCCGAGCGCTCTGCATATGGCGGCCTCAAGCTGGCGGGTCTGGCCCGTTGGACCGAACGGCGTGCGTGGCGAGCGGCCGATCATGTGTTTGCGGTCACCGAGGTACTGGCGGGTCAGATCGTCGATGCCGGCGTGGAGCGATCACGAATCACGGTCACGCCAAACGGAATCAACCACCAGCGATTCGCGCCGGCCATAGACAGTGAGTCGGCCAAGAAGTCGCTCGGCCTCGATCCGCAGGCTATGGTGATTGGTTTCGTGGGCTTCGCCCGCGAATGGCATGGGCTCGATGCGGTGATCGAGCTGCTGGCGGAATATGGCGACGCGCGTCCGCTGCATTTTCTGTTGGTCGGCGACGGGCCGGCCACGGCGCAATTGAAACAACAGGCGGCGCGAGCCGGTGTCGCCGATCGGCTCACCGTCACGGGCGTCGTCGAGCGCGACGATGTGCAGCGTTACGTCAAAGCATTCGATGTGGCGATGCTACCGAACGTGGTGGCCTATGCGTCACCGTTGAAGCTGTTCGAGTACATGGCCTGCAGCAAGGCAATCTTGGCGCCGAATCAGGCCAACCTGCGCGAAATTTTGACCCACGACCACGACGCGGTGTTGTTCGAACCGGGCTCACGCGATGCGTTCAAAGCGACCATGCGCCGTCTGATCGAGGATGACGACAATAGGGCGCGCTTGGCGTCCAACGCGCGCGCTACGCTTGTGGCGCGTGATCTCAGCTGGGCCGCCAATGCGCGCCACGTCGCCGAAATCGCGGACCAGCTCGCCGAAGGTCGACCGAGTGGGATACGAGGCGGCGGATGATCGGCGACCGGCTGAGATATCGGCAGCGCCGTTCGGGCGCAGCGGGGCAGCG
Source organism: Salinisphaera hydrothermalis C41B8 (assembly GCF_000732535.1). Classification (GTDB taxonomy): domain Bacteria; phylum Pseudomonadota; class Gammaproteobacteria; order Nevskiales; family Salinisphaeraceae; genus Salinisphaera; species Salinisphaera hydrothermalis. Next base: position 40,318 of record NZ_APNK01000008.1, read on the forward strand.
ACCGGCAGCTGTGGTGGTCGGCGGCGGGCTCAACGCGCTTGGCGTGGTGCGCAGTCTGGCCGCAGCCCGTGTCGACGTGCATCTGTTGGCCGGGTCGCACGCCATGCCGGCGGCCCGTAGTCGCTATGCCCGTGTGCATTGTTACGACGACACGACAGCCGATCGTATCGTGCCGGCGTTGATCGACTGGGCGGCTCGATTTCCAGCCACGAGCCGGCGCCCCTTGATTCTGACCGAGGAAGAAAAGGTGGCCGCAGTTTCGACGCAGCGCGAACGTCTGACTCAGGATTTCGTGCTGCAATTGCCGCCCGAGGCCTCCGTCACACGGCTGTTGCACAAGGATGGGTTCCGTGCTGCGGCCGAGGCCGGTGGTTATTGCGTGCCGCGCAGCCGGCGCATTCGTTCGTCCCAGGATCTGGGTGGTCTGACGACACTCGTGCCGCCGCTGGTGATCAAACCGGCCGGGCGACAATCGGCTTTTCTAGCGCACTTCCCGCGTGCCCTGCGTGTCGAATCGGTCGACGCCGCCCGCGAGCAGCTCGAGCAGATGCTGACCGTATCGGATGATATCGTCGTGCAGGAATGGATCGATGGAGATGATTCGACGATCTATTTCTGTCTCCAGTGTCTGCCCCAAGACGGCGGCGAGCCGGTGTCGTTCGTCGGCCGCAAACTACGCGCCTGGCCGCGCCAGACCGGCGGCACGGCACGCTGTGTGGCCGCGCCCGAGGCGGCCGATGCCTTGGTGCCGATCACAACTCGTTTTTTTCAAGGTGAGGGCGTGATCGGGCTGGCCGGCATGGAATACAAATGGCGCGCCGCGACACAGGAATACGTGATGATCGAACCGACCATCGGGCGGACTGACCATCAGGAAGAAATCGCCACCCTGAACGGTATCAATCTGCCTTGGGCGGCGTATTGCCAGGCCGTCGGCGTCGAGGCGCCGCGCGCGACCCCTGTGACGCCGGCGCGGATCTGGAAAGATCCCATGGCCGATGCGAACGCGGCCGCCGAATATCCCGAGATCGCCGTTCCGGCCTCACACGATGCCCAGGTGATCGACGCGCTATGGCGATGGGACGATCCCGCGCCGGGCCTCTTGGGCCTGTATTGCCGGGCTCGAAGGCGGTTCCGGCGTCTTGCGACACGCGCCTCATGATGACGACGATTCTGCAACGCGCGCACCCGCGCTGGCTCGGACACGAATGGCGGCGATGGGCGCGGCGTGGCCGCCATTCGGTCGGTGACCCCGAAATCCATCTTCGCGCCGCCGCGCAGTGGCTCGCGCATGCACATGACGTCGGCAAGTATGGCGGCGTGCCCGCGTTCTACGACGTGCAGCGCGAACGCTGGGAGGCGTCTTATCCGGAGACCACCGGCTACATCATTCCGACGTTCTATGCTTACGCCGATCGGTCCGGAGACGCGAGCTATTTCGATCGCGCGACGCGCATGGCGCACTGGGAGTCCGACGTCCAGTTAGACAACGGTGCCGTCTGCGCCGGTACGCTCGCCGCACCGCGCATGGTGCCCACGGTATTCAATACCGGCCAGGTCCTGTTCGGCTGGGCGGCCGCTTTCGAGCGCACGCGCGAGCCGCGTTTCGCCGATTCGCTGAGACGAGCAGCGGACTGGCTGGTGTCGGTACAGGACGACGACGGGGCCTGGCGCCGACACGGTTCCCCGTTCGCGACGCATCCGCTTAACACCTACAACACGCGGACCGCGCTTGGCCTGCTTGATGCCGCCCGGGCGCTCGACGAGCCGAGCTACAGCGATGCGGCCCGGGCCAATTTGAACTGGGCGCTGACCCAGATGCGCCCCAACGGCTGGCTGGACAACAACGACCTCGAAGATAATCGGCGCCCGTTGACCCACACGCTTGGCTATGCATTGCAAGGCATGCTGGAAGCGGGTATGCGGCTCGGCGATACGCGATTCGTCGACGCGGCCCGGCTCGGCCTCGGACGTATTGTCCACTGTCAGCGTCGAGATGGCAGCCTGCCGGGCCGGCTCGACGATCGCTGGCGGGCGGCCGCGCCCTGGAGCTGCCTCACCGGTGACGTACAGATCGCCTATGCCTGGCTGCAACTGGCGCGGTTCGACGACAGCGTGGACTGGGGCGGCCACGCCCGGCGTTCGATCGAATTCGTGCAGTCCACGCAAGACCTTGCCACAATGGATCTGAATCGGCGGGGCGGGGTTGCCGGTTCGTATCCTGGCCATGGGGGCTACATGACCCATCGTTATCCGAATTGGGCGGCTAAGTTCTTCATGGACGCGCTCATGCTGTCGCTTGAGGCGCGCTAAGCATGCGTTCCCTGGCGTTGCTTCTGTTCGTGGCCGGCACGTTGCCGATGGCGTTCGTGCGCCCGATCATCGGACTGCTGCTGTGGATGATGTTCAGTTATCTCAATCCACATCGGCTGACCTGGGGCTTCGCCGTGGATTTCCCCTGGGTTTTCATCACCGCGGGTGCGACTCTCGTGGCTCTCCTGGCCCATCCGGGTGAACGCCAGGCGCCGCCGATGAAGCCCATCGTGGTTCTCATGACGTTGTTTCTGGGTTGGATCACGCTATCCACATTCCAGGCCACGGTGCCCGACGCTGCGTTCACGCGTTACGAACAATTCTTGAAGATGATGACGATGGCCTACGTCACTCTGATGCTGGTCATAGACCGCCAGCGTCTCGACTGGGTGATCTGGACCATTGTTGCCTCGTTCGGTTTCTGGGGGTTCAAGGGCGGGCTGTTCACGCTACTGACAGGCGGCAACTACCATGTGATGGGGCCGGAGAGCAGCTTTTTTACCGACAACAACATCTTCGCGTTGATCATGTGCATGACGCTGCCGCTCATGCGCTATGTCCAGTTACAGGTACAGCATCGCTGGCTGCGGCTCGGGCTGTGGCTGCTGATGGGGTTGACTGCGGTGAGCATAGTCGGCACCTACTCGCGTGGCGGTTTGCTGGCGCTCGCGGTGACCGCCACCATGCTGATCTGGAAGAGCCGGCGCCGGGCCATGCTGATTCTGGTGGCCCCGGTGGCCGCGCTCGCGCTGGCGTCGTTCATGCCGCCGCAGTACTTCCATCGTATGCATACGATCGATAAATATCACCAGGATGCATCGGCACAAGGGCGAATCGAATCCTGGAAGTTCGCCACACATGTGGCGTTGGCACATCCGCTAGTCGGCGGTGGTATGGAGGTATGGTCCAGCCATGATATGTGGCGACGCTATGGGCCGGAGGGCGCCGTCCCGGGGCGCGCGATCCACAGTATCTTCTTCGAAGTGCTGGGCGAGCAGGGTTTCGTTGGCCTTGGACTATTTCTGGCGTCACTGCTTGCCGGCTATCTCGGCCTCGGTCGGGTTCGGCGCCGCGCGCGCGCCGGCCCGACCGAGGCTTGGTGGCTTGCTGATCTTGCAAGCATGATGCAGGTGAGTCTGATCGCTTATATAGCAGCAGGCGCGCTATTGCCGATGCCTTATATCGATCTGTTGTATCAATTGTTTGCGCTAATCGCGGTTATGCAGTTGCTGACCGAAAAGGTCGGCGTATCTGAGGTGTTGGCACAGCCCGAGAGTACTCCCGGTCGGCGTCCACCCCGACCACGCCGTCCCCGGACACCGAAACAGCGACACGGCGGTGATGGCGTGCGCAATACACAGGATCTGCCACATTGGTAGATGAAGGGGGATATGCTATGCGCCATGTGCTCATGGTGGCTTTCCACTATCCGCCGATAGCAGCATCGGCGGGGGCGCTGCGCACTCGTGCGTTCGTGCGCTATCTGGCAGAGCACGGCTGGCACGCCCACGTGTTGGTGCCCAAACAGAGCGCGTATCCCGAGACCGAAACGGTTACCGACGAAGACATCGGTGATATTCGCCGTTGCTGGGCTTTCGATGCACGCCGACATTTGGGTTGGCAGGGACGCTACCCGGCGCTGGCGGCCGTGCCGGACCGCTGGATCAGCTGGGCGCCATCGGCGATCGCTACCGGCCGGCGGCTGTTACGGGAGTTTCCCATCGAGGCCATCTGGTCCACCTATCCCATCGCGACCAGCCATCTGATCGCCGACGTCCTGGCGGCGACCTCGAAACGGCCATGGGTCGCCGAATTCCGTGATCCAGTGTGTGCGAACGGCGGCCGAATCCAGCGCATGGCCCAGCAAGCGATCGAGGCGCGTGCGATGCGCGCGGCCACGCGCAATGTATTCGTGACGCCGGGTGCGCGACGCCACGCCCTCAAGCGTTTCCCGGAGGCAGCATCTCGCAGTTATGTTCTGGCCAACGGGTACGACGAAGCGCTCGAGGTCGATCGGGGCGCGCCGCCGCCGCTGAAAGGGCGTCCGGTAGTCCTTCTGCACAGCGGACATCTGTATCCGGTCGGCCGGAACCCGAGATCGTTGCTAGAAGCGATTGCCCGGCTCAAGTCGGCCGGTCGGATCGACCGGCGACGGTTGCGGGTCGTGTTCCGGAATACTCAGCAGGACGATCAGGTGCGGCCAGAGATCGAGCAGCTCGGCGTCGGGGATATCGTCCAGCTCGCTGCTCGGGTGCCGCATGCCGAGGCGCTCGCCGAGCAGCGACAGGCAGACGGGTTGCTGTTGCTTCAAGGCCGGGCATTTAATGCCCAGGTGCCAGCCAAGGTGTTCGAATATCTACGAGCCGGACGGCCCACGTTGGCTCTGGTTTCGCCCGGAGGCGACACGGCGGGGCTGCTGACCGAGCTCGGCGCCGGAATCCAGGCCGACCCGGACGATGTGGACGCAGTAGAGCGGGCACTGCTGGATTTCGTATCCGGGCTGGAGCGCCAGTCCGGGGGTGAGCCGATCTGGCAGCCTGACGCCGAACGGTTGTCGCAGTATTCCAGGCGGCGCCAGACGGCCGAGCTTGCCGCGTTGTTCGATGCGGTGGCCGGCGTGAAGACGGTCGATTCGTGAGCGCACCGGATCAAGCGGATCGCGTGCGCGTTACGGCGATCATATCCACATACAACCGTGCCGGTTTCCTCGCCGAGGCGATCGACAGTCTGCTCGCGCAAACGCGGGTGCCGGATGAGCTTATCATCATCGACGATGCATCGACTGATCGAACGCCCGACGTACTGGCGTGCTACGGTGCTTCGCTTCAGGTCATCCGCCATGCCGAGAACCGAGGCAAGCCTGCTGGGCTGAACGAGGTGATCCCTCAGGCTGCAGGCGATTATGTCTGGCTTTTCGACGACGACGACGTGGCGTTGCCCGATGCATTGGCCCGGCACATAGATTTCCTCGATAGCCATCCGGATATCGATTTCACCCATAGCGGTGCCTTCCATGCGCCGGGAAGGCGTCCGATCTGGGATCGTGCCGGCTGGCGTGTGAATCCGGTGCCACAGGTCGCGCCTGAAGCGCTGCTCGTCGAAACCATGATGGCGATGTACAGCCTGATGCAAGGCATGCTCATTCCTCGCAACGCTTTGGTCGACATCGGCTTGTTCGATACAACGCTTGACCGCTGCGAGGATCTTGACATGCTGTTGCGCTTGGCTGCGGCATATCGCGGTGGCGCGCTGGCCGAGCCTACGTATGTCTACCGCGACCATGACGGTATTCGTGGCGCCTTGGGAAAGCAGCACGCGGGGCAGGATCGGGTAGCGGTGATGATGGCCTACCGCCGGCGAATATTCGAGGCTGTTTATACGAGGCTGGCCTTGCCCACCTACGTCCGCCATGTTGGTCAAGTGGGCGATCGCGATGCTGATTGCGAGGTGCCGGCGGCGTTGTTGCAGCGCGGTTGCATCATGATGCGCCAGGGACTGCTGGAGCGGGCGTTCGCCGATTTCGCTCAGGCATTCGCGCATCCCGGGTTCTCCGGTCTGGATCCAGTGTGGCGCGATACGGTGCTTTCCCGTGCCTGTGATCCGGAACCGTGGGTTTTCGATGCGCCGTTGCGCACGGCGCGGACGCTGGTTCGGCTGCTCGAAAAACACGGCCAGGCTTCACTCACGCGTGCCTTCATGCGCGGCGCCTACTGGGCGTTCCGGCGTGCCATGGCCACGAGGGATCGTCGGACGGCCGCACAGTCCGCGAGCTTCCTGGCGGGGCTGCAGAAAACGAGAGCCGTCGAAGCAGGGCGGCACAAACTGCGACTGATTTTTCCTTGAACAAGACTAGCGGGATACTCTCGAATCCGATGGTCAACATTAGCCAGCGACAGACGGTGCGGGCGATCAAATATTATGGCAGCGCCCTGGCGATCCTCGGTCGGTTTAGCCTAGGCCGGCTTCGATTCAGAAATCGCCCGGTGAACATCTCCTTTCGCCGTCATGCGCCGTTGTCGGTCGTGAAGGGCCGGCCTGCGCAGCGAGCCGGCGGCCGTGCGGTACCGCGTATCGTCTGGATGTACTGGAACGAGCTGGACCCGCCCGAGATCGTCCAGTTTGCAAAGCGTCGGATCGAAGCGCTGAATCCGGATTACGAGGTCCGGTTGCTGAACCGTCACACCATTGTTGAATGGCTGCCGGAGTTCAACTACCCGTCGGAACTTATCTCGATACAGCATTTCACCGACGTACTCCGGCTGGACCTGCTTGAAGCCTACGGCGGTGTCTGGATCGATGCCTCGTTGTTGTGTTTCGCGCCTCTTTGCGCGCTCTTTTGCGGGAAAATCGAGGACCCGAAAAGCGATTCGGATCTGTTTGCCTTCTATATCGACAAGTTCTCGAGCCACTATGATCCGCCGATCATAGAGAATTGGTTTCTGGCTGCGCCGCCCGGATCAGTGATCATTAAAGCTTGGCGCAAGGAGCTTGAAGTCCTGCGTGCAGGTGGCGAGGAGAATTTCTCTGCCTGGCTCAAGGCGCTGCCGGATTATGATGAATTGAAGCAGGAGATGCTTTTGGATGAGTATCTCGTCTCGCACATCGCGCTCCAGAAAGCGCTGAAAAGACTGGACAATTACAAGCTATGGCTCGAACGAGCCGAGGACGAGGCCTTTGCCTTTCAGGTCAGCGGCAGCTGGGATCCGCATGTTCTGGTCCGCGATCTGCTGGGTCGGACGTTCCACGGCAAGCCGCCGCGCGTGGTCAAGCTGACCGGCTATGATCGCCATCTCGCAGATCTGCTCGTTCGGCGGGGCCTCGTGGACCAGCACAGTCTGCTGGGGCGCGCCTTTGCGGAAGATGCCGAATCAGCGAACGGCGACGCCCTTTAGCCGACTCGCCAGCCTGGCTTTCAGCTGGCCAGTATCATGAAGCAGGAAATGGCCGGCGCGTTCCAGGCCGAGAATATAGAGTAGGCTGCCACCTGCCATTTTCAGGCCGTATTGGCGCCGGATGTGGCCCAGTCTTACCCGCTGGCGGTTCGGCAGGCGGCGGAGCATTCCGGCAATATAGCGCTGGCGCGTCTGTCGGTCTTCGATCATTCGGCTTCTATGCAGAATACCCGGAATGAAGATCTGCACGGTCTCGAACCGAGCCCGCCAGTCGGGCCCCAGACGTGCTTCCGCAGAAGGGATGCGGCCATTGGATTCGTCCCGGAGGATGCGCTCGATACAGCGGCTGGCTGAATCCGAAAGTTCGTAGAGCCGGTCGACGTTGACGCTGTTGGTGATCGAAGCGGCACGATCGCGACGGTAGTTGTAGAGAACGGCGTCGACAGTGAGTGGATTACGGGCGCGCGCGAACAGAAACGGCACGATCGCGAGATCCTCGTACCAGATGCCGATATCGAAGCGGACGTCGTCGAAAAGCTGCCGTGCGAACAGTTTGTTGCACGCCGAATTGGTCATGCGCCAGAAGTCGGCGCTACAGCACGCCACGGTACGTTGAGTATCCCGGACCTCATAGAAGCTGAATATCAGGAGGTCCGCCTCGGGGTGTGATGTGAGTGCCGCATCGAACTGTACGGTCAAGTCCGGTTCGACCCAGTCGTCGCCGTCGACGAACATCAGGTATTCGCCGCGGGCCGCATTGATGCCAGCATTGCGGGCGTCGCTCAGCCCGCCGTTGGCTTTGTCGATGACCCGGATTCTCGGATCCGGTTCGTAAGCCGCGATTCGGGCGCGCGTGTCGTCGGTGGAGCCGTCGTCGACCACCAGGATTTCGCAATCGGCGATGCTCGGGGCGGTGAGCGAGGCTAGACAGGTATCGATTTCGTCGGCGACGTTGTAGGCGGCGACGATGATCGAATAACGGAGGCGCGGGGGCGTACCGCTCATATCACGCTTTTCCGCGCGGCGAGGAGTCGATGCCCAGCCGATGGGCCACGCGGCGCTTGTAATGGCCGAGGTCTGACAGCAAGAAGTCCGCCAGCCGGTAGGCGCGGCGTTTGTAGCATTCGCCAATCAGCGCGATCTTCGGGCCGAAGTCGCGCGTGAGGAGGCGCGTGCTGGGCAGATCCAGCGGCGGCAGGGTGTCCATGAAACGAGCGATGTAATCGTGCCGGGTGGCGCGATCGTCGATTTCGATCGACCAATAGATTACACCCGGTACGAATACGTCGCTGGTATAGAACCGGCGTTTCCAGTCCGAACCCAGGGCAGTATTCGAGCCATCCGCCTCGATGCGTTCAACGCAGCGTTCGGCCGCGGTGAAGAGTTCGAAAAAGCGTGAGATATCCCGCGAGTTCATGATCGAACCGGAGCGCGTGTTCCGATAGTGGTACAGGGCTTTATCGATATGTATCGGGTGGCGCGCCCGGGCAACCCAAGGCCGGACCGCGGCCAGATCCTCGTAGATTATGTCGGTATCGAACCGATGCTCACCGATGAGCGCCCGGGCATAGACTTTGTTCCAGGCGGCGTTCTTGGTGCCCCAGAAATCGGGCCGGCAGATTCTACGTCGTGTGCTATGGGGGCGGACATCGATATAGTCAAACACCAGCAGATCGGCTTGCGGGCTGTTCTCGATTGCACCGAGACAGCTGTCTACAGCATCCGGTTCCAGCCAGTCGTCGCCGTCGACGAACATGATGTAGCGGCCATGGGCGGCTTCGATCCCCGAATTGCGTGCCGCGCCCAGGCCGCCATTGGGTCGCTGGACGATACGCAGTCGCGGGTCCGCGGTGAAGGCGTTAGCCTTTTCGTTCGTGTCGTCGGTGGAACCGTCGTCGACGACGATCACTTCGAAAGCCAGGGATCGGCTGGCGAGAATCGACGCTAGACAGGCGTCGATGAAGCCGGCGATGTTGTACGCTGCGACAATAACGCTGATTGTTGGATGACGGGTCGAGTGAGTATTCGAGGCGTCGCAGCGATCGGCGATCGGTTGTGTTTGAGAGCCGCTGTCCACAGGGGGTTGACGTCCGGTCACTGCTATCTCGAACTCTGGAATAAAACGTTTTTTTAGTGTAGCGCACAATGTGAAGAGGCCGGCTGCTGCGCCGGGTGGCCGTGTTAGATTGTTTGTCCATCGGCGAGGGAGATGAATCGGTTGTCCGACACAGGCGAAGGCACGTTGAACACGCAAGCTTCGGCGCTCTCGTTGAGGCCTCTCTTTGCGTTCTGGCTCGGTGACAACGAGATGTCGGAGGCTCGGCGATCGGCGTGGGAGTCCTTACGCAACGCCGGCCTAGAGGTTGTTTTCATCACGCGCGCTAACCTGGCCGAGCACATCGCTCCAGGCAGTCTGCATCCGGCCTTTCGTTATCTGAACCTCGCGCATCAGGCCGATTATCTTCGCTGTTACTTCATGCACTTTATCGGCGGCGGCTATACCGATATCAAGTGGGTCGGCCAATCCTGGCTGCCCGCCGTGGCCGAGATCGAGGAACAATCGAGCCTCTGGGCAGGTGGATACGCCGAGGTCAGCCCGTACACGGTGTCCAACATCGAGCATTTCCCGGCACGCCTCCCGATTTCGCGTTTTCGCCATACTAGGCTTGAGCTCGAGAAGCGGTGGTATCGACGCCGTTATCGCCGGCTTATCGCGAACAGCGCCTTCTATTTTAAGCCCGGCACCCCGATCACGTCGGCCTGGTGGCGTGAACTCAATTTGCGAATGGATGCACTGGCACCCTTGCTGGCGGAGTCGCCGGCCCGGCTGCCTAAGGAAAAGCCGGGCGATCTGGTCGACGGCCGTCCGTCGACCTATCCCGTGCCATGGACCTTCCTGCTCGGAAGCATTCTTCACCCGCTCAGTTATCGTTATCGTCGTCATATCTCGCTACGGTTACCGCAGCCTGTTTTCGAGCACCCGATCCATGGCCATTATCATTCCTAGGCGCCCGCGTGCCGCCCGGGCCATGCCGTTGCCGGATACCGGATCCAGCGTCTTGTTTCCCGGTGTTCTGAATCTGTTCACAACGATGCTACTGAGCCTGATGCTCGTTGTCGTATTCGCTGGTACGGCTTTGGCTCAGGGCGGAGCTGAGGGCCGGTCGGTCACGGATCTTCGGCTGGCGCATCTAACCCATGACTGCCGGCGAGATGCGCCGGTCACTTTCGGTCAGCCATTCCGGCCAGGCGATGTGCCGGCGGGGACCACAGTCCAGGTGTTCGGTGACGGCAAGCCGATTCCGACGCAGGTGGACGTGAAGGCACGTAACGCCGATGGCTCCGTGCGGCATGCTGTTATATCGCTGAATGTGCCTTGCGATATCGACCGCAATGACCGACTCACGATCGTCACCGCGAGCGCCTCCAGCCAGTCCACTTCCGGTTCGCTGAGTCTGGAGGATCTGGCCTCGTCCGGATTCGACGCCCGGATCGAGTTATCGCAGCAGGGTCGACAGTGGGCGCTGTCGGCGCACGATCTCCTTCAGCGCGTGGTACGCGACGGCGGTTGCCATGCGACCACGGTCTACTGCCGGCGCTGGCTGGCGGGACCCGTGGCGAACGAATGGATCGTCGGCGCGCCGCCGGTGGGCGCATCCGGTCAGGTACAGCCGCAGTTGATGGTGTTCTTCGCGATTCGGGCCTACGGGCAGGGGGCGGTTCGCTCGGCTCGTGTCGATACGGTGGTCGAGAACGACTGGGCCTATGCCGATGCACCGCAGAACATCGACTACAGCGCGACCCTGCAAATACCGGGGCGTTCGCCTGTCCAAATCGGCCATTTGGGGCACTATGCGCACGCGCGCTGGCATCAGGTGGCATGGTACGGCGATCACTCGGCCGAGCCGTGGTTTGCCGCCCTGAGTGGCCCCTATCTCCAGGCTACCCCGGCGGTACCACGCTACGAGGATGTCCAGTTGGATTCGCAGATGCTGTCGCAGGTCAGACAGTCATGTGCGCCCATGGATCATTGCGATGTCATGGATCATATGGAAGCGACCGGCGCCCAGGCCCAGATCGGGCCGCTTCCGCAATGGAGCAGCGCCTATGTCGTGAATCCGCACGACTACCGAACGTACCGCTGGATGCTCGCCGATAGCGACGCGCTGGGCGCCTACAGTATTCACTTTCGTGAACGGGATACCGGCAACCCGCTGTCGCTGGACCGCCACCCCTGTGCCACCCTGATCGGGCCCGCCGAGCAGTCTCAGTGCCAGGCTGCGCCGCATGGGGATGACCGATTCCCGCGATGCGTGAACTGCGATACGCCGCTGGAGGCCGAGTCGGCACATCACGGTGCGCCGGCCTATGTTGCCTATCTGGTCACCGGCGACTGGTACTACGAGCAGGAGCTGACGTTCTGGGCCGACTGGGTCGAGTTCTTCCAGAACCCGGAATATCGCGATTACCAGCACGGTCTCGTTCAGCGGCAACAGATCCGGGGGCAGGCCTGGTCGCTCCGAACGATCGGCGATGCGGCTTACCTTTTGCCGGACGATTCGCCCCACAAGGCGTTCTTCAATTCAGCGGTGGCGAACAACATCCGCTGGTACACCAGCCACGACGTGAACGGTGGTGATGCCAACCCGCTCGGGATTCTGACGCGCGGCGATGCGATCACTTATCCGTTGTCCGGCTCGAATCGCCATACCGCGATAGCGACATGGCAAATGTCGTTTTTCAACTGGGCGGTGGGCAATCTGGCGGATCAGGGATTTGCGGGGGCGGATCGCTTGCGCGACTACTTTTCGCGCTTCCAGATCGGTAGCCTGAACAGCCCGGGGTTCTGTCCTCTCATGGCCAGCGCCTATACATTGCAGGTTCGCGATCAGGAGCAGGCCCCTCTCTATCAGGATTTCGATACCGTATACCGTAAGACCTTCCCGGGTCTGGCTAGCTTGAGTTGCGGTTCCGCTGCCTTCCAGCGAGCCTTGCAGAAAGACCCGAGCTTCGACGGCTTTCCGTATCCGAGAGGCACGATGGTAGGTTATCCGGCTTCGGATACCGGTTTCGTGGCCAATTATCAGATCGGAATGGCGTCGGCGGCCAGCTCGGATCGACCGGGCGCTCGCGATGCTTGGTCTTGGTTCGTGCAGCGCCCGGTACGTCCGGACTATACTCACGCGCCGCAGTTTGCTGTCGTGCCCACCCATTAGCGCCACTTTCAGGAATGGTTCGGTCTTCAGTTCGGCCGCATACCGCCGCGACTCATCGTAAAACGATCCGATCTAATGCCTAGCAATGATCCGGCTAGCCCGGCCATGGAACAGTACCAGCCGAACAAGCGCCGCTCGCTGAGGTTGTCGCTAGCCATGTCGACGGCCCAGCAGTACACCGAGCTGTTAATCACCATACCGTCGATGATGATTATGAGCCGGCTGCTTACGCCTGCTGAGATCGGGGTCTATTCGGTTGCGATCTCGTTCGTGAACGTGGTCCACATGCTGCGTGATTTCGGCACCAGCGAATATATCGTGCAATCCACGTCGCTGGCTGGGAACGTGGCGCGTTCGGCTTTCACGATTACCTTGATACTGGCGTGGTCGCTAGCAGGTCTTCTGTTCGTGGCCAGCCCGTGGATCGGCCTGTTCTTTCGCGAGGAAGGACTGGGCGCCGTGCTGCGCATTCTTTGCCTGACCTATCTCATGCTCCCGATTGGCTCGACCGTCAACGCGATGCTGATTCGCGAGATGGAGTTCGGGTTGCGTTATCGCATCAATACCGCGCAGAGTCTGGTGCAGAACGTGGTGACGATCGTACTTGCCTGGCATGGGTTCGGTTATTTCAGCCCGGCCTGGGGCGCTGTAGCAGGCATGGCGACATCCGTGGCGGGATGCTTCTACTGGGCCGGCCATTATCGGATACGGGGCGGCTTCAGTCTCGAATACTGGCGCCCGGTACTAAATTTCGGGATGAACAAAACCGCCGGCTCGATCATGATCCGCCTGGGCGACAGCGCCCCGGACTTTATCATCGGGCGCCTGCTCGGTTTCACCCAGGTGGGTATCTTCAGCCGCGGCTACGGCCTCGTCCGGATGTTCCAAGGCAACATCAGCGGTGCGGTCGGGGCGGTCGTGTTTTCCGAATTTTCGCAGCGACACCGCGACGGGTCGGGCGCGGGAGCGCTTTACCTGCGCTCGATCACCTACATCACGGGAATTGGCTGGCCGTTTCTGGGCTGCGCGGCTCTGACTGCCTTCCCGGTAATGCGAATCGTCTTCGGGGATCAGTGGGACGCGGCAGTGCCGATCCTGAGGCTGCTGGCGGTGCAGGGCATGTTCGCCTTGATCGTCCTACATTTCCAGGAATTGTTTACCGGCACGGGCCGGGTTGGGTTGGCCACGATCTGGGTCACCGTATGGCAGACCCTGATCATCATCAGCCTCTTGGCCACCGCGGCGTTTGGGCTGATCGTACTATCGGCTGCGCTGATCCCGGTTACCGCTTTGGCAACGCTATGCGTGATGATCGGTATTACTCGCGCGACCGAAATCACTTTCTCGGCTTTCCTGAAGGCGCTGCTGCCGAGTTTCGCGGTAGCGCTGTTCGCTCTGGTTCCGGGCGGGGTCGTCCGTTGGTTCTATCCCGCGTCGCCCGAAGCGCTCTGGGGGCCGATGCTGGCTGTCTCGGCCGTCGTGACGGCTGGCTCGCTGCTGGGTGGCTGGCTGGTGCAGCACCCAGTCTGGCTCGAACTGCACGGCGTATTCGCTGCCCGGCTTGGACGTTTCCGCAAGAGTGGTGTCTGAGACCGATATGAAGCCGTATATTTCGGCACCGCGTTACCGACCATGGGTCGCATGCGCTGCACTTGTCGTACTGGTTCTCATCCTGTTCGTATGGGCGCCAACGAATTACGCATTCTATTATTCCGACGCGCCACGCCACGCGCTAAACGGCGCCTTCATTCTCGACCTGGTGAAGGCCTTTCCGATCCATGATCCGGTTCAGTGGGCGTATAACTACTACGCGCAGTACCCGGCGCTCACGATCCTGTTCTATCCGCCTCTCTACCCGGCGGTTCTGGCCGTGGCCTATGCCATTTTGGGTGTTTCGCAGGCCAGCGCCGTCGTTGTCAATGCGCTTTTCTACACGGCCCTCCTGATCGGCAGCTACCGGCTGGCGTGTCGATACGTGGACCGCATTCCGGCGTTTTTCGTCGCGTTTCTTATTGGAGCAGCGCCGGAAATGGCGTTCTGGGGTCGGCAGATTATGACCGATGTCCCGGCGACGGCAGCCGCGGTCTGGGCCATGGAGCTGTTGTTGGCCTATGCGGTATCGCACGATCGGCGAGTGCTGTGGCTTGGCGCGGCGATCGCGGTGGTCGCGGTCTGGCTCAAGATAACAGTGTGCTTCCTGTTGCCGGTGCTGGCTCTCGGGCTCGTCCAAATCGACGGCTGGGCCGTATGGCGTCGGCCGCGGAATCTGGTCATGGGCTGCGGCGTTGTCCTGCTGATGCTACCGCTGCTCTGGCTAACCATTCATTTCGGTCAGACCAACGTGCAATCCGTGACCGGCGTTGCAGATGGCGCCACGCCGCGTTCCTCTCTCTCGAACTGGCTCTGGTACGCGCGCAGTCTGCCGCTGCAATTGGGGTGGCCCGTCACCGCCGCGGTCGCTCTCGGCGCCGTAGCAGGCGTTGTTCGAGTCGTCCGTTCCCGGCATCTGCCGGCGCACTGGGGGCTGCTCGCGGCGTGGGTAGTCGTAGGCTATTTGTTTTTCTCCACCATTGATCTGAAGGATCCGCGGTTCACGATTCCTTTGCTGCCGCCGTTCGTTCTGATCGGCGTATGGGGTGTTTGCTGGCTATTCGGTGCCCGGGCCCGCTGGGCTGGCCTGCTGCTCGCGGCTATCGGCGCCGCGACTCTGATTACGACACTGGTCTATCGACCGCCGCTCTACGTATCGGGTTATGCCCACATCGTGAAGGATGTCGCCCGGCTGGCACCCGAAAATTCGAACGTCGTGTTCTCGGGTTATCGCGATGGCGCCTTCATCTTCGCGATGCGGGCCATCGGCCATCGTCCCGATGTGGATACCATTCGGGCAGACAAAATGCTGCTTAGCATTGCGATTCGGCGCTCGACTGGGGTCAGGGAGAAACATCTCACGCGGGCGCAGATTGGGCAGGAGCTGACACGTCAGAAAGCGGCTTATGTAGTGGCGCAGGACGATTTCTGGACGGATCTTACCGAAATGCGACGGCTTCAGTGGGTGTTGCATTCACCCCAGTTCACGCCGGTGGCACATTACCGCATGCATGCGAACTTCAATGCGCCGGAGAAGACCATCACGGTCTATCGGAACAACGCGCCGCTGCCCGCAAAGCGTCCGCCGCGTTCGATTGATCTGCCCGCCATCGACCGAACCGTCACTCAAGGGAAGGGCTGACGGCGGCCCGGCGATCACCGTTTGACGATGTCCACTTCGTTACCGACTCGCACGGCGCCGTAGCTATCGAACAGTTTTCGCGTTTCGCTGTCATACCAGTCGCCAATCGGGAAGGACCAGTTAAGTTCCATGTGCAGCCGGCCGCTCGCAGCGAGATGATGGCCGATTACGTCCTCGAGAAAGAACGCCCATTCGGCCGCGCGCCAGCGTTCGTCCGTTCCCGGCCGGTTGAAGGCGACTTGGTAGGCAGTGACGTAGTCGTGGGGGCCGGAAGACGCCGGCAGCGGCTCGAACGGATTGATGAAGTGGTGGGCACGATCGACCTTCAGGGTCTCGATCACGCGATCGTAGAGTCGGTGACCGGGTATATCCAGTGCCGCTGCGTGGTGTTCCATGAACTCGCAAATATAAGGGAAATAGCCGAAGCCGGTTCCGATATCGAGGATCCGGCGGCCGCGACAATCATCCAGCCCCAGCCGTAGAGCCCGCTTAATGTTCTCGACGATCCATGGTCGGATATTGAAATACTTGAAGTCCACCAAGCGACGGTCGCTTCTGGCCACCTCTTCATCGCGAATCGCGAGCAGTTCCTTTGTGTTCAGCGTCGCCATGACATGCTCAGCCATGCGATTTGCGGCGTAGGTATAGCGAAGTTCGCGTGGGTGGAGTCGATGGCGCTGCACTGGAGACCTTTTATTCGTACAAAAATGCATTCTACCCGTGGAGCATACAAAGCGCGCGAGCCCGGTAGACATGTGGTTTCGGACATTTGCACGCGAGTGAAGCGATTAGCGATTACAATGCCACAGTCGAAAAGGTATTACGGAGCACATGGATGACGGACAGCGACTTGCCGACGCCGGATACTGCCGCCGGCAAACGTCGACGACGGTTGCTGCTTCGTAAGCGATTCTACCAGCGGCTCTGGGGCGGCCGTGCCGCTAACGAAACGCCGGTTGTCGTCTTTCTCGCCGGTACGCCGGATATCGCCAACGGCCACATCATCAGTGCGCTCGAGGCAAATTTCGATACCGATCTGTATCGGGCCGGCGACCCGCGTGTATTCGAGGATCAGCGGCTCCGTCCGGACGACGATCTGCGTCAGCTGATTCGCAAGTCGCGGGCGCCGGCCGTAATTTTTGTGGCCGGTGGCGAGTCGGATTCGATGGCCACCCTGATCGAGCGGTTTTCTCCGGCGCGCGTCTTGTGGTTCTACGAGCCGCTGACGCGCTTTGTCGAACGCGCGCCTCGGGCGTTGGATGAGACAACGACACGTCGGCTTCTGGCCGCGCGTAGCGATCGCGATGACGATGCGTTGCCGGCTCCGCTTGCCTTGTTCGCCAACAGTCAAGAAACCGATGTGCCCACGATTTGGGCTTTAGCTTGGTACGTCATTCACGATGCTTACCGGCGCCAGCGCCTCGGCAAGCGTGGCGCCGCGCATCTGATTTCAGAGCGTGCCTTGATTGCGGCGCCCGGCGCGACTCTGGACGGCATATTCGAAATCGTCGGCGTGGGCGCGCGTCGGAACAAACAGGCGCCGCGAATCCGGACCAAGCGCCAGCGTTTCAGCGACTCGATGTTGCCCGAGCCGGTGCGCGAAGCCTGCGCCGAGCTCCAGGGCTGGCTCGACGCGCACGCCGAAGATCCGGCCGATCTCGCATGATCCTGGCCGCTCAGCTCGTCGTGCTCGGCGTGCTGGTGGTCGCCCTGATGCTGCTCCGGCGGCACTGGCCGTATCCGTCGCCTTTGATTCGTCCTTTCTTGCCGCCGCAGCGGCGCTGGCCCGAAGCCCAGATCCGCGGTTGGCTCCGAACCAAGCGTTTCCACCCGGGTTATCTGGCGTTCTTCGATCGCGATCCCGAGCGCATCGTGCCATCGGGTCCGGCTTTGCTGGCACCAGCGGATGGTTTGGTAACCAGTGTCGACTGTCGTGACGGTATTCGCTATATCGTGATCGCATTGTCGTTCTGGGACATGCACGTCCAGCGCAGTCCGGCGACCGGGCGGGTCGTATCCGTCGAGCGATTGGGCGCGACATATACGGACGGGGAGGGGCGCGACTTCGCTTTTCTCCGCGACAAATATTGTCCGGTGCAGGCCCGCACCTTGTTCGAATGCAACGCCGGCAGGGTTGCGGTGCGCCAGATTACCAGCGTCGCCGCCCGCCGGATCGAGACGTGGGTCGTGCCCGGCCAACCGGTGGAACGAGGGCAGCGCATGGGGCGTATTCGGCTGGGCAGCACCGTCGTGCTCGAGGCGGACGCATCACTGGCCTGCCGTGTAGCGGTGGGCGAGCGCGTGCGTGCCGGGGAAACGGCCCTGCTGGAAGTGAGCGAGGTCGCGTGCTGAATGCCGGATTGGTTTTTCATAAACGGCCACCTGGGCTGGCCGCTGTTTACGGTCATGGCCTACAGCGGGTTCGGCATGCTGGTCGCGGATTATGTATGGCGCCGCGTTACCATGCCCGCCAAGTGGTTGTTTACGGGTTTGCTGGGAATATGGCTGCTCGGCCTGCTGCTACTGGCCGCGTTGTGGTAAGCCGCGGCTCCAAAGTCTGCACGAATCAATCGAAGATATTGTTATGAAAGTCTTTCTTACCGGCGGCGCCGGTTTTATCGGCTCCCATACGGCGCTCGTGCTCATCGAGGCCGGCCACGATGTGATCGTCTACGACAATCTGTCGAATGCATCGCGTGAGTCGCTGCGCCGGGTCGAGGATCTGACGGGCAAGCCGATCGATTTCATCGAGGGTGATATTCGTGACGCGGCGCATCTCGATCGCGTGTTCGCGGATCGAAATATCGACGCCGTGATTCACTTCGCGGGCCTCAAGGCCGTGGGCGAAAGCACGGAACAGCCCTTGGCGTACTACGAGAACAACGTGGCCGGCACGCTCACGCTTTGCCAGGCCATGGATCGGGCGGGCCTTCGTGCCTTGGTGTTCAGCTCGTCGGCCACGGTGTATAGCGAATCACGTGACATGCCGTTGTCGGAAGACGCGCCCACCGGCCGCCCCACCAATCCCTACGGCAGTTCGAAGCTGATGATCGAATGGCTGCTGCGCGATCTTCAGGCCGCCGATCCCCGATGGTCGATCGCGCTATTGCGCTACTTCAATCCGGTAGGCGCCCACGAGAGCGGGCGCATCGGCGAAGACCCGCAAGGTAAGCCGAACAACCTGCTGCCGTTCATCAGCCAGGTCGCGGTCGGCCGCTTGCCGGAACTCGCGGTCTACGGCGACGACTATCCGACGCCGGACGGCACCGGCGTGCGCGATTACATCCATGTCATGGATCTGGCTGAGGGCCACCGGGCGGCGTTGGATGCGATCGCCGGCGAGACGGGCCTGCGGACCTGGAACCTCGGCACCGGGCGTGGTTATTCCGTGCTGGAAATGATCCGCGCGTTCGAGCAGGCAGCAGGCCGTGATGTGGCTTATCGCATCACCTCTCGCCGTCCAGGGGATGTGGCCGAATGCTGGGCAGACGCTTCTCGCGCTGAGCGGGATCTCGGATGGCGGGCCGAGCGTGGCTTGGGCGCAATCATGCGGGATGCATGGCGTTGGCAGCGCGACAATCCGAACGGTTATCGCGACAGCAAGCCGACTAAAACTGACGCCGCGGCGGGTTAGAGGCCCGGGCTGGCTTGTCTAAACGAAAAACGGCGCCTGAAAAGGCGCCGTAAATCGTTGATCTGGTGGGCGGTACTAGATTCGAACTAGTGACCCCTGCCGTGTGAAGACAGTGCTCTACCACTGAGCTAACCGCCCGAGGAATGCGAAGTTTATCCGCGCACTTCGCAGGGGTCAACGTGTATCGCCAGTGTTCAGCCTCGGCGATGCCAGGGCCTGTTGCCGTTTGGCGCGGACTCGCACGAAACGGCAACAGGCCCTAGACTCCGCTTCGATTACGTTCCGTTTACGGGAGTCGGGGTGGCCGCCATGCAGTTGATCGATCTCCAGACACAGTATCGGCGCATCAAGTCGGAGGTGGATGCCGGTATTCACGCCGTGCTCGAGCACGGTCGTTATGTGAACGGCCCCGAAATCGAGACGTTGGAGGCGCGTCTAGCCGAATACGCCGGCGTGTCGCATTGCGTGGCGTTGTCCAGCGGCACCGATGCCTTGCTGGTAACGCTGATGGCGTTGGGTATCGGTCGCGGCGACGAAGTCATCACCACGCCATTCACGTTCATCGCGACGGGCGAGATGATCGGGCTGCTGGGTGCCACACCGGTGTTCGTCGACATCGACCCGGCAACCTACAACATCGACGCCGCTCGTATCGAGGCAGCCATCACTGAGCGCACCAAGGCGATCATGCCGGTGAGTTTGTTCGGCCAGATGGCCGATATGCCGGCCATCAATGCCATCGGTGAGCACCACGGCATCCCGGTCATCGAGGATGCGGCGCAGAGTTTTGGTGCCACCTTCGCTGGTCAGCGTTCCTGTGGTGCGTCGCTGCTGGCGGCGACGTCGTTCTTCCCGGCCAAGCCGCTGGGTTGTTACGGCGATGGCGGGGCGGCCTTTACCACGGACGGGGCGCTCGCCGAGCGTATGCGGCAATTGCGTAATCACGGGCAGACAGCGCCGTATCAGCATTCGATGCTCGGCATCAACGGGCGATTGGATACCATGCAGGCGGCGGTGCTGTTGGCCAAACTCGATGTGTTTGACGATGAGGTGGCCCGACGCGAGCAAGTGGCGACGCGTTATAGCAGCGCCTTGTCGGAGCATGTCACGACTCCGGCGCTCGACGAGCGCGCAACCAGCGTCTATGCGCAATACACGATTCAAGTCGACAATCGCGAGGCCGTGCGCAGCGCCCTGGATGCGGCCGGTATCCCGAGCGCGGTTTATTACCCCGTGCCGTTGAATCGCCAGCCGCCGTTGTATTCGGATGTACCGATCCCGGAATCGGAAGCCGCCGCGGAACGTGTGCTCAGTATTCCCATGCATCCGTACCTCGATCCCGCCGATCAGGACCGTGTCATCGAAGCGCTCATCGCAGCTGTAAAAAAATAATGACGCGGAGGGTTGGCAATGGCGAATCTCGTGTCTATAATGCGCCGCTCACAAGGTCATCGGGGCCATAGCTCAGCTGGGAGAGCGCAACACTGGCAGTGTTGAGGTCGGCGGTTCGATCCCGCCTGGCTCCACCAAAGTCAGTCCCCATCGTCTAGAGGCCTAGGACACTGCCCTTTCACGGCAGCGACAGGGGTTCGAATCCCCTTGGGGACGCCATTACACGATGGCTTAAAGGCCGCAAGCCGCAAGGTTTGCGGCCTTTTTTTATGGCGTTCATTGCGTATTCGTCTTTTTGTCGATAAAACGCGGGTTCGCTACCCGTCTTTTCGGTCTCGGCCTTCCAAGTAACAGGGGTTCTCATGCGCGTCACCATCTTCGGCACCGGTTATGTCGGCCTGGTTACCGGCGCCTGCCTTGCGCATAGCGGCAACCACGTGGTGTGCGTGGATATCGACGAGGACAAAATCGCGCGGCTGACGCGCGGCGAGATCCCGATCTACGAGCCCGGCCTGGAAACGTTGGTGCACGACAATGTCGAAGCCGGGCGCCTGCGCTTTACCACGGACGCCGCGGCCGCGATCGATCACGGCATGCTGCAGTTCATCGCCGTCGGCACGCCGCCGGACGAGGATGGCAGTGCCGATCTGAAGTATGTGCTGAAAGTGGCCGAGACCATCGGCGCGCACATGACCGATTATCGGCTGGTGATCACCAAGTCGACCGTGCCGGTTGGCACGTCGGACAAGGTGCGCGAACAATTGGCCCAGGCGATTTCGGCGCGCGGCGCGTCGGTGGAGTTCGACGTCGCCTCGAATCCGGAATTCCTGAAAGAGGGCGCGGCGATCGACGACTTCATGAAGCCGGATCGGGTCGTCGTGGGCGTGGACAACGAGCGCGCCGCGGATCACCTGCGCGCGCTGTATGCGCCGTTCAACCGCCAGCACGACCGCACCATGGTCATGGACATCCGTTCGGCGGAGCTGACCAAGTACGCCGCGAACATCATGCTGGCGACCAAGATCAGCCTGATGAACGAGCTGTCGCAGGTGGCCGATCGGCTCGATGCCGATATCGAGCAGGTGCGCAAGGCCATCGGCGCCGATCATCGCATCGGTTACCACTTCATCTATCCCGGCTGCGGTTTCGGCGGCTCGTGCTTCCCGAAAGACGTGCGCGCGCTGGCGCATACCGCGTCGAAAATCGGCTATGAGACCGAGATCATTAACGCCGTCGAGCGCGTGAACAATCGCCAGAAGACGGTCCTGTTCGACAAACTCCAGGCGCATTTTGACGGCGATCTGGCGGGCAAGACCGTCGCCCTGTGGGGCTTGGCGTTCAAGCCAAACACCGACGATATGCGCGAGGCGCCGGCTTGCACGCTCATGGAAGCGCTCTGGGACGCGGGCGCCACGGTGCGTGCGTTCGACCCGGAAGCGATGGATGAAACCCGCCGCATTTATGGCGAGCGCGACGATCTGGTGCTTTGTCACGACGCTGAGGAAGCCGCCACCGATGCGGATGCGCTCGTGCTGGTTACCGAATGGCATATTTTCCGGACGCCGGATTTCCACGAGCTGGCGCGCCTCATGAAACAGCCCGTGCTTGTTGACGGACGGAATATCTACAAACCGTCCTACGTCGCGGCAGCTGGCTTCTCGTATTACGGCATCGGGCGCTCCGCGGCCACTGGCGCGCAGCGCACAGTGGGCTAAAATATCGCGCATTCCGATCCAGGATTGGCGTTGGGAGTCAAAGAATGCCCATTTATGAATATGTGTGCACGAACTGCGGCGAGCCGCTCGAGAAGTTGCAGAAGCTCTCGGATGCGCCGCTGACCGAATGCCCGGCCTGCGGCCAGGCGACACTCAAGCGCAAGGTCTCGGCGGCCGGCTTTCGTCTGGCCGGCGGTGGTTGGTATGAGACGGACTTCAAGTCCGACAACCGGCGTAACCTCACCGGCGATGGCAACGCGCCCAAAGCCGCCTCTTCGAATGGCGATGCTTCGGGCGGCGGATCGTCCGGCAGCGAGTCGAAGTCGTCGGACACGGCCAGCAAGCCGAGCGGCGAGTCGAAGAGCGCGAAGCCGGCGCAGAAATCGTCGAGCGCGAGCAGCGACTGACGCCGTCGACATTACGAAACCCTCGTATTGACGCGGGCCGCGGCGGGAATCCGGGCACGGTCCGCCCACAATTCCCCGGGCCGGGCTACCGGCCGGGCCCGGGCTCTTGGTAGACTCGCGCTCTTTTGCGAGGCTTGAGGCGCGCGCCATGATGCGATCCCACTACAGCGGCGAAGTCACTGCCGCCGCCATCGACACCACCATCACTGTTTGCGGCTGGGTACACCGGCGTCGTGATCATGGTGGCGTCATCTTCGTGGATCTGCGCGATCGCAGCGGTCTGATCCAGGTCGTGTTCGATCCGGACGAGGCCGAAACCTTCGCCGCTGCCGAGCGTTTGCGCAGCGAATATGTGATCAAGGTCACCGGCCGCGTGCGGGCGCGCCCGGAAGGCACGGTCAACCGGAATCTGGCCTCGGGCGAGATCGAGGTCTACACCACCGCGCTGGAAGTGCTCAACGCCTCCGAGACGCCGCCGCTGCAACTCGACGAGACCGAGACGGTCGGCGATGCCGCGCGTCTGCGCTATCGCTACGTGGAGCTGCGCAAGCCTCGCATGCAGCGCCACATGCAGCTGCGTGCCCAGGTCACCCGGGCCGTGCGCCATGCGCTCGACGATCTCGGTTTCCTCGACATCGAAACCCCGATTCTCACGCGTGCCACGCCCGAAGGCGCGCGCGACTATCTGGTGCCGAGCCGGACCCAGCCGGGGCATTTCTTTGCCCTGCCGCAGTCGCCGCAGCTGTTCAAGCAGCTGCTGATGGTCGCCGGCATGGACCGCTACTATCAGATCGCGCGCTGCTTCCGTGACGAGGATCTGCGCGCCGATCGCCAGCCCGAGTTCACCCAGATCGATATCGAGGCCTCGTTCGTCGACGCCGACGACATCATGGGCATCAACGAACAGATGATCCGTCAGCTGTTCGACGACGTGCTTGGCGTCAAGCTGCCCGATCCGTTCCCGCGCATGCCGTATGCCGAGGCCATGCGGCGTTTCGGGTCCGACAAGCCGGACCTGCGCATCGATCTCGAACTGGTCGATATCGCCGATCTGGTGGCGGACGCTGAGTTCAAGGTCTTCTCCGGCCCGGCCAACAGCGACACCGGCCGCGTCGCCGTGCTGCGCGTGCCGGGCGGTTCCAGCTTGACCCGCAAGCAGATCGACGACTACACCGATTTCGTCGGCCGCTACGGCGCCAAGGGTCTGGCCTACGTCAAGATCAGCGATGTGGCCAAGGGGCGCGACGGCATGGCCTCGCCGATTCTCAAGTTCCTGTCCGACGATGCCATCGCCGGCATCGTCGAGCGTACCGGCGCGGCCGACGGCGATCTGTTGTTCTTCGGCGCCGATTCGACCAGCGTGGTCAACGATGCGCTGGGCGCGCTGCGGGTCAAGCTGGGCCACGATCTCGGCCGCGTCTCCGGCGACTGGGCCCCGCTGTGGGTGGTCGACTGGCCGATGTTCGAATACGACGAAGCCACCAAGCGCTGGTATGCCGCGCATCATCCGTTCACCGCGCCCGCGGTGGATGATCCGGAAGCGCTCAAGGCCGCGCCGCACGAAGCCATGGCCAAGGCCTACGACATGGTGCTCAACGGTTCCGAAATCGGCGGCGGGTCGGTGCGTATTCACTCGCCGGAAATGCAGCAGGCTGCGTTTGACGTGCTGGGTATTTCCCGCGAAGAGGCCGAAGAGAAGTTCGGCTTCCTGCTGGAGGCGCTCAAATTCGGCGCGCCGCCGCATGCCGGCATCGCCTTCGGGCTGGATCGGCTGGTGATGCTCATGGCCGGTGCGGATTCCATCCGCGAAGTCATTGCCTTTCCCAAGACACAGACGGCGACGGACCTGCTCACCGGCGCGCCGGGCGAAGCCGATGCGGCGCAGCTACGCGAGCTCGGCATCCGTCTGCGGGCCAAACCGACCGCCGACTCGTCGGGCGAGGGTGCGGCTGGCGCAGGCGGCACAAATGACGGCGCCTGAAGAACAGCGACCGGCTGAGCTAGACTGGCACGGTTACAGACAGCTTTCGAGCCGGTCGCGCGCTCGCGGTAGCGGCGCGTTCGTGTGATCTCTTTCGTTTTTCGCTCAAGCGGAGCTTCAACATGTTTCAAAACGACCAGCGAATCGCCGATTTCGATCCCGAACTGGCGGCCGCCATCGCCGACGAGGATCAGCGCCAGGAAGACCATATCGAGCTGATCGCCTCCGAGAACTACACCAGCCCACGGGTCATGGAAGCCCAGGGCTCGCAGTTGACCAACAAGTACGCGGAAGGCTATCCGGGCAAGCGTTTCTATGGCGGCTGCGAATATGTCGACTTGGCCGAACAGCTCGCCATCGATCGGGCCTGTCAGTTGTTCCACTGCGATTTCGCCAACGTGCAGCCGCATTCCGGCGCGCAGGCCAATGCCGCGGTGTTCCTGGCCCTGGTCAAGCCCGGCGACACCGTGCTCGGCATGAGCCTGGACGCCGGCGGCCATCTGACCCACGGTGCCGCGCCGAACTTCTCGGGCAAGAACTACAACGCCGTGCAGTATGGCCTCGATGAAGCCACCGGCCGCCTGGATTACGACGAGATCGAGCGTCTGGCCCAGGAACACAAGCCGAAAATGATCATCGGCGGCTTCTCGGCCTATTCGCGGACGATCGACTGGGCGCGCATGCGTCAGATCGCCGACGCGGTGGATGCCTATCTGCTGGTCGATATGGCCCATGTGGCCGGGCTGGTCGCTACCGGCGTCTATCCGAGCCCGCTGCCGCATGCGCATGTCGTGACTACCACGACGCACAAGACGCTGCGCGGTCCTCGTGGCGGCCTGATCCTGTCGGCCGCCGGCGACGAGAAGCTCTACAAGAAGCTCAACTCGGCCGTGTTCCCGGGTACGCAGGGCGGTCCGCTCATGCACGTGATCGCGGCCAAGGCCGTGGCCTTCAAGGAAGCGCTGGACGTCGATTTCCAGAGCTATACCCAGCGCATCGTCGACAATGCGAAAGCCATGGCCGATGTGTTCGTCGAGCGTGGCTACGATGTCGTATCCGGCGGCACCGACAACCATCTGATGCTGGTGAGCCTGATCAAGCAGGACATTACCGGCAAGGATGCCGAGGCGCTGCTCGGTCAGGCCCATATCACGGCCAACAAGAACGCCGTGCCGGGCGATCCGCGCTCGCCGTTCGTGACCTCCGGCCTGCGTATCGGGACGCCGGCCGCCACGACTCGCGGCTTCGGTACCGACGACATGCGTCAGGTGGCCACCTGGATTTGCGATATTCTGGATACGCATGCCGAAGGCGGTGACGTGGATGCCCAGGTGTCGCGCGTGCGATCGGCGGTCTCCGAGCTGTGCTCGCGTCATCCGGTCTATCGGACGGCCGCCCGCGGCGCCGCCTGATACGGCGCAAACGAGAGCGAGGGCCCATCCGTGCAGTGCCCGTTCTGTGACGAACGCGCGACCCGCGTGGTCGATTCCCGCCTGGCGGCCGAAGGCAGCCAAGTGCGGCGTCGGCGCGAGTGTCCGAACTGTCACACGCGCTTCACGACGTTCGAGACGGCCGAGCTGCTGATGCCGCGTATCGTCAAGAACGACGGTACACCCGAGCCGTTCGACGTCGACAAGCTGCGTCGTGGCATCACCCGGGCGCTGTACAAGCGCCCGGTGGGCCCGGAAGCGGTCGATACCGCCGTCAGCCATATCCAGCAGCGCCTGCGCGCCGATCCCGAGCGGGACGTCGCCTCGCGCAAGCTGGGCGAGTGGGTCATGGACGAGTTGCGCGAGCTCGACCAGGTCGCGTATGTGCGATTCGCATCGGTGTATCGGCGCTTCGAGGATGTGCAGGCTTTCCGCGAGGAAATCGAGCGGCTGGAGTCCACGCCCGGGCGTGACAGCGGCCAGCTGTCGTTGATCGATATCGGAAAGAGCCCGTCATGAGTGCAATCGAACCGCGCCGTGCGGTGCATGCGTTTTTCATGCAGCGCGCCGTGGAACTGGCGCGTCGCGGCTGGTACACGACCCGGCCCAACCCGCGCGTGGGTTGTGTCATCACCCAGGGCAACGTCGTGCGTGGCGAAGGCTGGCACGAACGCGCCGGGGAAGGGCACGCCGAGGTTCGCGCGCTGGACGACGCACGCGCTCGCGGCAACGATCCCAAGGGGGCGACGGTGTATGTCACGCTCGAGCCCTGTAGCCACAGCGGACGCACGCCGCCTTGCACCCAGGCGTTGATCGAGGCCGGGGTCGCCCGTGTCGTCATCGGCGCCCAGGATCCGAATCCGTCGGTGAACGGACAGGGAATCGAGGCGTTGCGCGCCGCCGGTATCGAGGTCGTGACCGGGATCATGGCCGAGACCTGCGCGGCCCTGAATGCCGGATTCAATCGCCGGATGACACATGGGCGTCCGCGCGTGCGCGTGAAACTCGCGATGAGTCTGGACGGCCGCACGGCCGCGGCCGACGGCAGTAGCCAGTGGATCACCGGCGACGTGGCGCGCGACGACGTACACCGTTTGCGGGCGGAGTCGGGCGCGGTGCTGATCGGCCGAGGCACGCTCGCGGCCGACGACCCGTCGCTCAATGTGCGTCTGCCCGGCGACTGGATGCCGCCGTTGCGCGTGGTGCTCGACAGCGATCTGACGATGCCGGCCGAGGCGCGTATGTTGGGGGTGACCGGAGACACACTGGTGGCAACCGCCAGCGATGACGCCGCGCGCCGTCGCGCGCTCGAGTCCGCGGGCGCGGAAATCCTCACCGTGGCGCGCCAGGACGGCGGCCTCGATCTGGCGCAGGTGCTGGCCGCACTCGCCGAACGCGAGATCAACGACGTGCTGGTCGAGGCCGGGCCGACGCTGGCCGGGGCGCTCACTCGCGCCGGGCTGGTCGACGAGTTCGTGATCTATGTCGCGCCTATGCTCATCGGCGACAACGGGCGCGCGCTGATGGCGTTGTCCGGTGCCGTGGGCCTCGACGATGCCCAGGCACTCGTCTTCGACAATATCGAGCCAGTCGGCGCCGATCTGAAGATCACGGCGCGCCCGGCTCTGTCCGAATCGGAATAACCGTATGTTTACAGGCATAGTCAGAGGGCTGGGCACGATCGTCGACCAGCAGGTCCAGGACGGCGATACCCGCCTGACCATCGATATCGGCGACACCGATCTCGGCGCGATCGCCATCGGTGACAGCATTGCCGTGTCCGGCGTCTGCCTGACGGCCACCGAAATCAAGGGCTCGCGCTTTGCCGCGGACGTCTCCAAGGAAACGCTGTCGCTGACCACGCTCGGCGAGCGCTCGGTGGGCTCGACCGTGAACCTCGAAGCCCCGCTGCGCGCTGGCGATCCGCTGGGCGGTCATATGGTGGCCGGGCATGTGGACGGCATCGGCGTGCTCGAGGAAATGGTGGCCGACGCCCGCTCCTGGCGGCTGACGTTCTCCGTGCCCAAGGCGCTGGCGCATTACGTCGCGCCCAAGGGCTCGGTCGCGGTCGACGGCATCAGCCTGACAGTCAACGAAGTGGTCGGGCGCCGTTTCGGCGTGAACATCATTCCGCATACGATGAACAACACATCGCTGGGCGCGACGCGCATCGGTGATCGGGTCAATATCGAGATCGATATCATCGCGCGTTATCTGGCGCGTATCGCCGGTCACGAATAACCCCCGGCGCGCGCCCGCAGTCGGCGCTCGTGCCATAATGCCGCGCGGCCAACGTAAGAGTAGCGAGCATGCAGACCATCCAAGGAGAATTCGACGGCGAGAACATCAAGATCGCCATCGTCTCGACCCGCTGGAACGACGATATCGTCGACCGCCTGGTCGAAGGCGCGATCGACGTGCTCACCGATTGTGGCGTGGACGACGACGACGTCATCGTGGTCAAGGTGCCGGGCGCATTCGAGCTGCCGCTGGCCGTTGACCGTCTGGCGGAATCCGGAAAATACGACGGCATTATCGCGCTTGGCGCTGTAATCCGCGGTGATACGCCGCATTTCGATTACGTCGCGGGCGAATGCGCCAAGGGCTTGTCTGCCACCGCGCTCGAGTACGGTCTGCCGGTCGGCTTCGGCGTGATCACTGCCGATAACGCCGAACAGGCGGATGCCCGCGCGCAGCCCGACGAGGACAACAACAAGGGCGCGGAAGCCGCGAGCGCGGTGATCGAAATGGTTAACGTATTGCGCCAGATCGAAGTCGAGGACGAGTAACAGAACATGCCGATTCGCGATCAGTCGCTGGGCGAAGCAGCCGGCGCCGACAACGAACCCGAAACCGACGACGACCAGTTGCCGGAGCTGCCGCCGAAAATGCCCGGCGGCGGGCGGATTCGTGCGCGCATGGCCGCCGTTCAGGCGATCTATCAGTGGCGGATGTCGGGCACCGAAATCGCGGCGCTGATCCAGCAATTCGCTCATGCCGGGCGGCTGGCCGATCTGGACCGCGAATACTTCGAGATGGTGCTGCGCGGCGTCGTCTATGACGTCTCGGGGCTTGAACAAGCCTTCGATACTCATCTCAGCCGTCCGGCCGTGCAGCTCGATCCTGTCGAGTACGCGATTCTGCTGCTGGCGACTTACGAGCTGCGCGAGTGTCCGGAGATCCCGTTCGCCGCGGTGATCAACGAAGCAACGAACCTGGCCAAGATCTTCGGCGCCACCGACGGTCATCGTTTCGTCAACGGCGTGCTCGATGCCACGGCGCGTGACCTGCGTCCGGTCGAGGTCGCGAAAGGCCGGCGGCGATAACGCACGAGGATCGCAAGTCATGCGCGAGTTCGAGCTGATCGACTCGCTGCGTCGGCGGCTGGCGGCCACACGCGCCGACACACGGCTCGGCATCGGCGACGACGCGGCGATTCTTGCGCCGCCACCCGGCCATGAGGTGGTCATCACCACCGATACCCTCATCGCCGGGCGCCATTTTCCTGACGATACGCCGCCCGAAGATATTGGCTTCAAGAGCATCGCGGTCAATCTCAGCGATCTGGCGGCCATGGGCGCCGACCCGGCCTGGTTGACCATCGCGCTGGCGGCGCCGGCGTTGTCGGCCGGCTGGTGCGATCGCTTCATCGACGGCATCCTCGAGGCGCTATCCGATACCGGCGTCGACGTGGTCGGCGGCGATACCACGAAAAGCGACACGCTCACCATCTCGGTCACCGCCTTGGGGCTCGTGCCCGCGGGTGCCGCCTTGCGGCGCGACGGCGCGCGCGTGGGCGATCTCGTTGCGGTGACCGGTTCCCTCGGCGATGCCGCCGCCGGTCTGACGTGTTGGCCGCATCGTGACGGTGCAAGCGCTGACGAGCGTGCGCTGATATCGCGCCTGACCCGGCCCACGGCGCGCCACGGCAGACGGTTGCGCGGGCGCGTCCATGCCGCGATCGACGTATCGGACGGCTTGCTCGCAGACGTGGGGCACATGCTGTCGTTGAGTGGGGTGGGCGCCACGATCGATGCCGATGCGCTACCGGCGTCCCCGGCACTGGCTCGATACGCGGCCTCTGTCGACGAGCGCCGGCGGCTCCAGGCCACCGGCGGCGACGATTATGAGCTTTGCGTCACGTTGCCCGAGGATGCGTTAGATTCGGCGCGCGCGGCGCTGGACTGCCCATTCACGGTCATCGGACGCATCGAATCACAACCTGGACTGCGATTGACCGACGCCCACGGCGATACGCTCGATCCCCAGTGGCTGGCCCGCGCCGGCTGGGATCATTTCGACGGTCATTGATAAACGAACGTTTCTGCTCCCGAAACCGGCAAGGTCTTGAATCCGGTCCGCTAATGAACGCGAATTACGCCAATGGCGGACCGGTGTTGCGACCTGGGTCACGCGGGACGCCGTCGTATTTTCGAGCTTTGCTCGTCGAAGACGACGGTCCGCGGATCAGCGCAGATGTGGTGTAGCGGATGCGGTGCGCGAACCAGCGGCCGAGATCGTCGGAACGCTAAACTCTAATACGCTTTTTGGAACGAAGTGGCAAAGGTCGTTCGCGCCACGATCGAACCCGTGCCTCCAACGATGAACCGCCATCTGTGCAAATCTGCGTTGATCTGTGGATACATGCCTTAAGGAACGAAGTCGATCAGTCAGGCGCTGCCCCGAAACCACGGAGGTCGTGAATCCAGTCCGCGAATGGCGCGAATGGCGAACCGGTGTTTCGACCGGCCTGACGCGGCGGAGCCGTCGTATTTTTTGCCCCACGTTCGCGGAAGCAAGTGATCCGCAGATGACGCAGATGCGGTTTTGCTTGCGCGACGTAGCGAATGCTGGGCCCGAACCCGCTACGGAGTCGGCTGGAACGCCAAACTCGAAGACGGTTCTTGGAACGAAGTGGCAAGGGGCGTTCGCGCCACGATCGAACCCGTGCCTCCAACGATGAACCGCCATCTGCGTGAATCTGCGTTGATCTGCGGATAAATGCCTTAAAGGACGAAAGCCGATCGGCCAGGCGGCGCCCCGAAATCCCAAGCATCCCGGGCTCCATCCGCTATTTGCGCTATTGGCATTCATTCGCGGACTTAAAACTGCAAATGTTAGCCCGATGCTCCGTTGGCGCGCAGCAGCCGGGCGATGTCGTCCTCGCCGCGTCGGCGGGCGGCCTCGAGCGGGCTCACGCCGTCGACGCGCGCTTGCGGATTCGCGCCGCGAGCCAGCAGTTGGCGCACGACATCAGCGTGACCATTGACGACGGCCGCAAAAAGGGCGGTTTGGCCTTGATGATCGCGATGATCGGTCTCGGCATGCTCGGCAATCAGATAACCCACGAGGTCGGCGTTGCCCGCACTGGCGGCTGCGATCAATGGCGTGTCGCCGACGGTATCGGCGCTGTCGACTGCAGCACCGGCGTTGATCAGGCTATGGGCAATCTGGGTGTCGTCACGCGGCGAACGCGCGGCGTTGATCCATAGCGGAGTACGTCCCTGCCGGTTGCGCGCGTCGATATCGGCGCCGGCCGCGATCAATGCCCGCACCACGGCCGGGTGACCATTAGCGGCAGCCCGGTAAAGTGGCGTATCGGCGCCGTTCTGGTTCATGCCGTTGACCGCCGCGCCGTGCGCCAGCAGGTCCTTTACGGCGATGAGCTGGCCGTGCGCGGCCGCGAGTGTCAGTGGCGTCGTGCCGTTGCCGGTCGGCGTATCGACGTCGGCGCCGGCGCGGAGCATGGCATTGATCGTGGCTGTGTCGCCCCGGCTCGCGGCATAGTGCAGGCAGTTCCAACCCGAATGCTGATGTCGCAGGCGATCGTGCGCGGTCTGCAGCAGACAGATCGCATCCACATCCGGTTTGACGGCAAGCGCGGCGGCGCTACCGGCGATGAGGACCGCCAGCACGACGGCGACCGTCCATTTCATGGCTGCAAGCGATTACGCATGGCCGGCGACGCGGTAGACTGTGCGCCGACCGTACTCCAACCGTCTGTCTCATGCTGCAACTGTTCAACAGCCTGACGCGCCAGCGCGAGCCGCTGAAGACTCTCGAGCCCGGCCAGGTGCGGCTCTACGTCTGCGGGATCACGGTCTACGATTATTGCCATCTCGGCCATGCACGCTTTCTGGTCGTGTTCGACATGTTCGTGCGCTATCTGCGGGCCCAGGGCTGGCAGGTGCGCTATGTCCGCAATATTACCGATATCGACGACAAGATCATCCGGCGTGCGGCGGAAAGTGGGAGTACCCCGGAAGCGGTGGCCGAACGATTCGCGGACGCGCTGGCCGAGGACGAGGCGGCGCTCGGGCTGATCGCGCCGGATATGGAGCCGCGCGCGACCGCGCATGTGGGCCAGATCATCGCCATGATCGAGCGCCTGATCGAACGCGGCGCGGCCTATGTGGGCGATAACGGCGACGTCTACTACGACGTGTCCACCTTCGAGCGTTACGGCGCGCTGTCTGGCCGGCGGCTCGACGAGATGCGCTCGGGCGCGCGTATCGCAGTCAACGAAGCCAAGGACGACCCGCTGGATTTCGTGCTTTGGAAGGCTGCCAAGCCGGGCGAGCCGTCGTGGGAATCGCCGTGGGGCGCCGGCCGGCCGGGCTGGCATATCGAATGCTCGGCCATGTCCACCCAT
Source organism: Salinisphaera hydrothermalis C41B8 (assembly GCF_000732535.1). Taxonomy (GTDB): domain Bacteria; phylum Pseudomonadota; class Gammaproteobacteria; order Nevskiales; family Salinisphaeraceae; genus Salinisphaera; species Salinisphaera hydrothermalis. The sequence continues at coordinate 73,182 of NZ_APNK01000008.1, forward strand.
TGCCTGGGCGACTCGTTCGATATTCATGGCGGCGGGCTTGATCTGCAGTTCCCGCATCACGAGAACGAAATCGCCCAGAGCGAAGCCGCGACCGGTAAACGTTACGTCGGCCTCTGGATGCACAACGGGTTCGTGACCGTCGACGACGAGAAAATGTCGAAATCGCTCGGCAATTTCCTGACGCTGCGCGATGTACTGGCGCAGTACGACGCCGAATCGGTGCGCTATTTCGTACTCGCGACGCACTATCGCAGTCCGTTGGCCTACAACGCCGAAGCCATGGACAGCGCGGCCTCGGCCCTGGCGCGCCTCTATACGACGCTGCGCGACGCGCCGGCCGGCGGCGATGCCCACGCGGACGTGAACGCGGCCTATCGCTCGCGTTTTCTGGAGGCGATGGACGACGATCTGAACACGCCGGCCGCGATCGCCGTGTTGTTCGATATGGCGCGCGAAGCCAACCGGGCGGGGGCGGACGAAAGCACTCGACGAGCGGACCTGGCGGCAGGTCTGCGTGAATTCGGCGCGATGATCGGGCTATTGCAACAGGATGCCGACGCGTATCTTCAGGCCGGGGGCGTCACGGACGACGGTCTGACTGCCGAAACGATCGAAGGGATGCTGGCACAGCGGCGTGAGGCCCGTGCGGCACGCGATTTTGCCACCGCGGATCGGATTCGCGACGAACTCACGGCTGCCGGCGTGGTGCTGGAAGACTCGGCCGAGGGGACGAAGTGGCGTCGGGGTTAGATGTTATCTAACCCGCGGCCCGAGGAGGATGTGTCCGGGACTGGATAAGAGGCCGAAAGGCCCCGGGAAGCCCATCAGGCCTGATCCGCCTCGGCGGCCTCGCGCATCTCGGCGGCACGCAGGGTATTGCTGATCAGCATGGCGACCGTCATCGGCCCGACGCCGCCCGGGACCGGGGTGATCCAGGCCGCGCGTTCGGCCGCGGTATCGAACGCCACGTCGCCAACGAGCTTGCCCGAGTCCAGACGGTTCATGCCGACGTCGATCACGGTCGCGCCTTCTCGAATCCATTCGCCTCGAACCAGCCCGGGCTTGCCGACACCGACCACGAGAATTTCGGCCTGGTTCACTTCGTAGGCCAGATCGCGCGTGAAGCGATGGCAGACCGTCGTGGTTGCCCCCTTGAGTAGAAACTCCAGGGCCATCGGCCGGCCGACGATGTTGGACGCCCCGACCACCACGGCCTGGCGTCCGCGGAACGGCTCGTCGATGGACTCGAGCAGGCGGATGATGCCCAGAGGTGTGCAGGCGCGAAGCAGCGGTACGCGCTGGGCCAGACGACCGACGTTATACGGATGGAACCCGTCTACATCCTTATCCGGCCGGATACGCTCGATCACCGAGCTGGCGTTGATATGCGCCGGCAGTGGCAGTTGGACCAGAATCCCGTCAATGGTGTCGTCGGCATTGAAATCGTCGATCAGCGCGAGCAGCTCGGCTTCACTGATGTCGGCGCTGGGGTAGACAGCGCGGGAGACCAGGCCGGCTTTTTCGCAGGCTTTGATCTTCTTGCCGACGTACACCTGCGATGCCGCATCGTCACCGACCAGAATGACAGCCAGCCCCGGCGCACGCTGACCGGCTTCGAGACGGGCGGCTACAGCCCGCCCGACGTCGGCGCGGTACGCTGCCGCAATCTTTTTGCCATCGATCAAACGAGCCGACATAGACGGGCACTATCACAGGGCCAAATGATCGGCGGATTTTCGCACGCCCCGCACCCCCGGACAATTCGGACAGTCGGCTACAGCGTGCCGCGAGAGCGCCAGCACGTCACCGCTTACCCCGAATGGGGATGGTCCTCAATGGATATAGCCAAAGCCTCAACACAGCGCTCGCGGCGCGACGACCGCGCCATCGTCGATCGATCCGTACGAATTGATGTGCGGAATCGGCGCCAAGGGTTTAAACTCGGCACCGGTCCATCGGGGCATAGCGCAGCCTGGTAGCGTGACTGCTTTGGGATCGATGCAAGGCATCGATGCCGAAGCAACGGAGGTTGCGAGGCGGGGTCACTTGGAGAGCGTGAGCGAGCCTAGTGACAGACTGCTCGCAGAGCAGACGCGATAGTGCCCCCACGCAGTCGATTAGCCGTTACACTACGGCGTGAAATTCGGGGCATAGCGCAGCCTGGTAGCGCGTCTGCTTTGGGATTGATGCACGGCATCGATGCCGAAGCAACGGAGGTTGCGAGGCGGGGTCACTTGGAGAGCGTGAGCGAACCTAGTGACAGACTGCTCGCAGAGCAGACGCGTGGCGCCCCCACGCGGTCGGTTAGCCGTTACACTACGGTGGAAAATTCGGGGCATAGCGCAGCCTGGTAGCGCGTCTGCTTTGGGATCGATGCACGGCATCGATGCCGAGGCAACGGAGGTTGCGAGGCGGGGTCACTTGGAGAGCGTGAGCGAGCCTAGTGACAGACTGCTCGCAGAGCAGACGCGATTGTGCCCCCACGCAGTCGATTAGCCGTTACACTACGGCGGAAATTCGGGGCATAGCGCAGCCTGGTAGCGCGTCTGCTTTGGGAGCAGAAGGTCGCAGGTTCGAATCCTGCTGTCCCGACCATTTATCGTCCCCCTCGTCGAAAGCCTCTATCTGACGCGGTTTGCGGGTGCCGTGCGAGTGCCGGTCTATATTCCGAAGCTCCGGCTCTGGGGTTGGTAGGCGTGAAAGGCCCGGACCCGCAAGCGCTGTCTGGCGCTGTACCTCTTTGATCCGCAGCGCCACCGATGGGCACAGTCGCTTGACGACTCGCCAGACGATCGCACTCCATGAAGTATGGCCGGTGAGGCCGGACAAGCGCACGGCACGCCCGATTCGTATTTGTGACGACGCGCAACGTTTGGCGCGGGCGGTGTACGACGCGTCGATAGGCCCGAGCGAACACGGGCGGCCCTGCATGTACCTGGCTTGGCAGCTGTCACTTTGGGCATCTCGTACTAACCGATCGGGCTTGCATGTGCTTTCGTGCGGGTTCGTCATACCGTTGCATTAATCATGCTTCAGCGTATGACGAGCGCTCGGCGCGGGATCGGACGGAACATCGACAGAACCTGGCAACATAAGTGCACGATGCACTATTTTGTGGCGACATCGGGTTTCGAAGAGTTCAGTTCAGGCCGAAATCCTTGTGATCCAATGGGCTGGCACACATGTTGCTAACCGGCCTAAGCCATATTCGTGCATCGTCCATAGGTTCGGTGCCGTTGTAATTGATCAAGAGACGACGACCACGTGATGACGGATGGTTCCGACAAGCAGGCCAGCAAGCCGATCAAACCCGGCCGGCGGTATCTGACCAAGTTCGAGATCGGCGGCATCGTCATGCTGTCTGCGTTGGTGCATTTCGGCCTGTGGTGGCTTTATCAGCATTCGCCGATTCAGCACCCCAAGCCGATGAAGATGCAGCAGAGTCCGCCACCCATCGAGGTGACGCTGACCAAGCCGCAGCCGGTCGAAAAGGTGCCCACCATCGACACGCACGCGGTGATGCCGCCGAAAAAGAAAAAGCCGAAGCCCAAACCGAAGCCGAAGCCGAAGCCTAAACCTAAGCCAAAGCCGAAACCCAAGCCGAAACCGAAACCTAAACCCAAGCCGAAACCGGAACCGAAGCCCGAGCCGAAACCGGCCCCCAATCCAGCGCCGAAGCCGAGTCCCAAGCCGAGTCCGAAGTCGAACTCGAACAAGATCACGCCGGCGAAATCGGGCGTTGGCATCGCCGGCAACCACGGGGCGAGCTACCCGCCGCGGGCGCTGCGTCGTCACGAGGAGGGCAGAGTGGTGGTGAAAATTCTTGTCGAGCCCGATGGGACGGCGGGGCAGGTGACGGTCGTGAAATCGAGTGGCTACAGTGACCTCGACAATGCTGCCGTGCAGGCGGCCAAGCGATGGCATTACGTGCCGGCCAAGCGAGGCGATACACCGATCCGCGGCTATGCGATACAGCCTTTTACATTCAATCTCCCGGACTGATCGGGCGGTTGCACAAGTTTTCCAGGAGAGAGACTTACTATGCTGAGCAGCAACCTTACGCCATACGTGGTGCCGGCCGTTCTGTGGTGCCTGATTATCCTGTCGGTCATCACCTGGGCGCTGCTGGTCATCAAGCTCGTTCAATTCGGCCGGGCCCGGGCGCTGGATAAACGGTTCCAAAAGAGTTTCTGGACCGCAGACAGCATCGAGCAGGGCGAATCGATTACGGATAATTCGTCGGGTCCGATGGCCGATATCGCCAAAGCCGGTTTCGCCGTCATTACCGGGCGCGATATTGCGCCGGGCAACAAGAATCTCGCGCACCAGATCGATCGCGGCGAGCGCCTCGAGCGCGCCCTGCGCCAACAGATCGAGCGCGAGCGCCGTTCGCTGGAAGGCGGTCTGGCGGTTCTCGCCAGTTTTGGCAGTACCGCGCCTTTCATCGGGTTGTTCGGTACGGTCTGGGGCATCATGGGTGCGTTGGTGAGTATCGGCGAAACCGGCTCCACCGGCTTGCAGGCCGTGGCTGGCCCGGTCGGTCACGCGCTGATCGCCACCGGGATGGGCATCGCGGTGGCCGTGCCGGCGGTTCTGATCTACAACTTCCTCGTTCGTCGCTTGAAAGCCGGCGTCCACTCGATGAACGATTTTGCCCACGACTTCTATGCGCTGTGCCAGCAGAGCGGGTTCCAGTCGGGCGACGCGCCGGTCATGCGCCAGAGCGATCTCAAGGACAACGCGACGGTCGGACAGAAGACGCACGCCACAGCCTAGGCGTCGAGTCCTGTTCATCCTATTCAGAATGACGGAGTAGCAATCATGGCAATGTCAGGTGGTGGAGACGACGACGAAGTCCTCAGCGAAATGAACGTCACGCCGCTGGTCGACGTGATGCTCGTGCTGCTGGTGATGTTCATCGTCACGGCGTCCGCGGTGACCACGGCGGTGCATGTCAATTTGCCCAAGACCGACAGCGTGGCCCCGCCGGATGCCAAGCAGCCGATCGTGCTCAGTGTGGACAAGAACGGCAATTACTTCATCGACAAGGACAAGGTCTCGCTTGATGAACTCAAGCAGCGCCTGGTCCAGATCCATCAAAAGACGCCCAACAAGGCGGCCCAGTTGCAGGCCGACAAGAGCGTGCCCTACGGGGCGGTGGGCAAGGCAATGGCGGCCTTGCAATCTTCCGGCATTCAAAAAATTGCGGTGTTGTCGAACCCCTGAAAATCTGTCGGATCCGCGCCGGGGCGCCCATTGCGCCGTGCCACGTTGACGGACGGCCCGTAAGGGCCGTCTTTTTTATGTTTGCCTCAAGGAGTTCCCGGCTCCTTGCATGTTGAGTTCGCCATGGTTGACACCGTGCCATCCAGCCTGCGGATTCGAAGCAAAGCTTAACCCCCCACTCGATGTGTTCGTTTGCCGATCGGGAATAGGCGGCTGTACACGGTTCTATGCGCGTCCGCCCTTTGCGTGCGGAATAACGACTCGATAGCAACGTTCGCCTTGGCTGCTACTCAACGCCGCCGGCCCAGGGCGTGACTTCGACCGTCGTTCTAGGGCGTGTTGAGGTTTCGTGCGAGTCCGCGCCAAGCGCTGTTTGCGGCAAGACGAGGCGTAGCGAACGTGGCGTAGTGGTTCTACGAGAGAGCTATAACGCTGTATTGCCGTCGTGTCGTTAATTTAAGGGCGCTTGTCCCTTCGGGTTGGGCCGCCCATAAAAAACTAACTAGGGGCGCCCGGCGGGGTTGCGAGTCTGGGCCGTGGCACGCCACGACGCGGCGACTCGCGCCTTGCCGGTCACGATTTGCGGACGCCAACGCGGCGCTCGCACGAAACCTCAACACGCCCTAAGGACCCCCGGTATTCGAAAACCTGCGCCGCTGGCCAGATGATCCGATGCGTGGCAACACGGTGCCGATCATCCTTTATCACTTTTTCTTCGTCGCTTGCTCGTGCCATCACCCGGCGCGTGCGTCCAGCTTGGCATGTTCTGTGCTCAGGCATCCCGGGTGAGTCGCAGACGCTCTGTGCGTCGGGCTTCTTTGGGAGCGGATCGAGACCGGTGGGACCAAACACCTGCGGGCGAATGTCGGCAGTACCGGCTCGATCTAAAGCAACGAATTTAATTGGGGATAATCGTCATGATGTATGGATCGACTTCCAGCGGGAAGTGCGAAAGAGAGCGTGTGGATGGCACGTTCGACTGGACGCGGGCCTCGAAAGCCTCGATATGCGCTTTCCTGCTCGCTTTTGCGCCGCTGACCGGCGCACTTGCTCAAACCAGCGACGATGCCAGCGATGACGGCTACGTGGCGCCCGCGGCGCCGGCCAGCGATACCAGTTCCGATGCCGCGGCACCTGCCGCCGCTGCTCCGGCAGCCGCCGCGCCTGCTGCCGCCGCTGCGCCGGCCGCCGCTGCAGCATCGGCAAGTGCGGCTTCCGCGCCGACCACCAACCTGAATAACGTGGCCGTTACGGGCACGGCAATTGCTCGTCCGGATGCGGCTACGGCACTCCCGGTGACGGTATACAGCGCCAAAGAACTGCGCCAGCAGGGCATCACGTCCACGCCACAGCTGCTTCAGCAGATTGCGGGTAATGACACGAGCTCCGGGCCGGGTCTGAATACTGGCTCGCAAATTACCGGCGGCGCGTCTTTCGCGGATCTGAGAGGCCTGGGCGCCAACAAGACGCTCATTCTTTTGAACGGCCGTCGGCTGGCGACCAATTCGCTGGAAGGTAATGGTGCGGCAACCGATCTGAACACGATTCCGTTTGCAGCGATCGATCATGTCGAAGTGCTACGCGACGGTGCATCGGCACTTTATGGCACCGATGCTATCGGTGGTGTGATCAACTTCATCACCAAGAAGAATCTGAACGGCGGCAACGTTGATCTGCAATACACCATGCCCACACGCAGTGGTGGCGGTAATTCTTCGACATTGAGCGCCACGTTTGGCAAGGGCGACTTCGATAAGGACGGCTGGAACGTGATGGGTACCATCAGCTACCAGCGTTCGGGCGAAATCAATACGAATAGTCGGGACTTCATCACGCCGTTGAACCCGAATATTCAGGCGGTGTCGTCGAACACCTTCTCCAGCAATTACAACCAAGGCTCGATCTTCGCCAATGCGCAGCCGGGCTGCAACGCCAAGGGCGAAATCCCAGACTCCTATTTTGGTGATCCGACTTCTGGCGCCTGTTACGAGAATTACACGGCGCTTGGCGCCGAAGTGCAGCAGAAGTACGAAGAGCCATCGTTCTTCGGCCAAGCGTCATACAAGATTAACGACAAAAACAAAGTATCGGCGAGCTATCTTTATTCGCGGAAAACCACTTATTCGATCTCAGCCCCGGCTCCGACTTCCGGTTCGATCGAGGTGCAGCCCGGGACAAAATATTACCCGGGTAACGGCATCACACCCGCGCCGACGGCGGTCCAGGACCCGGATGGTAGTTTCGATCCGACGAAGCCCGTGTCGCTTTACTATCGGACCGTGCCCGCTGGCCCGCGCGTCAACAAGGGGGTTAATGAGAACCACCGCGTGGTTCTCGACTTTACCGGGCGGTTCCTGAACGGATTCCATTACGACACGGCGTTTTCTTACAATCAGAGTTCGTCCGACTACGACGAGGTTCGCGGCGAAATCAACCAGACCGAGGGGCCGAACTCGCTGCAGGCCCAGATCAACGACGGCAACTATAATCCGTTCGATACCAATCTCTCGGACGCCGAGCGCCAGATTTTGCTGAACGCTCAGACAACCGGCCAGATCGAGGCTGGCAAGACGCGTGCCTATGTCTGGGACGGCAAGATCGATCACGAGATCGGCAACTGGTTCGGTGCGGGGCAATCCGCCTTGGCCTTGGGGGCGCAATATCGTCACGAGACGCTGGATGTGCACATCGATCCCTATCTTGCGGCCCGTTCGCCGAGTTCCGGTCTTTCGGGCAACAAGATCTCGGAAAGCCGAGATGTTGAAGGCGTATTCGGTGAACTGAATGTGCCGATCCTGGACAATCTCGAGCTCGATGCGCAGGCGCGTTACGACAATTACAGCGATGTGGGCGATACCATCAACCCGAAGGTCTCGCTTCGCTACCAGCCTCTCAAACAGCTGACGCTGCGAGCCTCCTATGCGGAGGGCTTTCATGCGCCAACGCTGTTCGATTTATACGAGCCATTGTCGAACACTTACTCCGAAGGGGGCTTGAATGACCCGGTTCTCTGTCCGGGCGGTAAAGTCGCAGCCGGCGGTTCACAGGTTCGCGACTGCAACACGCAGTTTCAGGAGGCCGAGGGCGGAAACCAGAATCTCAAGCCCGAAAAATCGAAGAGCTGGAGTGCTGGTTTTGTATTGCAGCCGATCAAGTATGTAACGCTAACCGCCGACTTCTGGGCCGTGGAGTTGTCACAACAGATCGGTGTACCCAGCGGCGCTTATATCTTTGCAAATACGCCGACCGATTCGTCCATTTACCACCGTAACGACGACGGGTCGCTGGATTACTTCGTTAATCGCAACGAAAACCTCGGTAAGCTGGAGACCAATGGCGAAGATGTTCAACTCGACGCGCACCTGCCGTCGGACTATGGAACGTTTACGTTCTCGCTGCAGGGGACGTACACCAACAAGTACGACTTCCAGAACGTAAAGGACGGCCCTTATTACAACAACGTGGGTGTGTACAGCCTGCAGAGCAATACTGTGGTGTTCCGCTGGAAGCAAAACATCACCTTGGGTTGGCACAAAGGGCCGATGTCCCTCGGTGTCGTCAACCATTATTCCAGTGGTTATCAGGATGCTTACCAATATCCGGGGCACTATAAGGTCCACGACTACGTCACCTGGGATACCTATGGCTCGTACGCCTTCGATAACGGGCTACAGCTGACGGTTGGATCGAATAACGTGTTCGATGTCGATCCTGTCTATTCTGATCAGACTTACGCCGGTAACGCGGGCTACGATGCGCGCTATGCCAGCGGTGTCGGACGAACGGTATACGGGCGATTGAGTTATTCGTTCTAAGCAGCGAGTCGCTTGTTCTAACGGGCCGCCATCTTCGGATGGCGGCTCTTTTTTGTGCCGCCCCTGATGAGAAGGAACCGACCAGCGCGAGTTGCCGATCAATTTCGGGGCGAGGGAGCACATGAGCACGGACTGTCTTCCGTTGAACGATAGATCCCTTGGCGCCCCCATGGCCGGCACCAGGGCAGTGATACACGGCGTGACGATTTTATCCACTCGCGCTTAGAGGGCCGGGGTTTCGGTCACATAGCTCGTGGGTATAACGCTTGACGGTAACGGGCGCACACGCCCGATATCCAGCCAGATCTGCTCGGGCGAATGGAAATCCGATCCGACCGAGCCGGCCAGAGCATGCTCTCGGGCATCGCGGGCTGACTGACTCTCCTGTTCGAGCGAACTCACACCGGTACAGATTTCGAGTGCGTCGCCGCCGGCTTCAGCGAATGCTGCGACCATCCGACGGCGCCACGCGCCCGAACATCCGTAACCGAAGGGGTGCGCGAGTACGGCCGTGCCGCTGGCGGCATGTATCCACGCGATCACCTCGGCGAGTTCGGCCCATACGGTGCGTCGATACCCGGGCCGCCCCGGTCGCAGGTAGCGTTTGAAGGCGTCCTGACGATTGCGTGCCAGGCCGTCGGCGACCAGCAGATCGGCGTAATGCGAGCGGGTGATCTGGCCGCCATCGGCATGGGCACGGGCGCGCGCGAGTCCGTCGTGTAATCCAATACGCGCCAGCCGCTCGCCGATGTCGGCGGCGCGAGTCTCGCGTTCGTCCTGATGCCGCGCCAGGCCGTCCATCAGGACCGGGTGGTCAATGTCGAGCCCGAGGCCAACGACGTGAAGCGTCCGGCGTTGCCAGGTCACCGATATCTCGGCGCCCGGGATCAAGTCGATATCGTGCGTCGCGGCGGCGCGGCGCGCTTCGGGAATTCCGGCGATCGTGTCGTGATCGGTCAGGGCCAGGCGCTGCACACCTCGTGATTTCGCTCGCGCTACGAGAGCAGCGGGTGAAAGATGGCCATCGGAAGCGGTGGAATGGGTGTGCAGATCGATCATGGACACGCGCCGTACTCGGGCGCGCTATCGTGGTGCGCCGAACCCACAGCATAGCGGCCGATGGAGCACGCTGCATGATCAATCTTGGCATCCTGCCCTTGTGGGCATTGGCGATTCACTTGGCCGTCGAGCTGGCATTGATCGCGCGTGTTCTTCTCAAGCCTTATCGCGATCCGGCGGCGCGCGTCGCCTGGTTGGTCGTGCTGATCGCATTGCCGGTGGCCGGAATTATCGTCTATCTGCTATTGGGCGAAACCAGCATCGGGCGTCGCTACACGCAGCGAATGCGCACGGTGCTCGAACAGTTGCCGGCGCCCGCTTCGGTTACGACAGTGCATACGCCCGATGCTCGGGTTCAGCATCTATTCGAGATGGTGACCTCGATCAACGGCTTCATGCCGTGTGCCGGCAACCACTTCGAGTTCCCGGACGGCGCCGATGCGACGATCGATGCCTTGGTCGCGGATATCGATGCGGCCAGGCGCCACGTCCATCTGTTGTTCTATATCTGGCTGACCGACCGCAACGGCCTGCGCGTGGTGGCCGCGATCGAGCGTGCCGCGGCGCGAGGCGTCACTTGCCGCGTGATGGTGGACGCGGTCGGTTCGCGCGGGTTGATCAAATCGAAATACTGGCGCGCCATGCAGGACGCCGGTGCCTCGACCGCCGTGGCGCTTCCGGTAGGAAACCCCGCGCTGCATGTCTTCGTGGGCCGTGTGGATCTGCGCAACCATCGCAAGATCGTGGTGATCGACAACGAAATCACATACGCCGGTAGCCAGAACTGTGCCGATGCGGCATTCGCGATCAAGAAGAAATACGCGCCCTGGGTGGATGCGGTCATCCGTCTGGCCGGGCCGATCGCACGCCAGAATCAGTACCTGTTCGTGGCCGACTGGATGACGTATGCCGGCGAGGATTGTCGGCATTGCCTGGACGAGCCGGCGCCGGCTGCGCGCGGCGATATCGTGGCCCAGGCCATCGGCACCGGGCCGACCGGGCGGTATTCCGCCGCGCCGGAGCTGCTCTGTGCGCTGGTCTACGCGGCGCGCAGCCAGCTCACGATTACGACGCCGTATTTCGTGCCGGATGATGCCTTGTTGCTGGCGCTGTGCTCGGCGGCGTATCGCGGTATCGATGTATGCATGGTCTTTCCGGCGCGCAACGACTCTCGCATTGTCGCCGCGGCCAGCCGGAGCTACTACCAGGAGTTGCTGGCCGCCGGCGTGCATATCTTCGAATACGAGCCGGGGCTGCTGCATGCCAAGACCTTGACCGTCGACGACGAGCTGACGCTGATTGGGTCGACCAATCTCGATCGGCGCAGTTTCGATCTCAACTACGAGAACAATGTCTTGCTGCAATCGCGTGATGTCACCGCGGCTATACGGGCTCGTCAGGCACGCTTCATCGACGATTCGCATCCGGTCACGCTGGTTGATCTGAAGCGCGTTTCGGCGCCGCGGCAGGCCTGGCGCAACGCGCTGGCGATGCTGGGCCCGGTACTGTAAGTCTTTTGCAATGCGTCCCGGCCCCGGAAGCGAAGCGAGCACAGCCGGATAAAAAAAGGCCGTCGCATGCGACGGCCTTTTAACTTCACCCGGAGAGGCGGATCAGTCTTTGGCGAAGTTCGCGTGCAGCACCTGATCGGCCGGGCCGAGGCGGTCGCTGGCGGTCTGACGCTGATGCCAATAGGGATAGAGCAGCACCGGGCGGCTGACCTGTTCGATCGCGGCGATTTCGTCGTCGGTCAGCTCGAGATTGGCGGCTGCCAGATTGTCGTCGAGCTGGTGTTCCTTGCGCGCGCCGATCACGGCGGTCGTCACGCCGGGGCGAGTCAGGATCCAGGCGAGTGCGACCTGTGCCGCCGAGACGCCGTGCGCATCCCCGACCTCCACCAGGGTTTCGATGATGTCGAACAGTCGGGTCTCGTCAGAAATCGGCGGTTCTTGCCAGCCTTCCGAAAACCGCGTGCCTTCGGGCTTGTCGGCGTCGCGGCGATACTTGCCGGACAACAACCCACCGGCCAGCGGGCTCCAGATCATGGTGCCCAGGCCCGAATCCACCGCGGCCGGCATGAGCTCGTATTCGGCCTCGCGCGCTTGTGCGGTGTAGTGGATCTGCTGGCTGATCGGCTTGATGAAGCCCTCGCGTTCGCAGATCGCCTGTACCTTCATGGCGTGCCAGGCCGAGAAGTTGGAGATGCCGTAGTAGCGGATCTTGCCGTGGCGGACGAGCGTATCGAAGGTTTCCAGCGTTTCCTCGAGCGGTGTAATACCGTCCCACTGGTGCATTTGATACAGATCAATGTGGTCCCGGCCGAGCCGCTTGAGACTGGCCTCGAGTTGCTCGCGAATATGAAAGCGCGACAGGCCACGATCGTTGACGCCGTCGCCCATGGGAAAACGCACCTTCGTGGCGATGAGCACATCGTTGAGCTTGTCGCCTAGCGCCTGGCCGAGTATCTCCTCCGATGCGCCGCCCGAATACATATTGGCGGTATCGAAGGTGTTGATGCCGGCATCCAGTGCCTTGTCGACCATCGTACGGGCGCCAGAGACATCCGTGTTGCCGACCTTGGCCATGTTGCCCTGGCCCCCGAACGTCATGGTGCCCAGGGTCAGTTTGGACACCTTGAGACCGGAGTTGCCGAGCTGGCGATATTCCATTTATCGCTCCGTTTGTGATTTACAGGCCCAAAGGATGAACATACCTGAGGTCGAAGTTCAACATTCATCGGTGACGCTCAAGCCAAAGCGCTTGTCGGCTATCATGGGCAACCTGAATTCATCTCATCGAGCTGCCGTCATGCCTGCGTGCCCGTGGCCGGGCGTCCGCGCTGATCTGCAGCGATTCCGGGTGCCGCCGCCGTGAAAAATGATCTGGCACGACGCTTGTTCGGCGGGCGGGCTTTGCCCAGCCCGGGAGCGGCCGAGTTCGAGGTCATCCATCGGCGGGCCGGGGTGTCGGTGCGCTATTATGCGCCGGCCGGCGCGCCCGACAGCCGGCCGCAACCGCGCACGCCGCTGGTGCTGGTGCCGCCGCTGGCGGCCGACATCCAGATCTACGACCGGCGCAACCAACATAGCCTGGTGGCTTATCTGTCGGCCCGCGGTTTCGATCTCTATCTGATCGACTGGGGGTGGCCGACGCGGGCCGACGATCGTCGGCATCTCAGCGATTATTTCGCGGCGCTGCTGCCGGAAATGCTCAATCGCGTGCGTTTCCATAGCGGGCGGCGTCGTCTGAGCCTGCACGGCTGGCGCCTGGGTGGGCTGCTCGCCCTGTGCTATGCCGCCGTCAGCCCGGCCGATGATGTGGCCGGGCTGGTGTTGCTCGACACGTGTATCGACTATGCCGTCGAACCGGCACCGGACCGGCCGCGCGACCGGCTGCGCCGGCAAGCAGGGCGCTGGCGACGCCTGGCGGGGCTGCGCGCCAGCCAGTTGCCGGTGAGCGCGCTGCACATGCCGAGCTGGCTGCAGTCGATTGCGCGTCACGCCGTTCTGGGCTCGACCCAGCCGCCGGATGATGACGCGCTTCGTTCCCGGGCTTATCCCGGCGGCGTCGTGGCCGATGTCATCGATCATCTGTGGACCGACAACGCACTGGCTGCGGGCCGATTGCCCGCGGCCAACGCCGGTGCGCGGCTGGCCGACGTCAAGGTGCCCATTCTTTTCATTGCCGATGCCGATCATCCGGCGTGTTCGCCCGTCTGCGGCGATCGTCTCGCTGCGGTGGTGGGCAGCCAACGCGTTGAACGCGAGTGGACGCACGGTGACCCGCAGCATCCGGCGTGCGGGGCGCTGATGGCTCGCCGTAGCTGGTCGCGTCTGGCCGACTGGCTGATCGCGCTCGACGCCGAGCCATGACGTGGCGCGCGTTTATCGCTATGTTCGGGGCATAGCGATAACCACGCACGCGCCGGGTGATAGAGCCCGGAAGCGTTGGAGCAGGCAATGGCACAGCGTACCGATGCTCTGGTAATCGGAGCCGGGCTGGCCGGGCTCGTGGCGGCGGTCGAACTGGCCGAGGCCGGACGTTCGGTCCGTATTCTCGAGCAGGAAGGCGACAATTCGGTCGGTGGCCAGGCGCACTGGTCGCTGGGCGGGCTGTTTCTTGTCGATACGCCCGAGCAGCGCCGCATGGGCATCGTCGACTCCGCGGAACTCGCGTGGCAAGACTGGCTCGGATCGGCCGGTTTCGATCGAGTCGAGGATCACTGGCCGCGTCGTACGGCCGAAGCGTTCGTCGAGTTTGCCGCCGGTGGTATGCGCGACTGGCTGCATGGCCTCGGCATGCGCTGGTTTCCGGTGGTCGGTTGGGCCGAACGCGGCGGGGCCATGGCCGATGGCCACGGCAATTCGGTACCGCGTTTCCATATCACCTGGGGCACCGGCCCGGGCGTGCTCGCGCCGTTCCTCCGACGCATCAAAAAACACGTCAAACACGGACGCGTCGTAATCAACTGCCGGCATCGGGTCGACGGGTTGACGACGACTCAGGGCCGGGTCGCCGGCGCGACGGGCGCCGTGCTGGCACCGAGTAACGTCGAGCGCGGGCAACGCTCGTCGCGCGACGAGATCGATGTGTTCGAATACGGCGCCGAGGTGGTCGTCGTGGCCTCTGGCGGTATCGGTGGCGACCACGACAAAGTGCGCGCGCACTGGCCGGTCGAACGGCTTGGGGCGCCCCCGGCTCGCATGCTGTCGGGTGTGCCGCATCATGTAGATGGCCGCATGATCGATATCGCCGCCGATGATGCCCGGGCCGCGATCATCAACGCGGATCGCATGTGGCATTACACCGAAGGCGTGGCCAACTGGAGCCCGATCTGGCCGGCGCACGGTATTCGTATCATCCCAGGGCCGTCATCGCTATGGCTCGACGCTACCGGCCGCCGGTTACCCGCGCCGTGTCTGCCGGGCTTCGATACGCTCACCACGCTGCGCGAGATTCTGGCCACGGGTCACGATTATTCCTGGTTCGTGCTCGATCAATCGATCATCGAAAAAGAGTTCGCTTTGTCGGGCTCCGAGCAGAATCCGGACATGACGTCGCAATCGTGGCGCGCGGTGCTGCGGTCGCGCCTGTCGAGCGGCGCGCCGCCGCCGGTCGAGGCCTTCAAGGCCAAGGGCGCGGATTTCGTCGTGGCCGACGATGTGGCGCAATTGGCCGCCGGCATGAACCGCCTGACTGGCGAGAGGTTGATCGACGCTCGGGAGCTCGAGGCGACGATCACGGCGCGCGATCGTCAGGTGGTTAACGGCTTTGCCAAGGATGCTCAGATCACCGCCATTCACGGTGCCCGCCGTTATCGCGGCGACCGCCTGTTTCGCGTCGCCAAGCCGCATCGATTGCTCGATCCCGTGCACGGGCCGCTGATTGCCGTGCGCCTGCATATTCTCACGCGCAAGACCCTGGGCGGCCTGCATACCGATATCGACGGCCGTGTGCTCGACGGGCGCGGTGAGGCCATCCCGGGCTTATACGGCGTAGGCGAGGCAGCCGGATTCGGCGGCGGCGGATACCACGGTTACAACGCGCTTGAAGGCACATTCCTCGGCGGCTGCCTGTTTTCAGGGCGCCGTGCCGGCCGGCACGCGGCGGGCCAATTGTGAGCGGGCAGGGCGCGTTCGTCGTTCGTGGCCGCGTCTCCGCTACGCTCATCGGATGTGACATCGGGGCGTCGACTGTCGGCGGGTCGGTTGCGTTATACCGGCGCGCCGAAACGGCTGGATTCTTGCTTGCACCCGGTAAAAGACCACGATAGCGATACCGGTGTCGGAGACGTCGATCTCCGCGGACGGTGGGACGGATCAGCCATGCGCTACAAGACTCTGCTGTTCGATCTCGACGGCACCTTGACCGACCCGTACGAAGGCATCACGCGTTGCGTTGCGTATGCGCTGTCGTGCCAGGGCATCGAAGTCGCGGACCGGCGTCATCTGGCCGGCTTCATCGGCCCGCCGCTCAAGGCGTCATTCCGCGAGCGCTATGGCATGTCGGACGCCGAGGCCGAACAGGCGGTCGCCGATTATCGCGTACGCTTCGGCGATGTCGGCCTGTACGAAAACACGCTCTACGACGGCATCGTCGAACTGCTGACGCAGCTGCGCGCGAGCGGCCGCCAACTGTTCGTAGCGACCTCCAAGCCGTGGTTCTATGCGCGCCAGATCGTCGCGCATTTCGGTCTCGACGACTATTTCGGCAAGGTCTATGGCAGCGAGCTGGACGGCAAGCGTACTGAAAAATCGGTATTGATCGCCCATATCCTGCGTGAAGAAAGTCTGCGACCCGACGAAACGCTCATGATTGGCGATCGCCGTTTCGACGTGCAGGGCGCGCGCCACAACGGGGTACCGGCCGCCGCCGTGAGCTATGGCTATGGCTCGTCCCAGGAGCTGGCTGAAGCCGCACCCGACCATGTCTTCGATTCGCCGGCAGGTATTGCAAGTTACCTTTTAGCCAACGCCGCGGCCGGCATGTCGCGGCAACAATACGGCGGCGTATTGCGATAACCTAACGCGGCCTTTTCGAACCCATTGCCGCCATGACCGAAACCCTGGATCGCACGCCGTTATCCGTTCTGTTGTCGCAACTGCAGCCTAGTGGCGATGCCTGGGAAATTGATATTCCCGAAGACTGGCTGCAGGGGCGGGCCATCTACGGTGGCTTGTCCGCCGCGGTCTGTCTGGCCGCGGTGACGGCGGCGGTCGACGATCTGGCGCCGCTGCGTTCGGCGCAGATCGCGTTTGTCGGCCCCGCCGGCCCCGGGGTATGCGTTCGCCCCAGCATTCTTCGCCAGGGCAAGTCGATGGCGTTTGTCGCCGCCGACATGACCAGCAGCGACAAGCCCGCCGTTCGGGCCACCTTCGGCTTCGGCGCAGCGCGTGAGTCCGCGCTCGCATACGAGCATGTGAGCGCGCCGGATGTCGCCGACCCGGCCGAGGGCGGGCGCTTCTTCGAGGACCGCGAGGGCCGCAATCTCGGGCCGAACTTCGCTCGGCACTTCGATAGTGCGTGGGCGGCCGGCGCTACACCGATCAGCGGCGCGGGCACACCGGAATTCTGCGTCTGGATGCGTCATCGGGACGTCGCCATGCGCGATTCGCTGCTCGGCCTGGTTGCGCTGGCCGATGCCTTGCCGCCCGCGGCCATGGCGCGCATGACGGCGCCCGCTCCGGTCAGCAGCGTTACCTGGCAGTTCGATCTGTTGCATGACCGGCCAGCCACGGATGACGGTTGGTGGCTGTGTCGCTCATCCGCCGAACAGATCGCCGACGGTTACTCGGCCCAGCACATGACGATCTGGAACAGTCAGCGCGAGCCGGTGCTGGTCGGGCGGCAATCGGTCGCCGTCTTTGCCTGAGTCGCGCATCGGTGGGGCCGCCTCGAGCGGCCGCACCTCGATGCCGTAACGCGCGGTCGGCCCGACTTAAACGGCCGGGCCGCGCGATCGACAAAGCGTGTGGGCGAGGCGCTGGCCTGTCGATGCCGACAACCGGCAAGCATGCGGCGTGAAAACAAGCCCGTCTGTGCTCGCTCGATTTCTCCGTCCCGGGGGCTCGAGCGTTACTGATATGCCAGTACGCGCGCCGCAGCGGCCGGACATCCACGCCTGACGCCGCCGTTCCTCTGGCGGTCGCGTAATACGGCCGGCTCGGTTTGCCCGCCGGCCACGATCCATCAGCGCAGGTATCCGCTGTCAGCCCGGTTGATGCGAACCGGGCCTGGATGCCATGTGCGCGTTCCGGGTCTCGCTCTCCCATTTGTATCGCGAGTTGCCCACGTGAGCGGATTGGATGCATTTGGTGTTGCAAATGCGAATGAGTCGCAAATACAATTGATCAGGTCGGCCGGTCCATGACTCGGCCGTGTGGCCAATGACGACAACACGACGACTCAGGGAGAGCACAAGGGACATGGAGACCAGACAACGGTGGGGGATGAAGACGATCGGTGGGCAGGCGACCTGCGTGTTGGTACTGACCGGTGCGCTTGGCGGGTTGCCGGTCGCGGCTGCATCCAGCGACCAGATCCGGAATCGTGACGCCGAAACGCCAGTACCGGCACCCACGCCAGCGAAGCAGTCACAAGCGGCCGGGGCGACGGCGGTAGAAGGCGGCTCCACTCAGCTCGGCACGGTCAATGTGACGGGACAGTATCCAGGCGAGGATGCCCCCACCCACGGCTATACCGCCTATACCAGCACCGGCGCCACGAAAACGGATACGCCGTTGATGGAAACGCCGCAAACGGTCGACGTGATTACCCGTCAGCAGATCTCCGATCAGGGCTCGAAGAACGTCAACGATGCGCTGCGATACACCCCGGGTGTCTTTACCGGCATTGCCGGGGCCTCGACCCGACAGGACGCGATCCAGCTGCGAGGTTTTTCCGGCGGTGACGTGAACAACGCTTTCCTCGACGGCATGCGCCTGATGAGCGACCCGGGGGCCTACTCCAACTTCCAGATCGACCCGTTCATGCTCGAGCGCATCGATGTGGTCAAGGGCCCGAGTTCCGTGCTCTACGGCCGGGCGCAGCCAGGTGGGCTGGTCAATTACGTGACCAAGCGGCCCCAGGCCGAGACCGAGCGTCATCTGCAGTTCTACGGCGGCAGCTTCGATACCTATGGCGGCGGCTTCGACTTCACCGGCGCCTTGCCGAAAAAATCCTGGGGCAACTATCGCATCGTCGGTCACGCTGAGACGTCGGACACGCAATACGACGTGGTCAAGAGCGAGCGCTACGCGATCATGCCCGAGGTCGATCTCAATCTCTCCGACGACACCGATCTGCTGTTGCAGGCTTATATTCAGCACGATCCGGCCGCCGGTTTTCACGGCTCGGTGCCGTACGACCTTAGCGTCAATGGCGATGCCTACGGCGGCACCGTGTCGCCGTCCTGGGTCGATACGGATGCCGGTCACGAGAAGTTCGATCGCCAGCAGCGCATGTTCACTTATGCGCTCACGCATCACGTCAACGATCACGTCCGGCTGCGCTCGACCGCGCGCTATTCCGATCTGGAAACCGATCTGGCGCAGGTCTATCAATACGGTTTTACCGGCAACGGCGCAGATCTGACGCGCTACTACACGGGGGCCCGGGAACACCTCAAGGCGTTCTCCACCGATAACAACATCCAGTTCGAATTCGCCACGGGCGCGATCCAGCACGAGATGCTGGCCGGTGTCGATTATCAGCAGCGCTTCAACCGCGTCCACGACTACGGCATCCCCTACGACGCCTCGTCGAGCGTGCCGACGGGCGTCAAGCCGCTGGACCCGTTCGATCCGAACTATGACGACGATCCGCTGGTGCGCTCGATCGTCGAGACCGGCAACGCCAACCGTAAGCTCAAGCAGTTCGGCGGCTATCTGCAGGATCAGATGACCTACAAGCGCCTGCATGTGCTGTTGTCGGGCCGCGAGGACTATCTGCGACGCGAATACCAGGATCTGAGCACCGCCGACGGCGCCACCGCGAAGCGCAGCGACGATGCGTTCACCGGCCGCGTGGCCGTGCTGTACGAGTCGCAATACGGGATCTCGCCGTATTTCTCCTACAGCGAAGCGTTCAACCCGACCGCCTACAGCGCGGCCAACGGCCAGATTGCCGAGCCGACCAAGAGCAATCAGTACGAAATCGGCGTGAAGTACGCGCCGCGGGGCGTCAACGCGCTGCTTACGATCTCGCTCTACGACCTCACCCAGAAGAACGTACAGCAGCGCACGGCGGTAACGCCGATCACGTTTGCCAGCGTGGGCGATATCCAGTCCCGCGGGGTCGAGTTCACGGCCAAGGGCGATATCACCGACGACCTGCACGTCATCGCTGGTTACAGCTATCAGGACGTCGAATACCAGAACGATGTCGCGTCCGGTTCGGTTACCGCCCACAAGGGCGATACCCCGGCCCGCACGCCCAACCAGCTGGCCTCGCTTTGGGTGACTTACGACTTCCCGAAACGCATCAGCGCCGGCCTGGGCGGGCACTACGTCGGCAAGAGCTACGCCGATGGTCGGAATCGGCTGAAAGTGCCGGACTACGCCGTGGCCGATGCCATGGTCAAGGCCGACCTCGGCGCGTGGAGCTCGACGCTGGAGGGCGTGAGCCTGCGTGTGAACGCGAACAACCTGTTCGACAAGAAATACGTGGCCTCGTGCTTTGGCGCCCAGAGCTGCTACTACGGCGAAGAGCGCAACGTGACGGCCACGGTGGATTACCGGTTCTAGGGCGTGTTGCCACGAGGGGCGTGGCCGCGGCGATCGCGGTATCGAATCATCGACAAGGAAGGACCTATGTCCATGCAACTGGACGGCCGGGTAAAGGCGTCGACAGCCGGCGCCGATCCGGCAGCCGCGCTCATCGGCCGTGCCGGCCTGGCCGTGTTTCGTCAGCAGGCAGAACAGGCCGTCGCCGCGGTCGCTGGCGCGCTGGAAGACGCGCATCGGGTATTCGACGGCGTCGGACCGGCCGACATTCGCGGTGCGATCGATGCGATCGACCTGGATCGCGAGGCGCCGGCAGGCTTCACCGCCGCGCTGACCGAGCTGCAGTCGCTGTATTTTCGGCACGCGGTGTATTTCCATCACCCGCGCTACGTCGCGCATCTGAACTGCCCGGTATTGAGCAGCGCGGCCGCGGCCGAAATCATCGCGGCCGGGATCAATTCCTCGCTGGATACCTGGGATCAGAGCGCCGGCGCCACGCTGATCGAGCAGAAACTCATTGGCTGGACGGCTTCGCGTGCGCATTTGCCCGGCACGGCCGACGGTATCTTCACCAGTGGCGGCACGCAGTCCAATCTGATGGCATTGCTGCTGGCACGCGAGCAATACGCCGCGCGCGTTTACGGTGCCGGCCATGTTCAGCGCTACGGGCTGCCGGCCGAGGCCGCGCGCTGGCGGATCTTCGTTTCCGACATCAGTCATTTCTCACTGGCCAAGGCCGCGGCCTTGCTGGGGCTCGGTCACGAGGCGATCGTGGGCGTGCCGGTCGATGAAGCCTGGCGCATGAATCCGGACGCGCTGGCCGCGGCAATCGCCGATGCCCGGGCGCGTGGCGAGATCCCGCTCGCCATCGTCGCCACTTTCGGCACCACCGATTTCGGCAGCGTGGACGATGTCGAATCCGCCGGCCGGATCGCCCGCGAGCACGGCCTCTGGCTGCATGTCGACGCGGCCTACGGCTGTGGTCTGATGGTCTCGCCGACGCGCGCGAATCGCTGCGCCGCACTTGCGGCGGCTGATTCGATCACGGTCGATTACCACAAATCGTTCTTCCAACCGGTGGCCTGCAGCGCGTTGCTCGTCGCCGACGGCGCGACGCTGGCTCATGTGACCCATCACGCCGACTATCTGAATCCAAAAGAGGCCGCGGCGTCCGGTACGCCGGATCAGGTCAACAAGAGCCTGCAGACCACTCGGCGCTTCGATGCGCTCAAGCTCTGGGTGAGCCTGCGTACGGTCGGACCGGATGCGATCGGACGGCTGTTCGATGCCGGCATCGATCTGGCGCGGGCCACGTATCGACTCATGCTGGCCGAGCCGCGTTTTGAACTGCTCAACGATCCCGAGCTCGGCGCGCTGGTGTTCCGGTTCCGGCCGAGCCTGGCGATGGCGGCGGACGAGCTTGACGGGCTCAACGATGCAATCCGGGCGGAGCTTGCCGCCAGCGGCGATGCCATGATTGCCGCCACGCGCGTCGGCGGGCGCCGTTATCTCAAGTTCACCCTGATGAACGCCCAGACCACGATCGCGGACATGGCGGAATTGCTCGGGCTGATCGTGACCACGGGGCAGCGGCTGGCACAGGCACATCGCGCCGGATGCCCCGCAGCGTCGAGTGCCGGGGCGGCCATCGACGAACCATGGCAGGTGCGGCGTCATGGCTGATACCCAATCGAGCGCTCATATTCATGAC
Source organism: Salinisphaera hydrothermalis C41B8 (assembly GCF_000732535.1). GTDB lineage: Bacteria > Pseudomonadota > Gammaproteobacteria > Nevskiales > Salinisphaeraceae > Salinisphaera > Salinisphaera hydrothermalis. Next base: position 95,216 of record NZ_APNK01000008.1, read on the forward strand.
GTCATCGGCGTCGGCATCGGCCCGTTCAACCTCGGCCTGGCCGCGCTCGCCGCGCCAATCACTGAGTTGGATGCGGTGTTTCTGGACGAGAACGAATGCTTCGACTGGCATCCCGGCCTGCTGCTCGACGGCGCCACGCTGCAGACGCCGTTTCTGGCCGATCTGGTCACGCTGGCCGATCCGACCAGTCCGTACAGCTTTCTCAACTACCTGAAAGCCACCGGCCGCATCTATGCGTTCTATATCCGCGAGAGCTTTTTCATGCTGCGCGCGGAATACAATCAGTATTGCCGCTGGGTCGCCGATCGGCTGTCGAATCTCGTATTCGAACAACGCGTCGAGCACATCGAGTACGACGCCGCCGCGGATTGCTATGAGGTCACGACTATCCGCCCGGCAACCGGCAAGCGCACTCTCCGGCGTGCCCACCGCCTGGTGCTCGGTACCGGGCCGGCGCGCTACTGGCCGGCCGCGTGCGACGAACTCGACGGGCCAATCTGCCATGCCGCGGATTATCTGGCCCATCGCGACACGCTGGCCGACAAGACCAGCGTGACCCTCATCGGCTCCGGCCAGAGCGCCGCCGAGATCTTTCGCGAACGCCTGGATGCGGCCGGTCCGGGCCAGCGTCTCGACTGGTTCACCCGCTCGCCGCGCTTCTTTGCGATGGCCTACGACAAGCTCACGCTGGAGCTCACGTCGCCGGAATACATCGACTATTTCCATGCGCTGCCCGAGCATACCCGACACCGCCTCGGCCAGTCTCAGAAGCCGTTGTACAAGGGCATCGATCGTGATCTGGCCGACGCCATCTACGATCGGCTGTACGAAAAAGACGTGCACGGCACCGCCAACGTCGGCATGCAGGCGAACGCCACTCTGCTTTCGGTCACGCGGGATGCTGATCGCGACGAATACGTGCTCGATTTCCTGCAGGCCGAGCAGGGCGTGCGCTTCCGGCATCGCACCCAGGCGCTGATTCTGGCCACCGGATTCCAGCATCGCGTACCGGGCTATCTCGACGCGGTGGCGCACCGCATTCGCTGGGACGGACAAGGGCGTTTCCGGGTGAGCCGCGACTACGCCATCGATACTGCGGGCGATCGCGTGTTCGTACAGAACGCGGAGCTGCATACCCACGGATTCACGGCGTCGGATCTGGGCATGGCCTGTTATCGCAATGCCGTGATCCTCCGCCAGCTGCTCGGGCGCGAAGTCTACGGAATCGAGCGTCGGATCGCCTTCCAGAGCTTCGATGCGCGCCGGCTTTCCTCGGCCGAAGCGGAGAGGCCTCGATTCCAGAGCGATCGGGAAACGCCGTGATGCATGTATTCACCGACTATTCCCGTTGCGTACCCGGCATGGGCATGCTGACGCTCGCACCGTTCGATATCGGCCGTCATGCGGCCTGCGCGCATCGCTGGCTGACCAGCGACCACGCGCGATTCTGGGGCATGACGGGCCATACTGCGGCCGATACAGTCGATTATTTCGCGGCCATCGAGGCGTCGTCGACCCATGCCGCGCTGATCGGCTTGCACGCCGGAGACCCGGCGTTCCTGGTGGAAGTCTACGACCCCGCGGCCGAGCCGGTGGGCCGGCATTACCCGGTTGCTCCCGGCGATGCCGGCATGCATCTGCTGATCGCTCCGCCACGCCAGCCGATTCATCTGTTCACCTGGGCCGTGTTCGCGCTGACCGTGGATGCGTTGTTCGATCAGCCCGGCATCGAACGGCTGGTGGTCGAGCCGGATGTCGACAACAACGGCATTCATGTACTCAACCGGCGTGCCGGCTTCGTCTATCACCGCCAGCTCGAGCTGGACGACAAGACCGCCTGGTTGGCGACCTGTACCGCGCGCGATCGCGACGCGGCCATGACTCAACTCACAGCGGCGCAGCGTACGGTCTGCGCCCGAAAGGAGACCACGGCATGAGTTGTCAGTGTCTGACGGCCACGCTGCGCAGCGTGGCGCATCTGTCGCCGGCCCGCTGGGCCGAGGTGAATGCCGCGCTGGTGGCGAAGATCATCGGCGAATTCGCCCACGAAGGGCTGTTCGAGCCGGTCGCGCTCGAAGGCCCGCCCGCTGATGAAACCGCCACCGCCTGCTATGAAATCGCCGGCGACGATCCCGGCGTGCGTTATCGTTTCGCGGCGCGGCGTTTCCGGCTCAACCACTGGGATGTCGAGCCGGCCTCGATCACGCGCGAGATCGACGGCGTTGCTCAGCCGCTGGATGCCGGCGCGCTGTTCATCGAATGCCGGGCCACGCTCGGGCTCAATGACGACATGCTGGCGCTGTATCTCGAAGAGATCGCCAGCACACGCTATAGCGCGGCCTACAAACGCGCCACGGCGCGCCATTCCGCGGCTGAACTGGCACTCGCCGACTTTCAGACCATCGAGGCGGCGATGACGGAAGGGCACCCGGCCTTCGTGGCCAACAACGGCCGCGTTGGGTTTTCCGGCGATGACTTCGCCGCCTATGCGCCGGAGGCCGCCCATCCGATCCGGCTGATCTGGGTGGCGGCGCATGTCAGCCGGGCGCATTTCGCGACCGCCGGCGATCGCAGCGTCGAGTCGCATCTCGCTGGCGAGCTGGACTCGACCACGCGGCAGCGATTCGCCGATCAGCTCGTCGAACTCGGGCTCGACCCGGCCGATTATCACTTTATGCCGGTTCATCCCTGGCAATGGCAGAACAAGCTGGTGTTTGCCTTTGCCGACGAGATCGCCACGCGACATCTCGTGCATCTCGGGTTCGCGCCGAATGCCTACCAGGCCCAGCAATCGATTCGGACGCTGTTCAATCACGACGTGCCGACCCGCTGCTACGTCAAGACGAGCCTGTCGATCCTCAACATGGGCTTCCCGCGCGGATTGTCGCCGTACTACATGGCGGGCACGCCGGCCATCTGCGACTGGCTCGCCGATCTGATCGATGGCGATGCGTATCTGCGCTCCACCGGCTTTTCGATCCTGCGGGAAGTGGCCGCGGTGGGCTATCGGCACCCGCATTTCGAAGCCGCGGTGCCCAAGACCGATGGCGCCAACAAGATGCTCTCGGCGCTCTGGCGCGAATCACCCGTCGAGCGGCTCGGCGAGGGCGAGCGCCTGATGACAATGGCGGCCTTGCTGCATCGCGACTACGACGGGAATTCGCTGATCGGTGCCCTGATCGATGCCTCGGGCCTGTCGATCGACGATTGGCTGACGGCCTATCTGGACGCCTATATGGCACCGCTGCTGCACTGCTTCTATGCGCACGATCTGGTGTTCATGCCGCACGGCGAGAACCTGATTCTGGTGCTGCGCGAGCATACGGTGGACCGCGTGATCATGAAGGACATCGCCGAGGAAATCGCCGTGATGAACCCGGCAGCCGATCTGCCGGACGACGTACAACGCATCGCCGTGACGGTGCCGGACGAGATCCGCACGTTGTCGATCTTCACCGATCTGTTCGATCTGATCTTCCGCTACATTGCGGCCACGCTCGCGGTCGAGCGCGATTACTCTCAGAGCCGTTTCTGGGCACGCGTGGCGGACTGCATTACGCGCTATCAGGCAGCCCATCCTGAATATGCCGACAAGTTCGCGCGCGACGACCTGTTCGCCCCGGATTTCTCGCGCTCCTGTCTCAATCGGCTGCAACTGGCCAATAACCGCCAGATGCTCGATCTGGCTGATCCGACCGGCAACCTGCAGTTCGTGGGCCGGCTCGATAACCCGATCGCGGAGGTTCGGCGCCACGCCGCCACGGCCTGACTGCGTACTTTCGACGCATCCGAAGGGCTATCGGTCTTGGCCGCTCGTTCGAGCGGCCTTTTTTATAGCGAAAATATTGGCCCAGCCGCGCGGCTGGGCCAATGTTCCTAGATCAGGCCGTGACCCACTGCCGCGCGGATTCGCGCTCGTCGAAACGATAGGTCTTGCATTCCAGCTTGGGCGCCAGCTTGTCGATGACGGTGGTGGCGGTGCGCACGCCTTCCACGTCGGTGACCACGGCCAGTTTGTCGAACCGGTCCCAGTGCTTGATCGAGTCCTTCAGCTCGCTGAACACCGTGGACGCGGACATGCCGCCCAGCGACTTGATCTCGACGTACAGCCGCAGCGTGTCGTGCTGTTCGAGGCGTTTCTCGATGGTCGACACGATATTGGAGAAATCCTGGGCGCCGATTTCGCCGTCGACTTCCAGCGGGACGACGTGTTCGGCATCGGATTTGAATGGAGCGATTCGAAGCATGAGGTCTCTCAGCTCGATGAATGTGGCCCCGACGCTAACCAACCCATACGGGCGCCACTATCCGTGATTAGGCGGAGGCGCGGCGCCCGGCAGGCATAATGCGCGTTTCAGAAGCATCGATGATCAAATCATGAGCGAGCTGTGCTTTCGTAGCCACTGGCTGCGCGATCTGTCGGCGATCGCGTTCCACGAGATCGTGTCATTGCGCGAGGCCGTGTTCGTGGTCGAGCAGGCCTGTGTCTATCAGGAAACCGATGCGCAGGATCTCGTCGCGCGCCATGTGAGTCTGCGTATCGATGACGCGCTGGCGGGCTATCTGCGCATCGTGCCCGGCGACATCCCCGCGATCGGCCGCGTGCTGATCGCCCCCGCGTTCCGGGGGCGCGGGCTTGGCACCGATCTGATGCAGGCCGGCCTGCGTGAGACGCAGCGGCTGTATGGCGATGTCGCGGTGCGGATCAGCGCCCAGGCTCATCTGCGTGCTTTCTACGAGGGGCTGGGATTCACGGTGGCCTCCGACGTTTATCTGGAGGACGGCATTCCGCACTGTGCCATGCAGCGCGCCGCCGGCCACTTTTCACGGAGCGTACAGACATGAGCCGTGTTTACGTCGGGCGTGGCAGCAGCTTATCGGCGGCTTTTTTGCGTGTTGGCGGGCACGCGCTCGAATCGCGAGCCCGATCCTCGATCGTGGGCGCCGTCGTTTGGCTTGTGATCGTGCTGATCGCGCCGCCAGCGCTCGCCGAAGAAGCGTTCGCGTTTCCGGACCATGTCCAGCAGGGCGCGATGGTGATCGGGCGGGTACCGCCCGGCAGCACCGTGCACTATGCCGGGCGTATCCTGCGGGTGACCGATTACGGCACCGTTGTATTCGGCATTGGGCGCGACGCGACCAACGGGGCACGGCTTCGGGTCACGACGCCCGGCGGCAAGACGCGCGTCGTGCGGGTAGCCGTCGAGCCGCGCGACTGGCCGATACAACGGGTCGATGGTGTGCCGCCGAAGACCGTGTCGCCACCGCCGGCCATCGCGGCCCGTATTCGCCGCGAGCAGGCGCGAGTGTCCCGGGCGCGGAAAACCAGCGACGATGGCCTCGGTTTCGCCCAGCATTTTATCTGGCCGGTGCGCGGTCGCATCAGCGGCCGCTTTGGCAACCAACGCATTTACAACGGCACACCGGGATCAGCGCATTCCGGAATGGATATCGCCGCGGCCACCGGCACGCCGGTCAAGGCGCCGGCCGCCGGGCGCGTGGTATTCGCCGATCCGCATCTCTATCTGACCGGCGGCACCATCCTGATCGACCACGGCTACGGTATCGGTTCCAACTTCCTGCATCTGTCGAAGCTCAACGTGCATGTTGGCGATCACGTCGAGCAGGGCGAGGTCATCGGCCGCGTCGGCGCCACCGGGCGCGCCACGGGGCCGCATCTGCACTGGGGCATGACCTGGTATAACGTGCGGATCGATCCGTTGCTGGTGCTCGATCGTCGATAGCTAGTTGCCGCTTGGGGCACGTGCGGTGCCGAGACGGAGCAGCGCATCGGCATAGCGGTCGAACTGCTGCGACAGATAATTAAACACCGGTTGCAGTTCCAGCTCGCGAGCCAGGCGATGCTCGGCCGCCTGGCGATAGGCACGGCGGCCCATGTCCTGGTAGTAGTCGAGCCCGAGCGCACTGCGCCCGTATCGACGCCGATATTCCACCCAGCCGCGGCCGATCCCGGCCAGATACAGGGCATAGTTGCCGAGATGGGCATGGACCAGGAACTGACGTTCCGGCTCGCTTTCGGCGGCTTCGGCCAGCAGATCCACCAGATATTCGAACGATTCGTCCTCGCCGGGCTGTACGCGATACAGGCGATCGGTGCGCACAAACAGACTCAGCAGATTCGCCAGATAGCGGATGACGCGCCGCTGCAGGTAATTACCGGGCGCCGGTAGCAACCGGCGCAGCATGACGTGAAAATACAGATGCGGCGAGATATTGAGCCAGCCGCCGGTTTCGCCGGCCACTCGAGCGGCGACGCCTTCCCGTTCCAGCAGCGCTTCCAGCGCCGGCGGGATGCCCTCGGTGATCAGACTGGCGTCGTCCGGATCATGGCCGTCGATTTCCAGCAGAAACGCGATGTCCCGCGCCTGTAGCCAGGTGGCGTCGGCGCGTGCGAAATCCGGCACGCGTGGCACGGGCGGGCGCTGACGCGAGGCCGGCGTGTCCGGATCGCGCGTCCGCCGGGCGCGCCGGTCGGGGTCGAAGGGAATGATTCGGTCGCTCATCTGCACCTCTCGATGGGACTGCCCGATTCGAAGATAGCGCGATTCAGCGCCCGCGTGACGGTGGCATACTGGTTCGATTCGACGAGCGGCCGCGAACGCGGCAAAGGATGAGCCATTGGCCGAGCCCGTGATCGAAATCCGTGGCCTGAGCAAGACATACGAATCGGGCTTCAAGGCGCTGGAGAACGTCGACCTCGATATCAAGCGCGGCGAGATCTTTGCCTTGCTCGGCCCGAACGGCGCCGGCAAGACCACGCTCATCAATATCCTGTGCGGCATCGTCAATCCGACAGGCGGCAGCGCCCGGGCCGGAGGATTCGACGTCATTCGCGAGTTTCGGGCCGCGCGCGAGAAGATTGGCCTCGTGCCCCAGGAGCTGACGGTCGAGCCATTCACCAAGGTCTGGTCGACGGTGGCGTTCTCGCGCGGATTGTTCGGCAAGCCCAAGAACAATGCCCATATCGAACGCGTGCTCAAGGATCTGTCGCTCTGGGACAAGCGCAAAAACGCCACGCGCGAACTGTCGGGCGGGATGAAGCGTCGCGTGATGATCGCCAAGGCGTTGTCGCACGAACCCGAGATTCTGTTTCTGGATGAGCCGACCGCCGGGGTGGATGTCGAGTTGCGCCGCAGCATGTGGAACGTGGTGCGTGGTCTGCGCGAGCACGGCGTGACCATCGTGTTGACCACGCATTACCTGGAAGAGGCCGAGCAGATGGCCGATCGCATCGGCGTGATTCAGAACGGCGAAATCCGGCTGGTGGACGAAACCGCCGCGCTGATGACGCAGCTCGGTGAGAAACGCCTGGCGGTGGTGCTGGCCGAGCCGCTCGAGCGCGTGCCGGATGCGCTCGCCGACTATGATCTGCGGCTGGCCGAAGAGGGGCGGCGGCTCGTCTATACCTATAACGCCGCGACCGGTACCACTGGCGTGAAGCAACTGTTCCACGATCTCGATGCGGCCGGCGTGGCGTTTGTCGACGTCGATACCGAGCAGAGTTCGCTGGAAGAGATCTTCGTCAACCTCGTGGGGGCCGATCGATGAACTGGCGTGCAATTCAGACGCTTTATATTTCGGAGATGGCTCGCACCGGCCGCACGCTTGGCCAGAGTGTAATTTCGCCGGTCATCTCGACCTGTCTGTACTTCGTGGTCTTCGGTTCCGCGATCGGCTCTCGCATCAGCGAAGTGCAGGGCGTCTCCTACGGCGCCTTCATCGTGCCCGGGCTGATCATGTTGTCGCTCATGACCCAGGGCATCTCGAACGCCTCGTTCGCGATCTATTTCCCGAAATTCATTGGCACCGTGTACGAGCTGCTGTCGGCACCGGTGTCGTTCGTGGAGATCGTGACCAGCTATGTCGGCGCGGCCGCGACCAAATCGGCCATGCTCGGCCTGATCATTCTGGCCACGTCGACGCTGTTCGTGAGCATTCATATCGCTCATCCGGTCTGGATGGTGGTGTTTCTCGTGCTCACGTCCATCACCTTCGCGCTGTTCGGCTTCATCATCGGCATCTGGGCCGACAACTTCGAAAAACTGACGGTGATCCCGCTGCTGATCGTCACGCCGCTGACGTTTCTGGGTGGCACCTTCTATTCGCTCGATATGCTCCCGCCGTTCTGGCAGAAAGTGACGCTGATCAACCCTGTCGTCTATCTGGTGTCCGGTTTCCGCTGGAGCTTCTACAACACGGCCGATGTCAGCGTTGGTTTGAGCCTGCTGATGGTCTGCCTCTTTCTGAGCGTATGCATCGGCGTGGTGGCCTGGATCTTCAAGACGGGCTATCGGCTCAAGTCGTAAGCGCATCGTGGCAGGACACGCCTGAAGGGCCTGTCCATCCGGTCTGTCCATCCAGAACGATCAACGACCCTCCGGTCGACAACAGGCCAATTTCAGCCGCGCCTTCGCGACAATTGCGGCTGTACCGACATGCCGATCGGCGCGGTCCGAGATCGTGATACTTGAACGTTGAGGCCAATGCCGCGGGCCATCTCGACTAAAGTATGAAACAAATTGTTTGCCATCGTAAAAAATAAAAAATATGTTCTATATCCAGTAACGACACATCATTCATTCAGACCCCGAGTCGCCATGGATCTTCTCCTTAACCCGACCCGCGATGCCGCCGAAACGCTGGATACGGCCCGCGCTGCCGAGCCGCTGGAATACGTGCGTTTTCGTCAGCGCAACCTCGCGCAAGGCGAAACGTTCACCGATAACAGCGGCGATCTGGAGTTGTGCCTCGTGCTGCTCAGCGGCAAGGCCACCATTCGTTGCGGCGACGAGACGTTCGAGGCGATCGGCCAGCGCATGAGCGTGTTCGAGCAGACGCCGCCCTATGCGGTCTATCTGCCGAACGATACCGACTACAGTGTGGAAGCGATCACGGACGTCGAGCTCGGCATCTGCGGGGCGCCGGGGCACGGCCATCACGCGCCGCGGCTGATCGAGCCCGGCGACATCAAGCAGAGCACGCGTGGCGAAGGCGCCAACGTGCGCCACGTGCACGACATCCTGCCGGAGACCGAGCCCGCAGACAGCCTGCTGGTGGTCGAGGTGTATACGCCGGCCGGCAACTGGTCGAGCTATCCGCCGCACAAGCACGACGAAGACAACCTGCCGCAGGAATCGTTTCTCGAGGAAAGCTACTACCACCGCCTCAATCCGTCGCGTGGCTTCGGACTGCAGCGGATCTATACCGACGATCGTTCAATAGACGAGGCGATGGCATTCGGCGACGGTAGTTGTGTATTGGTGCCACGCGGGTACCACCCGGTCGGTGCGCCTTATGGCTGTGACCTTTATTACCTTAATGTCATGGCCGGGCCGAAGCGTGAATGGAAATTCACCACCGATCCGGACTTCGCGTGGCTGGTGAAATAACCGGTCGTACCGTGGCGGGGCGAACCCGCTGAACACAGGAGCGGATATGAGTGACATGAGTATCGATAACGTCTTCCCGCAAGACCGCGATGCCGAACTCGACCGTCAGTGGACGAGTGAGCACCCGTTCTGGGCGCGTATCGGCGCGTTCATGGAACGGGTCGGAACCTTCTGTGGAACGCACGCGGCCGGCTATATCGTGCCGACCACGGACGAGGAACAACGCATTCATTGAATCGTGCCTTACGGCCGATAGGCCGTATTGTCGCCGCGAACCAGCGCCTGGATGGACCCGAAACCGGTCCACGCGCGTTGCTTCGACGGTGTTCCAAGCCGGCTGGGCCCAGCCGGCTTTTTTTGTGCTTGGCGGATTGGTGGGCAAGAACCGCGCTTCGTATGCCCATGGTTCCGGGCTTTTGCGAGTGGTATTGATAGGGCGTGAGCGGCCTTTTACGAGTCAGCGTTCGTCCGGGGCGTTAGACGCTCACAGAATCTCCGCGACGTGATTTGTGCAGGCGTAGGTGGCCGGTTTGGGCTGCTACTGGTTTTGAACCGCGGGGCGAGTTGGACTCTGGTTTCGCACTGCAGTGCGAGTCCCTTCTTTTGCTTGCTCAAAAGAAGGAACCAAGAAAAGAGCACCCGCATCGGCGCCGGCTACGCCGTGCCGTACGAGGCGAGGAGCAGGGTTTTCCCGGCGTAGCCGGGATGCGACCGCCGGCGTTCGGCACGAGCCCCACGCCACGACTCGTCCGGTTCGACCCGCCGAAGGTCGCATCCCACAGCTTCGCTGCGGGAAGGCCCTGCTCCGCTTCTCGGGGCGATACTGCGATGCTCGCGGCGACGGGATGCGGCAAAAACTCAGGCCGCTTTGGCGGCCTTCAAACAGCTTGCCGCCCCGGCGCCGTGCGCCGGACACCCGTCGCCGCTGCGCGTCTCCGTCGCCTCAGACGGGACGTAATACAAACCCATCTCCCAGGCATTGCGCGTACACCGACCTGTCGCGGGCCCGCGCTGTATTGGGTTCCCTTGCGGAGCGCCGAGCAGCACAGCCGAGACGGGATGAAGCAGCCGGCTGTTTGAGCGTCAGCGAGTTCCGGCTGCGCCCGGCTCGGCGAGCAGCGCAGGGGATCGATGCGCAGCATCGACGCGTAGATAGGGTGTCGTTTCCTTTGCTCCCTTTCGTTTGGACAAGCAAACGAAAGGGAGTCGCGCATCAGCGCGAAGCCCCAAGTAACGTCAAACTCGCGAGTTTTCCTGGCTCCAATAGTTGATTTTGGCGGCCAATACCTTGAGCCGCCAGGTCATTTGAACTTTGGTTTCGCACTGCAGTGCGAGTCCCTTCTTTTGCTTGCTCAAAAGAAGGAACCAAGAAAAGAGCACCCGCATCGGCGCCGGCTACGCCGGTGCACTGCGATGCTCGCGTCGACGGGATGCGGCCAGAACTCGCGTCGCTTTGGCGACGCTCAAACAGGCTGGCCGCCCCGGCGCAGTGCGCCGGACACCCGTCGCCGCTGCGCGTCTCCGTCGCCTCAGACGGGGCGTAATACAAACCCCTCTCCCAAGCATCACGAGGGTTCCGCAGTGTCGCGGGCGGTGTCTGTATTCGGGTTCCCTTGAGCGCAGCGCCGAGCAGTGGAGGCTGCAAGAGGACAAAGGCAGCCGTGTGTCTGAGTGCTGCGCAGCAGCGCGAGTTTCGCGGCTGTCCCTCTTGCGGCCGGAGCCGCGCAGGGCACCGATGCGCAGCATCGGCGCAAGGTAGGGTGTCTTTTCCTTTGCTTCCTTTCGTTTGGACAAGCAAACGAAAGGGAGTCGCGCATCAGCGCGAAACCCCAAGTAACGTCAAACTCGCGAGTTTTCCTGGCTCGAACGCGCAAACCTCGCGAACCGGGCTGTATTCGGGTCCCCTTGAGCGCAGCGCAGCGCCGAGCAGTGGAGGGCGCAAGAGGAAAGAGACAGCCGTGTGTCTGAGTGCTGCGCCGCGGCGAATCAGTCGGGCAGCTGGTAGTCCGGTTGTTCCTGCGGCATGACGCGCCGCAGCAGGTCGACCGAGCGGCGTACGCCTTCGTTGCACGACAGGTTCTGGTCTTCGTGTTCGATCGACAGCACACCCTCCGAGTAGCCGCGGGCCTGGAGCTGCCAGCAGAACTCACGCCACCAGTCCTCGGGCTGGCCATAGCCCAACGTGACGTACGACCAGCTGCGGTCTAGCACCCGATCCATCGGCCGGGTGTCGAGCCGCGTCGCCTCGGCCAGGTTGTGTTGATCGATGTACGTGTCCTTGGCGTGCACGTGGTAGATGCAGTCCGCATAGCGCCGGATCATCTCGATCGGATCACCGCCCATCCAGATGAAATGGCTCGGGTCGAAGTTCAGGCCCACGGTGGGGCCGACGGCATCCCGAAGTCGCATGAAGCTGGGCATGTTGTGGACGAGTTGCGCGCCGTGCGCTTCGATGCACAGTTGGTTGACGCCTCGGCCTTCGGCGTAGTCGACCAGTTTGCGCCAGTAGGGAATAGCCACGTCCTCCCATTGATAGCGCAGGATGTCGTGGGTCTCCGGCGGCCACGCGGTGGTAACCCAGTTCGGCATCGAATCGCCGGGCGCGCCGGCGGGCAGGCCGGACATGAGCACGATGCGGGGCACTTCGAAGATCTCGGCCAGCCGGATGGCGTTATGCACGACCGTGGACTGACGCTCGCCATCGGTCGGATGCAGCTGATTGCCGTTGGCGGTGAATGCCGAGATTTCCAGGCCGCGATCGCGGATCTTGGCGGCCAGCTCACGCTGGCGCGCCGAGTCCTCGAGAAGCATCTTCACATCACCTATGTGGGCCGCGGCGCCCCAGTTGCCGACGCAGAACTCGATCGCGTCGATGCCGAGCTCGGCGCAGTAGTCGAGCATGGCGTCGGTATCCATATGGGCGACGCTGTCGGTCACCATCCCTATCTTCATCACGCATCTCCTCTGTGCTTTTGAATAACGGCGTGGTTGTTGCGTCGAAATTAGAATGAAAATTCCAGCATCGCAAGAGCGCAACCCACGGCAATATCCGGCGTCACGACGCGCCAGCGCCGCGCAAGGCCCGCTAAAAACGCGGGCAGGATGGATTCGCCCGCGCTAATCGATGTAGTGCCAAGGCCATGATGACCGCGAGTTGCCCGCGTGCGCGCCGCGAAACATGGGCGGGCGCATCGGTCGGGCCGGTGGCTCGACTAAAGTATAAAATGATAGGTTTGTAAAAAATAAAAATAGAAAATAAATTCTATTCAGACGCGCTCGATCGATCCGGTCGAGCTTCATCGTTTCCAAAGGAGTCGGTCATGAGTCGATCCTCGATCAACTGGGGGGTATTGGGGGCGGCCGAGATCGCACGCGAACACACGATCCCGGCCATCCTGGCCGCCGACAACAGCCAGCCCTATGCGCTGGCCAGCCGCCGCGGCGTGCCGTCCGAACTGGTCGAGCGTTTCGGTTTTGCCACCGGCTACGACGATTACGAGGCGCTGCTGGCCGATCCAGCGGTCGATGCCGTGTATCTGCCGCTGCCCAACGATCGCCATGCCGAGTGGACGATCAAGGCGGCGCGTGCCGGCAAGCACGTGCTTTGCGAAAAACCGGCGGCGTTGACGGCCGGCCAGACCCGCGAGGCAATCGCCGCCTGTGAATCGGCCGGCGTGCTGTTTATGGAAGCCATGATGTATCAATTCCATGCCCAACACGCCCGCGTGCGCGAACTGATTGCCGCCGGCGCGATCGGCGAGGTGCGCGGCGTCCACGTGAATCTGACCTTCAACCTGGAAAAGAGCCTGGCGGATTTCCGCCACGGCGGCCTCGAAACCGGCGGCGGCAGCCTTTACGACCTGGGCTGCTACTGCATCCACGTGATCCGCAGCCTGCTGGGCGAGCCCGACCGGGTCGCCACGGTCGCGCGCTTCGCCGGCCCGCAGGCGGCGGAGATGTCGGCCGCCGTCGTGCTCGGCTACGACAACGGCGCCAAGGCCGGCTTCGATTGCGGCATGGATGCCACGCCCCGGCATGCCTACGAGGTCTACGGCACCGCAGGCACGCTCCGAGTGCCCAAGGCCTTCGTGCCGCAGCCGGACGGCGATGGTCCCATCGACATCGTGGACGCCGACGGCAACACGACCGTTGAGCGCGTTACGTCCCATCAATACCCGAACGGGGTCGCGCATTTCGCCGACTGCGTTCTAACCGGGCGCACGCCCGATTACTCGCCGCACGACGTACTCGCGAACATGCGGGTACTGGATGCCTGTATCGAATCGTTGACCACGTCGCGCATCGTTTCATTGGAGAAACCCTAATGTCCGAGCCCATCATGAACCTGGCCATCATCGGCGCCGGGCGCATCGCCCATGTACATGCCGCCGCGGCCGCCCGCGATCCGCGCATCGCGCTGAAATATGTCTCGGACATCCGGGCCGAGGCCGCCGAAGCACTGGCGAGCATGCACGGCGCGGCCAGCGTGGATGTCGATACGATCTTCGCCGACGATGCCATCGACGCCGTGTTGATCGCCTCGTCCACGGCGACCCATGCCGAGTTCCTGGAACGGGCCGCGACGACGGGCAAGGCGGTGCTCTGCGAAAAACCGATCGCGCTGGACATCGAGCGCACGAAAGCCGCCGTGGATGTGGTCAACGCCCACCCGGTCGCCTGCGCGCTCGGTTTCAATCGCCGCCACGATCCGCAGTTCGCCGCGCTCAAGGCTGCGATCGAGGCCGGGCGGATCGGGCAGCTGGAAACGTTGACCATCATCAGCCGCGATCCGGCGCCGCCGCCCATCGATTACATCAAGGGCTCCGGCGGGCTGTTCTTCGACATGATGATCCACGACTTCGACGTCGCGCGCTGGCTGCTCGACGAGCCGATAGCCTCGGTATTCGCCAGTGGCGGGGTGATGGTGGACCCCGCGATCGGCGAGGCCGGCGATATCGATACCGCGATGGTGGTGCTGACCACCGAATCCGGCCGGCTGTGTCATATCCAGAACTCACGGCGCACGGCCTACGGCTACGACCAGCGCATCGAGGCCTTCGGCAGCGCGGGCATGTTGCAGGCGGTCAACGAAACCGAAACCCGGCTGCGCTATACCGGCGAGGCCGGCCAGCTCGACGAGCCGCCCAAGCATTTCTTCCTGGAACGCTATGGCATCGCCTACGGCCGCGAGCTGGGCGATCTGTACGACGCCTGGAGTACCGGCAGCGCCCCGAAGGCGACCCACGAAGATGGCTATCAGTCGCTGCGTCTGGCCGCGGCGGCCACGCAGTCGCTAGCCGAGAATCGCAGCGTGCGTCTCGACGAAATCGGCTGAAGCCGTTCGTTTCAACGACTCAAGGGAGGCCGCCATGGCCAATAATCTGCGCATCGCCGTCATTGGCACCGGCCGTATGGGCACCGACCACATCAAGCGGCTGACCCATCGCATCGCCGGCGCCGACGTCACCGGCGTGGTCGATATCGATGCCGGGCGCGCCAAGGCCGCCGCGGCGCTGGCCGGCGGCCACGCGAAAGTCTGGGACGACCCGCACGCCGCCCTGTCCAGCGGTCAGTATGACGCCTTCGTACTGACCACGCCCGGCATGCTGCATTACGACGTGCTCATGGACGCACTCGACAAGGGCCTGCCGGTGTTCTGCGAAAAGCCGTTGACCGCCGACGCGGCCACGGCCCGCGAGATCGTGGACGCCGAAGCCGGGCTCGACGCGCGCCTGATCCAGGTCGGCTTCATGCGTCGTTACGACGCCGGTTATCAACGCCTGCGGCGCTATTTCACCGAAGGCTCGCTCGGCGCGCCGTTGATGCTGCACTGCCGGCATCGCAATCCCGATCCGCCGCCGAACTTCACCGATGCACTGATGATCTACGACTCGGTGGTCCACGAGATCGACGGCGTGCGGTATTTCACCGGCGAGGAAATCACCGAGATCTCGGTACGCAAGGGCCGGGCGACGGCCGGCGCCCACGGCAAGCTGTCCGACCCGCAGCAGGTGCTGATGCGCACCGAATCCGGCGTGCTGGTGGATGTCGAGATCTTCGTCAACGCGCTGTTCGGCTACCAGGTGCATACCGAGGCGGTATTCGAGCGCGGGATTGTCGATATCGGCAACGACGAGGGCGCTTATGTCCGCTCGGCGGGCCACTGGGGCGGCGAGGTCACGCCCGGCTTCGAGCAGCGTTTCGCGGCCGCCTTCGATACCGAATTGCAGGGCTGGGTGAACCGTCTGCGCGACGGTTTGCCACCGAACGGCCCGAGCGCCTGGGACGGCTATGCCGCGGCCGCCTGCTGCGAGGCCGGCGTCGAGGCGCAACTCGAAGGCACGACGGTCACGATAGCGCTGGGCAAAAAGCCGACGTTCTATGGCTGACGCCGCGGCGTTCTGCGGCGGGCGAGCGGTGGTCGATAGCCGACGCAACTTTAGTCGCAGAACGCTTGTAACAGAAATTCCTTTGTTGGAAAATTTAGAATAAATAAGTTATCGGCGGACTGAATCGAACCGCTGTTCCAAGACCGAAGCGGAGAAGCCCATGTCTGACAACGCACTCGACCTGATCTGCCTGGGGCGCGCGGCGGTCGATCTCTATGCCCAGCAGATCGGCAGCCGGCTGGAGGATGTGTCCAGCTTTGCCAAGTACCTGGGCGGCAGTTCCGGCAACTGTGCCTACGGCAGCGCGCGGCTCGGGCTGAAATCGGCGATGCTCACCCGCGTCGGCAACGAGCAGTTCGGCAATTTCGTGGTCGAGGAATTCCAGCGCGCCGGCGTCGATACCTCGCATATGCCGGTCGACAAGGAGCGCTTCACCGCACTGGCGATTCTGGCGATCAAGGATCGCGATACCTTCCCGCTGCTGTTCTATCGCAAGGATTGCGCGGACATGGCGATCGCCGCCGAAGATGTCGACCCCGACTGGATCGGCACCGCGCGAGCGCTGGCGATCACCGGTACGCATCTGTCGACCGAGACCACGCAGGGCGCCTGCCGCGCCGCACTGGATGCCGCGAAACAACACGGACTGAAACGCATCCTCGATATCGACTATCGCCCGGTGCTCTGGGGCCTGGCCGAGCTCGGCGACGGCGAGACGCGTTATGTCGATGACGCCGAGACCACGGCCCATCTGCAGCGCTGGATCGGCGATTTCGATCTCATCGTCGGCACCGAGGAAGAATTCCATATCGCCGGCGGCACGACCGACACTATCGCCGCGCTCAAGAAAGTGCGCGAACTGTCCGACGCGGTACTCGTCTGCAAGCTCGGCGCGCTGGGCTGCACGATCTTCGAGGGTCCGGTGGGCGACACCGTGCACGACGGCGTGCTGGTCGAGGGCGTGAAGGTCGAGGTGCTCAACGTGCTGGGCGCGGGTGATGCCTTCATCTCCGGTTTCCTGCGCGGTTATCTGCGCGGCGAGTCGTGGGAGACGTGCGCGACCTATGCCAACGCCTGTGGCGCCCTCGTCGTGTCTCGTCATGGCTGCGCGCCGGCGATGCCGACCGAGGCCGAACTGTTCGATTATCTGGCTCGCCGCGATGACGTCCCGCGCCCCGACCGCGACGACCGCCTCAATGATCTGCACGCCAAGACCACCCGCCATCCGGCCGAATGGGGCCCGATCTATGGCTTGGCTTTCGATCATCGGCTGCAGCTGTTCGATATGGTCGGCGAGCTGGGCGTGGACGCCGCCCGCCTCTCGCCGCTCAAGGAGCTGCTGGTCGCCGCGGCCGAGAAAGGCCTGGACAAAGCGGGCGTTCCCGGCACGCCGGCCGTGCTCTGCGACGACGTGATCGGCCAGGACGCGCTCAACGCGATGACCGGCCGTGGCTGGTGGATCGGCCGGCCCGTGGAAGAACCGGGCTCGCGCCCGCTGCGCTTCCAGCACGGCGACGATATCGGCAGCCAGCTCATCAGCTGGCCGGCCGAGCACATCATCAAGTGTCTGGTGTTTTATCACCCGGACGACGAGATCGGCCTGCGCCTGGATCAGGAAGACAAACTTCGCCAGCTCGACGAGGCACGGCGCATCACCGGCCACGAACTGCTTATCGAGGTGATTCCGCCCAAGGATAGGGCCGCCGACGACGCCACCGTCGCGCGCAGCCTGCAGCGCTTCTATCACCTCGGCATCCGGCCCGACTGGTGGAAATTGCCGCCGATGAGCGCCGCTGCCTGGCGGGCCGTGCGCGGCGTGATCGAGCGTCACGACGATCATTGTCGCGGCGTCGTGCTGCTCGGCCTCGATGCGCCGATGGGCGATGTAAAAGCCGGCTTCCGCGATGCGAGTGCTTCCGAAATCTGTCGCGGCTTCACGATCGGGCGGACGCTGTTCGCGGGGCCGGCCCGCGAGTGGCTGGCCGGCGAGCTGGGCGACGACGCGTTCGTCGCCGCCGTCTCGGACAACTACGCCGAGCTGATCACCACCTGGCGCGATGCCGTCGGCGAAACGGATAACCCGCGTTCCGCAGGAGCTATGGCATGAGCCGACCGCATACCATTCGCCTGACCATGGCGCAGGCGCTCGTCCGCTATCTCGCGGCGCAGCGCATCGAGATCGACGGCCGCCGCGAGCGCTTGTTCGAGGGCTGCTTTGCCATCTTCGGCCACGGCAACGTCGCGGGCATGGGCGAAGCGCTTTACGCCGAACGCGAGGCGTTTCCGACCTATCGGGCTCATAACGAGCAGGGCATGACCCATGCCGCCATTGCCTTCGCCAAACAGCATCGGCGCCGGCGCATGATGGCTTGTACTACGTCCATCGGCCCCGGGGCGCTCAATATGGTGACGGCCGCCGGGCTGGCGCATGCCAATCGCCTGCCGGTGCTGCTGCTGCCGGGCGATACCTTCGCCACCCGCAAGCCGGACCCGGTACTGCAACAAGTCGAGCATTACGGCGCGCCGTCGACCACGGTCAACGATGCGTTCGTGCCGGTCTCGCGTTACTTCGACCGCATCACGCGGCCGGAACAATTGCTGAGCAGCCTGCCGGCGGCGATCGATACGCTGCTCGATCCGGTCGATTGTGGCCCGGCGACGCTGGCGCTGCCCCAGGATGTGCAGGCCGAGGCCTATGATTTTCCGGCCGCGTTTTTTGACGAGCGCGTGCATCGCATTCGTCGCCCCGGGCTGGATGAAGCCGAGCTGGCCGCCGCGCTGGATACCCTCAAGCGCGCCGAGCGGCCGTTGCTTATCGCCGGCGGCGGCGTGCTCTATTCCGCGGACGCCTGTGACCGGCTCGCGGCGTTCGCCGAGCGCCACGGCATTCCGGTGGCCGAAACCCAGGCGGGCAAGGGTAGCCTGCGGGCGGATCACCCGAACAACGTCGGCGCGATCGGCGTGACCGGTTCCACGGCCGCCAACGCGCTGGCCGAACAAGCCGACGTCGTCATCGCGCTGGGCACGCGGCTACAGGATTTCACCACCGGCTCACGCGCTCTCTACATGGACCATGGGCCGACACTGCTCGGCATCAACGTGGCGCGGTTCGATGCCGCCAAACACGGCGGGCAATCGCTGGTGGGCGACGCGGGCGTGGCGCTCGAAGCACTGGAAGCGGGGCTGGCCGATTGGCAGGCGGATGCCGGGTGGCAGGACAAACTGGCCGACGAACGACGCGACTGGCTCGCCATCGTCGAACGCGTGACCGCGGACGACGGCGCGGCGTGCCCGGCCGACAGCCAGGTGCTGGGCGCGGTCAATCGCGCGGCCGGCGAGAACGGCACGGTCGTCTGTGCCGCCGGTGGCCTGCCGGGCGAGCTGCACAAGCTCTATCAGACCACCGGGCCGGGCAGCTATCACGTCGAATACGGCTTTTCCTGCATGGGCTATGAAATCGCTGGCGGCATGGGCGTGAAGATGGCCGCGCCGGAGCGCGACGTCTACGTCACGGTCGGCGACGGTAGTTATCTGATGCTCAACTCCGAACTGGCGACGTCGGTGATGCTCGGCCACAAGCTGATCGTGGTGCTGCTCGACAATCGCGGCTACGGCTGTATCCATCGCTTGCAGGGCGCGACCGTGGGGGTGGAATTCAACAATCTGTTCGAGGGCTGCAATACCGCGCCCGACGGCGCGCCGGAGATTGATTTCGCGGCCCATGCAAAAGCGCTTGGTTGCGAAGCAGAGTGGGTCGACGGCATCGGCGGGCTCGAAGCCGCGCTGGATCGCGCCAAGGCCGCCGACAAGACTTATCTGATCGCGCTCAAGACCGATGCCGACAAGGCGACCGCCGAGGGCGGCACCTGGTGGGACGTGCCGGTGGCCGAGGTATCCAGCCGCGAGGCTGTCACCGAGCGCCGCGCGGGCTACGACAACAACAAGCAGCGTCAGCGCTGAGCCGTCGCGCAAAGGAGATGCAATGATGACCGTTCGACTGGGTGTGAACCCGCTGCTCTGGACTAACGACGACCTGCCGCTGCTCGGCGACGAGACGCCGCTCACCCAGTGTCTGGCCGAGGCGAAACGGGCCGGCTACGAAGGCGTGGAGATGGGGCGCAAATTCCCGACGACGTTCGACGACCTCGGCCCGCTGCTCGCCGATGAAGATCTGGTGCTGGCCTCGGGCTGGTATTCGTCGAATCTGTTGGAGCGTGACGTCAACGAAGAAATCGAGGCCATGCAAGGGCATCTCGCCCTGATGAAGGCCGCCGGCGTGAGCGCGATGGTCTTTTGCGAGACGGCGCGCTGTGTGCATCTCGACCGCTCGATGCCGGTGTCGCGCCGGCCGCGGCTGACCGAATCCGACTGGCAGCGGCTGGCGCCGCGGATCGATGCGATCGCCGATTATCTGGCGGGCGAGGGCATCCGCATGGCCTATCACCACCACATGGGCACCGTGATTCAGGCCACCGATGACGTCGCTCGGCTGATGGATAAAACCGGCGACAACGTTGGGCTGCTGTTCGATGCCGGCCACTGTGCGTTCGCCGGCGGCGATCCGCTCGAGTGGCTCGAGCGCTGGGGCGAGCGCGTCGTGCATGCGCACTGCAAGGACGTGCGCCAGGCCGTCGTCGAGCGTTCGCGCAATCGCAACGCCAGTTTCCTGAATGCCGTGGTCGACGGCGTATTCGCTATTCCCGGCGACGGCAGCCTCGATTTCGATGCCATTCTGGCGCGGCTGGCGGCCACCGGTTACGACGGCTGGCTGATCACCGAAGCCGAGACGGACCCGTCGGTGTCGCCGTCCTGGCCGTTGGCCGAGCGCAGCTATCGTTATCTGCGCGACACGGCGCGACGAGCCGGCTTCTCACTGGTGGCGGCCGCGTAAGCGCCACTGCACAAGACACCATTCAAAGGACCGATGACATGCGCGAGATTTTGCACTTCATCAACGGCGAGCCCACGGCCGGCGACAACGCCGAGCGCGGGGCCGTATTCAACCCCACGACCGGCGAGCAACAGGCCGAAGTCGTGATCGGCACGACGGGCGATGTCGATGCCGCGGTGGCGGCGGCCAAGGCGGCGCTGCCGGGCTGGTCGGGGACCACGCCGCTGCGCCGGGCGCGCATCCTGTTCAAGTACAAGGCCCTGCTCGACGAGCACCGCGATGAGATGGCGCGGCTGATCGCCTCCGAGCACGGCAAGGTGTTCTCGGATGCGCAGGGCGAGGTCACCCGGGGCATCGAAGTGGTCGAATTCGCCTGCGGCATGCCGCATCTGCAGAAGGGCGAGCATTCGATGAACGTGGGCACCGGCGTGGACAGCTATTCCATGTACCAGCCGGTCGGCGTCTGTGCCGGCATCACGCCGTTCAACTTCCCGGCCATGGTGCCCATGTGGATGTATCCGATCGCGCTGGCGACCGGTAACACCTTCGTGCTCAAGCCGGCCGACAAGGACCCCTCGGCCGCCAACCTGATGGCCCGATTGCTCAAGGAAGCCGGGCTGCCGGACGGCGTGTTCAACGTCGTGCACGGTCGGGCCGAAGCGGTGAATCATCTGATCACGCATGCCGATGTCTCCGCGGTGAGCTTCGTCGGCTCCACGCCGATCGCCAAGCATATCTACGAGACCGCCTCGGCCGCCGAGAAGCGCGTCCAGGCGCTCGGCGGCGCCAAGAACCATCTGGTGGTCATGCCGGATGCCGATATCGACGGCGCGGCCGATGCGCTGATGGGCGCGGCCTATGGCAGCGCCGGCGAGCGCTGCATGGCCATCTCGGTGGCCGTGCCGGTCGGCCAGGAAACCGCCGAGAAACTGCGCGCGGCCCTGGTCGAGCGGCTCGAGAATCTGCAGGTCGGTCCGTCGCTGGTCGACGGCAAGGACAACGACATGGGCCCGCTGGTCTCGGCCGAGCATCGCGACAAGGTCGCGAACTATGTCGGCATCGGCGCCGAGGAAGCCGAGCTGGTGGTCGATGGGCGCGAGAAGGACTTCTCCGCCCATCCGGACGGCTACTTCATCGGCGGCTCGCTGATTGACCACACCAAGCCCGGCATGCGCGTCTACGACGAAGAGATCTTCGGGCCCGTACTGTGCATCAGCCGCACCGAATCGCTGGATGAGGCGATTGACCTGATCAACGCCAATCAGTTCGCCAACGGCACCTCGATCTTCACCGAATCCGGCCACGCGGGGCGCACCTTCGCCGAGCGTATCGAGGTCGGCATGGTCGGCGTCAACGTGCCGATTCCGGTGCCGATGGCGTTCCATTCCTTCGGCGGCTGGAAGCGGAGCCTGTTTGGCCCGTTGCATGTACACGGCGCCGACGGCGTGCGCTTCTATACCCGGCTGAAGACCGTGACCGCGCGCTGGCCCGAGGACCAGGTCTCGCAGGACAACGCCTTCGTCATGCCGACGCACTGATAACGCAGGAATCGGCCGCCGGGCGCCCGCAGCGCCCGGCGTTCTCTTCGAGGAGATCATCATGAGCACGACGGCTTCGAACGTGCGCCAGACCCCTGCGCGCGACTGGCAGCCCAGCCAGCAAGCGACCCGGGAACGGCTGGCACCCTATAGCTTGCGCCTGGGCATCAATCCGCTCGGCTGGACCAACGACGTAATCACCGAATTCGGCGACGAAACGCCGGTCGAAACCTTCATCGCCGAGGCGGCCGCGATCGGTTACGAAGGCGTGGAAATGGGGCGCAAGTTCCCGACCGATCGGCACGCCGTCGCCGGTCTGCTGGCCGACGGCAACGTCGATCTGGTCTCTGGCTGGTACTCCGGCCGCCTGGCCGAGATCGGCGTCGCGGACGAGTTGGCCAATGTGGCGAACCACGCCGCATTGCTGGCCCATAACGGCGCCCAGGTCATGGTCTACGGCGAAACCGGGCTGATGCCGGGCGACGATCCGCTCAACGAACCGCTGTCGGCGACGCCCGTGATCTCGGATGCCGACTGGGCGGCCTACGGCCAGCGGCTGACCGAGTTCGGTGAAGCACTCGAACGCGACTACGGCCTCCAGCTCGCCTACCACGCCCATCTGATGATGGTCGCCGAGACCGAGGCCGAGATCGATCGGCTCATGGCCGAGACCGGCGATGCGGTCGGCCTGCTGTTCGATACCGGGCATATCGCGGCCGGCGGCCGGGGCCTCGCCCGCGTGCTCGCAAACCACGGTCATCGCATCAACCACATCCATCTAAAAGACATCCGCCGTGATGTGTTCGCTGCCATTCGCGAGCGCGACGACTCATTCAATACGGGCGTACGCGCCGGCATGTTCACGGTACCGGGCGACGGCTGTATCGACTTCACACCCGTCATAGATTTCGCCAAAAGCGATGCCTACAACGGGTGGCTGGTGGTCGAAGCCGAGCAAGACCCGACCCAGGCGCCGTCGGCCGAATATGCCGACAAAGCGATGCGTACCGTGCAGTCCTTCTTTGGCGGCTAGTTCTTTCAAGGCAGTTATCCGCAGATTTCTCAGATTGCACAGATCAGGAATGTCGGCTTATTGGGTTCGATGACCAGACGACCGTTATGAACTAAAAGCTTTCTGTCTTAAAAAAATCTGCGTCATCTGCGAAATCTGCGGATAAAAAATTCCGAGGAGACCATCGAAATGGCAGAACAACTCAACATCGGCATCATCGGCACCGGCTTCATGGGCCGTGCTCACGCTGAAGCCTTCTGGCGATGTGCGGCGCTGTATACCGATCTGGCGCTGCGGCCGCATCTGTATGCGGTAGCCGATGTCAGCCGCGCGCTGGCCGAGGCGGCGAAAACGCGCTTCAACTTCGACAAGGCCTATGACGATTGGCGGGCGATGATCGCGGATCCGAACGTGCATGTCGTCGATATCACTTCGCCAAACCAGTTCCATCACGAAATGGCGCTGGCAGCGATCGCGGCCGGCAAGCACGTCTACTGCGAAAAACCGCTGGCAATGTCGACCGCCGAGGCCAACGAGATGCGCGATGCGGCGGAGAAAGCCGGCGTGAAGACCATGGTCTCGTTCAACAACATCAAGACGCCGGCGGCCATGCTCGCCAAGCAGATCATCGATCGCGGCGAGATCGGTACGCCCACGCGTTTTCGCGGCACCTTCGACCAGGGTTTCTTCAACGACCCGGAACTGCCGTGGTCCTGGCGCTGCTCGCGGGCGGCCGCCGGCACCGGCTCGCTCGGCGATCTCGGCGCGCACGTGATCGGCGTGGCCCAGTATCTGATGGGTGATTTCGACCGGGTCTGCGGCCAGTCGCAGGTCGTGTTCGACAAGCGCCCGGTGGCCGATCCGGGCGCCGGTTATTCATCGAAGGCCGGGGCCGACGCCGAATGGCGTGAAGTCGAGAACGACGACCAGACCCAGTGCCTGGTGAAGTTCGCGTCCGGCGCCGCCGGCGTGGTCGAATCCTCGCGCATCGCGGCCGGCAAGATCATGGGCGTGGAATGGGAGATTTCCGGCACCGAAGGCACCATCATCATGAACGGCGAGCGGTTCAACGAACTGCAGGTGTTCCGGATGCGCGAAGAGAAACGCGACCGTGGCTTCAAGACCCTGCTCGCCGGCTCCCAGGTGCCGCAGTACGCCGGCTTCTTCCCCTTCGATTTCGGCGGCGGCAGCCTTGGCTTCTACGACGCCAAGGTGATCGACGTCTGCGATCTCGTGACCGGCATCGCCAGCCCGGACGATTGCTATCCGAACTTCAGCTTCGGTGCCCGTAACCAGCGGATTCTCGAAGCGATCGACGAGTCCTGCCAGTCGGAATCCTGGGTCGACGTTTGAAAAGCATGGATCCGCAGATTACGCAGATTGCACAGATGAAGAAGAGAACGGCGGATAGCTAGTTGCCGTACGGAACACCGAAACGGTTGAAAACCAACGATCATTTGTCTTTGAAATCTGTGTCATCTGCGCAATCTGCGGATAACTAAAAGAACGAAGCCGCGAACGAGGAGCAGCAATGAAATCATTCGAACAGCCGATCCGCATCGGCATGGTCGGCGGCGGCCCGGGGGCGGGCATTGCCACGGCCCACCGCGCCGGGCTGCGCATGGACGGTCGCTACGATCTGGTGGCGGGCGTCTTTTCGCGCGATTTGGACAAATCGCGCCAGGCAGCGCGTGAACTCGGCGTCGACGAATCGCGGGTCTATGCCAGCTATGAAGCAATGGCCGTCGCCGAAGCCGCCCGCGAGGATGGCATCGAAGCGGTGGCCGTCGTCACACCCAATGCCAGTCACCATCCCGTGTCGAAGGTGTTTCTCGAGCACGGCATTCACGTCATTTGCGACAAGCCGCTGACCGACGACTTCGACAAGGCGCTGGAGCTTCACCGGCTGGCCGAGGATCGGGGGCTGATATTCACGCTCACCCACAACTACGCCAGCCATGCCATGGTGCGCGAAGCCGCCCGGCGCGTACGCCGGGGCGATCTGGGCGCAATCCGGATGGTCCAGGGCGAGTTCGCCTCGGGCTGGGCTGCAGGCGATGTCGAGTCGGACACCGACAACAAACAGGCCGCTTGGCGCACCGATCCGGATCAGGCCGGCGAGGCCAGCGTGATCTACGATCTGGGCACGCATATCCATCATCTCGCCCGATATGTGTCGGGCCTCGAACTCGAATCGCTGGCCGCCGATCTGTCCACCGTGGTGCCGAATCGCCGGGTCTACGACAATGCCAACGTCATGCTGCGTTTCGCGGGCGGCGCCCGAGGGGCGCTCTGGATCACCATGGCCGCAACCGGCGCGGAGCACGGGCTGCGGCTGCGTGTGGTCGGTTCCAAGGCCTCGCTCGAATGGTGCCACGAAGATCCGCACCATCTGCAGATCCGCTATCCCGACGGTCGACGCGAAGTGCTGGCCCAGGGTGGGGCGACGCTATCGGCGGATGCCGAAGAGCTGACACGCATCGGCCTCGGTCATCCGGAAGGCTTCCTCGAATCCTTCGCCAACATCTATTCCGAAGCGGCCGGGGCGATCGCGGCGACGCGCACGGGCAGCCGTCCGGCGCGCGACGAACTGGGCTATCCAAGCACGGCAGACGGCGTGCTGGGGCTGGAGTTCGTGGATGCCGTGCGTTTGTCTGCGGCCACGGATGGTCGCTGGACGGCCGTCGGCCAACTGGAACTGTAAAAGGAATGGCACGCCGCTCCGCCTGTGCGGCAGGGTGGCCCTAGGGCGTGTTGAGGTTTCATCACATGGGCAGCCAGAGCAGCGCACATGCCATGGCGACGACTGCTTCGTAGTGCGCCTTTAATTTATCGAAGCGACAAGCGATCGCACGGTACTGTTTGAGCCGTGCAAACGCATTCTCGCCGAGATGTCGATAACGGTACAAACCGCTATCGAAGCCTGGATTGGCTCGCTTGGAATGACGCCGGCGCGGGATGACCGGCCGACTGGATCGAGTCTGGATCGCTGCTCGGACCTGACGACTGTCATAGCCTTTATCAGCGATCATGATGTCAACGCGAGGTATCGCGTCGACCAGGCGCGGCCCGATCGAGCCATCGTTGATCTGACCGCCCGTGATCTCGAAGGTGATCGGAAAGCCGTAGGCATCCACGGCCAAGTGAATCTTGGTCGTGCGCCCGGCGCGACTGGGGCCGATCGCCTGCGGCTGACCGCCGCTAGCTCCGGCACTGTGCTGGTGGGCTTTGGCATAGCTGCCATCCATAAACGCCCATTCGAGATCGGGATCGACGATGCACGCATGGAAAATACGCCACCACTTGCCACTGGCTGCCCAGGCTCGAAAACGCTGATAAATCGTAGTCCACGGCCCGAAGGCCTGCGGCAGATCGCGCCATGGGCATCCGACCCGCATACGGTAGAGCATGCCCTCGACTGTTTGCCGCAATCGTGGCTTGTCGTAAATCGACTCAGCCAGCAGTATCTGTCTGAGCTTCGCCCAGAGCTTTTCTGAGAGCATCTGGCGGGCCATGGTGAACTCGTTTTGAAGCGGGGGTGGAATACCGCAACAATGCGAGTTCGCCATTTCATTTCAATCGCTTATGGCGAAACCTCAACACGCCCTAGCAAAAAAGGAGTAGACGCGATGCGGTGTGAACTGCATTTCGGCGTTATTGGCGCCGGTTTCATGGGCAAGGCGCATGCGTTGGCCATCCACTCAGTGGGCCCGGTGTTCGGGCTTGATACACGCCCGGTGGCCGACATGATCGCAACCAGCTCGGATGCCTCGGCCGAGCGCGCCGCGAAACGCCTGGGCTTCGCCCGCCATACCGGCGACTGGCGCCAGCTGGTGAGTGATCCGGCCATCGATGTGGTCACCGTGTGCGCGCCGTTACCGCATCGCGAGATGGTTCTGGAAGCGATCGCCCACGGCAAGCATGTACTCTGTGAAAAGCCGCTGGCGACAAACACCGCGGAAGCCGTCGAAATGCAGGCCGCGGCCGAGCAGGCCGGCGTGGTGTGCATGGTCGGGCTCAATTACCCCAAGACCCCGGCCTCGCAGTTCGCCCGCCAGTTGATTGCCGAAGGCGCGCTCGGTGAGATCGTGTCGTTTCGCTGTGTGCACGTCGAGGATTTTCTGGCCGATCCGGATCTGCCGATCGATTGGCGCATGCGGCGCGCCGAAGCCGGCGCGGCGGGCGCGCTGGGCGATCTCGGTTCGCATTGCATCGGCATGTCGCAATGGCTGCTCGGGCCGATTCGCGAGGTCATGGCCGAGACGCGCATCGTGCATGCGCATCGGCCGGATCCGGATTCCGGCCGGCGCGTCGCGGTGGAAAATGACGATCAGGCCGAGCTGCTGGTGCGGTTCGAGAACGGTGTGTCCGGCTCGCTTTATGTCTCCCGCGTCGGTACGGGACACAAGATGGGGCTGTCCTACGAGGTGATCGGTACCGAAGGCACGATCGTGTTCGATCAGGAACGCCTGAGCGAGATCCAGTTCTACTCGCGGCGCGACGACGCACGAACCCAGGGTTTTCGGCGTGTCCCGATGGGGCCGGCCCATCCCGACTACGGGGATTTCTGCCCCGCGCCCGGTCACGGGACCGGCTACAACGACACGGTCACGGTGGAAATACGCGACCTGATTGCTGCGATTACCGGCGAACGGACGGCGCTCTGGCCGTGTTTTGCCGATGCGGTGCAGGTGCATCGCGTGATCGACGCGGCGCTGGCTTCCGTCGAGGCAGGACGCTGGGCCGGGGTGGGGTGATTGTTTCCAACGCGGTCGGCGTGGTTCGTGACCGGTCGCTTGGCGCTTTCAGGGCCGGACGGTCACGCTCTGCTGCTTTGAAGCATCAATGCCTGCCCGGTTCGGTGCGGTTGCGAAGCTCGCGATGTCGATATTCGTTCGCGTCAGACTGGTCGTGTGGGTCGCTTGGCTTTACAACACAGCGGACTGAGAGAGGCTGCGCGGTCGGCTTACGGCCTTCGGCCTAAGCCGACCTACGGGGGCGTTCGATCTCCGGGGCGTCGTCGGTTCGTGTAGGTCGGATTAGCCAACGGCGTAATCCGACGGATCGAAGCCCCTGCCTGATTAACGACTTGCACCGGCCCGCACGCGGGCAGTGGCCGGTACGACACCGACTAGCCGATGGCCGTGCGAACGCGCTCGGCGAAATCGATCTCCTTGTTTTCGCGGGCGCTTTCGTAAATCGCGGCCAGTAACAGATTCAGGGCGTACGCGTCGTCGATGCCGACCGGCGGCCGGCCGCCGTCGACCAATGCGTCGATGAACAAGCGGTCTTCCTTGGCGTAGCCACCTTTCTCGGCAAACGCGATATGGGTGTAATCCTCGGTGTGGACGGTCTGGTCGAGATCCAGCGCATAGCGGACCCGTTCCAGTTCCTCGGTCATGGCGGTGGCATAGCGGCCATAGATCTCGATCCGTTCGAACGGGAAGCTCCAGCCGGAATGTGCGGATGAGCTGAGTGTGGCGACGGTGCCGGATTCGAAGGTGAACAGCATCGAGAAGTCGTCGAACTCGGCGTTCGAGATCGCACTGCGCGCCGCGCAACGCAATGTCGCGATGGGGCCGAACAGATACTGCAGCAGATCAATCTGGTGGATCGTGGTCTCGTAGAGAAAACCGCCGGTCTTGGTTGGATCGGCCGTCCACGCCGGGCGCAGCAGTTCGCCCCGGTTGAGTTTGAGCTGGGCGCTGTAGGGCGCCAGGTCGCCTGCGTCGATCAGTGACTTGAGCTTGGCGTGCGTCCAGGCATAGCGACGGTTCATGCCGAGGTTGTAGACCCCGCTGGAGGCTTGTGCGGCCTCGCGGATGTGATCGCCGCCGTCCAGATCCGTGGCCATGGGTTTCTCGCAAAAGACGTTGCGTCCCTCGTTGAGGCAGGCAACCACCGGATCGACGTGGGTGGTGTTCGGGGTCGTGATATAGACCGTGTCCACATCCAGGCGAAACAAGTCATCGAGCGTCGTGCCGGTTCGGGCATTGCCGATACTCGCCGCCAGGCGGGCGGCGTTGGCTTCCACCATGTCGGCGACGCCGACCAGCTCGACCCGATCGTCCTGGCCGAGGATGTCCGTATGCACCGAAGCGATATAGCCGGCGCCGAAGATTCCAATTCGTTGTTTATCCATATCCGTTGACCCTGGGTGCGGAGTGCGCGGGCGCGTGGGCGCCTGTCGTTCAATGTCGGACCATGGAAGCAATGGTGGAAAATAAATTCTATAATACTAAATGATGAAATATATAGTTTGACGGTGGCTGTGCAAGCCACGTAGTTTCCGGCTCACATGGAACAGCGCCTGACATTGCGACTGCCCTGTCGACCGTCAGCCGTTCAGGAAGACGGACTACCGCGCGTATCGCGAAGCGATTCGTGAGCATGCGGCTGCGCTTCGACCCGGATGCGGGTAGGGCGCAATGAGACATCACCGGTTTAGCCGTCCAGTGCGACGCAAGCACCATAGGGCGTGGCGGCAAGCGGCTTGATCGCGGATCGAGCGGCATCCCCCGCCGCTGAGGAGGAGATTCAAGTGAGTAGTGAAGCATCAGTCTACGGAGCCACGGCAGCGAGTCCGATTGGCTCCCATACCCGAAAGTTGGGCACGATCGCGTTCATCGCGACTTTTGGCGGGCTGCTTTTCGGCTACGACACCGGCGTTATCAACGGCGCGGTGAACCCGATGAAAATTGATCTCGGGCTCACGCCCATGACCCAGGGCTTTGCGGTCAGCATCCTGATCTTCGGGGCTGCGCTGGGTGCCGCGGTCTGCGGACGGATTTCCGACGTATCCGGTCGTCGATACACCATTCTCATGCTGTCGGGCATTTTCATCGTCGGCACGCTCGGCGAGGCGATTTCGCCCAACTGGCAAGTGCTCTCGGCGTTCCGTTTCATCCTCGGGCTGGCGGTCGGCGGCGCGTCCACGACGGTGCCGGTCTACTTGGCCGAGGTGGCGCCGACCGAGAGACGTGGCAGCCTGGTTACCCGCAACGAGATCATGATTGTCTCGGGGCAGTTCGCTGCCTTCATCATCAACGCCGTGATCATGAATATCTGGGGCGACTATCCCGGTATCTGGCGCTACATGCTCGTGATCGGCGTACTGCCCGCGTTTGCTCTGCTCATCGGTATGTTGCGGGTACCCGAAAGCCCGCGCTGGTTGACCGAACAGAACCGTCGGGATGATGCGCTGGATGTGCTCAAGCAGATCCGTTCGCCCGAGCGAGCTCGCGCCGAGATCGCGGACGTCGATGCCCTGGTGGAAGAGAAACAGGAAAGCCGCTGCGGGCAATGGTCGGATCTCACCGTGCCCTGGGTCCGGCGGTTGATCATCATCGGGGCGGTGCTGGGCATCTTCCAGCAGTTCACCGGCATCAACGCGATCATGTATTACGGCACGCAGCTGCTGGAGAACTCAGGCTTCTCGAACAACGGCGCGGTGATCGCCAATACGCTCAACGGGCTGTTCAGCGTGCTGGGCATCACCGTCGGCATTCTGCTGATCAACAAGATCGATCGGCGCAAGATGCTGATTGGTGGGTTCTTTCTCATCGCCTTCTTCCACGTGCTGGTCGGGCTGTCTGCGATGTTCATGCCCGATGTCGCCATCAAACCGTATCTGGTGCTGATCTTCGTCGTGGCTTTCGTATTCTCGATGCAGGGCACGCTCGGGCCTCTGGTCTGGTTGATGCTATCGGAGATCTTCCCGCTCAAGATCCGCAGTTTCGCCATGGGTATCTGTGTGTTCGTGCTCTGGCTGGCCAACGCCATCGTGGCGTTCGGTTTCCCACCGGTGGTGGCCGCATTGGGTGTCGGGCCGACCTTCTTCATGTTCTCCGCGATTTCGGTCCTGGGGCTGATCTTCACGCTCGCCGTTGTGCCGGAAACCCGAGGCAAATCGCTCGAGGCATTCGAAAGCCAGATACGCGATCGCTTCGCCTGATCCGGCCTCGATGAAGAGACCATAGCGAGGGGAGGCCGGGCGTGGCTTGAAAACAGCGCCCGGCCCGTTGAAAGACCGCGCCCGGTTCACGGGCTGCTGTATTGCTTGCCCGCCCGCCCATAACGAACACACACGTTGCCTGCCGCTGACGTTGGCCAACGTCTGTCTTGCCATTACGCGGTATCGCCGCGCGTCTCACATGGCCTGCCGCATGGCGCGGCGCCAACGCGCTCGCTTGCAGCGCCGATTGGGGCGTCCCCGCTCATGAGCTTCCCAACCAGACGGAGCGCTGCGCGCGGCCGAGGATCGACCAAGGCAAGTGCGCGTCTCGTTATCCGCTTGATCCGTTTCGTCTTGCAGGCGACATCCCGCGGGCGATGGCATGACGTCCGTGTTCCATTCGACCAATGGATTAGCTCAAAAATTTCAAAAATACTTGCGGCGATATAAGCATTCCATCATTGTCATAACCACGGTCGCCGAGCATCCCGTGCTCGCGCCTGCTACAGATCAAAAAACCGGCCCGGTCGAAACCGGGCCAGACGAAGCGAAAAAGCACGAAGGAGGAGATCGATATGCGACTGTTCACCACAAGACGTCGGCACGTACGTCTGGCCGCAGCGGCACTGGCCGTGGGCGTGGCTGCCGTATGCACGGCCGGCATTGCGTCGGCGGCCGACCAGAATTCCAAGCAACTGAAGATCGCGCTGATCACTCACGCGCAGGCGGGCGATACGTTCTGGGACCTCGTCCGCAAGGGCGCGAACGCCGCTGCCAAGAAAGACAACGTCGATCTCATCTATCTGCACGGCGACTCGCCCGACAAACAGGCCGCCAAGCTCGAGAACGTGATTACCCAGCATGTGGACGGCATCGCACTGACACTCGCGTTTCCGGATGCCATGAAGCCGCTGGTCAAGAAGGCGCTGGATGACGGCATTCCGGTGGTCGGCGTGAACTCGGGCTTTTCTACCTGGAAGTCGATGGGCATTCCGATGTACGTCGGCCAGGACGAAACGCTCGCCGGCCAGGCCATCGGCAAACGCCTGAATAAAGAAGGCGCCAAGAAAGAGTTGTGTGTGAACCAGCAGCAGGGCGCGGTCCAGCTGGCCGCTCGCTGCGCCGGCGTGGCCGATACCTTCAAGGGCAAGTCGGAAACGCTCTATCTCGAGGGCTACGACATGTCGAAGGCCCGTTCGCGCATCATGGCCAAGCTGATGCAGGACCCGCAGATCGACACCATCGTCACCCTCGGGGCGCCATTCGCGCCGGTGGCCGTGGATGCGGCCAAGATGGCGCACAGCAAGGCCAAGGTCGTGACTTTCGACCTCAATCCGCGGACCGCTAAGCTGGTCAAGGAAGGCAAGGTCGCCTGGGCGGTGGACCAGCAGCCATGGCTGCAGGGCTATGAAGCCGTCGACTTGCTGTATCTGAACCTGACCAACGGCGACACCCTGGGCGGCGGCAACGCCGTGTTGACCGGGCCGGCCTTCGTAACGCCGCAGAATATCGACAAGGTCATCAAGTACGTCGAACGCGGTACGCGCTAAGCCACCGATTCGACCGCTCGTGACGCCCCGGCGGCTTGTGCCGCCGGGGCACCCCGGAGGAAAAACCAATGGCAGCCACCATGGACGACGATGCACTGCGCGGCGCGCCGACGCTCGACAACAAAGCGACCGGCGCGGCTCAGAAGCAACCCAAGCAACGTATTTCCCGCGATCCGCTGTGGAAGAAGATCCTCAAGCGGCCGGAAGCGGGCGCGCTCGGCGGGGCGATTCTCGTATTCGTTCTGTTCTGTATCGTCGCACCGCCGTTCCGCACCATGCCGGCGTTCTCGACCGTGCTCTACCAGGCCGCGATTCTCGGCATTCCCGCGGTGGGCGTATCGCTGCTGATGATCGGCGGCGAGTTCGATCTGACCGCCGGTGTGGCGGTCATCAGTTCCTCGCTGGCGGCCTCGATGTTCGCCACCCAGATCGGCGGCAACATCTGGCTGGGCGTGGCGTTCGCTCTCGCGTTCTCGCTGGCACTCGGCGCGCTCAACGGCTGGCTGCTGATCAAGACCAAGCTCCACAGTTTTCTGGTCACGCTATCGACGTTTCTGATGCTACAGGGCCTGAATATCGCCCTGACCAAGCTCATTACCGGCGGCGTGGCCACCGGCGACATCAGCTCGATGCCGGGCTTTGCCTCGGCCCATGCGGTGTTCGCCTCGGATATCGTCATCGGTGATTTCGACATCAGCGTGGCGATCATCTACTGGATCGTGCTGGTGCTCATCGCCACCTGGCTGCTGCTGCGCACCCGCGTGGGTAACTGGATCTTCGCCGTCGGCGGCGATCCCGACGCCGCGCGCGCGGTCGGTGTGCCGGTCCGCGGCATGAAGATCGCGCTGTTCATGGGCGTGGGGTTCTGCGTGTGGTTCCTGGCGATGCACATGCTGTTCGCCTACAACACCGTCCAGTCCGGTGCCGGTGTCGGCAACGAGCTGCTCTATATCGCGGCCTCGGTGGTCGGCGGCTGCCTGCTGACCGGTGGCTACGGCTCGGCCGTGGGCTCCGCGCTCGGCGCCTTCATCTTCGGCATGACCACGGAAGGCGTGATCTATGCCGGCTGGGACTCCGACTGGTTCATGTTCTTCGTGGGCGCGATGCTGCTGATGGCCACCGTGGTCAATACGTGGATCCGCACCCGCGCGTCGCAGGGGAAATAAGATGACCGACGAAACCGCCATCATCGAACTCGAAGGCGTCGGCAAGAACTACGGCAACGTGCATGCGTTGTCCAACGTCAGCCTCAAGGTGAAGCAGGGCGAAGTGACCTGCATCCTCGGCGACAACGGTGCCGGCAAATCCACCCTGATCAGCGTGATTGCCGGGCTCACCCATCATTCGACGGGCGAATACCGGGTCGATGGCAAGCCGGTGAAATTCGGCTCGCCGCGTGAGGCACTCGATCTCGGCATTGCCGCGGTGTATCAGAACCTGGCGCTGGTGCCGCTGATGCCGGTCTGGCGTAATTTCTTCCTCGGTTCGGAAATGACCCGTGGCGCCTGGCCGTTCAAGCGCCTCGATCGCGACAATATGTGGCGCGAGACCGACGACGCCCTGCGCAAGATGGGCATCGAGCTGGAGGATCTGGAGCAGCACGTCGGGACGCTGTCCGGCGGCCAGAAACAGGTGGTCGCGATCGCCCGGGCCATTCACTTCGGCGCCCGCGTGCTCATTCTCGACGAACCGACGGCCGCGCTCGGCGTGCATCAGTCCGGGCTTGTGCTCAAGTACATCGCCTCGGCGGCGCGCGAGCATGGGGTCGGCGTGATCTTCATCACGCACAACCCGCACCATGCGTATCTGGTGGGCGACCACTTCACCGTACTCAGCCGCGGCGAGATGGATCTGGACGCGCCGCGCGAGGATCTCACGCTTGAAGACCTGATATTCCAGATGGCTGGAGGCGCCGGACTCGATGCCCTTGAGCATGAGATGAAGCGCTGAAGCCGCTTACGAGGGCGCCAATTCGGCGCCCTTTTTCGTGGTGGGAAGCGCCTATTCGTCGGGGCCGCTTCTTGAGGTGTTTTTGAGGTGATTTCGCGTTGTGGGCGGGCCGCTCCGGTTCGAATAATGGAACCGCAATAGCCGCACGCGAAACCGGAGGAGAAAACCATGCTCGCTCACGACAAGACACAACACACGACGCCCGCCGACCGGGTCTGGCTGCACGCCGATGATTGCCGGCTCGACGATTTCGTCGCCAGCCTCGACCGCACGACCCGCGCCGAGGATTATCCGCTCGCGGCACGCATCGAACGCAACGTGCCCATCTACGATGGTCGCCACGTGGCCGAGCTGTCGGCCGATGACCGTGCCGACCTTCAGGCCGAGCTGGCCGAAGCCATGCTCGAGGGCCCGGGCATCATCGTATTCAGCGGTGCGTTCGGCCGGGCTACGCTCGACCGTGCGACTGCGCGCTTTCAGGAGATGATCGACGCACAGCACGCCGCGGGCACCGCCGGCGGCGATCATTTCGCCAAACCGGGCGCCAACGACCGCGTCTGGCGCGTCCAGCAGAAGCTGGCCGAACGCGACCCCGCGGCGTACGTCGACTACTACGCCAACCCGGTGATCGAGCTGGTCAGCGAAGCCTGGTTGGGCCCGATGTATCAGGTCACCTCCGACCTGAACGTGGTGAATCCGGGCGGCGATGCCCAGAGCGCGCATCGCGATTATCACCTGGGCTTCATGTCCACCGCGCAGGCCGAGCGATTCCCGGCGCATGTGCATCGCTTTGCCTCGCAGTTGACGCTGCAAGGCGCGGTCGCGCATTGCGACATGCCGCTGGAGAGCGGGCCGACGCTCTATCTGCCGTATTCCCAGCGCTATGAGCTGGGCTTTCTCGCCACCGGCAAGCCCGAGTTCCAGCGTTATTTCACCGAGCATCACGTGCAGCTGCCGCTGGCGGCCGGCGATGCGGTGTTCTTCAACCCGGCGCTGTTTCATGCCGCGGGCAGCAACCGCTCGGCCGACATCCGCCGCATGGCCAATCTGTTGCAGATCTCGTCGGCGTTCGGGCGGGCGATGGGCATTCTCGATCGCGCGCGGATGTGCCGGGCAATCTATAGCGAGCTGCGCCAGCGCGATCCCAAAACCGTCGTGCGCGCGGCCAAGGCGACCGCCGAGGGCTACGGTTTCCCGACCAATCTCGATCGCGACCAGCCGACCGCCGGTCTCGCCCCCGAAACGCAATGCGAACTGCTGATCCGGGCGGTCGGCGAAAGCCTTGACGCCGCCACGTTCGAAGCACAGCTCGCGGCCCAGCTCGAGCGACGAGAGGCCGGGTAAGCCGCGGTTCCCGTCCATGGCGCATCGATTCACCGTCAAGCAGATCGCGGCCCAGGCCGGCGTCAGCGCGGCCACGGTGGATCGAGTGCGCCACGGCCGCGAGCACGTCCACGAGCAGACGCGCCGACGCGTCGAGGCCGCCATTCGTGAACTCGAGGAACAGGCCGAGGCCGGCATCCCGCCCGGCTTCGGCCTGACGTTCGACGTGCTGCTCAATAGCCCGGAACGGTTCAGCCAGGCCGTACGCCGTGCATTCGTGGCGGCTGCGGCCGATATGGCGCCGCTACGCATCGCGCCGCGATTTCACGCCGACGAACGCATGGCGCCGACGGCCATCGCGGCCCGCCTGCGCACCTTCGAACGCAAGGCCACCCACGGCATCGTGCTCAAGGCGCCGGCGCACCCCGATATCGTCGCCGCCGTGGATGCGCTCGCCGAACGCGGCATCCCGGTGGTGACATTCGTGACGGACATCGAAACCAGCCGGCGCATCGCCTATGTCGGCATCGACAATGCGGCGGCCGGGCAGACCGCGGCGTTTCTCCTGTCGCGTTTTCTCGGTGCGCGCGGCGGGCGCGTGCTGGCGAATCTCGGCAGCCGCGATTTCCACGGCGAGACCGATCGCTGGCGCGGGTTCGCCGAATTCATGGCAGCACGTTGCCCGAACATCGATGTGGTGACCATCGACGGCGGTTACGGACTCGACCACGGGACCTACGAACTGGCGCGCGCCGAACGCGCGTCAGGCGATGCTATCGCCGGCATCTACAGCATGGGCGGGGGCAATCGCGGCCTGTTGCGCGCGCTCGACGAAGCAGGCGATCGCGATGTGGCATTTGTCGGCCACGATCTCGACGACGAAAACCGGCGCCTGCTGCGAGCGGGGCGCATCGATGCCGTGGTCGACCACGACTTGCAGGCCGACGCGGCCGGGGCGATCCGGCATCTATTGTCGTTTCGTCGGCACGGGCGGCCGGCCGAGATCCGGCCCAGCCGCGCAGTGATCGTTACGCCCTGGAATTTGTGACGCCGGACCCGCGAGCGAAACATGCGTTGCAGCAAGTCAGTCCGCGGCATGAACGAACCAGCTGACGGCGCCTCGGCCGGGACACAAAAGCTAAAGTCGGCGCGACGCACGACGCGGAATACATACGCGCGACGTGATATGAGTAGAACGATTATTTGATGGATGATGCGTTTATTTCAGAAAATAGACCGCATCGCTGGGGGCCACGCCCCGATGGGGCGTTCACAAAACAAAACGAGGACTCTGATCCAACCATGACTGAAGAGGCACCGGAAACACCGTCCGAGCTCCAGCGTCGGATACTGGCCGAATACAAGAATCTGAGTAAACGGCTGCAACAGATCGCTCAATTCGCGGTCGACCATCCAAACGACATGGCGCTGGAAACCACCGCCGTGATCGCCGACCGCGCCGGAGTGCAGCCGTCGGCCATCATCCGTTTTGCCAAGGCCTTCGGCTACTCCGGCTTCTCCGAACTGCAGCGCGTCTATCAGACGCGCCTGGCCGAAACCGCCTCCAGCTACAGCGAGCGTCTGCGCCGGCTGCGCCGGGAAGAAGAAAACGACACCCAGGCACTCACGCCGCACGGCGTCCTGCGCCAGTTCTGTCAGGCCAATCGCATGGCGCTGGATCATCTCGCCGATGAGATCGACGCCGACGGCTTGGCCGAAGCGGCCCGGGTGATGGCTGGCGCCGAATGCATCTACCTCTGCGGCCATCGTCGCTCGTTTCCCGTCGTCACCTACATGGCCTACGCTCTGAGCCAGATCCAGGCCAACGCCTGCCTGCTCGACGGCCTGGGCGGCATGCTGGCGCAGCAGACCGCGCGCGTGCGGCCCGACGACGTCCTGTTCGCCGTCTCGTTCCATCCCTACGCCGAGGAAACCGCGGAGACCATCCGCCACGCGACCGAGCAGGGCACGCCGGTCGTGGTGCTCACCGATAGCCCGCTAAGCCCGGTGGCCGCCCACGCCACCGTCTGTCTCGAAGTCCACGACGCCGAACTGCACAATTTCCGCTCGCTCACCGCCTCGATGTGCCTGGCCCAGGCGCTGACCGTTGCAATCGGTCTAGCACTGGACGGCCGCACGGACGAACGCCCGTCGTGAATCGGCAATTGGCCCGGCATGAGGGTGTTTTCGTGTTGGGCTAATATGGCGTAATGGAGGGCGCCCAGCCGTTTGCTGCCGATGGCGGTGTCGCGGCCCGCCCCGGCTTCGGGCGATTGGCCAGGCCAGTCATGCAGCTTGTATGCGTGCCGCCGGTGGCGATCGGGCTGAAAGTCCATCGCCGGCCCAGCGCTCCGATGGCAGCAACCTTGTATGCCGCGCAAGGTCGCGTTTCACCACGTGCCCCGGTTTGGGGGCAGGAAAAAGTTGTGCGGTGTTCGATCATTGCCTTGGGCGTGTTGACATTTCCCACGAGTCCGCGCCGCGCAGCGGCATCTCGCGTACGTGCGTCGCAAGGCGAGGCGGCCGTGGTGTCGTAATCCGCACAAGGTACGGCTCGCCCGCTATGCCAGCGACGGGGTTCGGGTTGCGGCATGCGGCGGCCCGGCTTGTGCTTTCCCGGGCACGGTGTGAGCAGCGTAGCGGCGCTCGGCTGAAAGCTCAACGTGTCCAGTACTTTATTGCCAATTAACGTAGAACCCTAGTCCTGGGCTGGGGGCATACGATGAGCGGCAGGGCAAGTAATAGACGACTGAGGTGCTCTGCATGGGTGACGCCCGGCCGGATCCGCGGCAGGTTCTTGCGCGTAATCTGCGCCATCTGATGAGCCTCAAAGGCTGGTCGCAGGGGCGTTTGTCTCAAAAAAGCGGCGTCAGCCAAAAAAGCATCAGCAATATCCTGAATCAGGAAAAGCAGCCCACCTTGGGCACGGTGGATAAGCTGGCCGCTGCGTTCAACCTGCATCTGTGGCACGTGATGCTGCCCGGTATGCCGGGCGAGATCGACGATTTCCCGTCGGTAGAACGGTTGTTCGAATGCTATGCCCGGGCTTCGGATCAAGGGCGCCACTATATCAATCGAGTCGCCGAGCGCGAGGCTTATTACGGCCGGCATGATGCATCCGAGCCGGGCCGTGACGAGCCTGACCTCAAGTCGGGGCCCGATTCGTGAATTTCCCGGCCCTGAGGGTCCAGTCGCGGCAGGGTAGCCAAGGCGTGATATGCCCGGTAGATCAACCCAGCGCTGAGTTGGCCGTGTCGCCAGAAATGGTGCCGCTTCGACGCCGGATCTAATTCATCGCAATACGGGCCTGGCAGCATTGGAGCGTCATGCGCATCGCCCCGAGCGGCGAGCAATGGACCACAAGTCAGCCCTTAAACTGAACTCGGTTCTCGCACGCGCCGTGTGGCCGGCATCGCCCGCACTGCAAGCAAGCACTATATGACTTGATTTTCAATGCGAGACGAGTACTATAGTGCTAGTTCTGGCTGGCGCGCGAAACGCTGATGACTCGCGCTACGCCGGGCGTCGTTCGAGTACCTCCGTATCCCACAGCTCGACATCGCTAATCCGGATATGCAAACGTCCCAACGCGATAAGCCGGACGCACCGCGACCCATGGCGGCTCGAAACGACGGGCACACCTGGGGCGAGCTGGGCGCGGCGATTGGCAGGCTGGCGCAGCAGGTCGAGCAATCCGATCGCGCCCCGGAAGTGATCCATAATCTCTACTGCGCCCTGCAGAATATGCTGGCCGCGCACTGTCAGGAGATGGGCGACGCGAACGACAAAGAGTTGGCCTGCTGCTATGCCCGCTTGCAGTTGATGATGGCCGGTCGCGCCTTTCCCGCTTTGGACGACTTGCCCGATACATAACGTCTATCGCTACGTTGCGAACGACGCCGCTGCGGCGCCGATTAGAACGCTTGGCCGTTGCGGTATCGGCGTGAGTTGAAAACGCGCGCCGTGCCGAAAAGTAAGCGGGCTGGAGTACGCGCGGCAAGGCTGAGTCGGCTTGTCGTGCCTACCAGGCGCCGGCCCCCGGGCGTGCGCACATAAACAAATCACCGGCGCGGCGAACATCCGCATCGGGCCCGATCGATCGCTTCAATGCGCACCCAAGCTACAGTCGCGGCCGTTGCCGTACGCCGGTCACTTCGCCAGTTGTCATGCGCTCGGATAACGCGTTGCTCCGGCTGCGGCATGGCTCGATGCCAGCGCGGTGTTCGTGACCGATGCGGCGACGCGTCCAGTCCGGGTCTAACAGGCGCGATGTGAATGGGCAGCTTGATCCGCCCGCAATCGCGCCGGGCTTGGTCATGAGGAATGCTCCGCTGCCCAGTGCGCCAGCCGTTGCGTTTGGTACCGTTCGCGCTTCGATTCAAGCGATGGAGCGGTTTGCATGGCCGTTGTCTTGGGATTGCTGGCGGCGCTGGCCTACGGAGCGAGCGATTTCGCGGCCGGCGTGGGCGGTCGCCGATTCGGAGCCGGCATCGTGGCGTTGGCCGTGCATTTGCTGGCATTGCTCGTCGCCGTCGCGGGTGTCGTCATCGAAGCGCAATACGAGCCGACGCGGCAAGCACTGGCGTGGGGGCTGGCCGCCGGGCTCGGCAGCGCGATCGGCACGCTCGCGCTCTATCGCGGCTTTGTGGTAGGGCGAATCAGCGTGGTGGCGCCGCTATCCGCGGTGGTGGCGGCCGGCGTGCCGGCGCTCACTGGTCTGGTCCTCGGCGAGCAGCTCTCTGCTCTTGCCAGCGTCGGGCTCGTCATTGCGGTGCCGGCCATTGCGCTCGTCTCCTGGCAGCCGTCGGCGCCCGATCAGACTAGGGCGTGTTGAGGTTTCGTGCGAGTCCGCGCCAAGCGCTGTTTTGCGGCAAGACGAGGCGTAGCGAAAGTGGCGTAGTCGTTCTACGCGAGAGAGCGACAACGCTGTATTGCCGCAAAACAGCGCTTGGCCCGAAGGGTTGGGCCGCAAATCCCGCCCGGCGGCGTTGCGAGTCTGGGTCGTGACTCGCCACGACGCGGCGACTCGCGCCTTGCCGGTCACGATTTGCGGACGCCAACGCGGCGCTCGCACGAAACCTCAACACGCCTTGGTACGCGACCGGGTGTTATCGAAGGGTTGATCAGCGGGGCCGGCTTTGCGCTGTTGTTCGTGGCCCTTGATCGGACGGCCAACGGCGCCGGATTCTGGCCGCTCGTCTCCGGCATGTCGCTCGGCAGCGTGCTGGTACTACCGTTCGCCCTGAAAGGCCCCCGCCCGCAAGCGCCCGACGCGAACGCCATCGGCATGCTCATCGCAGCGGGCATATTCGGCGGTGGCGGCAACCTGTGCTTTATCGCGGCCACCGGCGCAGGCCAGCTCTCCATCGTTGTCGTACTGACCGCACTCTATCCGGCTATCACCATCCTGCTGGCCCGTGTCGCCCTGGGCGAGCGCTGGAACCGCGCGCAAGCGGCTGGCCTGGTGGCGGCTGCAGCCGCCGTGACGCTGATTACGCTCGGTTGAAGCGTATGATCGATCGACGTCGACGTGCTCTTTAACAACTCCGAAAACGGCACGTTCAGGTGGGTGGCATTGAGGCGTCGCTAAAAACTATTTGGAAATAGTGTCTTGCAATTAGACCGTTCCCCGCACGCGCGGGGATGAACCCTCTCCATGGATGATATGCAGGGCGTTTTTCTCCCGTTCCCCGCACGCGCGGGGATGACCCAGCGAACTCAAGCACGCCGCTTGGCGCTACCCCGTGTTCGCCACATGAGCGGGGCTTGGCCGCGCGCTTGAAAGCTCAAGCGGCTGGTGCTCCTGTCTGCGCTATCTATACAGCGGGTTTAAACAGGTTGCGATCTGCCAGATAGTCCGTATGATTTACGTGTAAATCATACGGGGCAGGATGATGAGCCGAATGATCAATTTTCGTGCCGACGACGAGCTCGATGCGCGGCTTACGCGGCTTGCGCAGCTCACTGGCCGAACGAAGACGTTCTACGTGCGCCAAGCCGTGGAGAGCCAGCTAGACGATCTAGAAGACATCTACCTGGCCGATCAGGTTATGTCGCGAGTGGATGATAAGAGCGAGGCCACGTACAACCTGGACGATATAGAGCGCGACCTTGGCCTGGCGGATTGAGCTGACCGAGACAGCCCGTAAAGCGTTAGAAAAGCTCGATCGCCAAGCGGCGCGGCGTATTTCGGCCTATCTGCGCGAGCGTGTGGCAACCGCGGACGAGCCGCGCCACTTGGCGAAAAGTCTTCAAGGCGAATTACGGGAATATTGGCGTTTTCGCGTCGGCGACTACCGCATCGTCTGTGACATTCAGGATGACGTGCTTCGTGTTCTCGTGGTCCGTATCGCGCATCGAAAGCATGCCTACCGGCGTTAGTGATCGAATGCGTTCGTCCCGCGCGCGACGGGGTAATACCATTCAATTAGTGGTCCGTACAGAAATATTCGATACGGCGGGTTACGACATGCTTGCCGCATCGACGCCCTGCATCCAAGGCAAAAGACGGTGGGGCATGAAGCGGCATATCGATAATTCCGAGGATCGGTGGGCCGCGTTTGGCGGCCAAGTCATCCCGCGCGTTTAATCTGGCCCGGGAACGTGCCGACGGCACCGGCGCCAGACTCTGGCTGCGCATTCCCGGCCTCGCGCTCCGCATAGTTCTGATGCTTGCGGTTGCCCTGAGTGAACCCGGTTCGCGAGCGTCCGATACAAAGGTCATCCGCCTGTCTGCTGCCGCCGGCGTTTTCGGCTAATGCGGCAACCAATGCTTTCTCGCTGAGACTGGCATAAGCCAGCTTTCGATCGTCGTCGTACTCACCGCACTCTATCCGGCTATCACCATCCTGCTGGCCCGTGTCATCCTGGGCGAACGCTGGAACCGCGCGCAAGCGGCTGGCCTGGTGGCGGCTGCAGCCGCCGTGACGCTGATTACATTGGGCTAACTCTCTTCATCTTAACTAGGCGCCAGCCGTTCCTCGCGAGCGCTCGCAGTTTTAAAGTGCCTGCCGGATGGCTAACTTGGATGCATTGCCAGGGTTTATGTGCTGCCTGCGCGCAAGCAGCCGGCGACAATTGACTGAGCTTTCTTAGACTGCCTACGCGGTAGCGAACTACTGGTACACCCAGTCGGATGCGCGGCTATCTTTCTGATCTGCCTACGCGGCAGCGAACATCTCGAGATAATCACGCCGATCGGCGCGTCCTTTCTGAGCTGCCTACGCGGCAGCGAACGGTGATTGTCAACGCCGACTGAAAAGTGACCCCTTTTGGTCTTGAAACGCCGATTGAAAATTGACCCC
>NZ_APNK01000009.1 GCF_000732535.1 Salinisphaera hydrothermalis C41B8
GTAACGCCGACTACTTCTTCCTCAAAATCAAAGCCGCGTTTCCCGGTAAAGTGCGATGAACCTTTTTTTATGGTGAGACAGACGATGCAGGCAGTGCGATCAGCGCAAGTCATGGCCTGGGCTCTGGCCGCGGCCGGCCTCGCGATAACCGCGCCGGTTCAGGCCACGATCTATACCTGGACCGATGCCCAGGGCGTACTGCACTACAGCGATACGTCACACCCGCCGAGCGCGAAGCCGGCTGGCATCACCCAGGCACCGGCGTCGAATGGCGGCGGGGCCGCGACGGGCGCATCGGGCGCGCCAAGGAACGCGCCGGCCGGCGATGCCCGGGCCCTGCATGTGGTGTCGCCGCAGCCCGGGCAGGTGTTCAACAATACGCCCGGCCAGGTGCCGGTGTCGGTCATTGTCGGCAATACGGACGACAAGGCTGGTCTCGGCGACGGCGAGTCGTTGCGTTACCGACTCGACGGCGCGTCGATCGGCCAGGGGCCGAGTCAGCAGACACGGCTGACGTTATCCAACGTCGCCCCGGGCGCGCATACCTTGCGTGTCACCCTGCTCTATCGCGGGCATGCGGTACAACACAGTGCGCCGGTCTCGTTTCGCGTCCTGCGCGGTTCGGGGGCTCGTCCATCGAATTCGCAGCCGCCGCAGTCGGCGGACGGCCGGCCGCCGTCCTAGGAGGTGTTGAGGTTTGCGCGAGCGCCGCGTTGGCGTCCGCACATCGTGACCGGCAAGCCACGAGTCGCCGGCTATGGGCATGCGCGACCACCCAGACTCGCGACGGCCCCGGGGCGCCCGGGTTGATTTTTACAGGTGGCCCAAGCGAAGCGGTAAGCGCTGTTTTACCGCGATCCCCCGTTGCTGCCGAACAGTGCCCGGGGCGGGCTGGCGTAAAACCGCGGCACAGACTCTAAGCTGCTGAATGACGCCGCGCTTTTTCCGCTTGCTGTATGCAACAGTGGCCTAAACCTTGCGAGGCAGGCGCCATGCGTTCCGAAGATCACAACGAGCATCGTCCCGATACGATTC
Organism: Salinisphaera hydrothermalis C41B8; assembly: GCF_000732535.1. Lineage (GTDB taxonomy): Bacteria > Pseudomonadota > Gammaproteobacteria > Nevskiales > Salinisphaeraceae > Salinisphaera > Salinisphaera hydrothermalis. The sequence continues at coordinate 1,036 of NZ_APNK01000009.1, forward strand.
TCGATAACCTCAAGACCGCCGTCGTGTGTCTGGACGACCAGCTGCGCGTGACGTATCTCAATACGGCCAGCGAAATGCTGTTCGGCGTATCCGCCCGGCACTGCGATCAGGAAGCCTTCGACAAGGCGCTGCCCTATCTGGCGGATCATCGGGGCCGGCTGATTGCGGCCCTGACCGAAGGCGCGGCCTACACCGAGCGTGAACTGCACCTGCGGGCCGGCGGCGGCGACCCGCTGATCGTGGACTGTACGGTGACGCCGTTCACCGATCAGGCCGGCGAGTCCGCCTTGCTGCTGGAATTCCTGTCGCTGGATCGCCAGCTTCGAATCTCCCGCGACGACCAGATGCGGATTCAGAATCTTGCCAACCGGGAAATGATTCGCGGCATGGCACACGAGATCAAGAATCCGTTGGGCGGCCTGCGGGGCGCGGCCCAGCTGCTCGAGCGCGAGATCGACGACGACGGTTTGAAGGAATACACCACCGTCATCATTCGTGAAGCCGATCGCTTGCAGAATCTGGTGGACGATCTGCTCGGGCCACGCCGGCCGCCGAACAAGCAGCTGCTCAATATCCACGAGCCGCTGGAGCATGTCCGCGCTTTGATCGATACCGAGCTGCCGCCCGGTATCACGCTCGAGCGCGATTACGACCCGAGCATTCCGGAAGTCCGGGCCGATCGCGAGCAGCTCATTCAGACGTTCTTCAATCTGGTGGGCAATGCGGTCACCGCGCTGGGCACGTCGGGCAACATTCTGCTGCGCACGCGCACCCAGCGCTTATTCACCATCGGCGGCGTCAAGCATCGCCTGGTTACGCGGGTCGACGTGGTCGACAACGGGCCGGGGATTCCACGCGATCTGCTGCCGCGTATTTTTCATCCCATGGTGTCGTCGCGTGCTGAAGGCACCGGCATGGGACTGCCGATCGCGCAGTATCTGATCCATCTCCACGACGGGCTGATCGAGTGCGAAAGCCGCCCCGGTCAGACCATGTTTAGCGTCTTTCTGCCGATGGAGGCCAGCGATGGCTGAACTCACTGCCTGGGTCGTCGACGACGACGAATCGATTCGCTGGGTGCTTGAGCGTGCGTTGAAGGCGGCCTCGATCAACGTCGTCTGTTTTCCCGGCGGCGCCGAGCTGCTCGACGCGATCGCCGAGGATGTCCCCGATGTGCTGCTGACCGATATTCGCATGCCGGGTATCTCAGGGCTCGATCTGCTCGAACGCGTGCACGCCGTGCAGCCTCAGTTGCCGGTGATCATCATTACGGCGCACTCCGATCTGGATTCGGCCGTGTCGTCCTATCGCGGCGGTGCCTTCGAGTATCTGCCCAAGCCATTCGATCTCGACGAAGCGGTGGAACTGGTACAGCGTGCGGCCATGGTCGCCGAAGAGACCGGGGCCCACGACAAGCCCGCCAGCAAATCCGGGCCCGAGTCGACCATCATCGGCGAAGCGCCGGCCATGCAGGAGGTCTTCCGGGCCATCGGCCGTTTGTCCGCTTCCAACATCACGGTGCTCATCACCGGCGAATCCGGCACCGGCAAGGAGCTGGTTGCCCATGCCCTGCATGAACACAGCCCGCGCGCCGATCGGCCGTTCATTGCGGTCAACACGGCCGCGATTCCCAAGGAGTTGATGGAGTCCGAGTTCTTCGGCCACGAAAAAGGCGCGTTTACCGGGGCGTCCGGCCAGCGCCGCGGGCGCTTCGAGCAGGCCCACGGCGGCACGCTGTTTCTCGACGAAATCGGCGACATGCCGGCGGATCTGCAGACCCGGCTGTTACGCGTGTTGCAGGACGGTCAGTTCTATCGCGTTGGTGGGCACCAGGCGGTCAAGGTCGACGTGCGCATCATTGCGGCCACCAACCAGAATCTCGAAGCCGAGGTGAAGAAAGGCCATTTCCGCGAGGACCTGTTCCATCGGTTGAACGTGATCCGCCTGCGCGTGCCGCCCCTGCGAGAGCGCCGGGAAGATATTCCGCTGCTGCTGAATTTCTTCCTGGGACGCGCGGCGCGCGAACTCAATATGGAGATCAAGACGCTGTCCTGTGGCGCCAGCCAGTACCTGACCGGGCTCGATTGGGCCGGTAACGTCCGCGAGCTGGAGAATCTGTGTCGCTGGCTCACGGTCATGGCGCCGGGCCGCGAAGTGGTGCTGGATGACCTCCCTATCGAGCTGCGACCGCGAGCCGACGCCGGTCATCCCCCATCGGCCATGGGCTTTGGCGCCGAGAGCGCAACGGCCGACGCGCCCGCCGCACCGACCAGCGCCGAGCCGAGCACGCCCGTGGCGCCGGCCAAGTGGGATGCGCTGCTGTCGACCTGGGCGGACGAGCGCTTTGCCTCGGGTGCCGATCATTTGCTCGACGAAGCGATTCCCCGGCTCGAACGCGTCATGATTCGGGCCGCACTGGCCCATACCGACGGCCATCGACAGGAGGCGGCGCGACTGCTCGGCTGGGGACGCAACACCCTGACGCGCAAGATCAAGGAGCTTTCGATGTCGGACGAATCCGCCTGACTATTCGGGGCGGGCGCATGATAGCGTCGTCGGTCTATTACTCGATCGATGGCGAGGACGCATGTGTCTCATCGTGGTGGCGTGGCAGGTCGATCCGACCTGCCCGCTGGTACTCGCGGCCAATCGTGACGAATTTCACGAGCGCCCCACCGAAGCCGCGCACTGGTGGACAACGCCGTCGGGCCTGTTCGCCGGGCGTGATCTACGCTCCGGCGGTACCTGGTGCGGCGCGGATACCCAAGGCCGCATAGCGGCAGTGACCAATGTCCGGGAGCCGGGTTTCGACAACACCAGCGCCCTACGTTCCCGCGGCGCGTTGGTTGCCGATTTCTTTGCCGGTGATGCGGATGCGCGTGGCTGGGCCGAGCATGTGGCGGGCATCGGCGCCGACTATGGGCCGTTCAATTTGCTCGTCGCCGACCGGTCGCGACTGTGTTTCGTCTCCAATCGCGACAGCGCCGGCGTCCGGGAACTGTCGCCGGGCATCGTTGCGATTTCCAACGGCCATTGGGGGGAACGCTGGCCCAAGACGCAACGCGCCGAACGCGGCATGCGACGTGAACTGGCCGCCGGCACGCCGGTGACCGACGCGCTGTTCGCGCTGCTCGCCGACACCGAGCCCGCGGCTTATACCGAGTTGCCGGATACCGGGATACCGCGCGAACATGAGCGTTTTTTATCCTCGCCTTTCATCAAGGGGGAGCACTACGGGACCCGTGCCTCGACCGTGATTCGTCGCCATGCACAAGACACCCTCGATTTTCACGAACGCGGCTTTGCTCAAGCCGGGCAACCAGTGCACCGTATACATCAATCCTGGTCCATTGGTTCCACATGAAACCGATTCGTCCTTACGGCAGCTGGCCTTCATCGATATCCGCAGCCCATGTCGCGGCCGCCGGGCGCAAGTTCGCCGATCTTCGGGTCGACCGCGGCGCGCATGAGGGCCCTCGGCTGTACTGGCTGGAAAGCCGACCGGAAGAAGCCGGTCGCAATACCATCATGACGCTGTCCGAGCATGGCGCCACGTCCTGTCTGGACGCGCCGGCCTCCGCGCGCAGCGCGGTTTATGAATATGGCGGCGGCGCGTTTGCGGTGCACGCCGGGTTCATATGGTTCGTGAATGCCTCGGATCAGGCGGTCTGGATGCGCGATCCGGAGGGACATTTATCGGCGATCACTGATCCGGATGCGGATATCCGTTTCGCCGACCTGCAGTACGACGCTCGTTTCGGCCGATTAATCGCGATTGCCGAGGATCTCGACGAATCGCTCGACGAGCCGGCGGCCCGGGTCGTGAGCATCCATCGCGACGGCAGCGTTCATACACTGGCTTCGGGCCAGGATTTCTATGCCAGCCCGCGTCTGTCGCCCGGGTCGGATCGGCTGGTGTGGCTGGCCTGGAATCATCCGAACATGCCCTGGGACGTGAGCGAGCTATGGCAGGCCTCAATCGACGACGAGGGTCATATCGGATCGCCCACGCCGCTATGGCAGCCCGACGACGTCTCGTTGTTCGGACCGGTCTTCGATCCGGACGGTCGTTTGCATGTGGTGGCCGATGTTGACAACTGGTGGAATATTCACCGCGAAAACGAGGCCGGCTTTGAAGCGTTGACGGCCGAGCAAGGCGAATTCGGCGTGCCGCAGTGGGTGTTCGGCCAGTCGACCTACGATTTTACCGACGATGGCCGCTTGTTCGCGCTGCTTGCCCAGGACGGTGCCTGGCATCTCGGCGAAGTCGATCGCGATTCCGGCACCTTCAACGCGTGGCGCCACGATTGCGATTTCTTCGAACAGATTACCGCCATCGGCGATCGTATCGCGGTGGTCGCGGCCAACCCGGCACGGGCCAAGCATATTCGCCGGCTGGATATCGAGGGCGCCGGTGAAGTATTGCGCTCGGCGGACAGCCTGCCGGCTGATGCCGCCCTGTCGCGGCCCGAGTCGATGAGCTGGCCGACGGGTGGCGACGAGATCGCGCACGGTCTGTTCTACCCGCCCGTCAGCGAACGCTGGACGGCGCCGCCCGATGAACGCCCGCCGCTGATCCTGAAGTGTCACGGTGGCCCGACCGGGGCCACCGATACCGCCCTCGATGCCCGAATTCAGTACTGGACTTCGCGTGGGTATGCGGTACTCGACGTCAATTATCGGGGCAGCACCGGCTATGGGCGGGATTATCGAATGGCGCTCGACGGCGTCTGGGGTGTAGCCGATGTCGAGGATTGTCGCACCGGCGCCGCGTATCTGGCGGAAGCCGATCGCATCGATCCGGATCGCGTACTGATTTCGGGGTCGAGCGCCGGGGGCTATGCCGTGCTGTCGGTGCTCGCGTTTACCGATCTGGCGGCCGCCGGTGCGAGTTATTACGGGATCGGGGATCTCAAGCGCCTGCTGGCGTCGACGCATAAATTCGAATCGCGTTATCTGGAGCGCTTGATCGGTCGCGACGACGACACGTTGATCGCGCGCTCGCCGCTGTACCACGCCGACCAGCTGTCTTGCCCAGTGCTCTTCCTGCAGGGCGGGCAAGACAAGGTGGTGCCGCCGGACCAGGCAGAGTCCATGGTGGAGGCGCTCAGCGAGCGCGGTGTCCCGGTGGCTTACGTATTGTTTGAATCCGAACGCCACGGATTTCGTAATGCCGATAATGTCATGACGGCGATCGAGGCCGAGCGCACGTTCTACAGCCGGGTCCTGCGCATTTCCGATGTCGAGGATCTCGAACCCTTGACCATCGAGAATTTCGATAGCGCATAACTCGCGAATCGTATCGCGGTGATCGGCGGTGGGGTATCCGGGGTGGATGGTATCGCCCGATCGCAGGCTTCTGGGGTAGTCTGGATTGTACGCAAGGGATTTTTCTTCGATCGCGACGTTGCTGTTGTTAGTCATTGATTACAGCGCGTTTGTCGCGCGTGTCGCCACGGGCCGCGAAACCATGCAGTCACTGTGAAATACGTTCGTCCACGTGGGTACACCACCACAGCCGTCGTCGGCCTGGCCGCGGCCGGCATGGTCGCGCTGGTGCTCATCCCGCGGGCCTTGGCCGATGATGTCGACGTACAGATCAAGGGCATCGGCAATCCGCTCGAGAGCAACGTGCGCAAGTCGCTTTCGGTGGCCGGCGATCACAAGCAGCCGTGGTCGCCCGATCAAATCCAGCGCCTGTTTCGACTGGCGCCCAAAGAAATCAAGCAGGCGCTCCAGCCTTACGGCTACTTCAATCCCGAGATCAACGAGCGCCTCAAACAGCCCAGCGGTAATTCCAAGACCTGGCACGCGCGCTTCAATATCAAGCACGGCCCGGCGACCAAGATCACGCGCTTGAATATCGACGTCGAGGGCCCGGGCGATCAGCTCGAAGCGATACAGTCCGCGCTGCACTCGACCGAGCTCAAGAAAGGCAAGCGCCTGGTCGAATCCCAGTATTCGGATACCAAGAGCGCGCTATATAACGCGGCCTACAATGCCGGATATCTGGACGCGAAGTTTTCCAAGTCGGCGATTCGGGTGAACCCGAAGACCAATACGGCGGAGATCGATCTCGTGCTCGATACCGGCGAGCGTTACTACTTCGGTCCGGTCACGTTCGATCAGGATCTGCTCAACGACAAGTTCGTACACCGCTATGTACCGTTCACGCCGGGCCAGCCGTATGACGCCGAACAACTGATCAATCTCCAGCTGGCGCTGTCGGATACCGATTATTTCAGTCAGATTGAGATCAACGCGCCGCGCGATAAAGCGACCCGCGCCCCGGCGATGAATCAATGGTTCTACGATCTGATTTATCCGCCGCAAGATCCATTGCAATCGATCGGCGAGTTGCGGATTCCGGTCACGGTCAAAGCCAAGCCGAGCAAGGGGCAAAGCTACAAGATCTCGGCTGGCTACGGTACCGACACCGGGCCCCGTCTGGGGCTGGGGGTCAAGTTCCGTCACCTCAATCAGTATGGCCACCAGTTCCGCACCGATCTACGGATTTCCCAGATCCAGCGGACGCTGCAGTCGTCCTACGATATCCCGATCGGCGACGTGACTCAGGACAAACTCAGTTTCACCGCCACCATCAGCAATCAGGACTTCGGCGATATCACGTCCACGCTCTATGGTGTGGGCGTGACACGCGACACCGGCTGGCAGCTGGGTCGGCAGCGCGCCTATATCAAGCTGGAACGGGAGTACTACAACCTCGGCTACGGCTCGCGTAACAGCACGCTGCTTTATCCCGGCTACAACATCACGCTGCAGAAAGCCGACAATCTGCTGTTCACGCACAAGGGCGTGAGCCTGTCGCTCGATGTTCGCGGCGCCAGCGACAAGTTGCTGTCGAGTACCAACTTCATCGAGGGCGATTTCAGCGCCCATGCCGTGGTTCCGGTGACCGCCAAGACCCGTATCGTCATGCGGACCGAGCTCGGTGCCATCGAAACCGACAATTTCAACGAAGTGCCGCCGTCCCAGCGATTTTTCGCGGGTGGTGATCGCAGCGTGCGTGGCTACGCCTATCAATCGATCAGCCCGACCAACAGCAAGAACCAGGATGTGGGCGGTCGCTATCTGGCCACCGGTAGCGTCGAAGGCGACTGGTTCTTCTACAAGAAGTTTGGCGTGGCGGCGTTCTTCGATGCGGGTGACGTAACCGACAGCCTGGGTAATTTCAGCTTCAAGCGCGGGGTGGGTATCGGCTTCCGCTGGGGCTCGCCGGTGGGCATGGTGCGGCTGGATCTGGCGCATCCGCTGGATGACTCGAGTACCCCTGTTCGTATCCACTTCAGTCTTGGGCCCGATCTTTGAGTACGCCGCAGAACAACGACGACCCGACCCCGCAACCGGCGCCGAACAAGACGCCGGCGCGCCGGCGTTCGTGGCTGTGGCGCATCCTCAAGTGGACGCTGCTGGCGTTGCTGATTGTAGTCGTCGTATTGGTGGGCCTGGTCTGCTGGGTTGGCGGCACGCGCACCGGTACCGAATTCGCCTGGCACCAAGCGCAGCGGTTCATGCCGGCCGGCATCCATATCGATTCGGTCAAAGGCCGCCTGATCGGGCCATTGCACGTCTCCGGCGTCGATTACGATACCGATGCGATGAAAGTGCATGTCGGCTCGATCGATTTCGATATGGATTTCTCGGCGATCTGGCACCGGACCGTTCATATCACCCATCTCGATGTCGCTAACGTCGATTACAAGGTCCTCAAGACGACGCCGACTCAGCCCAAGCAGAATAGCCAGCCGTTCTCGCTACCCCAGCAGATCAATCTGCCGGTCACGGTGATCGTGGATCGCGTGGCGGTTACCGACGTTTCGGCGGTGACCGCGCCCAAAGCCAAGCCGGTCAAGGTCGATAGCGTGAAGCTGACCGGTGCTCGGCTCGATGACGCCCAGTGGCAAATCAAGTCGCTGACCGGCCACGGCCCGATGTTCGATCTCGACGCGCATGCGGCGGTCACGCCGAACGGCGGCTACAACACGAACCTGCAAGCCAAGGCCGAGCTGCGCCTGCCGAATTACGCGCCGTTGTCGGCGACCGCCGATATCACCGGCAACCTGGATGATTTGCATCTGGCCGCTAACGTCGCTTCGCCCTATAACCTCAAGCTCACCGGCGACATCACGCATGTGTTGTCCAAAATGGGCATCGACGCCGAAATTCAGGCCAAGGGCGTGAAGACGCAGGCGATCAGCAAGACATTGCCCAAGATCGCCGCCGATGCCGATATCAAGGCCAAGGGCCCGGTCGACGATCTGGGCGTGCAATTGTCGGCGAAAGTGGACAGCGCCGACTACGGCAAGGCCACGCTCGACGGTGGGCTGCACTACACGCCGAAGACAGTCGACATCAAGAACCTCAAGATCGGGGTGCCGGCCACGAACGGCCAGCTGACGGCCAACGGCCAGGTCGCCATGGCCTCCGGCAACAAGATGGATCTGACCGTCGATTGGTCGAATCTGGCCTGGCCGCTATCGGCCAAACCGTCCTACAAGTCGGACAAGGGCAAGGTCCGGCTCACCGGCACGCTGGACAACTACGATCTCGATACCCAGCTGGTCTGGCAGGTGGTCGGCCAGACCCAGGGCAAGCTGGCCGCCAACGGCTCCGGCAGCCTGAAGGCGTTCGACCTGAAATCGCTGGATATTTCCGGGGGGCCGGGGCATATCACCGGGCATGCCAGAACCCGATGGTCGCCGAAGCTCGATGTCGACGCGCATCTGGAAGGCAGTCATATCAATCCGGGCGCGATCGTGGCCAACGTGCCGGGCGACTTCAATCTGAATGCCGACGTCACGGCGACCCAGGTCGGCCAGCAAATTCACGCGGATCTGAAAACGCTGACCGCGCACGGCAGCTTGCGCCATCAGCCGCTGGATCTGAAAGCGAAGGCGCAGTACCTGGGCGATCACGTCAAGGTGGATACACTACATCTGGTATCGGGGGCCGCGACCGCCGATATCAACGGTACGTTTGGCTGGACCCCGGACGCCAAGCTCGACGGCCAGTGGTCGATTCACTCGACGGATCTGTCCACGATCATGCCGGGGCTGGCGGGTAGCCTGCAGACCGATGGCCGCGTATCCGGCCGGTTCAAGGCACCGGACGTTACCGCCAAGCTCACCGCACGTCACCTCGATGCCTATGGCAACAAAGTCGATGCCGCCGACCTGAACGCGAAGGTGGACTGGTCTGGGGCGACGCAGTCCAAGGTCGATCTGGCGGTGCGCGGGATCGATGCCTCCGGCCAGAAGATCCACAAGGTCACGCTCAATCTCGACGGCACCCCGTCCTCGCACCACCTGGCGCTGAATCTCGACAGCGATACGGCCAAGGCCGATCTGGCTTTGACCGGCTCACTCGACAAGAAAACCTATCGCGAGAAGTTCACGCTGCACCGGCTGACCGCCGGCTACGAAAAGCTCGCGCCGTGGTCGTTGGCGGCGCCGGCTTCTGGAGCCATCTCCGCCGGCGCTCAGTCGATCGACAACGCCTGTCTGACCTCCGGCCGGGCGCGCCTGTGCTTGACCGGCAAGCATGATACGAAGGTGAGCCAGGGCCATATCGAGTTGTCGAATTTCAACTACGATTATGCCAAGAGCTTCTTCCCCGACGGCCTGGCGGTGACCGGCTCGGTTTCCGGCCAGGTGGACGCCAAGCTGCCCACCGGCGGTACGCCGCAGGTCAACGCCAATCTGCAAACCTCGGCCGGCACGGTCAGCATGACCAATCCGCAGGGCGAGACGGTCAAGGTGCTCGAGATGCGGCCCGGCCACATCCAGGCCAAGATGGCCAACAATGGCCTGGATGCCAACGTCGACCTGCCCTTGGCCGGCAGCGACGGCATTCGGGCGCAGGCCACGGTGGCCTCCGGACGCGGTAGTCTGCTCAAGCATTCGCTCAACGGGCAGTTGCATATCGGCCTGGCGTCGATGGGATTCATTACCCAACTGTCGCCCGAGGTCGCGACTTTCGACGGCAAGTTCGCGGGCGACATGCAGCTTGGCGGCACGCTGGCCAAGCCGACCGTGCTGGGTCATATCGGGCTCGATGCCTCCAAGATCGTGCTGGTGACCCCGGGCCTGACGCTCACCGACGTGAGTCTGGCGGCCCAGGGTCGGGGCCAGTCCATCGGGATCACGGCCGCGGCCAAGTCCGGCGGCGGTACGCTCAACGCCAACGGCGACATCTCTCTGGCCGATCGAGGGCAGACGGTCAATCTCGCGATCAAGGGCGATCACTTCCAGATCGCGCATATTCCCGACGTCACGGCCTACGTCAGTCCGGATCTCAAGGTCGCGGTGACACCGTCGAAGGTAGATGTCAGCGGTAGCGTGACCATCCCCGAGGCCTCGATCACGCCGCGCAACCTGCCGGCTTCGGGCGTGACCACGCCCTCCTCTGATCAGGTGATCGTGAGCAACAAGCCCAGCCCCACGAAGGCAGCGGCACGCGCGATCCACGCCGATGTAAACGTGATCCTCGGCAAGAAAGTCCATATCGACGGGTTCGGTCTGAAAGCCGATCTGGGCGGCAATCTGCGGGTCGTGCAACAGCCGGGTAACGAACCTACCGGCACCGGCGCGATTCACATCAACAACGGTTCCTATCAGGCCTACGGCCAAAGCCTGGATATTCAGCAGGGCAAGATTCTGTTTGCCGGCGGCCCGGTCAGCGAGCCCGGCCTGGATATCAAGGCGGCCCGCTACCCGACAGATAACGTGACCGTCGGTGTGCACGTCCGCGGAAGTATCAAGAATCCGAAGCTGCAATTATTTTCGACGCCAGCCATGAGCCAGTCGGAGCAGCTGTCCTGGCTGTTGCTCGGCCGGCCGCTGGATTCCACCAACGGGCAGCAGTCCAGTCTGGTCGCCCGTGCCGCGTTGGCGCTCGGGTCTTCACGCGGTAACAAGGTATTGCAGGATATCGGCAGCAAACTGGGGCTGGACAATGTCGGCATCGGCACGGGCGCCGGCAAGAGCAGCAGCCAGGCCGCGCTGACCGTGGGCAAATATCTGTCGCCGAAGCTTTATGTGGGCTACGGTCTGGGTCTTTTCGATCAGGTCTCGACTGTCACCATGCGTTATACCCTGTCGTCGCACTGGACGCTCGAGACCTCATCGAGCGGCAAGTCGACCGGTGGCGACGTGGTCTGGAAGTTCGATCGCTAGTTACAAGCCCCCGCACAAAGCTCGATGTTATTCGGGGTGATAAAGCACGTACGCCGGGCATACGCACCGCGGGCGGCGGTCAAAAGCCACTTGAAATAGCGGATGGCGCCGGTTGTGTGCGGCGTTATCAAGCGCCATCCGGCCTGCGTGAGACTTGCGGGCCGGTGGGCCAGCGCCAATCGCGGCGCATGACGTGGAGCCGAGCGTTCTGAGGCGGTCGGCCGACTCGATTCAAAGCAACGGGCGTGATGCCGATGTCCGCCGATCGCGCCGGCCGGAGCGGGCTCAGTCGCTGTTTTCGTTCGAACGGCGCCGCAGGTAATACACCAGCCAGGCCGCCCCGGCCAACACAATGACCAGCGCGAGCAGGGCCTGCTCGATGTTCTGGATATGGCTGATCGCCTGCCCGATCGCATCGGCCAGGTAATGGGAGACGACGGTGACGGTGGTCGACCAGATCAGCGTGCCGATGAAATCGTAGAACAGGAAACGCCAGGGCGAGACGCCGAGCGAGCCGAGCACGAACGGGGTAAGCGAACGCATCGCCCAGAGGAACCGGAAGCCGATCATCACGACGGCGCCGTAGCGTTCGAGCAGGGCCTCGATCTGGGTCGCCCTCGCGTGCCAGCGCGGGCGTTTGGCCAGCGCCGGTCGGCCCATTTTGTGGCCGATATGGAACCAGATGTTGTCGCCCAGCAAGGTACCGATGGTCGCGGCCAACCACACGCCGTGTTCGGTCAATACGCCGTTGTTCGCGGCCAGCATGCCCAGAAGAATCGAGGCCTCGCCCTCGAAGAAGCAGCCGGCGGCGACCGCGAAATAGCCGTATTCCGCGATCAGATGCCACAGCGTATCGATCATGCGTTACCGCTCCAGGCGTTCGCGCAGCCAGCGGCCGATGGTTGCGATCTCGGGCAGACAAACCTGATGGGCCATGGGATATTCATGCCAGTCGACGGCGTAGCCAGCGGCGAGGAGCCGGTCTCGGCTGCCGTGGCCCAGAGCGATCGGCACGATGGGGTCTTCGCTGCCATGGGCCATGAAAATCGGAATACCGCGGTTGGCGTCGCTCGCCTCGGTGGCCAGCGAGTCGTGTAGCGGCAGATAAGTTGAAAGCGCCATGATACCGGCAAGCGGGGTGTTATGGCGCAGCCCTGCATGCAGCGCGACCGCCCCGCCCTGGGAAAAGCCGGCCAGCACGATGCGATCGGCCGGGATGCCAGCGTCGATCTCGCGGGCGATCAGTGTCTCGATTTCGGCGGTGCTGGCCTCGATGCCCGGGCGATCCTGTTTATCGGCAATATCCGCGCCCTTGATGTCGTACCACGCGGGCATGCGCATGCCGCCGTTGATCGTTACCGGTTGCTGGGGCGCGTTCGGAAACACGAAGCGCACCGAATGCGCGTCCCCCAGCCCGAGTTCCGGGATGATGGGCACGAAATCATTTCCATCCGCGCCCAGACCGTGCAGCCATATGACGCTGGCGGTTGCCGGATTCGGCGGTTGGATTTCAACGCAGTCGAGCATGATGTGGTCCATGAGCAGGGTACCGATGGCGAAGTCTGGACAGGCGCTGAACGACATGCAACATCGCCCATGCGACATGCGGCCACCCTGGCCTTCGACACCCAAGAGAGTTGCGATAGTATCGGCGCAGTTATGTACACAACAACGACGCCGAGTCGATTGGAGTTCCGATGAAGTCACGCGCCGCGATCGCCTGGGAGGCAGGCAAGCCGTTGTCGGTCGAGGAAATCGACGTTGCCGGTCCGAAGGCCGGCGAAGCGCTGGTGCGTATTGTCGCTACCGGCGTGTGTCATACCGATGCCTACACCCTGTCGGGCAAGGATCCCGAGGGTTTCTTTCCCCGTATTCTTGGCCACGAAGGCGGCGGTATCGTCGAGGAAGTCGGCGAAGGCGTGACCTCGGTCAAGCCGGGCGACCACGTCATTCCGCTGTATACGGCCGAATGCGGCGAGTGCAAGTTCTGTAAATCGGGCAAGACCAATCTCTGCGGCGCGGTGCGCGAGACCCAGGGCCAGGGCCTGATGCCGGATGGCACCACCCGCTTCTCCAAGAACGGGCAGGATCTGTACCACTACATGGGCACGTCCACGTTCTCGGAATACACCGTCGTGCCCGAAGTCTCGCTGGCCAAGATCAGCCCCGAAGCCCCGCTGGACAAGGTCTGCCTGCTGGGCTGCGGCATCACCACCGGCATCGGCGCGGTCTACAACACCGCCAAGGTCGAGCCCGGCTCGACGGTCGCCGTGTTCGGCCTCGGCGCGATCGGCCTGTCGGTGATCCAGGGCGCCAAGATGATTGGTGCCGAGCGCATCATCGCCATCGACCTGAACCCGAACAAATTCAAGTTCGCCGGCCAGTTGGGCGCGACCGACTTCGTCAACCCGGCCGACTATGACGACCCCATCCAGCAGGTCATCATCGACATGACCGATGGCGGCGTGGACTACTCGTTCGAGTGCATCGGTAATACCAACGTCATGCGGGCCGCGCTCGAGTGCTGCCACAAGGGCTGGGGCGAGTCGACCATCATCGGCGTGGCCGGCGCGGGCGAGACCATCGAAACCCGTCCGTTCCAGCTGGTCACCGGACGCGTGTGGCGCGGTTCCGCCTTCGGCGGCGTGAAGGGCCGCACCGAGCTGCCGGACTATGTCGGGCGCTATATGTCGGGCGATATCAATATCGACGATTTCGTGACCCACGATCTCAAGTTCGAGCAGATCAACGAGGCCTTCGATCTTCTGCACGAGGGCAAGGCGATCCGCTCGGTACTGCATTTCTAAATCGCTTGCGGGAGACGACGACCGTGGACGTGAAAGTCATCGACGAGCATCGATCCTTCGGCGGGTGGCAGCGCCGCTATACGCACCACTCAAAGACGTGCGGCTGCGACATGACGTTCGCTCTGTATCTGCCGCCGGCCGCCGAGCACGATCGCGTGCCGGTGGTCTACTGGCTGTCCGGGCTGACCTGCACCGACGAGAACTTCGTCAACAAGGCAGGCGCCCAGCGCGTGGCCGCGGAGCTCGGCATCGCCATCGTCGCGCCGGACACCAGCCCGCGCGGCGAGGATGTGGCCGATGAGGACGTCTATGATCTGGGTCAGGGCGCCGGCTTTTACGTCAACGCCACGCAATCGCCGTGGTCGACGCATTACCGGATGTACGACTATGTCGTGACCGAACTGCCCGACCTGCTCGCCGATCGCTTCGGCGAGCAGGTGGATCTTTCGCGCGAGGCGATCGCGGGGCATTCCATGGGCGGCCACGGCGCGCTGGTCATCGGCCTGCGCAATCCCGATCGCTTCGCCGCCATCTCGGCGTTCTCGGCGATCTGCAATCCGGTGGCCGTGCCCTGGGGCGAGAAGGCCTTCTCGACTTATCTGGGCGATGATCGCAAGGCTTGGGCCGAGTACGACGCCAGCGATCTGATGGCCCATGCCGATCACGGCGCCGCCTTGCCGCCGGTGTTGTTGGAACAGGGCCTGGCCGACGGCTTCCTCGAGGAACAGCTCAAGCCCGAGGCGCTGGAACAGGCCGCGGAGAAAGCGGGCGCCTCGGTCGAGGTTCGGCGCCGCGAAGGCTACGACCACAGCTATTTCTTCATCGCCACGTTCATTGACGAGCATCTGCGGTTCCTGGCGCGCTATATGGGCGTCTGACGGCGTCTCGGGTTAGACTGGCCGGCCGTTGTTTTTCGGAATGCGAGTGCCGCGCATGAAGCCGATTCTCCTCGCCCTGTTCGTCGCGCTGGCGGCCGGTTTCGTGTTGGCCGGCTGTGGGCAGAAAGGCCCGCTGTATTTGCCGGGCCATAATCCGAACCCGCCCAAGCCTTTGATCAAACCGGCGAAGAGCCCGGGCCAGGACAAGGACGAGAGCCAGAAGCCATCGGGCGATGCGTCCAGCCAAGGCGGCGACAACGGCGCTTCCCACTCGCAAAGCAGCACGCCGTAATGGATCATTTCGACTACCGCGACGGCGCCCTGTACGCCGAAGACGTCCCCGTGGCCGATATCGCCGAGCGTTTCAGCACGCCGACCTATGTCTACAGCGCGGCCACGCTGACGCGCCACTATCGCGTGTTCGACGAGGCGCTCTCCGGCATCGACCACGAGATCTGCTTTGCCGTGAAGGCCAACGGCAATATCGGCGTGCTGGGGTTGCTCGCCGATCTGGGCAGCGGCTTCGATATCGTATCGGTGGGTGAACTGGAACGAGTGATCACGGCCGGCGGCGATCCGGCGCGCATCGTGTTTTCAGGGGTCGGCAAGCGCGTCGACGAGATCGAACGCGCGCTGGAGGTGGGCATTGCCTGCTTCAACGTCGAGTCCGAAGCCGAACTGGCGCGGATCGATGCGGTAGCCCAGCGCCTGGGCGTTGTTGCCCCGATTTCGCTGCGCGTGAACCCGGATGTGGATGCCCAGACGCATCCGTACATCTCCACCGGGCTCAAGGAAAACAAGTTCGGTATCGCCATCGAGCGCGCCGAGGCGCTCTATGCCGAGGCCGCCGAACGCCCCGGGCTGTTCCCGATCGGTGTCGATTGCCATATCGGTTCGCAGTTGACCACTCTGGCGCCGTTCCGAGATGCCGTCGCCCGTATTCTGGCGTTGATCGATCGGCTGGCCGCCCATGGTATCGAACTGTCGCATATCGATGTCGGCGGCGGCCTCGGCGTGTGCTATCGCGACGAAACGCCGCCCACACCGGCCGAATACGCCAGTGCGATCGCGGAAATGCTGGGCGACCGCCCGCTCAAACTGATCCTCGAGCCGGGGCGCGTGCTGGCCGCCAACGCCGGCATTCTCGTGACCCGTGTGGAACTGCTGAAACCTGGGGCCAGCGAGACGGACAAGCATTTCGCCGTGGTCGATGCGGCGATGAACGACCTGATCCGCCCGGCGCTTTATGACGGCTGGCACCGCGTGGTGCCCGTGAAAGCGAATGCGCATGGGGGACAGACCCGAGCCTGGGATATCGTCGGCCCCATCTGCGAGACGGGCGATTTCCTCGCCCAGGGCCGCAAACTCACGCTCGCCGAGGACGACCTGCTTGCCGTGCGCACGGCCGGTGCCTACGGCTTCACCATGGCATCGAACTATAACGCGCGCCCGCGCGCGGCCGAAGTGATGGTGGTCGGCGACACGATGCACGAAGTCCGCGCCCGGGAGACGCTGGCCGATCTCATGCGCGGCGAGCGACGTCTGCCGTTTACCTGAGTCGCGATTCAGCGCTCGAATAAGAAAACGATCCACGGATTTTGCAGATCACGCCGAGTCACTCGAAATGGCATGGTCTCCAATCTGTGTCATCTGAGAAATCTGCGGATCACACTTGAGGAACGAGCGCCGTAATCCAAAATTGGCGCTGCCGTTCATGGACCCGCGATCGTCGCCCTCTTAAAGTAGCGGCATTGCTTCGCCGTCTCCCGTTCGTCATGTCCGAATCCAATGCCCATGGCCCGCTGATCCTCATCGACGGCTCGTCGTGGCTGTATCGTGCTTTTCACGTGCTGCCGCCATTGACCAATGCCGACGGCCAGCCGACCGGTGCGATTTACGGCATGACCAACATGCTGCGCAAGTTCCTGCGCGAGTACGAATCCGATCGCATCGTGGTGGTGTTCGACCCGCGCGGGCCGACCTTCCGTAACGAACTGTTTCCCGACTACAAGGCCCATCGGCCACCGGTGCCGCCGGATCTGGCCGATCAGTTCGAGGGCATCCGCGAGGTCATCCACGCGATGGGCCTACCGATCGTGCAGATGGACGGTGTGGAGGCCGACGACGTGATCGGTACGCTGGCCGCGCGTGAGCCCGGCCCCGTCGTGATCGTGACTGGCGACAAGGACATGGCTCAGCTGGTCGACGAGCGGGTCGTGCTGCTCGATACCATGCAGGACAAGCGCACCGACGTCGCCCGTGTACACGACAAGTTCGGCGTCGGCCCGGAACTGATCACGGATTATCTGGCGCTGGTCGGCGATACCTCCGACAATATTCCGGGCATCGAGAAGGTTGGCCCGAAGACAGCGGCCAAGTGGTTGATCAAGTACGGCAATCTCGCCGGCGTGATCGAGCACGCCGATGAGATCGGCGGCAAGGTGGCCGACAATCTGCGGGCGCGGCTCGACCAGCTGCCGTTGTATCAGGATCTGGCCACGATCCGCACCGAGCTGGATCTGACCGGGCTGGCCGACGAATTGACTCGGCGCGAGCCGGACAACGACGCGCTGCATGCGCTGTTTCGTCGTTACGATTTCAGCAAGTTCCTGGAAGAGCTGGATACTCCGACCGATGTGTCCGCGGCGCCCGACACGCCGGCTGCGCCGAGCGAAACGCAGTATCACACCGTGCTCGATATCGAAGCGCTCGAGGCCATGATGGCCAAACTCGAGGCCGCCGAGCTGATCTGCGTGGATACCGAAACCGACGCTCTGTCGGCCATGCAGTCGAATCTGGTGGGGCTATCGTTCGCGGTCGAGCCGGGCGAGGCCTGGTATGTGCCGGTCGGGCACAATTATCTCGGCGCACCGGACCAGCTGCCGATGGATACCGTCCTCGATCGCGTGCGCGGCGTGCTCGAGAACCCGGCCATCAGCAAGCTCGGCCAGCACATCAAGTATGACCTGAACGTGCTCGCCCGCTACAACGTGCATGTCGCCGGCGCCGATCAGGACACCATGCTCGAATCCTATGTGCTGGATTCCACCGCGACGCGCCACGACATGGATTCGCTGGCGCAGAAATACCTCGAGCGCAAGACCACCAAGTTCGAGGACGTCGCCGGCAAGGGCGCGAAGCAGGTTGGTTTCAATCAGGTGTCGCTGGATGTCGCCACGCCGTATGCGGCCGAGGACGCCGATATCACGCTGCAACTGCATCAGTTGCTGCATGCGCGCTTGAGCGAGGTCGGCCGTCTGCTCGAGCTTTATGAAACGATCGAAATGCCGCTGATGCCGGTACTCGCCCGCGTCGAGGCCAACGGCGTGCTGGTCGACGACCAGCTGCTGCGCCGCGTGTCCGGTGAAATGGCCGAGCGCATGAAAGAGATCGAGAAGGCCGCCTACGACGCCGCCGGCGGCGAGTTCAATCTCGGCTCGCCGGCCCAGCTCAAGGAAATCCTGTTCGATCGGCTGGAATTGCCGGTTATCCGCAAGACGCCCAAGGGCGCGCCGTCCACGGCCGAGGATGTGCTGCGCGAGCTGGCCGACAAACATGCGCTGCCGGCGCATATCGTGGCCTGGCGGGAATTGTCGAAGCTGCGTTCGACCTATGCCGACAAGCTGCCGACGCTGATCAATCCGGCGACGGGGCGTATTCACACCAGCTATCACCAGGCTGTGGCGGCCACCGGGCGCTTGTCGTCTTCCGACCCGAATCTCCAGAACATCCCGATCCGGACCGAGGCCGGCCGGCGTATTCGTGAGGCCTTTATCGCGCCGCCCGGCACCAAGATCCTGGCGGTGGATTATTCGCAGATCGAGCTGCGCATCATGGCGCATCTGTCGGGCGATCCCGGCCTGCTGGCGGCGTTCAACGAACAGCGCGACGTCCATGCCGCGACCGCCAGTGAGGTGTTCGATACGCCGCTGGCCGACGTGAGCCCCGACCAGCGGCGCGCGGCCAAGGCGATCAACTTCGGGCTGATGTACGGCATGTCGGCCTATGGCCTGGCCAAGCAGCTGGACCTGTCGCGCGAAGACGCCGGCGCCTACATCAACAAGTTCTTCGACCGCTTTGCCGGCGTTGCCAAGTTCATGGACGACACGCGTGCCGCGGCCAAGGCCCAGGGCTATGTCGAAACGCTGTTCGGGCGCCGTCTTTATCTGCCCGAGATCAACGCCCGCAATGCATCGCGTCGCCAGTACGCCGAACGCACGGCGATCAATGCGCCGTTACAGGGTACGGCTGCCGATCTGATCAAGAAGGCGATGATCGACGTCGACGCTTGGCTGCGTGATTCGGCAGTGGAGGCGCGCATGGTGATGCAGGTCCACGACGAGCTGGTGTTCGAAGTGCCGGCCGCCGAAGCCGAAGCATTGGGCCAGACTATCGCACAGCGCATGAGCGCGGTCGCCGAACTGGACGTGCCGCTGGTGGCCGAAGCCGGCGTGGCCGATAACTGGCAACAGGCGCATTGAAGCCCGCCAGGCGCCGGCCGCTGGATCGGCGCCTTGGCGGGTTTGCGCTCGCGTCAGTTTCAATACAAATTTCGAGGCATAACAGCGGCTTGTATTTTTTCGGCAAAATTTTTTCTTGCCCGTCGGAACTTGCCGGATGGGGACGGGTCTTATTCCGTGCAAGCACATTGCGGCTTGCCCGCTTTTCTCCCTGAGCGGTAACCCCCATCCGGTTTCCCCCCAAGAACCGGAATGCTTGCCCCGGTAGCAATTCCCCCTGCTGCCGGGGCTTCTTTTTGCTCGGCTCCCGTGGCAGAAGCGGGACGGCGATTTCCACCTCGAAGAATTTTTTCGAATCGGCTTGAAACTTTTCCAGTCGCCTGCAGTCTCATTCATGTAAGCCAATGCTTACCCGCTTTTCTCCCTGAGCGGCAACGTCCGGTTCCCCCCCAATGACCGGATCCGCCCCGACGGTTTCCCCCACCGTCGGGGCATTTTTTTTGGCCCTTCGTAAATCCGTTGGGTAATAGCGTTCTCTGGGTTGTTCCGAGCGTTCGGAAAGGCGAGACGTGCGAATGGGCGGCGCACTGTACCGGGCGCGCTGAGCCCATGCGGAAGAAGTCCAGGCCGCCGCTGACCACCAGTTTCGCGCTGCGGCGCGGTTGGCTTCTCCGGCTTGTTCAAAATAGAAGAGCGCTCGGAAGAAGCCATAGCCCGCGCGCGCCAGCATGACCTCAGAATTCGCAACGAGCTTCTGGGGCAAATGACTCGATAGCAGTCGCCATGCGCCCTGATGGATCTTTCCGGCACCGCCTTGTGGGCCTCGCCCATCGTGTCCGGCAAAAAGCGGCTAAACGCCGGCTGGAGGCGTTTACCGGGCCGGACTGGAAGAGCTAGTGCTAGGGTCTGTTGAGGTTTCGTCACATGGGCAGCCAGAGCAGAGCACATGCCATGGCGACGACCGCTTCGTAGTGCGTCTTTAATTTATCGAAGCGACAAGCGATCGCACGGTACTGTTTGAGCCGTGCAAACGCGTTCTCGACGAGATGGCGATAACGGTACAAACCGCTATCGAAGTCTGGATTGGCTCGCTTGGAATGACGCCGGCGCGGAATGACCGGCCGACTGGATCGAGTCTGGATCGCGGCTCGAACCCGACGACTGTCATAGCCTTTGTCCGCGATCATGATGTCAACGCGAGGTATCGCGTCGACCAGGCTCGGCCCGATCGAACAATCGTTGATCTGACCGCCCGTGATCTCGAAGGTGATCGGCAAGCCGTAGGCATCCACGGCCAAGTGAATCTTGGTCGTGCGCCCGGCGCGACTGGCGCCGATCGCCTGCGGCTGACCGCCGCTAGCCCCGGCACTGTGCTGGTGGGCCTTGGCATAGCTGCCATCCATAAACGCCCATTCGAGATCGGGGTCGACGATGCACGCATGGAAAATACGCCGCCACTTGCCACTGGCGGCCCAGGCTCGAAAACGCTGATAAATCGTAGTCCACGGCCCGAAGGCCTGCGGCAGATCGCGCCATGGGCATCCGACCCGCACACGGTAGAGCATGCCCTCGACTGTTTGCCGCAATCGTGGCTTGTCGTAAATCGACTCAGCCAGCAGTATCTGTCTGAGCTTCGCTCAGAGCTTTTCTGAGAGCATCTGGCGGGCCATGGCGAACTCGTTTTGAAGCGGGGGTGGAATACCGCAACAATGCGAGTTCGCCATTTCATTTCAATCGCTTATGACGAAACCTCAACACGTCCTAGTGCCTTCAATCCGATATACCGAGAATTTTTTTTGAGGCTTGCGGGAACTCTGTGCGACGTGCGGCGTCTGACTTGATGTAGGCCATGGCCTACCCGCTTTTCTCCCTGAGCGGTTACATCCGGTTCCCTCCCCAAGACCGGATCCGCCCCGACGGTTTCCCCCACCGTCGGGGCTTTTTTTGCTCGACGAACGCATAGCGTAAAAATTTTCGCATCGGCGGAACTTCTCGAGCGAGCCCGTGTCTACTTCTATACAGGCAACGCCTGTCCGCTTTTCTCCCTGAGCGGCTACATCCGGTTCCCCCCCAATGACCGGATCCGCCCCGACGGTTTCCCCCGACCGTCGGGGCTTTTTTATGGTCGTTTTTCGCGACCTGATCGGCTCCCGAATTATTCGACGGGCCCGGGAACTTTTCTCCGGGCCTGTCGTCTATATTCACAGCAGGCCGTGCCTGCCCGCTTTTCTCCCTGAGCGGTTAGAGTCCGGTTCCCCCTAAGATCGGATTCGGCGCCTCGGCGGCGTTCCCTGCGTCGCCGAGGCCCTTTTTATTTTCCCTGGGCGTAACCCGTGGATCCTGTTATCGCACAAGCCATCGCCCGGGTCGACTCTTAAACGCGATTTTGCCGACAAGTGGTCGGTCTGGCTCGATGAACGTAGCGCGTCCGGGCGCAACCTGAATAAGCGTTGCGTTTCAGTCGGATGTCTCGATCAGCGGATCATCGCCATCGCTTTCGTCATCCGGGACGAGCGCCGAGATCGCGGCTCGTGCTTCCTCGATACCGATTCGCTTGGTCGATGAAAACAGTTGGGCGGTCGCACCTTCGACCGCGGCGCGCGTGCGACGCAAAACATTGTGTTGCTCGTTACGCGACAGTTTGTCGGCCTTGGTCAGCATGAGATGGAAGGCCAGCCCGTAGGCGCTCCCCCATTCGATCAGCTGTCGATCGAAATCCAGCAGCGGCCGGCGGGCATCCATGATCAGCACGATGCCGGCCAGCGTTTCACGCTCGGCCAGATAGCCCTCGATCAGCGCGCCCCATTCGGCCTTGATGGCCGGCGGTACGCGCGCAAAGCCATAGCCGGGCAGATCGGCGAAGCGCAGCCGATCGTTATCGAAGAAATTGATCGCCTGGGTACGTCCGGGCGTTTTACTAGTGCGTGCGAGGTTGCCCTGCTCGCACAAGGCATTGAGCGCGCTCGACTTGCCGGCGTTCGAGCGCCCGGCGAACGCGATTTCGCAGCGATCGGCCGGCGGCAGCGCCGAGAGCTTGGGCGCCGACAGCAGAAAGCGCATGGTTCGAAAATCGCGGGCGGTGAGTTCGGGCATCGATGAGATCAGGCTGGTAGTGTGACGGCGCTCGGCCATTGTAGCGGTCTCCGTCGGCGGATTTCGCCCGACGCCGCACTGTAGCCGGCTTTCGTCAATCTACGGACACGAACGGATGTTGCATCGAAAAACCGTCCTGTTGGCCTTGCTCGGGCTTGTGGTGTGCCTGCCGGCGGCCGCGCAGAGCCTGGTCTCGCGTTATGTGGCCGGCGACGATTACAAGGTCGCCAGTTCGCCGGGGCCGGCCCGGGCGCACGGCGCGGTTCGCGTGACCGAATTCTTTCTGTACAGCTGCCCGCATTGTTTCCATTTCGAGCCGAAGCTCAACGCCTGGCTCAAGCAGCATCCGAAGATCGCCTTCAGTCGGGTGCCGGTGCTGTTCGGCTCGGGCGCCCAGCCGTACGCGCGGCTGTATTACACCGAGGTCAAACTCGGCGTAGTCGATCGCCTGCACGATCAGATTTTCGATGCCATCCACGAGGATGGCCGGCCCTTGTCCACCGAAGGCCAGATGCGCCAGTTCATGGAAGCGCACGGCGTCGACGGCCAGCGCTTCGATAGGATCTACAATAGCGCGGCGGTCAAGCAGAAGGTCCAGCACATCGTCGCGCGTATGCAGCGCTATCCGGTCATGTCCGTTCCCAGCATCAGCGTGGCCGGCCGCTACTGGACCAGCGGTCGCATGGCGGGCAGCAACGAGCGCATGCTCAAGGTCGCGGATTATCTGATCGAACAGAGCCGCACGACGAACCCTTCGAGCGGAAGCTGAACGCCAGGCGACCGCGGCGCGTAGCGCAATACACCGTGCGGTTTGTATCATAGCGTCCAGATAGCGCATGGACTGCGCCTGCGGGCGCGATCTACCTAGACGTTCGAATCGAATTCCAGGGGTTTCAATGCTCGTTCCCGTTCTTCTCGCCGGTGGCACCGGCACACGACTCTGGCCCGCGTCGCGCCAGAGTCGGCCCAAGCAGTTCTTGCCCTTGGCCGGTGGCGAGACCAGCTTGTTGTCGGCCACGCTCGAGCGGTTGCAGACCCTGGACGATCTCGGTGATGCCCTGGCCATTGGCAGCGAAGCGCATCGTTTCGTGATTGCCGAGCAGATGCACGGCGCCGGCCATAACGGCCGCATCATCCTGGAACCGGCACCGCGCAACACGGCCGCGGCCGTGGCGGCGGCCGCTTTCGAAGCCCGGGCTCGACACGGCGATGAGGTCGAGCTGCTGGTGCTGCCGACCGATCATGCCGTGACCGATCAGGCCGAATTCGTGGCCACCATCCAGCGCGCGCGGGCGGCGACCGGCGCCGGGCGGCTGGCTTTGTTTGGCGTGACCCCGGATCGGCCGGAAACCGGCTACGGCTATATCCGGGCCGGGGCACCGGTCTCCGAAGGCGTGCGTGTAGTGGATGCCTTCGTCGAGAAACCGGACCGGGCCACCGCCGAGCAGTTTTTGGCCGCGGGCGATCATTACTGGAACAGCGGCATGTTCATGTTCCGCGCCGTGGATTATCTCGAGCTGCTGGCCGAGCACGCCCGGGATATCTTCGATGGCGTTGCCGCGGCCTACGAAAAAGCGACCACCGATATCGATTTCCTGCGCCTGGACAAGGCGAGCTTCGAGGCCGTCCGGTCCGACTCGATCGACTACGCGGTGATGGAAAAGACCGATCGTGCGGTCATGGCCGAGCTCGATGCCGCCTGGTCGGATCTCGGCAGCTGGAGTGCGGTCGCCCGCGCGGTCGGCGTTGATGCGCGCGGCAACAGCGCCACCGGCGATGTCTGGCTGGAAGATGCCGACGACTGCGTAGTGCGCAGCGAAGGCCGCCTGGTGGCGGCGCTGGGCACGCGCGATCAGATCATCATCGAGACGCCGGACGCGGTGCTGGTCGCCGATCGTTCGCGCGAGCAGGACATCAAGGCGCTGGTGAAGAATCTGGATGCGGCGGGTCGCAGCGAGGCCACGGCGCATCGCAAGTCGTACCGGCCGTGGGGCTCGTATCAGCAGATCGCGGCGGGGCCGCGTTTCCAGGTCAAGCATATTCGCGTGACGCCCGGCGGCCGGCTGTCGCTGCAGTCGCATCATCATCGCGCCGAACACTGGATCGTGGTCCGTGGCACCGCCAAGGTCACCTGCGACGAGCGCGAGATGTTGCTGACCGAGAACCAGTCCACCTATATCCCGCTGGGCGCGGTTCATCGTCTGGAAAACCCGGGCAAGGTAGAACTGGATCTGATCGAAGTACAGTCGGGCAGCTACCTCGGTGAAGACGACATCGTGCGTTACGACGACGTCTACGGGCGGCCCGAGCTGGAGGAAGACGACACCGGTGCAGCGCCGGGTACGGGGGCCTGAGCCGCCACACCATTTATTTCAAGGAGCACGCCGATGGGCCAGTATTATCCGTTCTTCAAGGCGTACGACGTGCGGGCGCGGGTGCCCGAAGAACTCGACGCCGACATGGCGCGCCGCATCGGCCTGGCGTTTGCCGCCGAACTGGGCGCGAAGACCGTCGTGGTCGGGCGCGATATGCGCCTGTCCAGCCCCGAACTGGCCGATGCCCTGATCGACGGGCTGACCACGGCGGGCGCCGATGTGCTCGATATCGGGCTATGCGGCACCGAGGAAGTCTACTACGGCGTCTTTTCGCAGAATGCCGACGGCGGCGTGATGGTCACCGCCAGCCATAATCCCAAGGATTACAACGGCCTGAAGTTCGTACGCGAACAGGCCAAGCCGATTTCGGCGGATACCGGCCTGGCTGATATCGAGCGTCGCGTGCACGCCAACGACGTCAGCCCGGCTGCCACGCCAGGCGAGCGCCGCCCGCTGGATCAACGCGACGCCTATGTCGCTTTTCTGCTGGCCCAGATCAAGCCGGAAAACTTCAAGCCGCTCAAGATCGTGGTCAATCCGGGCAACGGCTGTGCCGGGCTGGTGGTCGAGAAGCTGGCCGAAAAACTGCCGTTCGAATTCGTGCGCATGCAGTTCGAGCCGGACGGCGAGCTGCCCAATGGCGTACCCAACCCGTTGCTGGTGGAAAACCGCGAGGCGACTTCGAAAGTCGTGCGCGACGCCGGCGCGGACTTCGGCGTGGCCTGGGACGGCGATTTCGACCGTTGCTTCTTCTTCGACGAACACGGCGAGTTCATCGAGGGCTATTACATCGTGGGCCTGATTGCTCAGATGTTGCTCAAAATGAACCCGGGCGAAGCAATCGTGCACGACCCGCGTCTGATCTGGAACACGCTGGCCCAGGTCGAGGAAGCCGGCGGCCGAGCGGTCGAATCCAAATCCGGCCATTCGTTCATGAAGCAGGTCATGCGCGAGAACGATGCGCTGTATGGCGGCGAGATGAGCGCGCACCATTATTTCCGTGAATTCTCCTATGCCGATAACGGCCACCTGCCGTGGCTGGTTATCGCGCAACTCATTTCGGAAACCGGCAAAGGCCTGTCCACGCTGGTCAAGGAACGCATCGCTGCGTTCCCGGCTTCGGGCGAGATCAATCGTAAGGTCGACGACGCTGATGCCGTGATGGCCGACATGGAGGCGCATTACGCCGATTCCGCTCAGAGCGTGGAGCACGTCGACGGCCTGTCGATGGATTTCGGCGACTGGCGCTTCAATCTGCGCAAATCGAACACCGAACCGGTGATTCGGCTCAACGTTGAAACCCGCGGCGACAAGGCGTTGATGCAGGAAAAGACCGACGAACTGCTCGCGCGTATCGGCGGCACGGCGTAAGGTCGGCCCATGCGGAATCGTCGAGGATTGGGGCTGGCGGTCATTGACGGCCAGCTGGAACTGCTGGATCAGTCGCAACTGCCCCAGGTGGAACGCTGGCTGGCGATCGATACGATCCCGGCCATGGTCGAAGCGATTCAGGCGCTGCGGGTACGCGGCGCGCCGCTGATTGCGATCGCGGCGGCGTTGATGATCGCGGTGCGCGCCGAAGCCGGCGATGATCGCGAGACGTTGCTCGACGCCATCGAAACGTTGCGTGCCGCTCGGCCTACTGCGGTGAATCTGTCGAACGCGATGGACGTTCTGCGCCAATCGATGGCGGCTACCGACTGGCGCGCCGCGCTGGTCGAAGCGGCCGATGATCTGGCCGATGGCGACGTCGCGCTGTGCGAGGCCATCGGCGATCACGGCGCGGCGCTGATTGCCCCCGGCGAACGCATTTTGACCCATTGCAACACCGGCGGGCTGGCAACGGCCGGCATCGGCACCGCGCTCGGCGTCCTCCGCCGCGCCCATGAGCAGGACAAGGGCATCGCGGTCTGGGTGGATGAGACACGGCCGCTGTTGCAAGGCGGCCGGTTGACCGCGTGGGAGCTTGGTGCGCTCGGCGTGCCGTATACGCTGATTACCGACAACATGGCAGCGGCGCTGATGGCGCGTGGTCAGGTGGATCGCGTGATCGTCGGCGCCGACCGTATTGCGGTCAACGGCGATGCGGCCAACAAGATCGGCACCTATGGATTAGCTGTGGCCGCGCATTATCACGGCATTCCGTTCGCCGTGGCCGCGCCCTATACGACGCTCGATCCCGCCTGCGCGTCGGGTGATCTGATCGAGATCGAACAGCGCGCCGCGGCCGAAGTGCGCGGCGTGGCCGGCGCAGCGGGCGATCTATGCTGGGCGCCGGCCGATGCGCCCGTGGCCAACCCGGCTTTCGACGTCACGCCGGCCGCCCTGATCACGCACTGGATCATGGATGCCGGCGTGTTCGACCGTGCCGATGTGGCCAACGGTGCGCTGGCGACCGGTGGCGCGGCTAAGAGCCTGTTCCAATAGGACGGAGTGGACTGCGGCGCCCGCTCGGGCCTCAGGGGTAGGAAGGGGCGACGCAGTGTGGTGGCGCCACACAAGGCGCCCCTGACACCGCCCTGGGGCCCGAGCGGGCGCCCCGAAGGGCTGGGCTGAGCGCGCACCCGGCGGTGTTGCGGCCTCCTGACGTGGCATGACCACGCGGCGTCGGCCGCGCCTAACCAGGCACACGCTCAGACCAGCGCAGACCCGCCATCCTATTGGAATAGGCTCTTACAGCAGCTCGATCTCGGAGAACGACGCCACGTTCTGATGCGCGTCCTGTGATGCGGCTTTCTCTTGCGTTTCCTCGTCACGGGCGATCCAGCAGGTCTGCAGCCCGGCCTGTTTGGCGGCATCGAGCTCGCCGCGCGTGTCCGAGATGAACAACAGCGAGCCCGGGTTCTCGCCCAGGGCCTGGGCGATCGCCGTATAGCTATCGGCGTTTTTCTTCGCACCGATACGGCGATCGAAAAAGCCGGAGAACAGCCCGGAGATATCGCCGAACTCGCTATAGGCCAGTAGCAGTCGCTGGGCTTCCGAGGGCGCGGCCGAGTAGGTGAACAGCGCGCGATGATCGTCGGTCCACGCTTGCAGTGCGGCCACGGCGTCGTCATAGACGTGGCCGGTCAGCTCGAAGGCTTGATAGGCATCCCGCCACAATAGATGACAGAGGGCGGCGACCGGACCCGAGTCGCGCTCGACGAGCCCGAATTCGGCCAGCTCGATCAGACGCGGAACATCGACCTCCGGTTCGCCGGCCGCCTGGGCCAGTGCCTCGAGCGCTTCGGCCACATCCGGGCGTTCAGCGTGACGCTCGATCCACGGCCCGAGATGGGATTCGGCGTAGGGGATGAGGACATCGCGGGTGAATCCGGCATCGCTGACGGTGCCCTCGATATCCACGATGATAGCCACGACTTCCGGGCTGAGTTCTTCCAGGCGCACGACCGGCTCCGGCGAAGGGACGAGGCCGGCATGCTATCCCGCATGGCCGGCCTCGCCAAGCGGCGCGCCCGATGCTGCCCCGCGTCGTTCAGGCGCGCGCGCTCGGGCGCGCCGAAACGCGTTCGTGCCAGGCGGCCAGATGCGCTCGTTCGCCAATCTGCAAATCCACCACACGGGCGAAATCGATGGCCGCCAGCGCCGTGATATCGGCCACCGTATAGTCCTCCCCTGCGATATAGGACGATTCGGCCAGATGTCGGTCGAGAAAATCGAACATCCGCGCCGCGGCCTGGGCGCGATCGGCCCCGTAGTCCGGGAATACCGCTTCACGATCGGCGAAATGGCCCGTGATATGCCGGAACGCCATCGCCACCGGGAACAGCAGATGCAACTCCATGCGCCGGTTCCACATCTCGATGCGGGCCTGCGACTCGGCGCTATCGCCCATCAACGGTGGCTCCGGATGGGTCACTTCGAAATAACGACAGATCGCCATCGACTCCGAAAGACACTGACCATCGTCGAATTCGAGCACCGGCACACCGCTCATCGGGTTCTTGGCCTTGAACGACGCCGATAAGTTATCCCCAGCCGCGAGGTCGAGTTGCTCGACTTCGAAATCGGCCAGGTCGATACCTTTTTCCGCGAGAAAGATACGCAGCCGGCGCGGGTTCGGCGCCCGACGCATTTCATAGATTTTCATGAGCGATTCCTTTGCTTTGCCAATGCATGACCCGCCGACCATGCGCCGCCGACAAGACATTGGCAATACGTTGGCGTATGCTCGCAATTGTGACAATAGGACGTGTCAGATATGAGTGCTCATCATAATCAATCCAAACGCATCGCCATTACCGGTGCCGGCAGCGGGTTGGGCCGTGCGCTGGCGCTGCGCTATGCCCGGGACGGCTGGCGGGTGGCCGTCACTGATATTCAGACCGGTCGGGCACGCCGCGTGGCCGGCGAGGTCAACGATGCCGGCGGCGAGGCCATGGCGCAGACGCTCGATACGCGGCGCCAGTCGGATTTTGACCAGCTCATCGAGCGGCTCGACAGCGAGTGGGGTGGCGTCGACGTATTCGTCAATAACGCCGGGGTGGCCTCATCCGGTACCGTGGCCGACACGCCGCAGGCCGACTGGGACTGGATCACCAATATCAACCTGATGGGCGTGGTGCGGGGCTGTCGGGCGGCGTTGCCGGCCATTCGCGCCTCGCGCGGCCATATCGTCAACACGGCGTCGTTCGCCGCGATCGCCAACGCGCCCGGCATGGCGTCGTACAACGTGACCAAGGCCGGGGTGCTGTCGTTGTCGGAAACACTGCGCGCCGAGGAGCGTCATCACGGCGTGAACGTCACCGTGGCCTGTCCGGCGTTCTTTTCCACCAATCTGATGGAATCGTTTCGCAGCACCACGCCGGGCCGCGAGGTGCTGGTGGAAAAGCTGATGGCGCGCTCGGGCGTCACCGCCGATGACGTGGCCGGGCAGATCTTCGACGCGGTGGCGGCCGGTCGCTTTCTGGTGCTTACGCATCGCGATACACGGTGGCAATATCGATTGAAGAGACTGCAGCCGGAGTTGTTCTTTCGCGCGGTGGAAAAGATCGCGCGTTCGATGCTCAAACCGCGCAGGGAGGAGCCCGCATGAGTCACGATCGTCTGCTCATCTACGGGGCCTATGGCTACACCGGTGAACTGATCGCTCGCCAAGCCGTGGCCGACGGGCGTTCGCCGGTGCTGTCCGGGCGCAATGCGGCGAAAGTCGCGGCCCTGGCACAAGAGCTCGGGCTCGACGCTCGCCCGTTCGATCTCGGCGGCGATACCATCGCCGGCCAGCTCGCCGATATCGATGTCGTGCTGCATTGCGCCGGGCCGTTCGTAGAGACGGCGCCGGCCATGGTCGAGGCCTGTATCGCCACTGGCACGCATTATCTCGATATCACCGGCGAGATCGATGTATTCGAACACGTCTTTGCGCGCGATGCCGATGCTCGCGAGACCAGTGCGGTGCTGTGCCCGGGCGCCGGGTTCGATGTCGTGCCCACCGATTGCCTCGCGGCGGCGCTGGCGGCGGCACTGCCGGATGCCACAACGCTCGCGCTGGGTTTCGATTCGCGCTCCGGGCTGTCGCCGGGCACGGCCAAGACATCGGTCGACGGATTGGCCGGCGGGGGGCGAGTGCGCCGCAACGGACGGATCGTCAAGGTGCCGCTGGCGGCCGATGTTCGCGAAATCGATTTCGGCAACGGCCTCAAGCCGGCCATGACCATCCCCTGGGGTGACGTGGCCACCGCGTATTATTCCACCCGTATCCCGAATGTCGCGGTGTATATGCCGATGTCATCGGCGCGTATTCGGCAGGTGAAGTGGTTGAACTGGGTGCGCCCGGTGTTCGCGCTGTCGCCGGTGAAGAATTTCCTGAAAGCTCGCGCGGGACAGGTACGGGGCCCGGATACCGCCACGCGGGCACGCCACGGCACCTACGTCTGGGGCGAAGTACGCAATGCCGCGGGCGACATCCGAGTCGGCCGGGTGCATGTGGCCAATGGCTATGACGTGACCATTCACGCCAGCCTGGCTTTGGCCCAGCGGTTGCTTACCGATGCGCCCGCGGGCGGCGCCTATACGCCGTCGAAACTCGCGGGTGCGGCGTTCGTCGAGACGCTGCCGGGCAGCGGCACGATCCAAATCACGGACGCATAGCCGGCGTCCGATGGCCGGCGGGGCGGCTGCGCGCGGTTTCGATATCGAAATAGGCGGCCAGGACGGCATAGAGCTCGGGATGGGCGGCCGCCAGCGCTTCGCCACGTTGGAAAAAGGCTTCCGCTGCCGCACCGAAGAATTCGTTCAGGCCGATGTCCGGGTCCACGGGCAGTAGATTGGATCGGCTTTCACGCACACGACGCCACTCCTGATCCAGTGCGTCGCCCCAGGTCTGGCCGCCGGCCACGGCCGTGGTGGGTACGGCGAAATCGTGCAGACGTACGATCTGTCGCACGATCGGGTTGTGCGGCCCGCCAGCGAGTGCCTCGGCGACCGCCGGCCATGCGATGTGCAGCCGAAGGTTCTGCCAGCTGTCGCCGGTGGCTATTTCGCCCAGATCCTCGAGCAGGCCGGCCACGGGTGGGCCGGACCATTCATCGTCCGCCATGGCATGCACCACGATTTCACTGGGCAGACGGGTCTGGCTGGGTTGGGCCCCAAGACAGAGCATGCCGACCTGGCCGGCGACGGCCAGCCGCTGGTCCTCGCTTAGCGCCCGACCGTTGTCGCCGAGCAAATCGATGTCGCGCAGCACACGCGCGGTTCGCGTCTGCAGGCGCTCGCGACGCCGGGCATCGAGTCGCTGGGTCCAGGGCATGAGCCGGCCCAGACGACGGCGCTGTGACGGCGACAGGGTCGGGCGCTGGCGCAGCCAGCCCGGGCCGATCACGAGCAGCGCCACGCCGAGCAATGCCCCCGCAGCCACCAGCAGGCTCGTGAACAGATTCATGGCGTCGCCTCCGAAAAATCGGCGATCATCATCATGCTGGACGGACGAGAATACGACCGATACACGAGGGCGGGGGTGTGGATGGCCTGGGGCACGATTTTACAAAACATCGTCGGTACCGTGATGTCGTTCGTCGTCTGGTCGGCGCTGGTCTACGGTTTCTTCGTGCTGCGCAACAAGAGCCTGGAATTCAAGCTCAAGCGGTTGATTCGGCCCGAACGCAGCGATCCCGACGAGAATCGCGTACATATCGTCTGCGCCAACGGCACCGATGTGCGCGTGACCGTTCGCGACGTTCGGCTGATCACCGCCAGCGATACCCATATCAGCCTGACCTATTTCGGCGACACGGGCGACGTGATCCGGCCGCGCCGCAATGACGACATCATCGCCCGACGCCGTAATTCGGTGGTCACGCGGCACGAGCGGGCCGGGCTGATCGAACGCAATTTCGTCGAGCTGCCGGCGCAGACCGCCGGACTGTGGGCGCTGACGGCCGAGCAAGTCGAGGATCCGAACTGGCGTTTCGCGCATCTCATTCTCGTTCTGGATTACCCGACTCTGTTGAATACGCGGCGCCTGATGGTGGTTGAAGCCAGGGAGGAGATCCTTGGGGCGCTCAACGACGACTTCCGGCGTTATATTCTTGCCACTCGGTTTCCCGGACAGCGACGGGCGCAGCCCGAACTCGCGAGTGAGAGCGACGACAGCGGTCGATACTAGCTGTCCAGTCCTGCGGTTTGCTGTCTCGGTGTGGACGCCTAACTCGACGCCGGCGTCTCGTTAGCGACGCCGTGCGGCACGTGGCCTGCAGCCATCAGGCTCGAAGCCGGGCCGATATGTGTTGCCTGGTCGTCGAAGAAGATATCGGCACCGAAAGCCTGCAGAAACTGGGCCTTGGCCATGCCGCCGAGGAAAAGCGCTTCGTCGATACGAATATGCCAGGCGCGCAGCGTGCGGATGACGCGTTCGTGGGCCGGTGCGCTGCGCGACGTCACCAGGGCGGTTCGAATCGGGCAATTGTCCGGGTCGAATTCGCTCTGGATATGGGTCAGGGCTTCGAGAAACGCCTTGAACGGGCCGCCTGGCAGCGGTTCTCCCGCAGCGGCCGATTCGGCTTCGGTGAAGGCAGCCAGCCCATGTTGCTTGAAGATGCGCTCGGCTTCGTCGGAAAACAGCACGGCATCGCCGTCGAACGCGATTTTGAGCACGCCTTGGCCGGCGGGCCGTGAATAGCCGGGCACGATGGTGGCCGCGGCACAACCCGCGGCCAGGGCGGCTCGAACGTCTTCCGGATCGGCCGAGAGAAACAGGTCGGCGCCGAACGCCGCAACATAGCGCCAGGGCGAATCGCCGCTGGTGAAGGCGGCTCGCGTGATGGGTAGATCGTGATGCGCGATTGAATTGAATACGCGCAATCCAGTGTCGGCGCTGTTGCGTGAAAGCAGGATCACCTCTACCCGCTCGCGCGCCTGATCATTGAGGGCGAGCAGCTTACGCACGAGGCCGAATGCGACCCCGGGTTCGAGCACATCGTCCTCATGCTCGATCTGATAGTTGCAATAGGCTTCGCGGCCTTCGGTTTCGAATACGGCATGACTGGCTTCCAGATCGAACAGCGCCCGCGAGGAGATGCCGATAACCAGCTTGCCGGAATGAGTGTTCATAGCGCCGAGTGTAGCGCCACGAATCGTCGCGGCGTAGCCCGGAACATTGCCGGGATCGACCGGGCTCGGGCCGGCCGATCCCGACCTGCCGTCAGCTGTCGCTGTCGCTCGTGCCGCTGTCGTCGCCGACCGTGGCTTCCGAACGCAGCCCGTCGACGGTCTTGTCGCCGATGCCGTCGACTCGCGTGAGCTGGTCGAGGCTGTCGTAGTCGCCATTGGTCTTGCGATCTTCGACGATCGCCTGCGCCTTGACGCTGCCGATGCCATCGAGCGTCTGGAGCTGATCGGCACTGGCGGTATTGATATTGACCGCTGCGAGCGCCGACGCCGCATAAAACACCGAACCGGCCACGATTGCCATCAGTAGTTTTTTCATCCTTAACCCCTTAGCGCTATGCAATGTAACGAAATTAAAACGTATTCAAACTGTTCGTAACTATGCAAGTGCCGGCCGCCAAAGGACTAACGTGACCGTGCATTAAGCACATGAATAGTCGTCAAATTTAGTTATTTGTTAAAACTTACTTACCACCGTGCTTGCGGCGATGCCCAGCGCGCATCGGCGAAGACGATGACGTGGCGAACAGACTCGGTATGATCGGGGGCATTGTCATCGAACCAACCCCCCGAGGCCTTTGTGGCAAAGCGCAAGATCGACTGCTGGCTGACCGACATGGACGGCGTGCTGGTGCACGAGAACAAGGCATTGCCGGGCGCGGCCGAGCTCATCGAGCAATGGCGCGACAGCGATACGCGTTTCCTGGTGCTAACCAATAACTCGATCTACACACCGCGCGACCTGTCCGCCCGGTTGTATCGCAGTGGCATCGAAGTACCGGAAGACAAGATCTGGACCTCGGCACTGGCCACGGCAGCGTTTCTGGCCGATCAGGCACCGGAGGGCTCGGCGTTCATTATCGGCGAAGCGGGGTTAACGACCGCCATGCACGAGGCCGGTTTCGTGATGACCGACGCCAACCCGGATTTCGTGGTGCTCGGCGAGACCCGGACCTATTCCTTCGAAGCGATCACCAAGGCGATCCGCCTCATCAACAACGGCGCCCGCTTCATCGCCACCAATCCGGATGTTACGGGCCCCAGCGCCGAAGGCGTACTGCCGGCCACGGGTGCGGTCGCCGCATTGATCACGGCTGCCACCAAGCGCGACCCCTACTACGTCGGCAAACCGAACCCCATGATGTTTCGCTCGGCCATGAACAAGCTCGGTGCCCACTCCGAGCGTACCGGCATGATCGGCGATCGCATGGATACCGACGTGGTGGCCGGCATCGAGGCCGGGCTGCATACGATCCTCGTCTTGTCGGGCATCGCCAGCCGCGAGGACGTCGATCGCTATCCGTTCCGGCCGGCGGCGATTCTCGATTCGGTGCAGGATTTACTCGAATCGGGCACGGGCGACGGCAGCGACGACAAGAGCCATAAGGGCCGAAAGAACAAGAGTTGATCCACGCTGCCGGTGATACCGCGGTGCAAGCACCGCCGGGCCGGCTTCACACCACCGAAGTCATCCCACCGTCCACAAAGATATTCTGGCCCGAAACGAAGTTCGAAGCGTCCGAGCACAGATAGATCAGCGTGCCGATCAGTTCATCGAGCTGGCCCCAGCGTGCGGCCGGCGTGCGTTTCTTGATCCAGGCATCGAAATCCGCGTCCTGCCAGAGGGCGGTGTTCATATCGGTCTGGAAATAGCCGGGCGAGATACAGTTGACCTGAATGTTGTAGCGCGCCAGATCGGCGGCCATGCCCTGGGTAAGCATGGCCACGCCGCCTTTGGAGGCGGAATAGGGTGCGATTGTTTCGCGGGCCAGTTTGGATTGGACCGAGCCCAGATTCACGATCTTGCCGGAGCCGCGTTCGCTCATCGGCCCGGCCAGGGCGTTGGCGACATAGAACGCGCTCGACAGGTTGGTCGCGACCACGGCGTCCCACTCAGCCGGCTGGAACTCGGCGAAGGGCGCGCGTTTCTGCAGCCCGGCGTTGTTGACCAGAATGTCCGGCAGGCCGTGGGCCGTGATCACCTCGGCGATTGCCTGCTTCACGGCGGCAGCATCCGTCACGTCGAAGGCAACATACGCCACCTCGGCGCCGGTCTCGCCGGCAAGCCGCTCGGCGGCCCCGGCCAGCTTGTCCGGATCGCGCCCGTGCAGGATCACCTGCGCGCCGCGCTCGGCCAGGCCGCGGGCCAGCTCGGCGCCGAGCCCGCGCGACGAACCGGTAATCAGCGCCAGCTTGCCGGCGACATCGAACAGTGCATCGCTCATGAGATTGCGTCCTCTAAAAGATGGCGAAGATGGCATAGGCGATGACGAAGGCGACGATCGACTCGAGCGCCTGCTGCACCGTCCAGGTCTTGAGTGTCGTGGCCACGTCCATGCCCATCAAGCGGCCGACCAGCCAGAAGCCGGAATCGTTGACGTGGCTGGCGAACACCGAGCCGGCCGCGGTCGCGAACACGATCGCCACCACCTGCATGGCCGAATAATCGCCCTGGGCCACGGCCGGTGCCATCAGCCCGGCGGCGGTGACCAGCGCGACCGTGGCCGAGCCCTGGGCGAGCCGAATCATCACGGCGACGACATAGGTCGCCACGATTACCGGCAGGCCCAGATTGTTGAGTGAACCGGCCAGCGCGTCGCCGATACCCGAGGCCTGCAGCACGCCGCCGAACATGCCGCCGGCACCGGTGATCAGCACCACCGAGCAGATTGCCGGCAAGGCCGAATCCAGAATCTTTTCCAGGGCGCTGCCGTGCTCGCCCCGGCGCCAGCCCAGCACGTAGGACGCGACCAGTACCGAAATCAACAGCGCCACCGGCGTCTGGCCGATCAGGCGCAGCACATGGAACCACTCGGCCTGGTCGTCGACCCACCCGAGCGTGGCCGCGAAGTGCAGGCCGGTATTGGCGAAGATCAGCACCAGCGGAATCAGCAACAGGCCGATAACCGTGGATACGCGTGGCGGGTTGTCGATGGTGTCGTGGTCGGTCGCACCGAACAGATGCTCGGCCACCGCGAACGGATACCGGCGACCCGCAATTTTGCCCCAGAGATAGCCCGAGATGTACCACATGGGAAATGCCACGACGATGCCTGTGGCCAGCACAAGACCTGGATTGGCGCCGTAGGCGGCGATTGCGGTCACCGGTCCGGGATGGGGCGGTACGAACACGTGCATCACCGAAAATGCGCCGGCCGCCGGAAGGCCGTAAAGCAGCAGCGGGCCGTCCAGCCGGCGGGCAACGGCGAAGATGATTGGCAGCATCACCACCAGCCCGGCGTCGAAGAAGATGGGAAACGCCATGAACAGCGAGGCCAGCCCGAGCGCGAACGGGGCGCGCTTCTCGCCGAACACCTCGACCATCCGGTCGGCCAGCACCTTGGCGCCGCCGGAATGTTCCACCAGTCGCCCGAGCATGGCGCCGAAACCGACCAACAGGGCGACCGAGGCCAGCGTATCGCCGAAACCGTTCAACATGGTCGGCAGGATCTGCTTCGGCGGAATCAGCGTGGCAAAACCGGTCGCCAGGCTGACCACGGTCAGCGCCAGAAACGCGTGGACCTTGAATCGGATGATGAGAATGAGCAGCAGCGCGATCGCGCCCGCAGCAATGCCCAGCAGCGGGCCGGTCGACAGGCTCTGGTGCCAGTGATCCATGCGAGGTCTCCTCTGCGCGGTCTGAATGGAAGCGGCAAGAGGCGGCACACCCTACAGTGGAATCGGTCCCACTCCTGTTAGTTTTTCGTATTAGAGACAGGCCTCAGAATAAGCTTCGAAATCCTTGTTAGGGGCTGTTGCCGTTTCGTGCGCCCCGAAGGGCGGGTCTGAGCGCGCACCCGGCGGTGTTGCGGCCTCCTGACGTGGAATGACCACGCGGCGTCGGCCGCGCCTAGCCGGGCACACGCTCAGACCACGCCATCCTATTGGGATAGGCTCTTAAAGTGGATTCTTAACGGCTGCTGTTATCAATCGTTCGAGCTCTGGGGGCGGCCCCGGTAGAACAGGCGCCAGACGATATACGTCACCACGACCAGTACGGCGACGCCGGCGGCGCTGTACATGCCGATCGGGCCGAATTTCTCGAGTGCCTGCTCGAAATGTTTGCCGAACCAGTAGGTGCCGAAGCCCCAGGCGCCGACCCAGAGCGCGGCCCCGATGGCGTTGTAGAACACGAAGCGTGGTGCCGCCATGCAGCCGATGCCGGCGACAATGCCGTTGAGCTGGCGCAGGCCGACGAAGAAGCGGGCGATGATGACGATGGCCCCGCCGCGGCGCTGGAAAAACCGCTCGATACGCGCCAGGCGGGCATCCGTGATGCCCACTCGCGTGCCGTGGTGTATGACCAATCGCCGTCCGCCGAAGCGGCCGATGGCATAGCCGATGTTGTCGCCGATGACCGCGCCCAGCCAGGCCGCCGGCAACAGCAGTTCGATCGGCAGCTTACCCTGCGAGGCGAGCAGGGCGGCCGAAATCAGGGCCGTCTCACCTGGCACGGGAATGCCGAAGTCCTCGAGCAGCACGAGCAGAAAGATGGCCCAGGGGCCATAGTCCGAGATGATCTGGCTGATATCGGGCATGCCTGGAAACTAACGTAAGACGCGGGCGTCGTCATGGCAGGAATACGAGCGCGTCGGGAAGCCAACGGCTGGGGCGGCAGTGTATCCGACCCGGAGTTACGGGATGATACGCCAGCGCGCACGCAATGCCGCCGGAGGCGCTTGCGCGTCGCCGCCCGGGCCGCGGAACCGAAGCCCCGCGGCCTGTTCGGTCGCGCGATTACCAG
Source organism: Salinisphaera hydrothermalis C41B8 (assembly GCF_000732535.1). GTDB lineage: Bacteria > Pseudomonadota > Gammaproteobacteria > Nevskiales > Salinisphaeraceae > Salinisphaera > Salinisphaera hydrothermalis. Next base: position 39,192 of record NZ_APNK01000009.1, read on the forward strand.
ATTTCGACGCGCTTGTTCTTCGGCCGGACCATCGCGTCGCCCGGTTTGCAGTCAAACGCTTTGGCGAACGCCGGCATGTTAGACGGCGCGCCGATAGCGCGGAACGACATGGGTGAATGCGGGTCGGAATTCAGCTGAACCTCGAGCGCTTTTTCCCGGCTGTGCCCGCGCCAGACCCGCGCCCACGACATGAAGAAACGCTGATCTTCGGTGTAACCGTCGATCTTCATGTGCGCTTCTTTCGGGTTGTGGGCCAGTGCGGTCTGCAGTGCGTCGTAGGCCAGCGTCAGCCCGTCCAGATCGGCGATGTTTTCGCCCAGCGTCAGCTTGCCATTGACGTGCAGCTGCGGTTTGCCGGGGATGGGCGTGTACTGGTTGAACTGGTCGACCAGCTTCTGGGTCCGGGCGTCGAAGGCCTTGCGATCGGCGGCCGTCCACCAGTTGACCTGATTGCCGTCGCCGTCGAACTGGCTGCCCTGGTCGTCGTAGCCGTGCGACGACTCGTGCCCGATCACCGCGCCGATGCCGCCATAGTTCACCGCGTCGTCGCCGTGGGCATAGAAGAACGGCGGCTGCAGGATAGCGGCCGGGAAGTTGATGGTGTTGTCGGTCGGGTTGTAATAGGCGTTGACCGTCTGCGGCGTCATCCCCCAGCGCTGGCGATCGCGCGGCTGGCCGACATAGGCCATCTCGTAGGCGTGATTGAACTCCGCGGCGCGTTCCATGTTGCCGTAGAAATCATCGGCCGAGATGTTCAGGCCTTTCCAGGATCGCCAGTGCTCGGGGTAGCCGATCTTGGGCAGGAACTTCGACCACTTGTCGAGCGCCTTGTCCTTGGTCTTCTCGCTCATCCAGTCGTTGTTCTGAATGCGAGTCTTCAGCGCCGCGCGAATGTTGGCCACCATCTGCTGGGCGCGGGCCTTGGCTTCCGGCGGAAAGTAGTCGGCGACATAGAGCTGGCCCAGTGCCTGGCCCATGGCGGAATTAACCGCATCCAGCGCCTGTTTCCAGCGCGGCTTCTGTTTGGGCTGGCCGTTGAGCGTGGTGCCATAGAACGCGAAATGCGCCTCGTTGAACGGCGTGGACAACAGCGGGGCCGCATCGTCGATGGTGTGGAAGCGAAGATAGGCACGCCACTGGTCGAGCGGCGCGTTGCCCAACAGTTTGTTGAATTCGGCGAAGAACTTGGGCTCGGATAGCGAGAAGCCCTTCTTGATATCGGCGCCCTGGGCGACGAAGAAGGCTTTCCAGTCGAAGTTCGGTGTCGCCTTGTTGGCCTCGTCCAGGCTTACGAAGTGGTACTGGTTCTTTGGATCGCGCATGGCCACGCGGGACAGCGAATGCTTGGCCAGCTCGGTTTCGAAGGCCATGGCTTGCTTGGCGTCGGCCGCGGCTTTTGCGTCGGATTCGCCGGTCAGCTTGAACAGCGTGGTCATATAGTCGACATAGGCGGCCCGTTGCTTGGCGTAATCCTTGTCGGTGTAGTACTTGGGCGTTGGCAGGCCCAGCCCGCCCTGGTAGGCGTAAGCGATGACACGCGTGGCGTTCTTGTAGTCGGGGCTGGCGTCCAGCGCAAAAACCTGACCCTGGCCGGCAGCGAATGCCTGGGTGAGGTAATGGCTTAGCTCGCGCCGGTTGTCGATGGCAGCGATCTGTTTCAGTCGCGGCTCGATCGGCTGGTAACCGGCCTCGTCGATGGCCTCGACATCCATGCCCGACTGGTAGAGATGACCGATCTTCGCCTTGATCGAACCGGCATCGGCTTTGTCGGCCTCGGCCGCGGCTTTCTTTACGATCGTGTGCTGATCCTCGAGGCTCTTCTCGGCCAGCATGTTGAACGAGCCCCAACGCGTGTGATCGTCCGGGATCGGATTGGCAGCCACCCATTTCGTGTTCACGAAGGTATTGAGGTTGTGGCAGGCGCTGACTTGCGTGTCGAGATTGCTCGTATCGAAGATTTGTTTCGCGGCCAATAACTGCATGTCGGCAGCCTGAGAATCGGAATCGGCGGCGAAGGCGCCGGGCGAACTTATGGCGAGGCCGAGCGCGATCGCTATGGGCGTTAAGGCCTGTCGTCGGGTCATGATCGTCCTTGGTCGTTTGATGCCGATAGCCATCCCGGCCGGTGCCGATGGGTACGGCGCGACGTATGGCGTCTGAGCGCCAAGCACCGAGCGTGCCAACTCGAGCGGAGCCGGGTGGATGCCGCTCGTAGTCCGGAAGCTTTTATATTGACACGATTTCAGATGGCCACGGACCGACGTTTTCCGACGGCGCGACCGCGTCTACCGGGTTATGGCCCGCGCACCGCAGACAAAAAAATACCCGGCGCGGGGCCGGGTATTTTGATATTCGTGTCGCCGGGCCGATCAGCGGATCGGTTTAACGTCCGTCGTCTGGGCTGCAGTCGGGACCGAGTGGTTGCTCGGGGCTTGCGACAGTTCGGCGGCGACGATCGGCATCATCATCGAAGCGGCGACCAGGCCGGTGACAACAAGGCTGTTCACGATGTTCAGCTTGAACGTATCCATCATCAATGCTCCTCAAAAACCAGAAAATATTCGGTGGCTCGCTGCTTGAACGACGCCACGCCAATTCCCGGCATCCGCATTGACGTGAACCGCTTCCCTCGGTGTCACGCTGCCGATGCCGGTCAACGAATAGAAATAAGCAAGTATTGCCTCTTTGGGACAAGCCCGATTCGACGAGAACGACGAGTTCTGCCCGTAGGCGGCGAAAAACGCCCTGAACTCTCGTTATCTGTCGTCGACGCGGGCGATTCTACGCCTAAAGTCGAATTTGACAACCCTTGTTCGCAAAAAAAATCTGTATTGATCAGGGGTGTTTTAGTGGCATTTTAAATCAATGACTTAAAAATTTTTGAGAGCGGCGCGCAAGTCATTTTCTGCCCGCGATCGCGCCTCATGCCGTCCATTGCGTCACCCGGCGGTGAAATACCTCGTTCGGCAGCCATAGCGGTGCCTCGTGGCCACGATCGTGTGAATGAACGATTCATGAATCGAAGTAGCGCCATCGAGCCCGCATTAACGACAGTAAACCCCGGCGATCGGGCATGCCGCTGCCCGATTCGTTGTAATCTTGGCGCGTTCGTTCATGGGAGTTGCAGGTCATGCATTCGATACGTATCGCCGAGGCGACCGACTGGCGGGCTATCTGGTCGATTCTGTCGCCGGTATTTGCTGCCGGCGAGACCTATGCCTATTCGCGCGATATCGATGAAGCCAGCGCGCGGGCGGCCTGGATGGACAAGCCTTCGGCGACTTTCGTCGGCGTGGACGCACGGGGCGAGATCGTGGCGACCTACTACATCGTGGCCAATCAGCCCGGTCAGGGCGCCCATGTGGCCAACTGCGGCTACGTCGTCTCGGAAGCCGCTCGCGGGCAGGGCTGGGCAAGTGCCATGTGCGAACACTCCCAACACGAAGCACGGGCCCGGGGCTTCCGGGCCATGCAGTACAACTTCGTCGCCGAGACCAATGAAGGCGCTGTCCGCCTGTGGCAGAAGCACGGTTTCGAGATTGTCGGGCGCCTGCCCGGTGCGTTCTGTCATCCTCGGCTCGGCGACATCGATGCGTTGGTTATGTACAAGTCGCTGGCATCGCTCAATCAACAATGATGAAACCGACGCAGGCGGCCGTCAGTGCGCCCATCACGATATTGAACACCCGCCAGGCACGATTCGTGCGGAGCATGCGGCCGATCACGCTGCCGAAGGTGGCCCAGAACGACAGGCAGGGAAAGCCGACGATAAGCATGATCGCGGTCAGCACGACCGCGTTCGCGAACATCGGCCCCTGGGCCGGCAGAAATGACGCGGTCAGCGTCAGCCCCATCACCCACACTTTCGGGTTGGCGAACTGGAACGCGGCGGCGGCCGTGAACGACAGCGGCCGGGCATCACCGGCGACGTCGAGCCGGGGCGGTGGGGCACTGGCAATACGCCAGGCCAGATAAAGCAGATAGGCAGCGCCCAACCCGCGCAATGTGTACTGCACGAGCGCGTATTGCTGGAAAATCGCGCCGAGCCCGAGGGCCACGCCGAGATACAGCACGGCGCTGCCGCCCAGAATGCCCGCGATATGCACGAGCGTGCCACGATAACCGTAGCGCGCGCCCGAGGCCGTAAGCATGACGTTGTTCGGGCCCGGGGTGCCGACCGTGGCCAGGGCGAACAGTGCGACCGGAATCATGGCAGTCGGGCCGATCATGGTGCGCGCCTCGGCTCGAGCGGGTTTCGGATCGAATATTTCATGATAATGTATGGGTTCAATTTTCGGATAAATTCGCAGTTTTGTGCTGCAATTTTAAGATTAGACGGTATTTTTAGAGCGTCAATGAATTTATTGTCACCATGACAATTTGGGTGCCGGAACTGGCGGGCATCGGGCCGCGTTATCGCGAGTTGGCAAACGCCATCGCTCAGGCTGTGCGGCAGGGCGAGCTCGCGCCGGGAGCGAAGCTGCCCACCCAGCGGCGGCTTGCCGAAGCCCTGGGCGTGACGGTGGGCACCGTCACGCGGGCTTACAGCGAAGCCGAACGCGGCGGCTGGGTGAGTGCGCGCGTCGGCAGTGGTACTTATGTACGCGGCGTCGACGAGGGGCCGGCCTTCTCGCATGTGAGTGCGGCGCGCGACGACAACGGCTGGGTGGATCTGTCGCTAGCGCTGCCGCCGGCCGACGTCGAACGCGATGCGGCGTTGTCGAGGGCGCTGTCGGCGGTACAGGCCGATCCGGTGGCCATGGCCGAGGCGCTCGACTATCAACCCGAAAGCGGCCTCGACTGGCACCGCGAGATCTATGCCGAATGGATGGGGCGGCTCGGCTTGCCGATGGCGGCCGATGAACTGGTCATCGACCAGGGCGGCATGAACGGCATCTTCATTGCACTATCGACACTCGCGCGGCCCGGCGGGCGTATTGCGGCCGAACGCCTATGCTATCCGGGCGTGATCAGCGTGGCGGGCCAGCTGGGCCTGCGTATGGTCGCTCTCGATCACGATGACGACGGGCTGGTCGTGGAGACGCTGGCGGCGCGCCACGACCAACAGCCGTTCGATGTGCTTTACGTGATGCCCGAGCATCAGAATCCGACCACGGCCCGGCTGGCCGAGGATCGACGGACCGCGCTTGTGGATTTCGCCCGCGAGCGCGATGTCTGGCTGGTGGAGGACGGCGTGCAGCATCTGCCGGTCGAGCAACGCGGAACGCCGCTCCATCAGCTGGCGCCGGAGCGCACGATCTTCCTGTTCTCGGTATCCAAGATTCTATCCGGCGGGCTGCGCTCCGGCGTCATGCGCGTACCGTCGGCCATGCGCGAACGCGTGGCGACCGTCGTTCGCAACGTCAGCTGGATGCCGCCGCCGTTGATCGCCTCCATCGTCGGCCGATGGATCACCTCCGGCGATGCCGATCGCCAGCTGGCCCGCCAGTTCGCCGAACTGGAAGCACGACGGAATATGGTGCAAGAGACGCTCGCCGAGTTCTCGCCGCGCACGCGGCCCGGCGGTTTCTATGCCTGGTTGTCCCTGCCGCCGGGCCAGCGCGCCTCGCAGGTGGTGGCACGGCTGGCCGAGTCACGTATTCGCGTGAATTCGGCTGAGGCCTTCTGTGTTGGCAGCGAAGCCGCCCCGCAGGCGATACGGCTGTGTTTTTCCGCCGCCCGGGACCGCGCGACGCTGGCGCATGCGCTCATGCAGGTGCGCGACGTGCTGGCCGTGCCGGCGCCGAGCCCTTGGCAGACCATCTGATGCCGGGCCTGGGAGAAAGCCAGGCCCGGCGCGTGTGTTGAAACTCAGCGCCAGAGCCGCACCAACGCGCCGTCGGCGCCGGTGATTGGGTCCTGCGGCGGGATCGGGACTGCCGCGATACGCTCGCGGGCGCGTTCCGGGGAGGTTTCGCCGGGGCGACACAGATCCCAGTCGCCGTGGCCGTCTGGATAGGCAGCGGTCAGGGCGAAATCCTCGCTGGCCTCGACGCGGCAGTGGCCGGTGCCCGCGGGCAGGATGACGACGCCGCCCGCGCCCAGCCGGATCGGCTGGCCCGACTCGCCGCCCAGCACCAGTTCGGCCTCGCCGGCATAGATCGCGAGCGCTTCATGCGCGTTGGAATGAAAATGGTGATACGCAAACACGCCGCCGCGCCACTGCGGTGGCCAGCGGTTCGCGGCAAAGCACGCTTCAAAATCGGCCGCGGCGGCCTCGCCGGTTTCGTTCGTCAGTCCGCGATAGAGCAGCACCGGATGCCGGCTGTTGGGCGTGCGGCCGTCGTCGTCGAATATATGCGTTTCCGGCTCGACCGACGGGCCGGTTTCGAGGCGCGAGGTCATGGCTTACTCGTTGCAATGACGAATCATGTCGACAGCGTAGGGCCTGGCCCGGGGCGACGCGAATCCGGATCTATACCGGGATGGTGACGCGCGACGGCGTGGCGGCGCCTGTCTCCACGTCGGGGACCTGGCGATCGGCCCGCCAGGCGGAACGACAGACGATGCGCCGGGTATCGGCCCGATGCGCATAGCGCGCGGCGATATCGGTGACTTCGGTGAACAGGCCGGTATCCAGCGTGGTCGGACGCAGCCCGAGCTGAATGAGCGTGTCGTTGGCGACATGCAGATCGTTTTCGACCGCTTCGACGCGCGGGTTCGGCTGGTAGTCGAGGGTCGCGCCGGTGAGCGCGGCCACGCGGTCGGCCAGGTCGCGCACGCGATGGGTTTCAGTCATCTGGTTGAGGATCCGTACGCGCTCGCCGGCGGCCGGCGGGTTGCCGATCGCCAGTTCGATACAGCGCACCGTATCCTGGATATGGATGAAAGCGCGGGTCTGGCCGCCGGTGCCGTGCACGGTCAGCGGATGGCCGACCGCGGCCTGCATCAGGAAGCGATTGAGCACGGTGCCGTAGTCGCCGTCGTAGTCGAAACGGTTGATCAGCCGTTCATCCCGTGCGGTCTGTTCGGTCTGGGTACCCCAGACGATGCCCTGGTGCAGATCGGTCACGCGCACGCCATCGTTGCGATTGTAGAAGGCAAACGTCAGCTGGTCCTGGGTCTTGGTCAGGTGATAGATGCTGCCGGGGTGGGCTGGGTAGAGGATTTCGTCGGTGGTCATGCCGCCGGCCTCGGTCTCGACGTGGACCTTCAGATAGCCCTCGGGAATCTTCATCCCGGCGCTGCCGTAGCCGTAGACGCCCATGGTGCCGAGATGCACGACGTGGGCATCCAGCCCGGACTCGACCAGCGCGGCAAGCAGGGTATTGGTGGCGCCCACGTTGTTGTCGACCGTATAGCGCTTGTGCGCCGGGGATTTCATCGAGTAGGGCGCGGCACGCTGCTCGGCGAAGTGCACGATCGCGTCGGGCATGAATTCGCACAGCAGATTCACCAATCGCTGGTAGTTGCGGGCCACGTCGAAGCGATGAAAGCCGATGTCGCGACCGCTGATCTCGCGCCAGGCCGCGAGGCGTTCGCTCATTGGCCGGATCGGCGTGAGCGATTCGACTTCGAGTTCCACGTCGATCATGCGCCGCGAGAGGTTGTCGACGATGATCACCTCATGGCCGGCATCGGACAGATGCAGGGCGGTCGGCCAGCCACAGAAGCCGTCGCCGCCGAGGATGAGGATGCGCTGGTTGGGTTGTTGCGATGCGATCGACATGGTCGTGCTCCGTTGGATCGACTGATCCGAGGCTGGCGCGTTCGCATGACCGGAGCATGACAGTCATCGATTTGTCGTGCGGGGCTGCTAAGTCTGGGGGGATGATCGATCGGGATGTGTTCTCCATGGGCGAGGTGCGGCGCGCGCGCCGTCGGTTTCGGCCGGTCGCGCCGGCCGCGCTGCGGCGCTGGCTGGCCTTCGGCACGGCCGGGCTGATCGCGTTTGGTGTCGATATGGGCGCGCTCGGCGCCCTGGTGCACGGGCTCGGCATCGCGCCGGTGAAGGCCCGGCTGATCTCGATACCGCTGGCAGCCAGTACCGCCTGGCTCATCAACCGGCGCTTCACGTTCGCCAGCGGCGACGACCGTGCGCGCTGGCATCAATGGCTGCGTTATCTGGCCGTGAACACGATCAACATCACGGTCAACTTCGGCTGTTATTTGGCGCTGGTGTCGGCCACCGCGGTGGGCGCGGCGCATCCCTTGATCAGCGTAGTCCCGGGTGCACTGCTGGGGCTCGCGATCAACTACCGGCTGGCCGGCCGCTGGGTGTTTCGTGACCCGAATCTGTCATCGGGACGTTAAATAAACGCCATATAGGCGTCACATCCGGTGTCGACAATGCGCTGCAGGTTCTGCGTGGAGGCACCGCCATGGCGCTCGATGACGTGCTCGACTCCAGCCCGGTCGGTTCCGACGACCGGTTTTCTTCAAGCTACAAGCCCGCCGCTTCCAAATCGCCGCCCACGCCGCGGGGCTTCCATCGATATCGCAGCGTCTGGATTTCGGATTTTCATCTGGGCACGCGCGGCTGCCGCGCCGAGCGGCTGCTCGATTTTCTGGCCACCGTGCGCTGCGACACGCTGTATCTCGTGGGTGACATCATCGATGCCTGGGCACTCAAGAATGCCTGGTACTGGCCGGCCAGCCACGGCGCGGTGATTCAGGCGGTGCTGGCTCTGCATCGTGATCATGGCACGCGCATCGTTTATGTGCCCGGCAACCACGACGAGATGCTGCGCGATTTCCTGCCACTGGATCTGGCCGGCATCGAATTCTGCGACGAGTGCGTGCACGAGACCGCCGACGGCCGGCGCTATCTGGTCATGCACGGCGATGCCTTCGACGCGGTCTGTACCGAGGCTCGCTGGCTGGCGGTGCTGGGCGACTATGCCTATCGCGGCGTGATCGTCGGCAACAGCTGGTTCAATACGGTGCGGCGGCGTCTGGGCTACCCGTACTGGTCGCTCTCGGCGTTTCTGAAATATCAGGTCAAGAATGCCGTGGCCTATATCGGACGCTTCGAGGAGGCGTTGGCCGACGAAGCCAAACGACGCGGGCTCGACGGCATCATCTGTGGTCATATCCATACCCCGTCGCGGCGCGATGTCGACGGCATTGACTACTGCAACGACGGCGACTGGGTGGAATCCTGTACTGCGCTGACCGAGGACTTCGCCGGGCGCATGTCGCTGCTGTACTGGGGCCGCGGCACCGACGACGAGATCCCGGCCGAGCGCGAGAGCCGCCGGGCGGCATCGGTATGAGGGTCGCACTGGTCACCGATGCCTGGCATCCACAAATCAACGGCGTGGTCCGCACCCTGTCGACGGTGGTCGACGAGTTGACGCAGCTCGGCCACGACGTGGTCACGATCACGCCCGATCGGTTCCGTAGCCTGCCGTGTCCCGGCGAGCCGGAGATCCGCCTGGCACTGGCCACACCGGGTCAGGTCGGGCGCCGGCTGGCCGATGCCCGGCCCGAGGCTATTCATATCGCCACCGAAGGCCCGCTCGGCCAAGCCGCGCGTCGCTATTGTCGTTCCCGCGGCCTGGCGTTCACCAGTTCTTATCACACGCATTTTCCACAGTATCTGGAAATGCGCATGGGCGTGCCGCGCCGGCTCACCTTCGCGGTCATGCGTCGTTTTCATGCCGCGGCGGCGCGAGTGCTGGTGACCACCGATACGCTGGCCGACGAACTGGCTGCCCACGGCATCACCCATACCGTGCTCTGGCCGCGCGGGGTGGATGCGCGGGCGTTCGCGCCGCGCACGGATGCGGTCGCGATCGACGGCCCGCGTCCGGTCATGGTCTACGTCGGGCGTGTGGCGGTGGAAAAGAATATCGGCGCGTTTCTCGATCTGGACGTGCCCGGCACCAAGGTCGTCGTGGGCGACGGCCCGCAACTGGCCGAGCTCAAGCAGCGCTATCCGGACGTGGTGTTCGCCGGCTGGCAGAGCGGCGACGATCTGGCCCGCTGGTATGCGGCCGGCGATGTATTCGTGTTCGCCAGCCGTACCGATACCTATGGCCTGGTGTTGCTCGAAGCGCTGGCGAGCGGGTTGCCGGTGGCCGCCTATCCGGTGCCCGGGCCGGCGGACGTACTCGGCCATGCGCCGCATGTAGCGTGTCTGAACGACGATCTGGCCACGGCGGTGCACGGCGCGCTCGAGCTGTCGCCCGCCGATGCACGGGCGTTCGCCCTGGATTATTCGTGGACGGCCTGCGCCACGCGCTTCGTGGAGCAGGTCGAAGTGCTCGACCCCGCGGTCTGGGACGGGGCGCATGCCTCGCTGGCCGCGCGGCTGAGCGCCCCGGTCACCCGTTTCATCGGCCGCTGAGGCCGACCACGCGGCGCTCGGCCGAGGCGTGCCGGGCGGCTTCAATCACGCGCAGGTTGGCGACCGCATCGGCCGGGTCCACCGGCAACGGCGCGTCGCCGCGCAGCGCGGCCGCGAATTCGCGATAAAAAGCCGGGTAGCTGCCGGCCATGCTCGGCACCATCTCGACGGCCTCGCCGGCGCCGAGCCGGCCCCAGGCGTCCTCGGCTTCGGCGCCCCAGTCCGCGCCCGTGGGTACCGCACCCTCGCGCAGGCGATCCTCCTGCGGATCGAGCCCGAATTTCACGAAGCCGGCGCGATCGCCCAGCACGCGGAAACGCGGGCCGAGATCCGGTGCCACGCTGCTCATCCACAGATGGGAACGTACGCCCGAAACATGCGTGAGCGCGACGAAGGAATCGTCGTCGACACCCGAGTCGGCATAGCCGGGGTCCAGCTCGGCGTAGACCTCGCGTGCCGGGCCGAACAAGGTGAGCGCCTGGTCGATGAGATGGCTGCCCAGATCGAACAAGATGCCGCCGGCCGCGTCGGGTGCGGCGTTGCGTTTCCAGCCCGGCTTGGGCTCGGGCCGCCAGCGCTCGAAGCGGGATTCGAAGCGTCGGACACGGCCGAGCCGGTCCGCGTCGATCAGCGAGCGCAGGGTCAGGAAATCCGCGTCCCAGCGGCGATTCTGGAACACGGTGAGTGCGACCCCGCGATCGCGGGCGGCCGCGATCAGGGCATCCGCGTCATGGGCCGAGGCGGCCAGCGGTTTGTCCACAACCACGGCGAGCCCGGCCTCGATCGCCGCGCGAGCGTGCTCGGCATGCAGGCCGTTGGGGCTGGCCACGACCACCGCATCGAACTCGTCGGCCCGCGCGAGCAGCGTCGCTACATCGCCGACGACCGTGACGTCGGGATAGCGCTGGCCGATCTCGGCGGCGCGTTCGGCATTGGCGGTCACGATCCCGGCCAGCTCGAGATCCGGCGTGGCATGGATAAGCGGCGCATGGAATACGCGGCCGGCGGTACCGTAGCCGATGACGGCAATGCGTGGAGCGGCAGCTTCGGACATGGGCGATCTGATTGATTTGCATGGCGGCCCCGAATGCTGACGCAAAGCCAGGGATTCTGCCAATCGCGGACGCCGCGCAAAAAAAACCGGCCGTCGAGCGACGGCCGGTTCGTTGACGAGGCGGCGCGATCGATCAGTCCTTGATCACATCGCCGCTGAAGTACAGGCCCATCTGCAGGTTATAGCGGGTGTTCCAGCTGCCGTCGTTCGGTCCGTCGAAGGTCATCCCGGCGTTCTTGCCGCTCAGAATGTCGGCCCACACCTGCAGCACGCCGAACGAAAAGTTCACGCCGGCGGCGTTGAACTGGATATCGCCGGTCGGGTTGGCCGGGTTGCCGGGCAACGCGCTGTTGAACTGACCGTTACCGCCGGTCATCAAATAGGCATAGTTGTCATACAGCTGGATCGAATCCAGGGCGCCCCAGTCGACCGGGAAGGTGCGCGCGATGTTGGCCGCAAAGATCTGGCCAGAGGCCGGCATCTGATAACCGAAGCCATAGTTCTCGACGGTGATCGAGTCGGTCGGCAGCGCGTTGCCGTTAAAGGACTGGCCGTCGGGGATGTTGTAGCGATAGTCGACGTACTGGCCTTGCAGCGTCCACGGCCCGAGTGCGGCATCGACGGCTGCGGTGGCCGCCCAGCGCGTGCCGAGTTTGCCGCTCGGCCCCGCCGACCTCGAGCTCGCCGCCGCGAACCGCGCTCGACACCTGCACGCTATGATCCGTGCCCTGGTTGAAGGTATAGGCGACGCGCACGTTGCCGCCGTTGATTTGCTGGTAGCCGTCGAACGGGTTGGAGCCGTACAGGCTGCGTTGCCCCAGATCGTCGTTCTTGAAGGCGTCGACGTCCAGGCGCCACGGGCCGTTTTGGTATTTATAGCCGAGGCCGGCGGCCTGGTTGTCGGTGAAGCCGGCGAAGTAGGTCAGGTTGCCCCAGAACGACTGGTAGCCGAACTTGAGGTTGCCGAACGGCACGTAGAACATGCCGGCCTTGAGCTGGTTATGCGCGTTGAAATCGTAGGCCGCCCAGCCATAGCGCAGATAGCTGTCGTCGGCGAATGCCTTGGGCGACCAGCGATATTCGGCGCCATACGACAGTTTGCCGTGGCTACCGTGGACGTTGAAGGCCGTGATGCCAACCAGGGCGTCACCGCTTTTACTGTGGTTCTTGATGTCCGGCTTGAGCTTGTAACCGGCGGTCACGGCGCCGCCCAGGGTCAGCGTGGTCTTCGGCTTCTGGGTCTCGGCTGTTTGCCCGGCGCTGGCCTGATCGCTGGTCGAGGCATTGTCGGTCGACGGTTCGGCCGGCGTCTGCTGATTCTTTTTCAGCGTGGCCAGCTGTGCTTTCAAAGCATTCAGCTTTTGCTGCATGGCCTGCAACCGCTGTGCTTTGGCGGCGTCGCCGGTCTGGGCCAGCGCCTGGCCGGAACAAAGTACGCCGGCGCCGATCAGCGCAACGGCAAGACGTCGATTGGATACACGATCCACAAGTCCCCCTTGATTTTTTAAAGATGTCCCTTGGGATCTGTTGTCGTTCGAAACGAGAGCCCCCGTGCTATCCGAGGCTTGTCGGAAGACAGCGCTGGGCGCGGACTCGCATGCAACAACGACAGACCCGATGACCGCTCGACTTAGTTGTGAAGGAGCGGGCAAACAAAGCGTTGGGCATGCGACCGACAGCCCTCCGGTCCGTCGCAGCATGCGCTTCGTGATCACAACCCTAGCATGGGCGGCGCCGCCCCGCTGACGTGCTCGGTCCGCTGGCGGCACGACGACCGGGCAGACGCGTCTCGCAGCCGGGTCAGCCCGCGTCCTTCTCGTGGTTGTCGGTTTGCTTGTCGAGGATGGCATTGGCCTGGTCCATCAGGCCGTTCATGTAGGCCATGAGTGCCTGATAGGGCGCCGCTGTCGCCAGATCCACACCGGCATTCTTGAGAATCGTGTAGCCGCTGTCGGCACCGCCCTCGGACAACGCGTGCAGATACGCCTTGCGCACTTTCGCGTCGCCCTGTTCGATATGGCTGGCGAAATAATGCGCCGCGGTGATCGAGGTGGCGTACTGATAAACATAGAAGTCGTAATAAAAGTGGGGGATATAGGCCCACTCGATGTCGTCGGCCGGGTCGATCTGGGTGATGCCGTCCTGGGTGCCGTAGTACTTGTCGAGAATATCGCCGTACATCCGGGTCAAGCGGGCGCCGGACAGCGGCTCGCCCTTCTGTACGGCCTGATGAATGGCGAGCTCGAATTCGGCGAACTGGGCCTGGCGAAAGAAGGTCCCGCGCAGCTGCTCGAGCGCCTGACCGATATAGAACAGCTTGGCCTCGTCGGTCTTCGCATGCTCGATCATGTAATGAACGAGCAGCTGTTCGTTGGTGGTCGAGGCAACCTCGGCGGTGAAGATCGGATAGTCCGCGGTGGCGAACGGCTGGCGCTCGTCGGCCAGCATGGTATGGACGCCGTGGCCCCATTCATGCGCGTAGGTCGACACGCTCTCGTAGTCGTCGTTGAAGTTCATCAACACATAGGGATGCACGTCGTAGGCGGCGCCGTTCATGTAGGCGCCGGAGCTCTTGCCGGGGCTCGGGTAGACACTGGTCCAGGGCGAGTTGGTGGCCTTGTCGAGCAGTTGTTCGTAGTGTGCGCCGAGCGGCCGGGTGGCGCGGCGCACCAGCGAGCGGGCCTCGTCGATGGTGAAGGCGCGGTCGGACTTCACCAGCGGCGGGTAGATGTCGTAGTAATGCAGTTGCTTCACGCCAAGCATGCGGGCCCGCAGCTTGAGATAGCGATGCAGCGTGTCGAGGTTGTCGTTCACCGAGGCCACCAGCTGGTGATAAACGCTGGTGGGAATATCGTTGGCGGCCGTGGCCGCCGCCAGGGCGCTGTCGTAGTGATGCAGGCGGGCGTCGATCACGTGCTGGAGCACGGTCTGGTCGAGCAGCGAGCCGAACGTGCTTTCGTACTGGTTATATTTCGACCAGAACGCCTTGAACACCCGTTTACGGACCTCGCGATTCGGGTTGCTGCGCCATTTGGTGTAGCCGGCCTGATCGATCGTGCGTTCCTTGCCGTCGATCTTGATCTTCGGCCATTGAATATCGGCGTTCGATAACAATGAAAAGGTGTCGTTCTGACCGTTGACCGGACTCAGTGCGGCCAGTGCGGATTCGGTCTGGCGCGACAGGGTGTGCGGCGCCGCCTTCATAATCTGCATGAGCATGTACTGATAGTCGGCGAGCACTGTCTCGTGGCTCCAGGACTTGAGCTTGTCCTGATCCATCGCCACCAGTTCGGGCCGGACGTAGCCGGTCGCCTCGCCGAACTGTGCCGCCAGGCGGTCGGCCTTGTTGCGGCGCTCTTGCGCGTGACTGTCGCGCAGGTCCTGATCGGCGGCCAGCCCAGCATAGACCGACAGACGGGCGACCGACTTCTGTACGTCCGAGATCGTGTTCAACGCCTTGGCCAGAGCGTCGGCGCTGTCGGTCAGATGGCCAGAGAAGCGCGACAGCGTGTCGATGCGCTGTTGGGTCTGGTCGTACGCGCTCTGCCAGGCCGCGGGCGAGGCATACAGATCGTCCAGATCCCAAGTGGTGGGCGTCTGGCTGGCGGGGTGGTCAGTGTGGGTGGTTGGGCTCGATCCCGAGCCGGTATCGGCAGCGAGAGCCGGCACGAGGCCGGCGGCGAGCAGCGCGGTTGCGACCGCGGCACGAATAGCGATGCGAGACATCGTGGCCCCCGAGGATCGATAAGAAGAGCAGATCACATACGGTCGGTTCGCAAGCAAGAAGCAAGCCGGATAAACATGACCCAGGCTCGCGGGACATCCATCAGATTAGGGCCTGATGAGGTTTTGTACGAGTCCGACCGGTGTGCCCCGTCCGGTATCGGTCAGCGGGTTACGGGGGCGGCGCCGGCGTGCCTTCGGGCGCCGGTAGATTGCGCCGAATCGCGTCGGAGAAATCAGGGCTGGCCTGGCCGTCGATATCCGAGGCAATCGCGACGTCGTTGATACAACAACGACGTCGGAGCTCCGCCATCGAAAGACGCGTATCCAGGGCATCGAGATCGTAGAGGTATTCGGGCAGATGGCCCGACGCCAGCAGCCGCCAGTTCCAGGGCAGGCCGGGCACGATCGCCTTGACCATGTCGTAGACCAGCGTCGTGCAGTTGGACGTCAGCGTGTTGTAGAAGCGCGGTCGTCGCTCCAGCGTTTCGGCGGTATCCAGATAGGCCTCGAACAGGGCGCGTATGCCGGGGCGCGGCAGGGCGACGCGATACAGATACACATCTTCGCGACGGGCCGTGGTGCGGGTACGCACGATATCGCGCTCGTCGGCGGCCACCAACGCCAGCTCGCATTGCCTAAACAGGCCCCCGATGGCCGAGAACTGTTCCCCCGCCAGACGCCGGACCTCGACCGAAAACACCAGATGCCGGCCATCGGCGAACGCGAAAGAAACCAGCGTATGGGCGATGGTCGGCCCCATCCAGTACGAGGCCACCATATCGACCGCGACGAGCTGGTCGAGATCGTAATCGCGGGTTTCCCAGTTTGGGGTGTAGTCGTCGCGCGTGCGCCAGTGGAAGTTGCGGACGTTGTGCAGGCGCACCCGGGCGCCGTTACGTTCCACGTGGAGCACGCGCTCGACGTCGTCGGCCCAGGGTCGATCCGAGCGCGGCCGGATTTGGGCCCACCACAGCGCGAACATCAACCCTGCGATTGCGAACACGGCCGGGCCGACGCGATCGGGCACGATCAGCCCGACGAGGCCGGCCAGCGCCGCGGCCCACCACGCCACGATCAAGACAATGCGCAGAGCGCGCGGGCGGGGGCCGCGAAACCATAACGCGCCGGTGCCGTAGCCGGCGACGAGCACGACGAGCAGCCCGGCGACGATGCGGGCCGCTACGAGTAGCACGGCGCTCATCGCCGGGTGGCGCTGTTCGATGAGGGCATCGTGGAGGCCGCGTCGGCCATCATAGGTCTAATAATGGCGGTCCTGCGGCGCCGGCGGCACCCATTGATACAGCCAGGTTTCGGTGAGCGTCTGATTGCCGTTGACCAGATAGGCCCGAAGCGTCACCGGGGTGGTGGCGTCGCTGGTGGGCATCCAGTCGAACACGGCCCGATAGCCGTTGATCGGCTTCATGGCATGGGTTGAGGTATAGCTGATCTTGCCGTTGGAGGCCGATACGTTGACCGTCACGTGGGCGTCGTCCGGCAGCTTGTCCAGCGGCGAGCCGACGAAGTCCACGGCAAAGCGGCGCGCATACTGGTCGGGCGACTTGTTGCCCGGAATCCAGCCTTCCTGCACATTGCCCATACCGGACCAGGTCTTATCCACAATGGCCAGCGACGGCGACACCGGCGGCTCGGGCCACCAGTACAACGTGTAGTCGTAGTGCAAATGCTCGCCGGAGTGGACCGGCTTTTCCGGAATCCAGAACGCCACGATGTTATCGACCGTCTCGCCCACGGTGGGCATTTCCATCAGCGCGATCTGCCCCTTGCCCCATTTGTTCGTGGGTTTGAGCCACAGGCTCGGGCGTCGGTTGTACCAGGTGACCGGGTCGCGATAATCGTTGAAATCGTGATCCCGCTGGACCAGACCGAAACCGCGTGGGTTCTCGTCCATGAACGTGTTGAACTGGATCGTCGGCGGGTTGTAGAGCGGCCGGCATATCCATTCGCCGTTGCCGCGCCACATCGACAATCGATCCGAGTCGTGCATGAGCGGATAGATCGTATCGCGCGCGGTCTCCTGGGCAGTGCCCTTGAGGTACATGCTGGTCATCGGCGCGATGCCGAGGCGTTTGATCGCCTTGCGCGTATAGACATGCGCCGAGATATCCATGATCACGCCCTGGGCGTTGCCGGCATCGATATCGAACCGGTACGCACCGGTCGCGCTCGGCGAATCCAGCAGCGCATAGACGGTGACCCGCTCGGAACCGTCCTTGGGCCGCTCGAACCAGAACTGGGTGAAATCCGGAAATTCCTCGCCGCCGGGCTCGTCGGTATCGATCGCCAGACCGCGCGCCGACAGGCCGTACTGTTTGTCCTTGTCGATCGCGCGGAAATAACTGGCGCCCAGGAACGAGGCCACTTCATTGACGTAGGGCCCGCCCGGGTTCACCGCCAGCCGCCAGCCGGCAAACCCCAGGTTGTGCCCCTCGAGCTGCTTGGGATCGACACCGCTGTGGTCGTAGTCGAACAGCTCCGGCTTGAACGGAATGGGGTGGGCCTTGCCGGTATCCGGGTCGACATCGTGCATGCGCACCGGCGTATTGAAATGCATGCCGACATGGAAGAAATGCACCCGCAGTGCGACCTTCGGGTCCGATGACCAGAGCGCGTCGTGCCAGTCGTAGACGATCTTCTGGTAGTTCAGCGGCGCCAGGCTGGCCAGTGCCTCGGGCAGCTTCTCGGCCGGCGACTGATAGGCCGAACGGGCCATCTTCCGGGCCTTGTCCTTAAGCCACCCGAACGAGAATGGCTGGCCTTTGCTTTCATCGATCGGCGACTTGGCAAAGGCCGGGATCGCCGGCAGGCCCAAAGAGGTCAGGGCCAGAGAGGCCTTGAGCAGAGTACGTCGTTGCATGAATTCGCCTTATCAAGACAAGCCGGAGTCGAGCGATCCGCGATTACCGGCGCGTCGCCCGGTGCGCCGGCGCTCAGTCGTCGTGGACATGGGTCTCCATCTCCTGGAGGAAATCGGCCGCTTCGTCCTGCATGCGCTGACGCAGGTCGATCATCTTGCGCGCGTAATCGTTCAGGCGCCGGGCCTGCGGTGTTTCCGGCGTGAACGCCGGCACCGCCGTGGGGCGGCCGTCGCCGTCGACGGCGACGAACACCAGTATGCAGTGCGTCGTGAAACGGGCATCGTCCGATTTCGGGTCGCGGGCATACACGCTGACCGAGATGTGCATGCTGGTGTTGCCGGTATGCATCAGCTCGGCCTTGAGCTCCACCAGGTCGCCCACCCGGATCGGCTTGAGAAACCGGATGCCGCCGACGTAGGCCGTGACGCAGTAGCTGTGCGACCAGTTCGCCGCACAGGTATAACCCGCGTGGTCGATCCATTTCATGACACTGCCGCCGAATACGTTGCCCCCGAAATTCACGTCCGAGGGTTCGGCGAGAAAGCGCAGGGTGATCTCTTGATGGGACATCGGGCCGTAGTCTGTTGAAACTGGTGCCGAGTCTAGCGCACACCACGCGCCTCGCGTGGAACCCCGGGCGGCCACGCGATACGACGCCACTGACCGCCTGGCCCCAACCCACGATGGTCCCTGGAATCGCTGGCCTCGCGGCCTCGCCCGGGTTGTGACGTGTCAGTAGATTGTTCATCCGAGCCGCGCCACTCTCCGTGAAGCAAACTCAGACCGGACGCGGCCCCATATAGACCCGGACCACGCGCTGGCCGTGCATCTCGATCGTGCCGGCGTAGCGTCGATCGCCGCGGCTATAGAATTCGAAGCCGTAGCGCCGGGTCAGCCGCCAGCTGCCCTGGCCGTCGCGCGAGAAGCCGATACGCTTGAACGCCAGTTCGTCGATGAAGATGACGTCGGCCTCTTCGCAGGCGGCCTGCGCGGCGCGCCGGGCCGCCGAGCGGGCGCCCATGGCGCGCCACCAGACGAGGGCAACGATGGCCAGTCCAAGCAGCCAGGGGGCCAGATCGATCATCGGCGGCGCCCCGATCGCAGCTCGACGCCGCCGGCCCGAATCTCCTCGACGGATCGGGCGCCGGCCAACGCCATCGTAAGCTCGAAATCTGCCGCGGTATTGGCGATCCATTCGGCCACGCCGGTCGCGCCCGCTAATGCGAGCGCGTACGCATACGGTCGACCGATGGCCACCGCATCCGCACCCAGCGCCAGCGCCTTGACGATATCGGCGCCGGTGCGCACGCCCGAGTCGAGAATAAGCGTCAGATCCGGCGCGGCGGCCCGGATATCGATCAGCGCGTCCAGGCTGGCGATGGCGCCGTCGACCTGTCGGCCGCCGTGGTTGGATACGATCAGGCCGTCGATGCCGGCGGCCACGGCGTGCTGGGCGTCCGTGCTCGACAGCACGCCCTTGAGCACGATCGGCAACCGCGTGCGCTCGCGCAGCCAGGCGAGATCGGCCCAGGTCAGATCGGGGCGCGAATAGGTGGCGACGAACTGGCGCACGGCCGCCAGGCCGTGACCGCGGGTCAGCGCGCGCCAGGTCGATCCGGGATAATGCCGCGCGCAGGCGAGCACGTTGGCCAGCAAGCGGGGCGTGATGGGCGGCCGATTCGAGTCGGCCGGCGTATCGGCCAGCATCGACCGGAACACGGGGTCGTGCGTGTATTGCGCCAGCCCCTGACCGCGCAGAAACGGCAGATGCCCGAGCTCGAGATCGCGCGGGCGCCAGCCCAGCAGTGGTGTGTCGAGCGTGACCACCAGCGCGTCGCAGCCACAGGCTTCGGCGCGTGCGATCAGCGATTCCGCGAGCGCGTCGGATTTGGGCCAGTACAGCTGAAACCAGCGCGGCGCGCCGGGCGCGACCGCGTCCATGGCGGCCGTGCATGCTTCCATCGGGCGGCTGGCCTGGCTCGACAGAATCGCCGGAATGCCGGCGGCGGCCGCTGCACGGGCCGCCCCGACATCGGCCTCGTGATGCGCCAGCTCCAACGCGCCGATCGGCGCCAGCATGAACGGTTGTGGGTAGCGATGGCCGAACAGCGAAACGCCGGTATCGCGGTGGGCGATGTCGGTCAGCATGCGCGGAACGATATGCCAGGCGCCGAACGCCGCCCGGTTCGCGGCCAGCGTGGTCTCCCCCGATGCGCCGCCGGCGATATAGCCGTGCGCCGGCGCCGACAGACGACGTTCGGCCTCAGCGGCCAGGGCCGTATGCGCCACCGGAATCGCCGGCCGGCGCCCGGCCAATCCTGCGGAATAAATCGCCTGTTGGCGATGATTCGTGCCGGTGGCAGGTGTCAATTGGTCGTAGCCCGCCATGCGTCTACTCGTGTCATTCACGGGTTCAGCATAGAGTGGCGCGCCGCAGTCGCCAACGCCGAATGAGCGCGCTCTATGACCTTTTTGTGATCACAAAAAGACGATGAGCGCGCTATAACGGTGCAAATTCCGGTTCAAATGCGCTGTTTCGGGGCTGTTTCGCGCGCTGGAAGCGCTTGTGCTACTTGGTCCGGGGCTTGCAAGCGAACCGCCAGCAGCACGGTAGTTGTCCATTGCAGTCAAGTTTGCACCGCGATTGCGCGATTCGACAGACGGCTATCGATTGCGGCATGTTTGGATTGTGATCACAAAATAAGATCTTCATGAGCGACTACGTTGACAGCTACTATCGCGACAGCCGACGCATCGAGCTGGCGCCCACGACGCCGCTGACCGGTGCGCGCCGCGTTGATGTAGCGGTCGTGGGCGGTGGTGTGACCGGTTGTTCGGCCGCCCTCAACCTCGCCGAGCGGGGTTATTCGGTAGCACTGGTCGAAGCCAATCGTATCGGCTGGGGTGCTTCGGGACGCTCCGGCGGGCAGATTCTCACCGGCTTCGGCACCGGCATGTCGACGTTCGCCGACGCACTGGGCACCGAGGACGCGCGCCGCGTATTCGAGATGTCGCGCGAGGCGGTCAATCTGACGGTGGATCGCATCCGGCGCCACGATATCGACTGCAATCTGCGTGGTGGTGCGGTCTACGCCGCGCTCAAGCCGCGTCACATGAAGGGCTTTGCGGAAGAACAGGAGCATATGCAGCGGGTCTACGGCTACGACGGCCTGACCCTGCTCGATCGCGACGGCTTGGCCGAGCGCGTGCGCTGTCCGGCTTATATCGGCGGCCTGTACGACGCCGAGTCGTGGCATCTGCATCCATTGAACTATGTGCTCGGCCTGGCTCGCGCCGCGCAGGCGGCCGGGGTGACGCTGCATGAAGACTCGCCGGTCGAGCGTATCGAGCACGGCGAGCCGGCGACCGTGCATACCCGCGACGGTCAGCTCACTGCCGATCATGTGGTGCTGGGCGGCAATGCTTATCTGGCTGCCGACGTGGCGCCGGAACTCGCCGGGCACTTGATGCCGGTGGGCAACTACATCATTGCGACCGAGCCGTTGTCGCCGCAGCAGGTCGCCGAGACGCTGCCCGGCGACGACGCGGTCTCGGACGCCAATTTCGTACTCGATTACTACCAGCTTTCTGCCGCACCGGCGGACAGGCCGCGGATGCTCTATGGCGGACAGGTCAGCTACGGCAAACGGCCGCCGAAGCGGCTCAACGAACGCATGCAGACCAAGCTGGGACGCCTGTTTCCGGCACTGGAAGGTATCGGTATCGATTACAGCTGGGGCGGCCTGGTCGGTGTGACCCGCAATCGCGCGCCGCATTTCGGGCGCATCGGTAATAACGTGTTCTATGCTCAAGGCTACTCGGGCCATGGCATGGCGCTTGCGGGACTGGCAGGGCAGTTGATCAGCGATGCCGTGGCCGGGCAGGCGGAACGCTTCGATCTCTATACCCGGCTCACGCATCGCCGGTTTCCCGGTGGCGAGCGACTTCGCACGCCGCTGCTGGTGCTGGCGACCAATTTCTATCGCATGCGGGATCTACTCTAAGAGGGCGGATATGACAGGGCAGTCGACAGCAACGGCATCGGCGGTGGCCGCCGAACCGACGACTCAACATCAGGACCAGGCCAGCGGGCGCAGTGGCTCATCGATCGAATTACATGGCGTGACCAAGCAGTTCGCGGCCGATTCGATCGCGTTGCGGGGCATCAATCTCAAGATCAGTGGCGGCGAGTTCTTCACGCTGCTCGGCCCGTCGGGCTGCGGCAAGACCACGCTGCTGCGCATCATTGCGGGTCTGGAGAACGCCAGCGATGGTGAAGTCGAGATCGGCGGCGCCTCGGTCACCGACGTACCGGCGCACAAGCGCAACGTCAACACGGTGTTCCAGTCCTACGCGCTGTTCAATCATCTCGATGTGCGTGAGAACATCGGCTTCGGTCTGAAGATGCGCGGCATGGACAAGGCCGAGATCAGCAAGCGCGTGACCGAAACCGCCGAGTTCATCAAGATCGGCAATCTGTTGGGTCGACGGGTCGACCAGCTCTCTGGCGGCCAGCGCCAGCGTGTCGCCCTCGCCCGGGCGCTGGTCAACGAGCCCGACGTGCTGCTGCTCGACGAGCCGCTGTCGGCGCTCGATGCCGGCCTGCGCAGCGAGCTGCAGCTCGAGTTGTCGCGGATTCAGCGCCGGCTGGGTATGACCTTCATCTTTGTCACCCACGACCAGCAGGAAGCGATGGTCATGAGCGATCGCGTGGCGGTGCTCAACGATGGTCGCATCCAGCAGGTCGGCCCGCCGCAGCAGCTGTACGAGCACCCCGAGAATCTGTTCGTGGCGCGCTTCATGGGCCATCAGAACCTCTACGAGGTGCGCCAACAGGACGAATCCGGCCTGGATACGTGTTTCGGCCGGCTGGTGGGGGAATTCGAACGCGGCACACACGTGCTCATCCGGCCGGAAACGATGACCGTGGTGCGCGAGGACGACGTCAACGCCGGGCCCAACGTCTTCGCCGCCGTCGTGCGCGAGCGGGTCTATCGCGGCCACGTGGCCGAGTACACGCTCGATCTGGGCAACGACACCGAGATCGTGGCCACCTGCAACAACGTGGGCGAGCCGATGTTCGACGTCGGTACCCGCGTGGCGGTGAAAGTGCAGACCTCGGGGGTGGTCACCTTCCATGCCTAGAACGCAAGACGCAAGAACGCAGGGCGCTTTCGCGACCCGCGCCAGCGAGTCGCCGAAGCGTCGCGAGCCGAGCCATTTCGGGCATCTCATGGCGGTGATTTCGCCGGGCGTGATCTGGATCGTGGTGTTCCTGGTGCTGCCGAGCGCGTATCTGATGACGATCGCGTTCATGACCAACGGCACCTACGGTCTGCCGCGCATGCCGCTGACGCTCGAGGCCTTCAAGGAACTGGCCGGCTTCGGCTTTCTGGGCTGGTCGCCCGGCAACCTCTATACCCTGATCCGCTCGATCTGGCAGACGGTGCTGTCGACCTCGCTGGTGATCGTGATGGCTTATCCGATCGCCTACTACATCACCCGAGCGCCGGCGCGCATGCGGCCGTTGATGCTGCTGGCGGTGGTGGTTCCGTCCTGGACCAACCAGGTCATTCGAGCGATCGGCTGGATGAACATCCTGTCGCCGGGCTCGCCCGTGAGTGACCTGGCTGCCTCGATGGGGCTGATTCCGGCGCAGATGGGCCTGTTCCCGTCGAAGTTCGCAGTGGTCGTGGGACTGGTCTACAACTTCATGCCCTTCATGGTGCTGCCGCTGTATGCGGTGTTCGAAAAACTCGACTACGCCCAGATCGATGCCGCCCGCGACCTGCGGGCCGGGCCGATCCGGACCTTCATCCATGCTGTGCTGCCGCAGACGTTGCCTGGGCTGCTGGCCGGCACCGTGCTGGTGTCGATTCCGGCGTTCGGCATGTACGTCATTCCCGAACTGCTCGGCGGCGGCAAGTCCATGATGCTCGGTAATCTCGTGGCACGGCAGTTCGCCGCGGCTTCGAACTGGCCGCTGGGCGCGGCCGGCGCGTTGATCATGATCATCGCGACCCTGCTCGGCTTGCTGGTGCTGCGGCGCATGGGCAAGAAACTCGGCGGTGATTCGCAGGTGGTGCTATGAGTTCGCGCGGTTTCCATCGCGGGATGCGGGCCTTCTGGTACGTGATGCTGTTCTTTTTGTACGCACCGCTGGCCGTCGTTGCCCTGTACTCGTTCAACAGCATCAACTCGTCGGCGGTGTTCGCGGGTGTCTCGTTGCGCTGGTATGCCCAGCTTTTTTCGGACGAGACCATTCTGAATGCGTTCTACAACAGCCTGACGCTCGCCATCACATCGTCGATCATCGCCACCGTGATCGGCACGCTGCTCGGTTACGGCATGTACACCTACCGTAATCGTCGGCTGGGCTGGCTGATCTGGCTGGTGTATCTGCCGATCGTGATGCCGGACATCGTCTACGGCATCTCGCAGATGAGCTTCTTCACCTCGATCAGCAACGCCACCGGCCTGTTCCAGCTGGGGCTGGGCACGATGGTGATCGCCCATGTGAGCTTCCAGGTGCCGTTCGTGGCGCTGCTGATCTACTCACGTCTGGTCGGGCTCGACGCCATGCTGTTCGAGGCCTGTCACGATTTGTATGCCAAAGGCTGGCAGCGAGCGTGGTACTTCATCCTGCCCACGTTGCGGCCGGCGATCGTGTCGTCGTTCTTCCTCGCCTTCACGCTGTCGATCGACGACTTCGTGATCAGCTTCTTCACTTCGGGGCCGGAGAGCGTAACGCTGCCGATCTTCATCTGGAGTGCGATCAAGAAGGGGGTAACGCCGGAGGTCAATGCCATCGCCACGCTCATGATTGGCGCGGTGTTCGCGGCGGCCGTCATCGCGCTGGCGTTCCAGTATGTGCGGGCGGCGCGTCCGCGCGCGGCCGATTGAGGCCGCGCGCGTGCACGGTTTGGGGGGTTCGCGTTTCATTGCACTCAGGGGTACGACATGAAACGGATTTTGCAGAGCGTCGTTCTGGCGGCCGGGCTGGTCGTGGCGGCCGGTGCGGCGGCCGCGCCGGCGAAGAAGCTGTATTTGTACAACTGGTCGCAGTACATGAGCCCGAAGATCCTCAAGGCCTTCGAGCAGCAGTACCACGTCAAGATTGTGCGCAATTTCTATCACTCGAACCCGGAGCTGTTCGCCAAACTCCGTGCCGGTGGCGATGCCCAGTACGACGTGATCTTCCCGTCGAACTACTACGTGCCCCGGCTGATCGCGACCGGCCTGATTCAGCCGCTCGACAAGACGCTGATTCCGAACTACGACAATCTCATGCCGCGCTTCAAAAAGCCGCCGTACGATCCCGAGGGCAAATATGTGGCGGCTTATCAATGGGGCGATACGGGCATCGTCTATAACACGAAGAAGCTGGGCGAGCAGCCACACAGCTGGTCGATTCTGTTCGATCGCAAGAACAATCCGGACTATCCGTTCGCCATGATGACCGATGCCCAGGTGATGCTGGGCGCGGCTTGTGCCTATCAGGGCCATGGCTATGCCTGTCACGGCCGGGACCACTGGAAGCAGGCGGCGCAGCTCGTGCTCAAGACCAAGCAGCGACCGAATTTCAATGGTTTCCGCGACGGCGTACCAGTGTTGAAGCAGCTCGCCCGCGGCACGGTCGATGCGGCACTCACCTATAACGGCGACTATGTCTCGGAAAAACACAGCAATCCGCAGGGCTTGAAGGACACGACGTTCGTCGTGCCCAAGGAAGGCGCGGAGCTGTGGGTCGACAACATGGCGATCCCGGCGCATGCACCGCATCCCAAGCTGGCCAACGAGTTCATCAATTTCGTGCTGGATGCCAAGCGCGGCGCCGAGCTATCCAACTTCAACTACTACGCGAGCCCCAATCAGGCGTCCAAGCCCTATCTGAATCCAGCGCTGGCGAAGCCGCCGGTGATGCCAACGCCGGCCGAGATGAAGGTGCTCAAGTTCACGCCGCCGCTCAGCGGCGACGATCTGCAGTTCGTCCAGCAGCTATGGACCGAGATCCGGTCGCGGTAGCGGTCATGGCAGACTCGAACGAACGATCCACACACTCGGGCGTTGCGACGGCGCCGGGTTCTGTTTAACGGCAGGGGGCTTTCACGATGACAACGGGAATCGGCCGGTTTGGCCTGAAACGACTGCTACCGGCGGCGCTGTTACTGCTGGCCGGCGTCAGCGGCGCGCAGGCCGCGCCCTATGGCGACAAGCTGATGCTGTTCAACTGGTCGGACTACATCAGCCCCAAGCTGATCCAGGCTTTCGAGGATAAATACCACGTCAAAGTGGTCCAGAACTTCTACGAGTCCAATCCGGAGATGTTCGCCAAGCTGCGGGCCGGCGGGGATGCCCAGTACGACGTGATCGTGGCGTCGAACTATTATATCCCCCGCCTGATCGAGAGCGGCCTGATTCAGCCGCTCGACAAATCCGAGATCCCGAACTACAGCAACCTGATGGCGCGCTTCCAGAAGCCGTCCTACGATCCGACCGGTAAGTACACAGCGGCCTATCAATGGGGCGACACGGGTATTGTCTACAACACAGAGAAACTGGGGCAGCAGCCGAACAGCTGGTCGATCCTGTTCGATCCCAAGGCGAACCCGAAGTATCCGTTTGCCCTCGGTAACGATGCCCAGGTCATGACCGGTGCCGCCTGTGCCTATCAGGGGCATGGCTATGCCTGTCAGGGACGCGACAACTGGAAGCAGGCCGCGCAACTGCTGCTCAAGACCAAGAAGCGTTCGAATTTCTCGGGCTTCGTCGATGGCACGCCGGTGCTGCGTCAGCTGGCCCGGGGCAGCGTCGCGGCCGGCGTGAGCTTCAACGGCGACTACCTGCAGGACAAGGCGAACAATCCGCAGGCCTACAAGAATCTGAAGTTCGTGGTGCCCAAGGAGGGCGCCGAGCTATGGGTCGATACCATGGCGATTCCGGACAAGGCGCCACACGCGAAGCTCGCCAACAAGTTCATCAACTTCATTCTCGACGGCAAGAACGGCGCCACGCTGTCGAATTTCACCTGGTATGCCAGTCCGAACAAGGCCGCCACGCCGTATCTCAAGCCGGCGCTCAGAAAGCCGCCGAGCCAGCCGACCGCCGAGCAGATGAAGCATTTGCACTACACGCCTGCGCTCAAGGGCGACTCGTTGCAGTTCGTCCAGCAACTTTGGGGCGAGGTGCAGTCGCGCTGATCTGCCGGCCCCGCTTCATACAAGACATCCAATTAGCCAGCACGAGGACCCGACCATCATGAAAACACGCCGATTCCTGACCCGACTGATCGCGGCGGCCGCCGTAGCGGCCGTTGCGCTGCCGGCCTTCGCTGACGATGCCAAGACGCTGTATATCTTCAATTGGTCTCAGTACATGAACCCGAAGATCATCAAGCAGTTCGAGGCCAAGTATCACGTCAAGGTGGTCCAGAGTTATTACAACTCCCAGCCCGAGATGTTCGCGAAGCTGCGCGCCGGCGGCGATTCGCAGTACGACATCGTAGTGCCGTCGAACTACTACGTACCGCGTCTGATCCACACCGGCCTGATCCAGCCGCTCAATAAGAAACTGATCCCGAACTACGACAACCTGATGTCGCGGTTCAAGGACACCAGCTACGACCCGAAGGGCAAGTACACCGCCGCCTACCAGTGGGGCGACACGGGTATCGCCTATAACGTCAAGACGCTGGGCAAGCAGCCGGAAAGCTGGTCGATTCTGTTCGACCCGAAGGCCAACTCGAAGTATCCGTTCGAGATCGGCACCGATGCCCAGGTCATGTTCGGCTCGGCTTGTGCCTACCTCGGTTACAAATATGACTGCCAGGGCCGCGACAAGTGGACCAAGGCCGCCAAGCTCATCCTGAAGACCAAGAAGCGCTCCAACTTCAGCGGCTTCCAGGACGCCACGCCCACCCTCAAGCAGCTCGCGCGCGGCAATGTGGCGGCTGGTATGGCCTATAACGGCGACTATGCCTTCGACAAGAGCGAAAACCCCGAAGGCTTCAAGGACATCAAGTTCGTGGTGCCCAAGGAAGGCGCCGAGCTCTGGGTCGACAGCATGGCGATTCCGGCGCATGCGCCGCATCCGAAGCTCGCCAACGAGTTCATCAACTTCATCCTGAACGCCAAGATCGGTGCCGAGCTGTCGAACTGGAACGCCTACGCCAGCCCGAACAAGGCCTCCACGCCGTATCTCGACAAGTCGCTGACCCAGCCGCCGGTCATGCCGACCGACGAGCAGATGAAGCGCCTGCATTTCACGCCGGCGATCGAAGGCGACAACCTGCAGTTCGTCCAGCAATTGTGGACGGAAGTGCAGTCGCGATAGCAGTGGTACCGGGCCGGCGTCGCGTCGGCCCGGAATCGGTCAACCCGGGAGATTTATGAGCGAGGATACGAGCGATCCGCAGATCCGCGAATGGTTCAACACCCATCGCATCAGCGAGGTCGAATGCCTGGTGCCGGATATTACCGGCGAGGCCAAGGGCAAAATCATGCCGGCCGCCCGCTATCTCAATGGCGAGCGTCCGCGATTGCCCGATTCCATCTTTATCCAGACCGCCACCGGCGATTATCCGGAGGACGACGAGGAAATCGCGGATCCGGCCGAACTGGACATGCAGCTCGATGCCGATCTGTCGACCTGTCGGCTCGTGCCCTGGGCCCGAGAGCCCACGGCGCAGATCATTCACGAGTGCAGCTATCTCAATGGCGAGCCAGTGGTGGTCAGCCCGCGTTACGTGCTGCGACGGGTACTGGCGCTTTACGAAGAGCTGGGGCTGCGGCCGGTGATTGCGCCGGAAATGGAGTTCTATCTCGTTCAGCGCAATACCGATGCCGACTACCCGTTGCAGCCGCCGGCCGGCCGCTCCGGGCGCCGCGAGATTTCCCGGCGCGCCTACAGCATCGATGCGGTGAACGAGTTTGATCCGCTGTTCGAGGATATGTACGACTACTGCGAGGCCGAGGCGCTCGATATCGACACCCTGATCCACGAGGAAGGCTCGGGTCAGATGGAGATCAACTTCGAGCACGGCGACCCGTTGGATCTGGCCGACCAGGCCTTCCTGTTCAAGCGAACGCTGCGCGAAGTCGCGCTCGCCCACGGCATGTACGGCACGTTCATGGCCAAGCCCATGGCCGACGAGCCGGGCAGCTCGATGCATATTCATCAGAGCCTGATCGATGTCGCGACCGGCGAGAACGCGTTCGCCGACGAATCCGGCGAGCCGACCGAACTGTTCTATCAGTTCCTCGCCGGCATGCAGACTTATCTGCCGCCGGCGCTTGCGCTGTTGGCGCCGAACGTGAACAGCTATCGGCGCCTGATGCCGGATGTCTCCAACGGTTCGGCACCGATCAATACCGAATGGGGCTACGACAACCGCACCGTCGGCCTGCGGGTGCCGCATTCCGGGCGTCGTGGCAAGCGCGTGGAAAACCGCATCGCCGGCGCCGACGTAAATCCGTATCTGGCCATCGCAGCATCGCTGGCCTGCGGTTATCTCGGCATCCGCGATAAGCTGGAGCCGCGCGCGCCGGTGGCCGATTCCGCCCATGCCAAGGGCCATCGACTGCCTTCGGATATGGGGCGTGCGCTGGAGGCTCTTGCCGACTGCACGCCGCTCAAGGAACTGCTCGGCGAGCGCTTCATCGACACCTATCTGGCGGTCAAGCGCACCGAGGAGATCGCGCATTTCAAGGTGATCAGTTCCTGGGAGCGGGAATACCTGCTGCTGCGCGTCTGATTTCTCGCCGGCTCAGGGCAGGCGCGCCCAATCGCTATCGACTGACGGCGGCCCATCGGGCCGCCGATTTCAATGGAGTCATGCGTCATGCTGACGTTTCACGACCATCGTACGCAGAACCGTCGCTCGACCAGCGAACTGGCTGGCGGCGAGCTGATCGCTCCGCTGGAATGCCCCGAACGCGTCGACATGATCGCGGACCGTATCCGCGAGGTCGGGCTCGGCGACATCCGCGGCGCGACCATGCACGGCCTGGAGCCGATCGCGGCGGTGCACGACCCGGCCTATATCGATTTCATCGAGAACGCGTGGGCCGACTGGCGGGCCGCCGGTTACACCGGCGAGGCGATCGCCACGGTCTGGCCGACGCGGCGTACCCGCTCCGATTTCGTGCCGCAGAACATCGACGGCAAACTCGGCTATTACGCCCTGGCGGCCGAGACCGCGATCGAGGCCGGCACCTGGGAGGCCGCCCGTGCCAGCGTCGATATCGCGCTGACCGCGCTCGACCATGTCCAGACTACCGGCGAAGCGGCCTTCGGCCTGTGTCGGCCGCCCGGCCACCATGCCGCGTTCGATCAATACGGCGGTTATTGTTTTTTTAACAACGCCGCGATCGCGGCCCAGGCCGCGCGCGAGGCCGGCGCGTCGCGGGTCGCGATTCTGGATGTCGATTACCACCACGGCAATGGCACTCAGCAGATTTTCTACGATCGCGACGACGTGCTGTTCGTGTCGCTGCACTGCGATCCGGTGCACGAATTTCCGCATTATCTCGGCCGTCCCGACGAGCGCGGAGCGGGGGCCGGCGAGGGCTACAACCGCAATCATGCGTTGCCGCCGGGTACCGACTATACAACCTGGGTGGCCGAGCTCGAGGCCGCCATGAGCGGGATCGACGACTACGATCCCGATCTGGTGATCGTGTCGCTGGGTGTGGATACTTTCGAGGGCGACCCGATCGGCAGCTTCAAGCTCGTTTCGGATGATTTCACCGACTACGGCCGCCGTCTGGCCGGCATGAAACGGCCGACGCTGTTCCTCATGGAAGGCGGCTATGCGGTCGCCGAGATCGGCATCAATGCGGTCAACGTACTGGCCGGTTTCGACCGTGGCTGAGCGGGCGGCCGCTTATCCCGGTTCTTATTACGCGGCCTCGGTCGCCGAGCCGGGCGAGTATGCCGCGCTGGCCGGAGATCGCCGGGTGGATGTGGCCGTGGTCGGCGGCGGTTTCACCGGTGTGGCCACCGCGCTCGAACTGGCCGAACGCGGCTACGACGTGGCGTTGGTCGAGGCGAATCGTATCGGCTGGGGCGCGTCCGGGCGCAACGGCGGCCAGGTCACCGGCAGCTTGTCGGGCGAGGCCGGGTTGAAGAAATACCTGCGCGATGTGCCCGGCGGCGACGTCGATGCGTTCGTATGGGATCTGCGCTGGCGCGGCCAGCGCATCATCGAAGAACGTGTCCAACGCTACGGCATTGCCTGCGATCTCAAGCACGGGCATCTGCAGGCGGCGTGGAAGCCGGGCCATGTGGCCGCGCTCAAGGCCGATCGCGATGCCGCACAGGCGCGCGGCATGGGCGATGTCGTGCACTGGATCGAAAAAGCGGAGCTGCGCGATCTGCTGGATACGCCGCTCTACCACGGCGCGCTACGCAACGACGCCAACCTCCATCTGCACCCGCTCAATCTCGTGCGCGGCGAGGCCCGGGCCGCGGCCGACCAGGGCGTGGCGATCTTCGAAGACTCGCCGGTCGTCGATATCGAGCACGGGTCGCCCGCTCGGGTCGTCACCCGGGGCGGTGCGATCACCGCCGATACCGTGGTGCTGGCCGGTGGTGCCTATCATCGCCTGGGCCGTGCCGATCTGGCCGGCAAGCTGTTTCCGGCCGCACTCGGCATCGTCACCACCGCGCCGCTCGGGGAGACCGCACGCCGGATCAATCCGGACGATCTGGCGGTCTACGACACCCGCTTCGTGCTCGACTATTATCGCCTGACCGCCGACGGCCGGTTGTTGTTCGGCGGTGGGGCCAACTACTCGGGGCGCGAGTCGGAAGACATCGCGGCTTATCTGCGGCCGCGGCTGGAAGCGACCTTCCCGGCGCTCAAGGGCGTGGCCATCGATTACCAGTGGCAGGGCATGGCCGGCATTGTGCCCAATCGCATGCCGATGCTCGGGCGCCTGGGCGAGAGCGCCAACGTTTACTACGCGCAGGGGTATTCCGGCCACGGCGTCGCCACCTCGCATATCGTCGCCCGCGTGCTGGCGGAAGCCATCCACGGCCAGGCCGCCACCTTCGATGCCTTTGCCGCGCTACCGCATGGCCGCGTGCCCCTCGGCGACCGTTTCGGCAACACGCTGCTGGCGCTGGGCATGACCTGGTACCGGCTGCTCGAAACCATCCGTTGAGGCTCGGCCCATGACCGCCGTCGATAGCGCGTGCAATTACTGGGTGGACAGCGCCGGTGAACCGGACGTGTGGCCGGTCGCCGAGGGCCGCCATGACGCCGATGTCGTCATCGTCGGCGGCGGATTCACTGGGTTGTGGACCGCGTATTACCTGACCACGCTGCGCCCGGAGCTTGCCGTCACGGTGCTCGAGGCCGAAACGGTCGGCCACGGTGCGTCCGGACGCAACGGCGGCTGGGCGATCGGCAATCTCGCCGGGCTGGAACGTCTGATCGGCGATCTCGATCGGACCGCCCGGCATGCAATCTGCGCCCAGTTGGCCGACAACGTCGACGAGATCGGGCGGGTGACGGCGCGCGAGGCCATCGATGCCGATTTCCACAAGGGCGGCACGCTCGATGCGGCGGCACGTTATCCTCAACAAGTCGCGATGCAGAAAGCCCATCGCGACGCACTGATCGAACTCGGCCATGCGCCAGAGGACTGCGTCTGGCTCGATGGCCCGGCGCTGGCTGAACGCGCCGCGTTCCGAGACGGCTATGGCGCGGTCTTCTTCCGGCATACGGCGAGCGTGCATCCGATGAAACTGGTGCTTGGCCTGGCCCGCGTGTTGGCGCAGCGCGGGGTGGCGATTTCCGAGCACAGCCGGGTCCGCTACCTCGCGCCGCATCACGTGATCACCACGAACGGTGCCCAGTTCAACGCGCGCCATATCGTTCAGGCGACGGAAGGCTACAGTGAGTGTCTGGCGGGGCTCGGCCGGCGTGTGCTGTCGGTGCGCAGTCTGGTCATCGCGACCGAGCCGTTA
Source organism: Salinisphaera hydrothermalis C41B8 (assembly GCF_000732535.1). Classification (GTDB taxonomy): domain Bacteria; phylum Pseudomonadota; class Gammaproteobacteria; order Nevskiales; family Salinisphaeraceae; genus Salinisphaera; species Salinisphaera hydrothermalis. The sequence goes on from NZ_APNK01000009.1 coordinate 72,112, forward strand.
TCCGAGGCGGTGTGGGCGCGCGTCGGCCTGGGGGATCGGCCCACGTTCTGCGATGCGAGCCGGGTGATCAACTACGGCCACCGCAGCCGCGACGGCCGGCTGGTATTCGGCGCCCGCGGCGCCTATCCACTGGGCGGCACGCCCAAGCAGGATCATGCCATCACCCCGGCGGAGATCGAGATGCGCCGGCGCCTGCTCCTCGACCTGTTTCCGGGCCTGCCGGAGGACTTGGTCGTCACCCACGGCTGGGGCGGCTCGCTCGGCCTGTCGCGCCGATTCCGCCCGCATGCGATCGTCGATCCGCACACCGGTCTGGCGACCGCTGGCGGCTATGCTGGCGAAGGCGTGGCCGCCTCGCATTTGATGGGCCGAACCACGGCGGAACTGATTGTCGGCGAGGACACGCCGCGCACGCGCGCGCCCTGGGCGCACGCCGATGCCGCCATCGACCAGGTGCTGGCGCGCTGGGAGCCCGAGCCGTTGCGCTGGCTGGCGGCCCAGACCATCTCGGCGTCCTATGGTGCCGAGGAATCGTTGTTGCGACGCGGCTGCGACGGCGCGCTGACGCGCTCGGTCATGCGGGCTAACGATGGCTTTGCCGCCATCATCGAATAGCCCGGCCCGCGCGGTCGGTCCCGAGAGGCCGGGCGGCGCCGGCGTCGCGGCATGTTGACATGATGTCGCTATTCGCCTGACCGCTCGGTTCAGAGCTGAAATCAACCAGCCGTCGTGGCCTCGGGCGGTCGCCGATGCGACCGCCCGGCAGCCAGCGGATCAGTCGTCCGAGTCCTGCTTCGGTAGGGCGAAGGTCACGACCTGGTCGGAGACCTTGGGCATGAGGATCGAGTTGCCGCCCACCACGAAGGTCACGTATTCGCGCCCCTTGTAGTTATACACTGCGGGGATCGAAACCGCCGGCGCATCCACCTTGGAGCGCCACAGCACCTTGCCGGTCTTGAGATCCAGCGCGCGGACCCGCGAGTCCATCGAGGCGCCGATGAAGATCAGGCCGGACTGGGTGATCACCGGGCCGCCGATGGTCACCGAACCCCAGGACTTCGGCATATAGAAGCCGAACTTCTGAACCTGGCCGAAGGGTTCGTTCCAGAGTCGCTTGCCGGTGTTCATGTCGTAGGCCGCGATCGTGCCGTACGGCGGTTTCCAGCAGGGCATGCCGGCCCAGTTCAGCAACGGGCCGAGCTTCACGGCATAACGCGCGCCGGCCTGGGCATAGTAGCCACCGCCGCTTTCGCCGTTCTGGGCTTTCTGCTTATAGTCCGCGCGCTTGATCAGCTGGTACTCGAAGGCGACGTGCGACGAGTTGACGACGAAGATGCCCTTGTTCGGGTCGGCCGCGCCGCCGCCCCACTCGCTGCCGCCCACGCTGGGCGGGAACGCCATCGAGCCCTTCAGGCTCGGTGGGGTGAACTTGCCTTCGTTGCGCAGGCTGTTCATCCGGCGGCTGCAGCTGCCGAGGCTCACGATGTTGGATAGCCAGTACGCACCCGGCGAATGATCGGGAATCACCGGCTTGGGATAAGGCACGACCGGCTGGGTCGGCGAGGCCTGTTCGCCCGGCACGTCGGATTTCGGGACCGGCTGTTCCTTGATCGGGTAGATCGGCGCCCCGGTCTTGCGGTTGAGCACGTACAGATAGCCCTGCTTGGAGGTCTGTACCAGCGCCGGGATGGTCTTGCCGTCCTTGTGGATATCCATCAGCGTCGGCGGGGCCTGGGTGTCGTAATCCCAGAGATCGTGATGCACGAGCTGACGGCTCCACACCACCTTGCCGGTATCGATATCCAGCGCGGTCACCGAGGTGGCCAGCGGCAGCTTCTCTTTACGATCGCCGCCGTAGAAGTTCGGGCTCGGCGAGCTGACCGGGATATAGACGATGCCGGTCTTCGGGTCGACCGACATCGAGGCCCATACGTTGGCCGTGCCGGTTTTCTTGATCACGTCCTTGGGCAGCGCATGGAACGTCCACTTGCGCTTGCCGGTGCGGGCATCGAGGGCGAACACGGTGCCGGGCGGCGCGGCCTGATAGGCCCAGTCCTTGCCGGCCCAGCCGATCAATAGCGTGTTGTGATACACGGTCGGCGGCTGCAGCAGCGACAACGGCCACTTGTTGTTGGTCGTGTTCCATTGATTGACGTCGACCACGCCATCATCGCCGAAATTCGGGCACTTGAGGCCGGTATCGGCGTCGACCGCATAGAGCTTGGCGTCCATCGTGCCGATATAGACCATCTTCTGGCACGGCTGGTTCGGCTTCGGATCATCGGCCTGCCAGTACGCCACGCCACGATTCTTCATGTCGGGTTGGGTCAGCGCCTTGAGTTCGGCGTGCGGATTGAATTTCCACTTTGCCTTCCCGGTCGCCGGGTTCAGGGCAATGATCCGGTAGAACGGCGTGCCGATGTAGAGCGTGTCGTTGACGAACAGCGGCGTGGCCGACCAGACCGTCATCGGCACCTTGCCGCTGCCATCGGAGACGTCACCGGTGTGGTATTCCCACACCTTCTTGAGCTTGTCGACGTTGTCCGGGGTGATCTGGTTCGCCGGCGAATATTTCTGGTCTTCGAGGTCGCCGTTGAAGGTAGCCCAGCTGTTCGGCGACGCCATCCAGGGGTCGGCGCCGCCGCCGGTCTGGCTGGCGGCAGGCCCGGTTTCGGTCCAGGAGCCGGCCTTGCCGGTGGTGGTGTTCTGAGCGTTGTCGGCCGAGCCGTTATCGCTGTTATCGCCGTTATTGGCGGCGTCGGTTGCGGCACCGGCCGCGACGGCGGTCGAGAGCAGCCCGGCGGCGAACGCGAGCATGAGTTTGTGCATTAGGGTGTCTCCCCGGGGGCGTTCAGACATGGAGCGGCGAATCGACAAAGAGATGGATCAGCCAGCCGACGAGGGCGATCGCCATCAGTACGATCAGCCAAGTGGCGAGCAGGAAATAGGCGGCCAGGGCGGTGGCGAGTATGTCGATCAGCGCGAGCGCGAGCACCAGCCCGCGCAGGCCGCGGCCCATGCCGGTCGCGGATAAGATCATGGCCAGCACGAGCAAAACGGCCGACGATCCGAGGACGAGATAAGTCCCGAGCGTCAGCGCGATGCCGTTGCCGATCGAAAAAGCATACGCAGCGGCCACGATCACCGCGGCGAACGCGCTCGTGATCATGAGCCAGCCGCCGTAAGCGGTGTGAGAACTGGAACTCGACATGAAAGTTTCTCCCTGAAGCAGCCATGGGCGGATTGGAAAGGCCCCCTCGCCTCTCTCATCGCGGCTACCGTCGTATTCGACTTAAGTATTATCGATGTCACCGATAATACTTGCAATATGCAACCGTATGTTATGCCCGCTTGTTTGAAGGTATCGTCATCATCGCCCCGTCGTCGAACAGCGAACGATTTCGCCCGTCGGCCTTGGCCGCGTAGAGCGCGCTGTCCGAACGGCCTAGCCATTCGTCCACCGAAAACGAAGGGGCCGAATCGAACGCGGCGCCGCCGCTAAAACAAATGGCGCCGTGATCCAGCGGCTGGCCCATGCATTGTTCGCGTAGCCGGTTATCCAGCGCTACGACCTGGCTGCGCGTCGCGCGCGGGATGAAAACGTTGAACTCCTCCCCGCCGCAACGCCCGGCCACCCCGCCATATGCGCGCGCCGTCTCGTTGAGCAGACGCGAAAAATGCTGCAGCACGCGATCGCCGTAGGCATGGCCATAACTGTCGTTGACCTGCTTGAAATGATCCAGGTCGTAGGTCAGAAGAATCGCGCGATCGGGCCGCGATACACGCTCGATGCCGTATTGATCGAGTACGCCATGAAAAGCGCCGTGATTGAGCAGGCCGGTGAGGCTGTCGCGCATGGCGGTATCGCGGGCATCGCGGTGTTCGCTCTCGAATCGCCGTAAATAACCGCCCATGAGAATCAGCAGTAGCGTGATCGAAAAATAGTAGGACACCGTGAGATCCAGCAGCCGCTGTCCCGGATCGGTGTAACCCGGGATCCAGGTCGGGCGGCTGTGCGTGGCCAGGATCAGCATGGTCGGCACGAGCAGAAAGCCGGCAATCAACGCCACGCGTTGCCAGGGCCTCAGTACGACAGCGCCCAGCGCATAGGCGGCGAGCAGGACGAAAAACATCAGCGTGGGCCCATCGGCGCCGCCGTTGTAGAGCCAGTTCATGGGCAACACGACGAACAAGGCGAGCAGGCAGAACAGGGCCGCCATACCGTGGGTGCGCAGGGATTGTCGGGCATGGAACCACAATGCGTTCACCAGCACGCCGACCAGGGTCAGGGCGGTGACGTAAAAGATATCGGTGACGCCGGTTGCCGCATTGAATACGGCACTGAAATAAAAGCCCCACGGGGCGAAGAACAGGAAGGTCAGGTGCATACGCTGCTCGGGCGTTTCCGCAGCGCCGAAGATCAGATGCCGGAATCCTTCCAGGCTTCGTTGTCGTATCGAAGTCATTCGTTCGTGTCGTCCGATGTCGGGCGCAACGCCCACGCTTGAATCGCCGTTCGCGTTCTAACCCAGCGTTTCGTGGTCTCATTGCATGCTTCAAGCCCGACGCATGAATGATGCGGCGATACGCGGCACCTGACCAGTGGTCATCCGGCGGGCGTGACGCGGTCGCGGCGAGCGCCGCGACCTTGGTCAGTCCGAAGCGAGCAGCTGTCGGGCGAGTGTGTCGTCGGTTACCAGCGTCTTGCCAATGCCAGCACGGAAGACCGCCAGTAAGGCTTCGGCTTTCTCGGCGCCGCCCACGGCGAGAATGAGGTTCGGAATCCGCAGGAGGTCCGGGTAGCCGAGCGCGAGCGTGCGATCATCCAGTGTGGTCACCAGCGACCCGTCGGCGCGCATGAACGTGCCCAACACCTCGGCCTTGACCCCGGCAGCGCTGAGCTGACGGCGATCCTCTGCGCTCAGGCTCTGCATCATCTGCGAGGCCGGTGGATCCCAGCTGCCGATCGCCACCGCGGCGACCGAAATCGAGCCGAACAGGCGGAATGCGGCCTCCACGCTGGGCTCCTTGCGCAGGCCATCCGCGGTCGCCTTGTCGCCGACCACCAGCGGCACGAAGATCGGATAGGCCTCGCCACCGCCGATTTCGCTCACCCGGCGCACCACGTCCAGTGAATTCTCGCTCGACGAGCCGACGATGCCGCCCATCTGGACCACAGTGCAGCGTGCCAGCTGCTCGATCTGCAGCGCCATGGCGCTGGTGGTTCGGCCCCAGCCGATCCCGAGCACATCGTCCGGCGAAACCAGTTCGCCGAGCAGGTTGGCGGCCGCCGCGCCGACACGCTGTCGAATGGCCGCGGGTTCCCGATCATGCTCGGACGAGCGCACCACGATGACCTGCTTGAGATCGAATTTGCGCTGCAGCTCGCGCGCCAGGCCGGTGTCGTAGGCCAGCGGCGCCTTGATGGTGAAACGCACGATGCCTTCCGAGACCGCGAGGTTGAGCAGACGCGCCACCTTGAAGCGCGACAGCCCGAGATCCTCGGCGATCACCGTCTTCGGTGCGCCGTCGATATAAAACCGCTGCGCGACGGTCGCAGCCAGAACGCCGGTGTCGGGATCGATGGGCATGGCGGTAAGGATAGCGTCTGCGACCAATAGGGCATAGCGCTCATATGAGCATTGTGTTGCTATTATGAGCACGAAAAGATGCCGGGCGCCACCGGCCGCCGTCATCGCCCATCCGATGGGCGCGACAGGGCAGGCGCTCGGCAGAAAACAACGGCCGATGCAGCCGAGCGCATTCATGGAGGAGCACGCGACAGGCGTGACAGGCGATGAGCGAGCCCATTCTCGAATGCCTTGAAATCGGCAAGCGCTTTGGTACCACCCCGGTGCTGAGCCGGATCGATCTGCGCCTGCAGATCGGTCGCGTGACCGCGCTCATGGGCGAGAACGGGGCCGGCAAGTCGACGCTGCTCAACATCATTGCCGGCCTGATCGCGCCGACCACCGGCGAGTTGCGGATCGACGGCGAGCCGGTGCGTGAGTTCACGCCCAGTGCCGGCCAGGCGCACGGCATTCAGATCGTTACCCAGGAACTGTCGCTGGTGCCGCATCTGACGGTGGCCGACAACATCTTCCTGGGCCGCGAGCTGACCGCCGGTTCCAAGCACGTCGGTTATCTGCAATCGCGCCGTATGTTCGACGAAGCCCAGGCGGCGATCGATGCCTTCGGTGTGCCGATCAACGCGCGGGATCGGGTCGAGCAGATCAGCCTGTCCTATGCCCAGATCGTCGAGATCATCCGGGCTTATCATCGCCGGCCGCGCATCCTCTTGCTCGACGAGCCGACGTCCTCGCTGACCAGCAACGAAACACAGCATCTGTTCGATATCGTCGACAAGCTGCGCGCCGACGGCACGACGGTCGTGTTCACCACCCACAAGATGGACGAGGTCGAACGGATGGCCGATGACATCGCGGTGTTGCGCGACGGCGAGATCACGTTGAAAGCCGCGGCGCGCGATCTGTCCTCGGCCGAGGTCGTCAATGCGATGGTGGGGCGCAAGCTGGCCGAGCAGCGGCTGGTATTGCCCGAGGTTGCGGATGTGCCGCCGGTGCTCGCGGTCGAACACTACGCCACGCGCGCGGCTGACGGCGGGGCCGATACGGCCTTCGATTTCGCGATTCGGCCCGGCGAGATCATCGGCCTGGCCGGCATCGCCGGGGCCGGGCGCACGGCGTTTCTCAAGTCGGTCTACGGTTTGCATCCCGCGCGCCAGGGGCGCGTGCGGCTGGCTGGCGCGGACTATGCCGATCGGTCGCCGTCGCGCTCACTGGCCCGTGGGTTGATCTATATCCCGGAAAGCCGCAAGGAGGCGGGCCTGGTGCTATCGCAGGGCATCGCCGCCAACGCGATCCTAGCCAATCTCGGCCGTTTTTCCGGCATCGCCGGCTGGCTCAAGACGTCGCGCGAACACGATGTCACGCGCGAAGCGCTGGAAGCGCTGCGCACCAAGTACGAATCCACGCGCGCGTCGGTCGCCCAGCTATCCGGCGGCAACCAGCAGAAAGCGCTGGTCGCGCGCTGCCTGATCGCCGACGACCCGAAGGTGCTGTTACTGGACGAGCCCACGCGCGGCATCGATGTCGGCGCCAAGGCCGATATCTACGAAATCATCGTCGAGTTGGCCCGCCACGGCGTGGCGATCGTGGTGTCGTCGTCGGAACTACCGGAGTTGATGACGCTGTCGCACCGCATCGCCGTATTCAAGGACGGCTTCATTGCCCGAACCTTCGAGCGTGACGCGTTCCAGGAGGCCGACATCGTCCGGACCGCGATCGGCGCATGACCGCGACGATTCGGCGAGCCCGCGGTTCAGAAAGAGGATGACCCAGTGAGTACTGCCCCGACATCGACCCAGAAACCGTCAGATGACGCCGCGACCGCGGCGCGTCGGCCGGCCTTTTTCAATCGCCAGCGGCTGGCCTCGCTGGTGGTCTGGATCGCGTTCGCCTGCTACGTGATCCCGCTGGCGATCGCCCAGCCGCAGTTCATCTCCTTCTACAACATCATCTCGATCCTGATGCTGATCTCGGTCTATGCCTTGATCGGCTTCGGCGAGGGCGTGGTGGTGCTCTCGGGCGGGATCGATCTGTCGGTGGGCAGCATCGTGGGCCTTGCCGGCGTGGTTGCGGCGGTGATTCTGACCGGGCATTCGGGGGTCGGCTGGTGTCTGGTGGCGATTGCCGGCGGCGTGCTGGCCGGTTTGCTCATCGGCGCCTTCAACGGCATCGCGGTAGCGCTGCTCAATATTCCGTCGTTCGTGGCCACGCTCGGCACGCTGTCGATCGCCCTCGGCGTCGGCTATGTCTTCAGCGCCGGGCAACAGATCTCGATCGACAACGATCCGTTTCTGAATATCTCGATCAACGCGTATTTCGGCATTCCGATTCCGATCTACATCATGTTCATCGTGTTTCTGCTGCTCTGGCTGGTGCTGTCGAAGACCCGCTTCGGCCGCTATATCTATGCCGTGGGCGGCAATATCCAGGCTGCCTTCGTCGCCGGCCTGCCGATCCGGCGCGTGCTGATTTCGGCGTTCGTGATCTCGGGCGGGCTGTCCGGGCTGGCGGGCGTACTGCTGGCCGCCCAGATCACCGCCGGTATCGCCTCGACCGGCTCCGGCTACGAACTCACCGCCATTGCGGCGCCGGTCATCGGCGGCATCAGCCTGGCCGGCGGCCGGGGCTCGATCGCCGGCGCGCTGTTCGGCGTGATCCTGCTGGGCACCATCGACAACGGCCTGACCATTCTCAATGTCTCGCCGTTCTATCAGCACATCATCCGCGGTTTCATCATCATCCTGGCGGTCTTTCTGGACACCATCGCCAGCCGAAGAAAGCTGGTCTGAGCGTCGGGATGAAGCGCTTTACAACAAACCACAGCCGATGGGGCTGTGATCTCGAGCGAGAAAACAGGAGGACGATCATGAAATCATCATTCATCAAGCGGGCCGGGGCCGCGCTGCTCGCGTTCGGCTGTGTGGCCCTGGCCGGGCCCGCGCTGGCAGCCCAGGCCAACAGTAACGACAGCAGCAAAAAGCCCGTGACGGTGGGCTTTACCGTCTATGCCATGTCGGGCTGGGTCTCCTCCGGCAAGGAAGGCGTGGACAAGGTGGCCAAGGCCAACAACGTCGACCTGCGCTGGGCCAGTGCGGACGGCTCGGTCGCCAGCCAGGTGGCCCAGGTCAAGCAGTTCATCTCGCAGAACGTGGACGCGATCATCATCGATCCGGTCGATTCTTCCGCGCTGGGCCCGCAGATCAAGGAAGCCCGTGATAAGGGCATCAAGGTGATCGGCACCAATGTGAAGATCTTCCCGCCGGGCGAACAGTATCTGACCTCCTACGTTGGCCCGGACGACGTGCTGGCCGGCGAGAACGAGACCAAGGCACTGGTCGAGAAGATCGGTGGCAAGGGCAATGTGGTGATCCTGAAGGGCCCGCTCGGCCAGTCGGCGACCATCGATCGCACGAAGGGCATCGAGAACGTGCTCAAGCAGCATCCGGGCATCAAAGTGTTGGCCCAGCGCCCGGGCGACTGGAAGCGCGAGGAAGGCTACAACATCACCGCTTCCTGGCTGTCGCGCTATGGCACCAAGATCGACGGCATCATTTCGGAGAACGACGACATGGCGGTCGGTGCGATCCGCGCCATGCGTCAGCGTCGTATCACCAACGTGCCGGTGGTCGGCGTGGATGGCATCGAGGCCGGCCTGAAGAACGTGGCCTCCGGTCGTCAGCTGGTCACCAATCTGCAGAATGCCCCGCTCCAGCTCGGCATGGCGCTGCAGGTTGCGGTCAACGCGGTGCACGGCCAGTCCGTGCCCAAGAAGATCATGATCCACATGCCGGTCGTGACCCACGATAACGCCGACAAGTACATGAAGCAGATGTACGACAACCGGCAGCAGTTCATCGACGGCCTGCCGGAGCTGATCAACAAGAACCTGGCCTCCGGCCACTACGGTCAGCAGTAAATCTTTCGGCGGCGCCGTGTTCGTCGGGTGACGGACACGGTGGCCGCCCGTCTCATTCGTCGTTCGTTCATCGGGTTTGCGCCCGGTGCGGGTTCGCTCGGGCCCGGGTCGGCGACGAGACGTTCATCCCACGCGGTGATTCCCATGGAATATCAAGGCTATGACAAGAATTTCGCGCTCACCGGCCGAACCGCGCTGATCACGGGCGGCGCGGCCGGTATCGGGCGTGCCATCGCCGAGCTGTATGTCGAAAAAGGCGCCCGGGTGGCGCTGGTCGACCGCAGTGAGCACGTCGCGGCCACTGCGGCCGAGCTCGGCGAGAACGCGGCGATCGGTATTCAGGCCGACGTGACCGACAGCGTCGACGTGCACGCGGCGGTCGAGCGGGTGGTGGCCGAATTCGGGCGTATCGACGTGCTGGTCAACAACGCCGGCGTGGTCGCGCTCGACTGGGCGGAAGAGCTCAGCGAGGCGGACTGGGACCTCACGCTGAACGTGAATCTCAAGGGCGTCTTCCTGATGTGCCAGACCGTGGGCCGGCATATGCTCGAATCCGGTGGCGGGCGCATCGTCAACATGGCGTCGCAGGCGGCCGAGGTCGCGCTCGACAAGCATCTGGCCTACTGCACGAGCAAGGCCGGCGTGGTCGGTCTGACCAAGGTGCTGGCTTCGGAATGGGGCCCGCGCAACGTCCGCGTCAACGCGATTTCGCCGACCGTCGCGCTGACCGAGCTTGGCCGCAAGGCATGGGCCGGTGAGGTCGGCGAACGGATGAAGGAAAAGATCCCGGCGCGGCGTTTCGTCTATCCGGAAGAAATCGCCGGCTGTGCGCTGTATCTGGCCAGCGACGCCGCCGACATGATCAACGGCGCCAACCTGGTCATCGACGGCGGCTACAGCATTCAGTAAACGCAAGCGGCGGGAGCCGTTCCCGCCGCGCGCATGCGATCAGCGTCAGAGCCGATTCCACTAGGGTCTGTTCTCAGTCGATGCTCGGGATGATATCGGCCAGCACATTGCAGATATGGTCGATATCGGCTTTTTCGGCGATGAAGGGCGGGCCGAGCTGGACCGTGTCGCCGCCGAAGCGGACATACAAGCCGCGATCCCAGGCCGCCATGGCGATCTGCCAGGGGCGCTTGCCGGGCTCGCCGGGCAGGGCTTCGATCTGGAAGGCGCCGGCCAGGCCCAGGTTGCGAATATCGACGATATGCTTCAACCCCTTGAGGTTGTGCAGCTGGTCCTCGAAATAAGGCGCGAGTTCGGCCGCCCGGGCGACCAGGCCATCGCGTTCCATCACGTCCAGCGCGGCCAGCCCCGCGGCACAGGCCAGCGGATGCGCCGAATAGGTATAGCCGTGGCGGAATTCGACGTCGTACTCCAGCGGTGACGTCTCCATGAACGCATCGTGGATGGCGTCGGTGACCGCGACCGCGCCCATCGGGACCGAGCCATTGGTGATGTTCTTGGCCATGGTAAGGATGTCCGGCGTCACGCCGAACAGCTCGGCGCCGAAGGTCGCCCCCAGCCGGCCGAAGCCGGTCAGCACCTCGTCGAAGATCAACAGGATGTCGTGTTTACGACAGATCGCGGCCAGACGCTCCAGATAACCCTTCGGCGGCACGATCACGCCCGCCGAGCCGCTCATGGGCTCGACCATCACGGCGGCGATGGTCTCGGCCCCGGCGTCCTGAATCTGTTGTTCCAGCACGTCGGCCAGATCCGCGCCGTGCTCGGGGCAGCCGCGCGAGAAACGATTTTCCTCGAGCAGCGTATGCGGCAGATGGCCGGTGGCCATCAGCTCGCCGAAGCCGGCCCGATTCGGTTCGATGCCGCCGACGCTGGTGCCGCCGACATTGACGCCGTGATACCCCTTCACCCGGCCGATCAGTCGGTTCTTCTCCGGGCGGCCGCGACGGGCCCAGTAGCCCTTGGCGATCTTGATCGCGGTATCGGCCGATTCCGAGCCCGAGTTGGTGAAAAACACGTGATCGAGCCCGGCCGGGGTGAACTGCTTCACCCGATTGGCCAGTTCGAAGCCCAGTGGATGGGCGTACTGAAACGGGGGCGCGTAATCGAGCGTGCGCGCGGCCTCGGCGATCGCCTCGGCGATTTCGGGCCGGCCGTGTCCGAAGCTGGCACACCACAGGCCGGACAGCGTGTCGTATTTCTTGGAACCGTCCTCGGCGGTGTAATAACAGCCCGCGGCGCCAACCAGTAGGCGCCGTTTCGACTTGAATTCGCGATTGGACGTGAACGGCATCCAGAAGGCTTCCATATCCGCGTCGGACAGCCGTTCGGCGCGGGCGCGCCAATCCGAAGAGACAGGGCGTTGAAACTGAGGCTGGGACGCCATGAGGGAATCACCGGTTTGGGAGATGGATAACGGAGCGGATCGGGTTGGAGCCCTTAGCCATTTGACGCCGTACCGCCGCCCGGATGCAACTCGGGTCTGTGTCGCACCCCGGCGGCGCCCGAGCGCCTCGAATGCACTCGGCTAGGGGTCGTGCGAAACCGCAACAAGCTCTAAGCTTGACCGGAGTGCGGGGTTTGAATCCGGGAGCAAGAGCTTGAGTGTCTCGCTGGTCGAAGTGGTGATCTTCCTTGCGGCCGCGGTCATCGCCGTGCCGATCGCTCAGAAGCTGCGGCTGGGCTCGGTGCTCGGTTATCTGCTGGCCGGTATGGTGATCGGGCCATGGGGTTTCGGCCTGATTGGCCAGGTCGACGAAGTGCTGCATCTGGCCGAGTTCGGCGTGGTGTTCCTGCTATTCATCATCGGGCTGGAAATGCAGCCACGACGTCTATGGGCGTTGCGCAAGGTGATCGTGGGGCTCGGCGGACTGCAGGTGCTGGCGACCGGCGTCGCGCTGTCGCTGGCGGCGGCGTGGATCATGCATCTGCCGCCGGCGCCGGCCGCAGTGGCCGGTTTCTCGCTGGCGCTGTCGTCGACCGCGTTTGCCCTGCAGATGCTGGGCGAGCGCGGTGAGCTCACCTCGCGCCATGGCCGCTCGTCGTTCGCGATCCTGCTGTTCCAGGATCTGGCGGTGATTCCCATCCTCGCGCTGCTGCCGTTGCTATCCATCGGTACGACCGAGATATCGCTGCTCGGCGGTATCGAGAAGACGGCCAAGGCGGCAGCCGTAATCGCCGGTTTGGTGATCGGCGGCCACTATGTTCTCAAGCCGGTGCTGCGCGTGGTGGCCGCCACACGCATGCAGGAAATCTTCATCGCCATGACGCTGCTGATCGTGGTCGGCACGGCCGCGGTCATGGAAGCTGCGGGTATCTCGGTAGCGCTGGGCGCGTTCGTCGCCGGGGTGCTGCTCGCCGATTCCGAATATCGGCACGAACTCGAAGCCAACGTCGATCCGTTCAAGGATCTGTTGCTGGGTCTGTTTTTCATTGCCGTGGGCATGTCGATCAACCTGGGCCTGTTCGCCTCTCACCCCGGTTATCTGATCGCGCTGACGCTCGGTCTGGTGGCGGTCAAGGGCGCGATTCTGGCCGTACTCGCCCGCCGACAAGGGCTGTCGTGGGCGGCGTCGCGTAATCTGGCCGCTTATCTCGGTCAGGGCGGTGAATTCGCCTTCGTCATCCTGTCCACGGCGGTGGCCGGCGGCTTGTTCGTACAGCCGGAGGCCGACGTGCTGGTGGCGACGGTGACATTGTCGATGGTGCTCACGCCGTTCGCGGTTCAGGGCGTGGCCTGGTTCAACGCGCGCCGCGCCCCGGCGGATCAAACGCCGGACTACGAAACGCCGGCGGAATCCGAGCATCCGGTGATTATCGCCGGCTTCGGGCGCGTGGGCGGGATCATCGCCCGCATGCTGCGCGCCAAGCGCATCGGCTTCGTGGCGCTGGAGGCCAACCCCGCCCAGGTGGATTTCGTTCGCCGCTTCGGCGCCAAGGTGTATTACGGCGATGCCTCGCGGGTCGACATGCTGCGCGCCGCTCGTGCCGAGGAGGCCCGCGTGCTGGTGCTGGCGATCGCCGACGTGGAGGTTTCGCTGCGTACCGTGCATATGGTGCAGACCCATTTCCCGCATCTCACCATCGTGGCGCGGGCGCGTGATCGCCAGCATGCCTATCGGCTCATGGATCTGGGGGTGACGGTCTTCCAGCGCGATACGTTCCTGTCCAGCATTGCTCTGGCTGGCGACACCATGCGGGCGCTGGGCATGCGTCGCGAGGAGGTCGAGCGCGCACAGAAGACCTTCAAGGCGCACGACGAGGCGCGCCTGGCCGAGCATTACGAAGTCGCCAACGACGAAGATCGTCTGGCCAAGCGCGTACGCGAGGCCGCAGTCGAGTTGGAGGAACTGTTCGAGCGTGACGAACTGGCCGCCGAGCCCGATGAATCCGGCGGGCGCTGAGCGTTCAGCGCCGGACGGCGCGGTCGTTGAGGTATTCGGTCAATGCAAACCCCGCCAGCAGCCAGAATCCGCCGACCAGCAGGCCGGCGGCCACGTCGCTGGTGAAATGCACCGACAACAGAAGCCGGCTGAACGCAATCAGGGCAATCAGTGCGCCGCACCAATAGACCAGTTCGAAGCGCAGTCGAGTGCTGGGCAACACGCGTGCGATCGCATAGGCGATAAAGCCGTAGACGGCCATCGAGCCGGTGGCGTGCCCACTGGGAAACGAGGGCGTGATGGCACTGGCGAAGGTCAGAAAATCCGGACGCGGCCGATCGACGGCGTACTTGCCGACATAGGTCAGCGTTTCCGACCCCAGCACGGTCAGCAACAGCCCGGGAATATAAGTCGTACGCCGATCCGCCCAGAGAAAGGCGGTGGCAACCAATACGACGGCGACCAGCGTAGGAATATCGGCCAAATGCGTAATCTGGGCGAAGACATGCAGCAGATCGCTGTTGCGCAACGGCGCCAGGGCCGCGTTGACGTGGGCATCGAAGTGCACGATTTCTTCGCGTTCGATGACGTCCTCGGCCAGATCGCTACCGAGCGAGGCCAGATAGCCAGCCAGGATCACCATCAGTGTCAGCGGCAGCCCGGTGAAGCGGTCGGTGGCGAAGCGGGCGGCCACCCAGGCGCTCGTGCGCGGAAAGCGAGCGCTGAGGGTATCGGCAAGAAAGCGCCGCCCGGGCAAGGCTCGGCCGGTACGGCTAGCGGCCCGGCGGGTGGCCGGCGTGGCCCGGCGAATCGCCCACCAGACTAAACCGGCGACCAGTCGGCCGACGACCAGCAACAACGCAAGTAGGCCGAGCAACCACCAGAATGACAGTGTGGGGTCCGACACGAGGACTCTTTCTGCGACAGCGGGTGAATGCGTCAGTATACGGATCACGCGTGTTCGCGGGGTTTGTTAGCATCCGCCGTGATGCGCGCCACGATTCGGTGGCCGTTGCCATCGGGGATGCCACCGCAGCATGAAATGGACGCGAACGACCGTGCGCTGGCTGGCTCGCGTGGGCTATGCCGCGCGCGGGTTGGTCTACCTCGTCTTCGGGGGACTCGCACTACATGCCGCCTGGGAGCTGTCCGAGGCCGAGGACGTGCGTGGCAGCCTCAAGGCGATTCACCAGGAACCCGGCGGCGCCCTGGTGCTGCTCGCCCTGGCGGCGGGACTGGCCGCCTACGGCGCCTGGCGTCTGGTGCAGTCCACCCTGGATGTCGATCATCACGGCTGGGGACCGAAGGCGCTCGCCGTACGCGGCGGGCTGCTGGTGAGCGCGTTCAGCCACGCCTCGCTGGCCTGGGCCGGCATCAAGATTTCCATGGACTGGTCGAGCGGTTCGAGCCAGCCGGTCCAGCACGCCGTCTCCGCCACCTTCGACTGGCCGTATGGGCGGGAACTGGTGGCGGTGCTCGGCATTGTCATCATCGGGGCCGGCGTGGCGCATCTGCACAAGGCAGCGGTGGCCGGCTTTCGCAAGTGGTTCGATGCCTGGCCTGGCGCCATGTGGTGGATCGATCCGGTCAGCCGTATCGGTTTATCGGCGCGCGGTTTGTTGTTCCTCGGCATCGGCGGCTTCGTGATCTATTCCGCGATCACCCTCGACCCGAGCGATGCCAAGGGCGTACAGGGGCTGCTGGTTTGGGTACAGCAGCACGGCTATGGCCGGATCGTGCTGGCGGTCTGGGCCGTCGGCGTGATGTTGTTCGGCTGCTACAGCCTGATCGAGGCCTTCGTGCGCCGGGTCGGGCTCGGGGCCAAGGTCTGAGCGGCCTGCTTCAGCGGATCAACATGGCATCGCCATAGCTCAGAAATCGATAGCCCGCCTCGACGGCGTGGGCATAGGCTGCCAGAACGTTATCGCGGCCGGCAAAGGCCGAGATCAGCATCAGCAGGCTCGACTGCGGTTCGTGGAAGTTGGTGAAGATGGCGTCCACCGCGTGGAACGTATCGCCGGGCTTGAGAAACAGCTGGGTTTCACCCTGATATGGGCCGAGCTGGTCGCCGTTGGCGCGCGCGGCCGTCTCCAGGCTGCGTACGGCGGTGGTGCCGACGGCGATCACGCGGCCACCGGCGGCGCGTGCCGCGGCGGCCTGTTCGCATAATAAGGCGTCGACCTGCAGGCGTTCGGCGTGCAGCGTCTGTTGCCGTACATCGCCTTCGCGCAGACGCTGATAGGTCCCCGAGCCGACATGCAGCGTGACATAGCCGAAATTCACGCCGCGCGCGGCCAGCGCATCGAGCAGCACCTCGTCGAAATGCAGGCCGGCGGTGGGCGCGGCCACTGCGCCGTCATGCCGGGCCCAGACCGTCTGGTAGCGCTCGCGGTCGGTGATTTCGTCCGGCCGGCGGATATACGGCGGCAGCGGCATGTGCCCATGCGCATCGAGCAGATCGTGGACCGAGGCGTCGCCGTCGAGCGCCAGCGTATACAGCTCGCCGTGGCGGGCGGCCACGCTCAGGCGATAATCGCCGATCCGGATTTCGGCCTCGGCGCGCGGCGGTTTGTTGGCGCGGATCTTGGCGGTGAGGCGACGACTGTCGAGAATGCGTTCCAGCATCACTTCGACCGCGCCGCCCGTCGCCTTGTGCCCATGCATGCGCGCGGCCAGTACGCGCGTATCGTTGAACACCAGCAGATCGTGCGGGTCGAGCAGGGCCGGTAGATCCACGACGCGGCGATCATCGACGGCGCCGCTTTGCCGATCGAGCGCGAGCAGGCGCGAGGCGCGACGCTCGGCGAGCGGCGCCTGGGCGATCGACGCCTCGGGCAGAACATAATCGAAATCGCGCTTGTCCATGATCTTCGTCCGGCGATGGCGCCGCGATTGTGGCGTCGCCGCGCCTTGTGGACAAGCCGTAGTGTCCGCGGCGTCATGCGGTATGATCGAAATCATGCTGTATCTGTACGAGTACGAAGGCTGTCCGTTCTGCGGCCGGGTGCGCGCTGCGTTGATGGAGCGCGTGCTCGAGGCCGTGGTCTTTCCCTGCCCGCGAGGCGGGCGGCGATTTCGCCCCCAGGCCGAATCCGTAGGCGGGCGCCAGCAGTTCCCCCTGCTGGTCGACGATGCCCATGACACGGTGTTGTATGAATCCGGCGACATCATCCGCTACCTCGATGCGCTCGATCGGCCGGACGTTGCCGCGGCCGGCGCGCTGGGCGTGACCGCCGGGGCTGCGGTGCGCGGGTCATACGGCATGCAGGTGGCCGACGCGCGTGGCCGAACGCCGCCGGAATGGCTGCTCGAACTGTTCAGTGACGAGCGCAGCTCGCATGCCGGGGCCGTGCGCGGCCTGTTGGCAGCGCTGGAGTTGCCTTATGTGCTGCGCAGCCCGTACGCGCTGGCCGATGCGCCGGCGCCGGCCGAGTGGATACGGCGAAGCGCGCCGGCCGATGTCGATGCCGGGCGTCCGCCGGTCCCTACCTTGATCGATCCGAACACCGAACAGGCGCTGTTCGCGGCCGCCGAAATCGCCGATCATCTGAAAACGCATTACGCCTGAGCGCGCCGTCGCATCCGTCGGCGCCGGAGATTGTTCTCATGTGGAATCGTCGAGCGCTGATTGTCGCGGCCGTGCTGGGCCTGGCCGGCTGCGCAAGCCAGAAACCCGTGCTCTATAGCCGCGGTGGTGGTATGCCGCCGGGCGGGCATCAGGCCGTTTCGGATTGTACCCAGCAGGCCAAGGCGGCGGGACTGGATTATTCCAAGGGCCGCATCGGTCGCAACGCCGTCGAAAACGGCGCCGTGGGCGGTGCCGGCGGCGCGGTGGCCGGCGCGATCTACGGCAATGCGGCAACCGGAGCCGCGGCCGGGGCGGCCGGCGGCGTGGCGGCCGGTCTGGTCCGCGATATGTTCCATCACGACAATGGCCCGGCGCCGGCCTATCGGGCCTATGTGAATCGCTGTCTGCGCGATCGCGGTTACCAGCCGATCGGCTGGAATTAACGCCCCGATCGCGCCCCGGCAGCGCTAAACTGATATGACCAATCCAGCCGGACAGACATCATGAGCTTCTGGAGCGAGTTCAAGAGCTTCGCGGTGCGAGGCAATGTGATCGATCTAGCGGTCGGTGTGGTCGTCGGCGGTGCGTTCGGCAAGATCGTGACCTCGTTGGTCAACGATATCGTCACGCCGCCTTTGGGCATTCTGATCGGCGGCGTGGATTTCGCCAATCTCAAATTCACCCTGCGCCATGCGGTCGGCACCCAGCCGGCGGTGACGATCAACTACGGCAGCTTTATCCAGACGATGATCAATTTCGTAATCATCGCCTTTGCGATCTTCGTCGTGATCCGGATGCTCAACAAGCTCAAGCGCAAGGAAGCCGAGGCGCCCAGCCTGCCGCCGGCACCTTCGCGCGAGGAAGTGCTGCTGACCGAGATTCGGGACGCGCTGCGCGAGCGCAACGCGTCCGACAGCCCGGGTAGCGAACGCTAGCCGGGCCTCGTGGCCGGGTTTTAGCCGCCCAGCCGCCGCGCCCAGATCTCGAGCGCGCCGCGATAGGCCAGACGCATCTGGGCCGCGAACACCGACGCCGTGAGTTCGGCGCCGAACGGCGTGGTGCCGCGCAGGCGCGAAGTCCAGTGGACCCGGGTGCGATTGCCGTCGCTACCCAGCGGCTGGAGCATGATGCGCGCGCCGATGTGATCGATCGGCAACGGGCATTCGATGATGCGATAGCCGAGCGACTCGCCGGGTTTGTATTCGGTGATGCGTTCGACCAGACGGATCGCCGGCAGCTGGATCACTCGCTCCGCGCCGACGCCGCCGCGCTCGGTTTCACCGGGTGTACGTAGCGAGACCGAGCGTATGCCCGGCAAGCTGGCATAGCCGGCATGATCGGCAATGACATCGAAAATCGTGGCCGCATCGGCTTCGAAATCACGGCTGACGTGTAGCGTTTGCATGACTCGATTCGCGTGAAAAGAGGCGCATCCTAGCGCGTTTTCGCCCGCTCTGTCGTCAGGCGTTGCCGCAGCGCGGGCAAGCGCGAGCCCGATGGGCGAGGTGAGCGGCGAACGAGCGGGCCCGAACGCGGTGCTCGTACGACGCATTCACAAGGCCTAAACTATAATTCGAACCCATCTCGCGGGGAATGACGATGAACACAGGCTCCACGATAGGGCGCGCCCTGGTGGCCGCTACCGGCTTGTTGATGTTGGCGGCCTGTATGGATCATCCGCCACCGCCGCGCCATCCCGGCCCGTACAAGAACCCGGTCGACGCTTTCGATGCGACGGACGCGCCTTATGATCCCAGCGGGCCGCAGGGTGCGAGCGGGCCGCTATCCGGCGACCTCGCGCATTTGCGTGATGCACGCGAGGCTTATGAGCACAGTCAGGCGGTTCAAGCCGCGCAGCGGCGCGATCAGCAGGAAAAATGCCGTCAGCAGCCCAACGCCAAGCTGGTGCACATCAACGACGGCACGGGCGATCCGGATGCCGTGTATTGCCAGACGCCGCCGGACGAGCCTTCAAGCGACAGCGACGGGCAGTAGGTCGACCGTCCGGGGCTTGCATGAGCCTGCAGGCGTCGCCAGCGTCGACGGATGAGCACGAATCAGAAAACACGCGACCTCTGGGCACTCGATTGGCGTAACCGCGGCGCGGCCATGGGCGAGCCCTGGTATACGCAACAACAGCCGACGGCCATCGACGCACCGTATCCGGTGGCGTTCAACGACGATGTGGCCGCGCTACTGGATATCGACGCCGATCGGGCGCGCCGCGAGGGCTATGCCGAGGTGCTGTCCGGCAACCGCGTCCCGGAGGGCGCGGCGCCGGTGTCGCATCGCTACGGCGGGCATCAGTTCGGCATCTGGGCGGGCCAGCTGGGCGACGGCCGGGCGATCACGCTGGGGGATGTCGTCAACGCCCGTGGGCAGGTTTACGACATCCAGCTCAAGGGCGCGGGCAAGACCCCTTATTCACGGTTTGCCGACGGCCGGGCCGTGCTGCGCTCGACGGTGCGCGAGTATCTGGGCAGCGAAGCGCTGGCGGCCCTCGGTATTCCGACCACACGCGCGCTGGCCATCGTCGGCAGCCAGGCACCGGTTTATCGTGAAACAGTCGAGACCTCGGCCATACTGACTCGGGTCGCGCCGTCGCTAGTGCGTTTCGGCAGCTTCGAAATGCTGTTCTACAACCGGCAGTTCGACGAGCTCGCACCGTTGGCCGATCACGTTATCGCCACACATCATCCGCGAATCGCCGCGATCGAAAATACCCATGAGCGCTATCGTGCCTGGGTCGAACACGTGATCGCCGTAACCGCCGAACTGGTGGCCGACTGGCAGGCCGTGGGCTTCTGTCATGGCGTGCTGAATACCGACAACATGTCGGTGCTGGGGCTGACGCTGGACTATGGCCCGTTCGGTTTCATGGACAGCTTTGACCCGCAGTGGATCTGCAACCATACCGACGAAGGCGGCCGCTATACCTATCAGCAGCAGCCGGCCGTCGGGCTGTGGAACCTCGGCCGTTTCGTGCAGGCCATCCTGCCGTTGCTGGCGGACGAGCCGGATGCGGCGGTGGAGATCGGCCAGGCGTTGCTCGAGCGTTATCGCGGCCAGTTCGACGAGGCATATCAGGCCCGCATGCGCGCCAAGCTCGGCCTGCTCGAGACGGTCGAGGGCGATGCTGAACTGAGCGAGCGCCTGCTCAAGCGCATGGCGGCCGACGGCGCCGATTTCACGCGCACCTTCCGGGCGCTTGGCCATGTCTCGGCCGACCCGCAGGCGACCGGCGCGCCTTTCGTGGATGAGTTTGTCGATCGCGACGGCGCGCACGAGTGGCTGGCCGACTGGCGTGCCCGGCTCGGCAACACGAGCGAGGACGACGCCGCGCGCGCCGAGCGCATGCGACTGACCAATCCGAAGTATGTGCTGCGGAATTATCTGGCGCAGCACGCCATCGAGCGCGCCCAGGACGGGGACTACAGCGAAATCGAACGCCTGCACGCGATTTTGCGCCACCCCTTCGACGAGCAGCCGGAACATGCAGACTATGCGCGCCTGCCGCCGGACTGGGCGCGGGGGCTGGTGTTGAGCTGTTCGTCATAAAAGTACCGCAGCGCCGTCGCTGGGTCAGAGCTGCGCTGGCGCGAGGTCCTCGAACGGGTGTGGCCCGGTCCAGGCGGGCTCGAAATGGGCATCGACATATTCGGTGGGCACATCGGCTACCCGGGTATAGCGCCAGCGCGGCTGGCGATCCTTGTCGATCAGCAGGGCGCGTACGCCTTCCGGAAGATCGGGCCGCGCGCAGCATTGCAGCGCCATGGCCAACTCCGTGCGAGCCACCTCGGCGAGCGAGAGCAATGCGCCCCCTTCGAGTTGACGATGGATGAGATGCGCCGTGACCGGGCAGCCCGCGGCGATGTTCGCGCCGGCTTCGGCCAGCCAGGGGTCGTCGGCGTCCGCCAAGGCCGACAGGCCGGCGACGATCGTTTCGAGATCGGCGCCGGCGGTCGCGGCGCGTAGGGCATCCAGATGCCCCGCGATCGGTGCCTCGCCTGCAGTGGCGGCCGGCCGGTTCGCCTCGGCCCAGCGCAGTGCGTCGGTCACGGCCGCCGCGGGGTCCGACCAGTCCGGAACCGCCGCCAGCGCCTCGATCACATCCGGTTTGGCATCGTGCCCGATCGCATGATCGGCCAGCCCCGTGAACAACGCATCGGCGGCGCCGAGCGTCGTGCCGGTGAAAGCGATGAAACGAGCCAGATAACGCGGCATACGATTGAAGAACCAGGTAGCCGCACAGTCTGGAAACAACCCGATCTTGATTTCGGGCATGGCCAGACGGCTGCTGCCGGTGACCACGCGATGCGAGGCGCCGGAAAACACGCCCATGCCACCGCCCATCACGATACCGTGGCCCCAGGCGATGCACGGTGTGTTCAGACGACGCAGGTCGTGGCAGAGGCGGTACTCGTGGGTAAAGAAACGATAGGGATAGTCGGCCTCGATTGCCCCGGTCGTGGCTCGATACAGATTGACGATATCGCCGCCGGCACAAAAAGCCTTGTCCGAGTCGGCGTCGATCAGAATGGCGACGATATCCTCGCGCGACTCCCAGCGATCGATCGCGGACTGAATGGCCTCGACCATCTCCAGCCGCAGAGCATTCAGGGCAGCCGGGTTGTCCAAAGTCAGGCGGCCAAGCCGGGCATTGTCGTTCAGTTTGATTTCAGTTTCGTGTACCCGGCTATCACTCATGCCTGGTCTCCTCGATTCAGAACCCGTGGGGCGCGAGGCCTGATCGTATCAACATCGAACCGAAGTTATGCTAGATTTAGTCAGCACGGTCGGGGGTTTCCGGTCGGAGCAAAGCAATAATCAGGAGTTGCTATTATGATCAAGACGGTTTTGAAGACTGCCTTCGCTGCCGGCATCGTCGCCGCCGCTGCTGGTTGTGCCAGCCAGAACGGCCCGATGCAGTCGCAGATCGACCAGGCCACCCGTAAGGCCGAATCGGCCCAGTCGACCGCCAACGAGGCTCAGCAGACCGCCAACCAGGCGCTGCAGACCGCCAACGAAGCGAAGTCGATGGCTCAGGCCAACTCGCAGCGTATGGAGCGTATGTTCCAGACTTCTCAGCAGAAGTAAGCGCTTAAGCGGGCGGGCTTGTCCCGCTTGTAAAAAAGCCCTGCCGTTTGGCAGGGCTTTTTTGTGTCCGCCCGGCGAGGTCCTCGACCCGGTCTAAGCCGAGCCGGAACGGTGGGGCCGGCGGATCGAATCAGCTCGACGCCGCGTCGGAGTGCGACGTGGTGTTCGGATTGTGCTTGCGTGGATCGGTGCCGATCGCCTCGGGGATGCCACGGCCCTGTTGTACGACCTTCTCGGCCGTCTCCCAATCGACCGGCGCCTTGGGCTCGTCCTTGGTCGCCGCAATCAGCGCTTGTACCCACGGCGTGTAGGACTGCACGGGCTTACTGTCGCCTTCGGGATGGGGCGGATGCACCTCCATCATCAGCGTATTGCCTTGCCAGCCGACTTTGTAGGGTTCGCTCACGATGTTCACGGGCGTGCCCTTGGGCACGAGTGCGAACAGCGTGGAAATATCCTCCGGGAACAGGCGAATACAGCCGTGGGAGACATGCATGCCGATGCCCGCCGGCTTGTTGGTGCCGTGAATTAGGTATGACGGCAGGCCCAGGCGCAGGGCGTACTGCCCGAGCGGGTTGTTCGGGCCGGCGGGGACCACGTCGGGCAGCGGATCGCCTTTCTTGGCATGCTCGGCCTTGATCGAGGCCGGGGGCGTCCAGGTCGGGTTCGGAATCTTCTGTGCCACGTGGGTGTGCGTCACCGGCGTGGCCCAGCCCTGGCGGCCGATGCCTACGGGAAAGGTGAAAACCTTGCCGGCGTATTTGCTTCCCTTGGGCGGGAAATAATAGATCCGCATCTCGGGCAGATTGATTACGATGCCCTTGCGCGGCACGTTGGGCAGGACGTATTCGGTCGGGATCACCAGCGGCGTGCCGTCGCCGGGCAGCCACGGGTCGACGTTCGGGTTGGCTTCGCGCAGGTCGCGATAGCCCACATCGTATTTACGGGCCAGGGCGACGAACGTATCCGATTTCTTGGTCTTGATGTGTTGCAGCTTGCCGACGACGTCCGAACCGGGGGGCGGCATGTCGTACACGGCGGCCAGCGCCGGCGTGGTAATGGCAACAACAAGACACAGGCAGGCCAGCCGGGCAACCAAACGCAACAGACTCATTTCATCTCCAAACGACAGCGGTGGGCCGGTACGGCCACGCCGAAAGGCGCATCGGGTAGCGGGCGATCAGGGCGACAGGCGCTCGATGCGCCAACCTGTTGATTCGTCCCGGACATAGCGTAGCCGATCGTGCAGTCGGCTGCGTCGCGCCTGCCAGAACTCGATGCGCTCCGGCGCGACGAGATAGCCGCCCCAGTGATCCGGGCGCGGCACTTCACGATCGGCGAAACGCGCCTCGACGTCGGCCAGCCGCTGGTCCAGTTCGGCTCGATCGGCCAGCCGCTGGCTCTGCAGCGACGCATGGGCGCCGAGCCGGCTGCCGCGGGAGCGACGCTGGAAATAGGCATCCGAGGTGGCTGCATCCAGTTTGCTCACCGCGCCGGTCACGCGGACCTGACGCTCGATCGGTTCCCACCAGAACACCAATGCGGCCCGCGGGTTCGCGGCCAGCGCTGTGCCCTTGTCGCTCTGGTAGTTGGTATAGAAGCGGAACCCGGCGTCGTCGAAGCCCTTCAGCAGCACGATGCGGGCCGAAGGGCTACCGTCGGGGTCGACCGTGGCCAGCGTCATGGCCGTCGGTTCGCGCAGCCCGCAGTCGGCGGCGCTGGCGTACCAGTCTGCAAACAGGGCGAGCGGATCGGCCGGGACGTTGGCTTCGATCAGGTCGGCCCGGTCCAGGTCGCCCTGCCAGGCGCTGGGTTGGTCGCTCATCTTCGGTCAGCTGGCGAGGGTGAAGCCGATCTTGACCGTCACCTGCCAGTGCGCGATCTCGTCATCCTCGATGTGGCCCCGGGTGTCGACCACCTGGAACCAGCGCATGTTCTTGATGCTCTTCGAGGCTTCGGCAACGGCCTTGCGCACGGCATCTTCCTGGCTGGTTTCGGAGGAACCGGTCAGTTCGATGGACTTATAGACGTTGTCACTCATCGCGGATCAGCGGTGGTTGGATGATGCGGCAAGCCTACGCCGAGCCCGATTCGCGCTCAAGCTTGTTCGTTCGGCATGCTGTGTTAAAAAAGCGGTGTTTTCACTTAACCACGGAGCGCGCCGTGAGAGCACTGCGGATCATCGACACCGAGGACGGCCCGCGCGGCCGGATCACGGAGATGGAACAGGCCGATCTGACCGCCGGCGAGGTGGTGATCGAGTCGCGTTATTCCAGTCTCAACTACAAGGACGCCCTGGCGATCACCGGGGCCGGCAAGATCGCGCGCAAGCGGCCGCTCAATGCCGGCATCGACGTGGCCGGCGTGGTGCAGGCCAGCGATGACACGCGGTTCGCGCCCGGCGACGAGGTGCTGGTGACCGGCTGGCAACTGTCGGAAACTCGCGACGGCGGCCTGGCCGACTACGTGCGCGTGCCCGCACATTGCGTGACCGCACTGCCGGCCGGCCTTACGGCCTGGGAAGCCATGGCGCTGGGCACGGCCGGTTTCACCGCGGGCCTGGCGATCTCGCGGCTGCGCGACAACTTCCAGAGCCCTGAGGCCGGCCCGATCCTGGTCACCGGCGCGTCCGGCGGGGTCGGTATGTTCGCCATCCAGATGCTGGCCCAGGCCGGGTTTTCGCCGGTGGCGGTGACGCGTCGCGTCGAGGCCCAGGGCCCGGCGCTGCGCGAACTCGGGGCCACCGACGTCATCGCGCCGGATACGCTCGATCTCGGCGGCAAGCCGCTCGGCTCCGAGACCTACGGCGGCGCAATCGATGCGCTCGGTGGCCCGGTACTGGCCGATCTGCTCGGGCATATCGTGCAATTCGGCAATGTCGCAGCCATTGGACTGGCCGCCGGGCCCAAGCTTGAGACCACCGTGCTCCCGTTCATCCTGCGGGGGGTGTCGTTGCTCGGCATCAATTCGGTGGAATGCCCGGCACCGCGCCGCGAGGCGGTCTGGGGCGATCTGGCCGGCGAGCTCAAGCCGGCAGGGCTGGATCGCATCGCCCATGAAACCATCGGTCTGAACGATGTTCAGGCGGTCTGCGAGGCGATCATGGCCGGCGAGCACAGCGGCCGCACGGTGGTCGACGTCACGCGCTGAGCGCGCCAAGCTGGAAGCAATAACAAACCACGAGGAGTTTCTGTCATGGCACAGAGCCAGAATACCGCCGGCCTGGCGGGCGTGACCGCCGGCAAGACCGCCATCTGCACGGTCGGGAAGGAAGGCGTCGGACTGACCTATCGCGGCTATGCCATCGACGATCTGGCGCGCCGCGCCGAGTTCGAGGAAGTGGCTTATCTGTTGCTCTACGGCGAGCTGCCGACGCGCTCCCAGCTGGAGGACTACAAGCGGCGCCTGGCGGCGCGGCGCGGCCTGCCGCAAGGCGTGAAGACCGCGCTGGAAGTGCTGCCGGCCGATACGCATCCGATGGATGTGATGCGCACCGGTGCCTCGGTGCTGGGCACGATCGAGCAGGAAAACGATCCGGCCGCCCAGCAGCACGATGTGGCCGATCGGCTGCTGGCCGCATTTCCGTCGATGCTGTTGTACTGGTATCACTTCACCCATTCGGGCGACCGCATCGAGGTCGAGACCGACGACGACCGTATCGGCGCGCATTTCCTGCATTTGCTGCACGGCGTGCGGCCGGACGAAGAATCGATCAAGGCGATGTCGACCTCGCTGATTCTCTATGCCGAGCATGAATTCAACGCCTCGACCTTCACCGCGCGGGTGATCACGGCCACGCTGTCGGATTTCTACTCGGCCGTGGTCGGGGCGATCGGCGCGCTGCGCGGTCCGCTGCACGGCGGCGCCAACGAAAAAGCCATGGCGCTGATCGAGTCGTTCTCCGATCCGGATGATGCCGAGGCCGGGCTGCGCCGGATGCTGGCGAACAAGGAAAAGATCATGGGCTTTGGGCACCGGGTCTATAAGACCGGCGACCCGCGCAATCCCATCATCAAGGCCTGGTCGGAACAGCTGGCCGGCGACGATCCCGAGCGGCGCAATCTGTATGCGATCTCGGAGCGCCTCGAGCAGGTCATGCAGGATGAAAAAGGCATGTTCCCCAATGCCGATTTCTATCACGCCACGGCCTATAACTTTCTCGGCATTCCGACCGAACTGTTCACGCCGATCTTCGTGATCTCGCGACTGACCGGCTGGGGGGCACATATCTTCGAGCAGCGGGCCGACAATCGCCTGATTCGCCCGAGCGCCGATTATATCGGGCCTGACACGCGCGAATTCGTGCCCATCGACGCACGCGGCTGATCGTGTCGAGACCGTCAACCATAATAAGGAGAACCGTATGATTCTGGCTTACTGGTGCGTGCTGATCGCCGCCTTCATGCCGCTGGGCTTCATCGGCTACGCGAAATTCGCCGGCAAGAACAAGATGGGCCCGCGCGAAAACCATACGCCGCGCGAATGGCTGGATCGCACCGAAGGCGCCCAGAAACGCGCCTACTGGGCGCAGCTCAACAGCTTCGAGGCGTTCCCGCCGTTCGCGGCCGGCGTGATCATCGCTGTGATCGCGGGCGGCGCGATCGGGGCCGTCAATACGCTGGCGGTGCTGTTCATCCTCCTGCGGCTGATCTACGGCTGGTGCTATATCACCGACCGCGCCACGTTGCGCAGCCTGGTCTGGTTCGCCGCCACGGCCTGCACCGTGGCCCTGTTCATCACCGCCGCCGTCGGCTGAGATCGCGCGCGATGACCGGCCTGCCGTGACATCGGCGAAAGAGCGGATATCGCGGGCCGGGCAACGGCGTATGCTCGAAACTGAGCGCCCGTTTCTATCATGGCGGGCCAGGACAACAGCGGCGCGCGAGGTGCGCTATGCAGACGAAACGACTCAATCTGGTGGATACCGCCTGGCTCAACGTGGAAACGCCCAACGCGCCGATGCAGGTCGGCGGGCTGCTGACATTCAAGATCCCCGACGATGCGCCGGCGGATTTCTGTGAGCGCCTGGTCGAGCACTGGCGACGTTACCCAACGGCCTTTCGCCCCTGGAATCAGCGTTTGCGCTCCGGCCGCCTGCGCAGCGTCGTGCCCGAATGGGAGCTGCTCGACGAAATCGATGTCGACTATCACTTCCGGCATTCGGCGCTGCCGTCGCCCGGCGGCGAACTTGAACTGGGTACGCTGACTTCGCGGCTGCACAGTCACCCGATCGACTTCGACTATCCGCCGTGGGAATGCCATCTGATCGAGGGCCTGGAGGACCGGCGCTTCGCGATCTACCTCAAGGTGCATCATTCGCTGATCGATGGTGTGGCCGGCATGCGGCTATTGGCGCGCGCGCTCGACGGCACGGCCGAAACCCGCGGTCGACCGCCGTTCTGGGCGATCGAGCCGAAGAAGCGACCGCGTAAGCCGCCCGAGGAAGTCCGCCCCGGCCTGTATCGCGCGGTCGCCCAGATGATCGGCGGCACCCGGGAACAGGTGACGTCGCTTTCCGGATTCGCGGGCGTGGTCCGCGATATGCTGCGGGCGGCTCGCTCCGGCAGCAATGCGATGGGGCTGCCGTTTGCCGCGCCGAGTTCGGTGCTCAACGGCCGGATCACCGCGCCCAGACGGTATGCGACCCAGCTGTATTCGCTGGCCGAGCTGCGTGGGCTAGCGCGCAACGCCGGCGGCACGGTCAACGATATCGTGCTCACGATCTGCGGCACGGCGCTGCGGCGCTATCTGCTCGAGATCAACGCGCTGCCGAAAAAGGCACTGACTGCGGGTATCCCGGTATCCGTACGCACGGCCGACAGCGACGACCAGGATGAGCACGGTAATGCCATTACGTTCATCATTTCGACGCTGGCCACGGACGAGCCCGACATGCGCAAGCGCTTCGAGACGATCGCAGCGTCGACGCGGGCGGCCAAGGCAAGCCTGGAGAAGTTATCCGCTTCGGCGATCACCCAGTACACGATCGCGTTGATGTCGCCGTATATCCTGTCGCTGGTTTCCGGCATGGCCGGGCGGACGCGGCCGGTATTCAACGTGACCGTGTCCAACCTGCCGGGGCCGCGCAAGCCGCTGTATATCAATGGCGCCGAGATGGAGGTGTTCTACCCGACGTCGCTGGTCACCCACGGTCAGGCGCTGAACATCACCGTGCACGGCTATGCCGATACGCTGGGCTTCGGCTTCATCGGTTGTCGCGACAGCCTGCCGTCGCTGCAGCATATCGCGGTCTATGCCGGCGAAGCGTTGGACGAGCTGCGCCAACTCTACGGTCAGCCGGCCAGCGCGCCGGCAGCAAGCGCCGCCGAACCGGCGGAGGCCACGCCCGCTCAACCGGCCCCGACCAAGGCCCGGAGTCAGGGCAAGACCCAAGCCAAGACCCAAGCCAAGACCCAAGCCAAGACCCAAGCCAAGACCCAAGCCAAGACCCAAGCCAAGACCCAAGCCAAGACCCAAGCCAAGACTGAGGCTCGCAAACGATCGACTGGCACGTCCGCGCGTAGCCGGGCCAAACCCCGCCAGGCCAAAACCAGCCAGTCCAGCGGGGATGGCAAGGCCGCCGGCAGCGGTCGCAGCGCCACCCGGCAGAGCAAGAGCGGGGCGAAAAACGCGTCCAATAAAACGCGCAGCCCACGCCAGGCCGCCAAGACGACCCAGGACAAGAAAACGACCGGCCCGTCGAGCGATTCGAATGACTGACGAGCCGTCGCATCCGATTTCAACCAACTGCAGGTGTTATGAGCCACGATAACCGTTCCGCCTCGCGCGTCCCCTTCGATACCGTCATCACCCGCATCGCCGATTATGTCTGCGACGCCGAGATTGACAGCGCCGAAGCCCTGGAAACCGCCCGCTACTGCCTGATCGACACTCTGGGCTGCGGCCTGCAGGCGTTGTCTTACCCGGCCTGCACCAAGCTCATGGGGCCGGTGGTCGAAGGCGCCACACTCGACAACGGCGCGCGCGTACCGGGCACGTCCTATGCCCTGGACCCGGTGACGGCTGCCTTCAACATCGGCTGCATGATCCGCTGGCTGGACTTCAACGACACCTGGCTGGCTGCGGAATGGGGTCATCCGTCGGACAACCTCGGCGGCATCCTCGCCGTGGCCGACTATGTCTCCCGGCGCAACATTGCCCGGGGCGAGGCCCCGCTGACCCTGCGTGATGTGCTGGTGGCCATGGTCAAGGCGCATGAAATCCAGGGCGTGCTGGCCCTCGAAAACAGCTTCAACCGGGTCGGTCTGGATCACGTCCTGCTGGTGCGCATCGCCACCTGTGCCGTGGTCACGCAGATGCTCGGCGGGACCAGGGACGAGGTGACCAACGCGGTGAGCCACGCGTTTATCGATGGCGGCGCGCTGCGCACCTATCGCCATGCGCCCAATACCGGCCCGCGCAAGTCCTGGGCGGCCGGCGACGCGACCTCGCGCGGCGTGCTGCTGGCGTTGCGTGTGCTGCGCGGCGAAATCGGCTATCCGTCGGCGCTGACCGCGCCGACCTGGGGTTTTCAGGATGCGCTGTTCCGTGGTGAAGAAATCACGCTCGGCCAGGACTTCGGCAGCTATGTCATGGAGCAGATCCTGTTCAAGATCAGCTTCCCGGCCGAATTCCATGCCCAGACTGCGGTAGAGGCCGCACTGACGTTGCACCCGGAAGTGGTCGACCGGCTCGACGATATCGACCGTATCCGGATCGAGACCCAGGAATCCGGCGTGCGCATCATCGACAAGACCGGCCCGCTGGATAACCCGGCCGATCGCGACCACTGCATTCAGTACATGGTGGCGGTTCCGCTCATCTTCGGTCGCCTGACCGCAGCTGACTACGAAGACAATGTCGCCGCCGATCCGAGGATCGATGCGCTGCGCGCCAAGATGGAAGTAGTCGAGAACGAGCGCTTTACGCGCGAGTATCTGGAAGCCGACAAGCGCGCCATCGGCAATGCCGTGCAGGTGTTCTTCAACGACGGATCGGCGACCGAGAACGTCTCCGTCGACTATCCGATCGGGCATCGCCGGCGTCGCGACGAGGGGATTCCCGAGCTCAAGAAAAAGTTCGCGGCCAATTTGGCGCTCAAGATCGCGCCGAAGAACGCAGGCCGGATTCACGAGATCGTCGCCGATCAGGCCCGGACCGAAGCCACGGCCGTACCGGATTTCACCGATCTATTCGTTGTCTGAACGACCAGGCGGGGCTGACACAGGAGGAGACCATGGCTGAACCCGTTATCGGATGCCCGATTTCCGGCGAGCTGGCCGATCGTGCTCGGCAGACCATCAAGGATCTGCGGCATGCGCCCGAGCAGGTGCATCGCGACCATGTCGTCGAACTCATCCTCGAATTGACCGAGACGTCCTTCGACTATCATTTTCAGCGACCGCTACGATCGCTGGGCGTGGGGTTCGCAACGCGCAAGAGCATCGACTACGGGCTGAAGGGCGCGATGCGGGTGATTCGATCGAGCATGCAGCGCGTGATTCGCGGGTTGGAACACGATCACTACGCGAAAGTGGCCGATTTTCTGGAGGACGCCTACTTTCCGGAAGCGGCCGGCGATCGATCCTGAGACGTCAGGATCGTCGCCGACCGTAGCCGCTGACTACCAGCGGCCAAACACGCCGCGGTCATCGTCGTCGTGGTGCCAGCCGTCGCGGGCGTAGCGATGGTCATAGCGATGATCGTCGCCATAACGGCGATGATCATAGTGATCGCGATGCTCGCCGCGCCAGCCGTAGCGATGGTCCCGGTCGTAGCGATAGTGGCGATAGTCGCGCCGGTCGTGATCCCGGTAATGGTCGTGATCGCGATGAAACGTGCGATGCATGTCGTCACGATCGTGGTGTCGATAGTGATCGAAGTCGTGGGCCTGGGCGGCACCGATGCCGGTGGCGAGCAGCGCCAGGACGGCCAGCGGCGCGCTGAACCGCGTGAGCCAGCGCGAGCGAGACTGGGTATTCGTCTTGTTCATGAGGATCTCCGTGCCGAGCGCGATGCTCGTTTCGTGATACTGAAGCCAGTCTAGGCGCATCGTATGAATCGTTCATTAATAATTTAACGACGCGCGAAAGCGCGGTATCAAGAGATCGCGAGCCCGGTGAATCGGGGCGAGCCGGCCCCGGGGCGGCCAGCGATGACGTTCAACCCGTTATAATTCGCCGCTGTTTCGTCGACGGGCCGCATGGCTCGTCGATCTTCGCGACGCGTATTGACGAGCCGGCCGCTATGAGCAACAACGACGCCCACGACGCCCCTGCCGAAAAGACTGGCGGTACCAATTTCCTGCGCACGCTGATCGCCGAGCAGATCGCCTCGGGCGAGCATCGCGGCGAGGTGGTGACCCGGTTTCCGCCCGAGCCGAACGGTTATCTGCATATCGGCCACGCCGCCTCGATCTGCCTGAACTTCGGGCTGGCCGAGCATTTCGGCGGCCGTTGCCGTCTGCGCTTCGACGACACCAATCCGGACGCCGAAGACCAGGAATACATCGATTCCATTCAGGCCGATATCCACTGGCTGGGCTTCGAATGGGACGGCGAGGTGCGCTATACGTCGAGCTATTTCGATACGCTCTACGACTACGCGCTCACATTGATCGACGCCGGCCTGGCCTACGTCGACGAGCTCTCGCCGGAACAGATTCGCGAATACCGCGGCACGCTCACCGAGCCGGGCAAAAACAGCCCGTATCGCGACCGCGACCCGGTCGAGTCGCGTGCGATGTTCGAGGCGATGGCGAACGGCGAATATGCCGAGGGCACGGCCAGTCTGCGCGCGAAGATCGATATGGCCTCGGGCAATATCAACCTGCGCGATCCGGTCATCTATCGTATTCGCAACAAGGCGCACCACCAGACCGGCAATAAATGGTGCGTGTATCCGTCCTACGACTTCGCGCACGGCCAGTCGGATGCTATCGAGGGTGTCACGCACTCGATCTGTACGCTGGAATTCGAAGACCATCGTCCGCTCTACAACTGGTTGATCGAGCATCTGCCGGTGCCGAGCCATCCGGTGCAGTACGAGTTCGCGCGGGTGAACCTCAACTACACCATCACCAGCAAGCGCAAGCTGCGCCGGCTGGTCGACGAAAACATCGTCGACGGCTGGGACGATCCGCGCATGCCGACGATTTCCGGTATTCGGCGGCGCGGCTACACGCCGGAATCCATTCGTAATTTCTGCGAAATGGTCGGGGTGTCGCGCAGCGGCGGCACGGTCGACGCGGCGCTGCTGGAACACGCGATCCGGGATGACCTGAACACCAACGCCGCGCGTGCGATGTGCGTGCTCGATCCGCTGAAGGTGGTCATCACCAACTGGGAGGAAGGCCATGTGGAAACGCTCACCGCGCCCGGCCATCCCAATCGTGACGACATGGGCGAGCGCCGCCTGCCGCTGACCCGCGAGATCTATATCGAGAAAGAGGATTTCCGCGAGGAGGCCAACAAGAAGTACAAGCGGTTGGTGCTCGGCAAGAAGGTGCGGCTGCGCAATGCCTACGTCATCGAAGCGCAGGACGTGGTCAAGAACGACGCCGGCGAGATCGTCGAGGTGCACTGCACCTATGATCCGGACACGCTCGGCGCCAATCCGGCCGACGGCAGCAAGCCCAAGGGCGTGATCCACTGGGTGTCGGCGACGCATGGCAAGCAGGCGCTGGTCCGCGTCTACGACCGGCTGTTCTCGGTCGAAAATCCGGCCCGCGAAGAAGAATTGCTCGACGGCCTGAACCCGTTCTCGCTGACCGTACACCGCGGCTGCTGGATCGAGCCGGATGCGGCCGAGGTCGCGCCGGAAACCCGGCTCCAGTTCGAACGCACCGGTTATTTCGTGGCCGATCGCTATGAGCATGCCCCGGGCGCGCCGGTGTTCAATCGCGTGGTCGCCCTGCGCGACACCTGGGCCAAGATCGAGGCCCGCGGCAACGCCTGAGCGGTCTGGACGGCTGACGCGCTGGCGGCTGCGGTACTGATCCGACGCGTGCTCACGCTGCCCGGCGGCGGTGTCTGGCTGTTCGACGGCACAGAGCTGCACGTGCGGCCCGCGGTCGCGGATTTGTCGCCCCGGCTGGAGGGTGCCGGCCACGTCTCGGCTTGAAAAACGGTATGCTGCCCGGCTTTGCCGGGATCACATCGGGGGATCGATCATCATGGCCATGACCGACTGGAACGCCTGTGCACAACGGTTGCATGCCGGGATGGACGCACTGGGCATGTCGGGCGAGGCCGAGACGGGCGACCGCCTGATCGATTATCTGCGCGAGCTGAACACCTGGAACGCGACCTACAATCTCACCGCCGTACGCGATCCGGAGGCGATGGTGACGCGGCATCTGCTGGATTGTCTGGCCGTATCGGATTTCGTGGTGGGCGCCAATCTGGCCGACGTCGGTGCCGGGCCGGGGCTGCCCGGGCTGGTGCTGGCGATTGCGCGGCCGCAGCTGGCGGTTACGCTGGTGGAATCGAATCGCAAGAAGGCGTCGTTTCTGCGTCACGTGCGGCGTCAGCTCGGCCTGGAGAATGTCGAGGTGGTTCAGTCGCGGGTCGAGGACTTCAAACCCGCGCGGCGTTTCGACTGCGTCATCACGCGCGCTTTTGCCACCGCCGGCGATACCGTGCGCGGCTCGGGTCATCTGATCGCGCCAGGCGGCCGGTTCGTGCTCATGAAAGGGCGCGATCCGGCCGCTGAAATGGATGATTTGCCGCTGGATTTCCGGCATGTCGAAACCGTGGCCGTGACCGTGCCGGGGCTCGGCGCAGAGCGGCATGTGGCGATTCTCGAACCCGGGTTGATCTAGCGATCAGCCGTTCGGGCCGGTCACGGCTCGTTCGCGCATGCGATAGACTCGGGTCGCGCACGACTCGGGGTTGTTTCACCGGCGCCAAACGCCAGGCATGTTTTCATGAGCAATATCATCGCCATAGCCAACCAGAAAGGCGGTGTGGGCAAGACCACCACCGCGATCAATCTGGCCGCCGCCCTGGCCGAGGCCGAGCAGCGCGTGCTGCTGGTCGATATGGATGCCCAGGGCAATGCCACCATGGGCGTGGGCGTGGACAAGAACGCGCTCGAGGCGACGGTCTGCGATTTTCTGCTCGGCGACAAGGGCGTGGCGGAAGCGCTGGAAGTGGTGGCCGACGGCTCGTTCTATCTGCTCGGCGCCAATGGCGACATGACCGCGGCCGAAGTCGGTCTGCGCGAGCGTGGCGGCGGGCGCTCGGCCTTGAAGAACGCCCTGGCTTCGATCGCCGACAGCTTCGACTATGTCGTAATTGACTGCCCACCGGCCCTGTCGATGCTCACCGTGAACGCGCTGGTCGCGGCGCGCGGGGTGATCATTCCCATGCAGTGCGAGTACTACGCGCTTGAAGGGTTGTCGGCGTTGCTGGAGACGATCGACAGCGTGCGCCAGCGCATCAATCCCGAGCTGACCGTCGAGGGCGTGTTACGCACCATGTACGACGGGCGCAACCGGCTCACCGGCGATGTATCGGCGCAGCTGATCGACTATTTCGGCGATTCGGTCTACAAGACCGTGATCCCGCGTAACGTACGTCTGGCCGAGGCGCCGAGCCATGGCTTGTCGGTACTGGAATACGACAGCAGCGCCACCGGCTCGGCCGCCTATCGATCGCTGGCCGCCGAATTGCTGGGGCGCGACGACAGCGAAGTGATGACCGCGCCGACCGGGGGCGCGCGGCGTGCGGTATCCTCGCTGTTCGGGCGACGCGGTAAGCGCTAGCGCCAGGCGCGCACCGTCGCGCCCGTCGTAACGTGGCGGTGGGCCGAAACCGGCTGCCGCGTGGTTTTACAATGAGTGGCAACAGCCGACAGGCCGCCAGCGCGTTGCGTACGACGGGCGGCGGCGCCAGACCATCAGGGCGAAGCTATGGCACAGAAGAAGCGGGGCCTCGGCCGGGGCCTGGAATCCCTGCTTGCGAACGACTATGAACAGGCGGCGGCTTCCGGCGCGCTGACCGAAGTCGCGCTCGACGATCTCTCGCCCGGGCGCTATCAGCCGCGCCGCGACATGGACGCCGATGCGCTGGAAGCGCTGGCCGCGTCCATTCGGGCGCAGGGTGTGGTCCAGCCGCTGGTTGTGCGTCGACGCGACGACGATCCCGAGCGCTACGAGATCATCGCCGGCGAACGCCGGTGGCGCGCCTCCCGCATGGCCGGGCTCGAAACCGTGCCCGCGGTGGTGCGCGAACTCGCCGATGACGCGGCCATGGCGATCGCCCTGATCGAGAACATTCAGCGCGAGGATCTCAACCCGCTGGAAATCTCGGCCGCGCTCAAGCGCCTGATCGAGGAATACGGCATGACGCATGCCGCCTGCGCTGAAGCCGTGGGCCGTTCGCGGGCCTCGGTGTCGAACTTGCTGCGTCTTGCGGATCTGAATGCCGATGTCGCCGATCGGCTGCGGGGCGGCGAGATCGAGATGGGCCATGCACGCGCGCTGCTGGCGCTGACGGGCGACGAACAATCCGCCGCGGCCGAGCGCGTGGTCGCCCGTCGCCTGACCGTACGCCAGACCGAATCGCTGGTGCGCACCATGCTCGCCGGCGAGACGTCGGCCGCGCCGAAGCCCGAACGCGACGCCACGGTCGAACGCCTGGAATCGAGCCTGGCCAAGCGGCTGGAGGCCGGCGTGCGCATCGAGCCCGATCGTCGCGGCGGCGGGCGCGTGGTCATTCGCTATAAATCGGCCGAAGAGCTGGATGCCCTCGTGGGACGCTTCGACTGACAGTCATCGAGCGTGGAATCGATACCACATTGGTCTCGAATTGGTTGTCATGTACATGGAGCGTGCGCGTAACTACGCGCCAACTGGAGCTAACTCGCAAATTCTTCGGGGCGACCCGAAAACTTGTTGAAATCCGCGAGTGAAACAAGGTAGCCTCGCGGCTCGAACAAAGGGAACAACGCGTCCGGGAACGCAGCCTCAGCGAGCGACAATCGATGCGAAACGTAGTGACTCGATTGCTGCTCATGCAGTCGGTCGCCGCTGTATGTGTGGCGATCCTGGTAAGCGTGGTTTATGGGAGTGGTGCCGCTGTAGCCGCGATCTACGGTGGGCTTGTCGCATTGATCATGACGTTAATGCTGGCTTGGCGAATCGGCCAGGCTTCGCGCTCGGACCGGGCCATGCGGTGGCTCGTTCTAGGCGCGGCAGAACGCATGATCATGGTATGTATCGCGTTCGCGGTGGGAATTGGTGTGCTGGGCCTCGTGCCGGTGCCGATGTTGATCGGGTTCGGCGTATCAGAGCTGGCCTACTATCTGGCCGCCGGGCCGATGCGTCGATACATGCTCGAACTGATGGGAAGACGATACGATGGCCAATAGCGGCGGCGGTTCGGCCGAATACATCACGCATCATCTGACCGACTGGTGTGTCGGCTGCACGGCGGATCATCAGCCGTCCGGGCTGGTCGACTTCGGCGCGTTCACGATCGATTTGATCATCGTCGGGCTGATTTGCGCCGGGCTGGTGGCCCTGCTTGCGCTATTCATTCGCAAGCGGCTCACGGTCGAGGACCCGAGCGGCATTCAGATGGCGATGGAAGCCGGCGTGGAATACGTCAGCGACCAGGTAGGCCAGGTCTTCCACAAGCGCAACGATTTCGTGGGCGCGATGGCGTTGACGATCTTTCTGTGGGTGGCGGCCATGAACCTGGCCGACATCATTCCGGTCGACCTCGTGCCGAGCGTGCTCGGTGGTATCGGTCATCTGCTCGGCTTCGAGCATGTCTACTTCCGTATCGTGCCGACCGCCGCGCTGGATACGCCGTTCGCCATGGCGATCGTGGTGTTCGCGATCATGGTGTACTACCAGTTCCGTGCGAACGGCGCCAAGGGTTACGTCAAACGTTTCCTGACGCATCCGTACGGCAAATACGCGGCGCCGGCTAACATTCTCACGACCCTGATTGACGATCTGTCCAAGCCGGTGAGTCTCGCGCTTCGACTGTTCGGCAACATGTTCGCGGGCGAGCTGATCTTCGCGCTGCTGGCGATGCTGACGCTGTCGGCGCTATCGCCGCCGAGCGCGATGGTCGCGGTCTGGGCGCCGCTGCATTTCCTGGGCGGTTTCATCTGGAGCGTGTTCCATCTGCTGATCGTGTTCCTGCAAGCCTTCATCTTTGCCGTGCTGTCAATCGTCTATTTGGGGATGGCGCAGCAGACCGATCACTGACAGGGTCGGAGACTTCGGCGGTCAATCGCCTGGAAAAATTGATCCGCTCGCGGCAGATTCGTCGCGAGCGGCGAGTTACGCCGGTCGGGTCTGGATTCGACCCGGCGGTGGAAGGTGCCGCGGCCGATCACGGCGCCGGCTGGAGAAAGCGGGTCGCGAGATCCGAACATCGCTGGGGTGGGTCGGCCGGGAATCCGATCTCATCCGTCGTTAAGCTAAAAATGTCGACAAGGAGTAGCAATCGTGCATTCGGATCCACAACAAATTGCTGAGATCGTCGCCGCGACGGCCGTCGCCGTGGGTCTCATGCTGGCCGCCGCCGGTCTCGGCTCGGCCATCGGCTGGGGCCTGATCACCTCGAAGGCGCTGGAAGGCATCGCCCGTCAGCCGGAAATGCGTCCGCAGCTGATGGTCAACATGTTCATCTTCGCCGGCCTCATGGAATCCTTCCCGTTCATTCTGTTCGGTGTGGCCATGTGGTTCCTGTTCGCCAACCCGTTCGTGGGCACGCTGTCTAGCCTCGCCGGCGGCGGTTAAGGCCGGAGCGCGTCATGGTCGCTATAACCGGAACCCTGATCGTCCAGATCCTGGTCTTCCTGGCACTTGTCTTCTTTATCAAGAAGGTGCTTTGGGGCCCGGTGACGCAAACGATCGACGAGCGCCGCCAGAAGATCAGCGAAGGTCTGGCCGCGGCGGAACGTGGACGTCTGGAACTCGACGAGGCTGTCAAGGAAGCCGAGTCGCGTCTGTCGAAGGCTCAGGAAGAAGCCCGCGAGCTTCTGGCCACGGCCCAGCGCCAGGCTAACGAGACGCTCGACAAGGCTCGCAGCGATGCGCGTGCCGAGGGCGATCGCATCGTGGCCGCTGCGCGTGAAGAGGTCGACCAGGCCGTCGCGTCCGCCAAGGAAGAGTTGCGTCGTGAAGTCGGCGAGCTCGCCGTGACTGGCGCCGAGCGCATCTTGAAGCGCGAGATCGACGCCAAGGCGCACAACGACATCATCGACGACCTCGTGGCGGAGATTCGTTAGTCATGGCCGAGCGCTATACCCTGGCCCGGCCCTACGCCGAGGCGGTCTTCGAGCTGGCTCAGGCGTCCGGCAGCGACGGTTTGTCGCAGTGGTCGGACGCGCTAGCCGCGTTGTCGGCCATCGTGGCGAACGAGTCGGTCGCGGCGCTGATGAACAATCCGCGTGTCTCCGACGGGGTGTTGGCCGATGCCATCATCGAAACCGGAGCATCGGACTTCAGCGAGCAGGCGCGTAATTTCGTGCGTCTGCTGATCGACAACAATCGTCTGTCGTTGGCGCCGGAGATCGCGGAGTTGTTCGAGATCGAGCGTGCCGCGGCCGAGGATCGGCTCGACGTCGA
The DNA here is from genome assembly GCF_000732535.1 of Salinisphaera hydrothermalis C41B8. Classification (GTDB taxonomy): domain Bacteria; phylum Pseudomonadota; class Gammaproteobacteria; order Nevskiales; family Salinisphaeraceae; genus Salinisphaera; species Salinisphaera hydrothermalis. Next base: position 111,224 of record NZ_APNK01000009.1, read on the forward strand.
GGTGACCTCGGCGGTCGAGTTGTCCGATGCCCAGCAGAAGGCATTGGGCGAAGCGCTCGAGAAGCGCTTCGATCGCAAGGTCGCGATGACGTTCGCGCAGGACGATTCGGTGATCGGCGGTGCCGTGATCCGGGCCGGCGATCTCGTGATCGATGGCTCGTTGACGGCCCAGCTCGCGCGGATGCGCCAGTCTCTCGCCCATTAAGGTCGACGCCGTCGCGTGGCGCACGCGGCGAGAAGGATAAAGAGGAAGACATCAATGCAACTCAATCCGGCGGAAATTTCGGATCTGATCAAAAAACGGATCGAGAACTTCGAGACCGTCACCGAATCGCGCAATGTCGGCACGCTGGTGAGCCTCGCCGATGGCATTGCCCGTATCCACGGGCTGGCCAACGCGATGCAGGGCGAGATGCTCGAATTCCCCGGCGGCACCTACGGGCTGGCGCTTAACCTCGAACGCGACTCGGTCGGCGCCGTGCTGATGGGCGAGTATCGCCACATCTCGGAAGGCTGCGAAGTCAAGACCACCGGCAAGGTGCTGGAAGTGCCGGTCGGCGAGGCGCTGCTTGGGCGCGTGGTGGATCCGCTGGGCACGCCGATCGACGGCAAGGGAGAGATCGATGCCCAGCAGACGGCGCCGATCGAAAAGGTGGCCCCGGGTGTTATCGCTCGCCAGTCGGTTGACCAGCCGGTGCAGACCGGTCTCAAGGCGATCGACGCCATGGTCCCGATCGGCCGCGGCCAGCGTGAGCTGATCATTGGCGACCGCCAGATCGGTAAGACCGCCATCGCGATCGACGCGATCATCAACCAGAAGGACACGGGCATTAAATGCATCTACGTGGCCATCGGGCAGAAGAACAGCTCGGTCGCCAACGTGGTGCGCAAGCTCGAAGAGCACGGCGCGATGGACCACACCATCGTGGTGTCCGCCAGCGCGGCGATGTCGCCGGCACTGCAGTACATGGCGCCGTACGCTGGCTGTGCGATGGGCGAATACTTCCGTGATCGCGGCGAAGACGCGCTGATCGTGTACGACGACTTGTCCAAGCAGGCCGTCGCCTATCGTCAGATTTCGCTGCTGCTGCGTCGTCCGCCGGGCCGTGAAGCCTACCCGGGCGACGTGTTCTATCTGCATTCCCGGTTGCTGGAGCGCGCCGCGCGCATCAACGCCGACTATGTCGAAGAGCTCACCAACGGTGAGGTCAAGGGCAAAACCGGTTCGCTGACGGCGCTGCCGATCATCGAGACCCAGGCCGGCGACGTGTCCGCGTTCGTGCCGACCAACGTGATCTCGATCACCGACGGCCAGATCTATCTGGATACCGATAAATTCAACTCGGGCGCCCGTCCGGCGGTCGACGCCGGTCTGTCGGTTTCTCGCGTGGGTGGCTCGGCCCAGACCAAGATCATCAAGAAGCTCGGTGGCGGTATTCGTCTGGCGCTGGCGCAGTACCGTGAACTGGCGGCGTTCGCACAGTTCGCCTCCGATCTGGACGACGCTACGCGCAAGCAGCTCGAGCACGGCGAGCGCGTGACCCAGCTGATGGTGCAGAACCAGTATTCGCCGCTGTCGGTGGCGCTCATGGCGTCGTCGCTGTTCGCGGCCGAGCAGGGCTATCTGGACGATGTCGACGCGGACAAGGTTCAGGACTTCGAAGCCGCGCTGCATCAGTACATGAGCTCGGAGCAGAAGGCGCTGGTCGACCAGATCAACGAAACGGGTGACTACTCGGACGAGATCAAGGACGGCCTGCATTCGGCGCTCAAGTCCTTCAAGGAATCGCACACGTGGTGAAACGCCGCGGCGTGATGCAGTTCAACGGAGTTCGCTAGATGGCCGGTGCCAAGGAAGTCAAGACCAAGATCAAGAGCGTTCAGAATACGCAAAAGATCACCAAGGCCATGGAAATGGTCGCGGCCTCCAAGATGCGCAAGGCCCAGGAGCGCGTGGAGGCAGCGCGTCCGTACGCTGCCAAGATCCGGCGTACGGTCGGGCATGTCGCCAAGGCCAACATCGGCGGCAAGCACGAGTTTCTGGTCGAGCGTGAAGCCAAGCGGGTCGGGATCATCGTGATCTCGACCGACCGCGGTCTTTGCGGCGGTCTGAACATCAACCTGTTCCGTCGCGTTCTGGGCGAGATCCGGAGCTGGAGCGAAGACAACGTCGATGTCGACCTGGTCGTGATCGGGCGCAAGGGGCTGAGCTTCTTCAAGCGGTTCGCGAAGGTTAAGGCCGACGTGGTCGATCTAGGGGATCAGCCGCATCTGCAGGATCTGATCGGTACCGTGAAGGTAATGCTCGACGATTATCGCGAGGGCAATCTGGATCGCGTGTTCGTCATGGGTAACGAGTTCGTCAACACCATGACGCAGCGTCCCTATCGCCAGCAGCTGCTGCCGGTCGAGGAAAGCGAGGACAACGAACTGTCCGACCGCTGGGATTACATCTACGAGCCGGAAGACAATGGGCTGGTGGACGACATTCTGGTGCGCTTCGTCGAATCGCAGGTCTATCAGGGCGCGGTCGAGAACGTGGCCTGTGAGATGGCCGCGCGGATGGTGGCAATGAAGTCGGCCTCGGACAACGCGGGCGACATCATCGACGACCTCCAGCTGGAGTACAACAAGCAGCGCCAAGCGGCGATCACGCAGGAGCTGTCGGAAATCGTGGCCGGCGCAGCGGCGGTCTCCTAGAGCCGGACGCGCCAGAGAATCGCAACGAAAGAACAAGATACGCGGCAGCGCCTGCTGCCCAGTCGAGGAAACGCTATGAGTCTTGGAAAAGTCGTACAGATCATCGGCCCGGTGGTGGACGTCGAGTTCGGCCACGAATCGCTGCCGAATATCTTCGATGCGCTCAAGCACAAAGAAACCGGCCTGGTTCTCGAGGTCGAGCAGCAGATCGGTGACGGCGTGGTGCGCTGCATCGCCATGGGCGTGACCGAGGGCCTGACCCGCGGCGGCGAGGTCGAAAACACCGGTCATCCGATTTCCGTCCCGGTCGGCCAGAAGACGCTCGGCCGCATCATGGATGTGCTGGGTAACCCGATCGACCAGAAGGGCGACATCGGGGCCGAGAGCACGGCGCCTATCCATCGGGACCCGCCGACGTTCGAGGAACAGGCGGGCGGCCAGGAGCTGCTGGAAACCGGTATCAAGGTCATCGACCTGCTCTGCCCGTTCGCCAAGGGCGGCAAGGTCGGCCTGTTCGGCGGCGCCGGCGTGGGCAAGACCGTCAACATGATGGAGCTCATCCGCAACATCGCCGCCGAGCATTCGGGTTACTCCGTGTTCGCCGGTGTGGGCGAGCGCACCCGTGAAGGCAACGACTTCTACTACGAGATGAAGGAGTCGGACGTTCTGGACAAGGTGGCGCTGGTCTACGGCCAGATGAACGAGCCGCCGGGCAACCGTCTGCGCGTCGCACTCACCGGCCTGACTATGGCCGAATTCTTCCGTGACGAAGGCCGCGACGTGCTGATGTTCATCGACAACATCTATCGTTACACGCTGGCCGGTACCGAGGTTTCGGCGCTGCTCGGGCGTATGCCCTCGGCGGTGGGCTATCAGCCGACGCTGGCCGAGGAAATGGGCCTCCTGCAGGAGCGCATCACCTCGACCAAGACCGGTTCGATCACCTCCGTGCAGGCCGTATACGTGCCGGCGGACGACCTGACCGACCCGTCCCCGGCGACGACGTTCGCGCATCTGGACGCCACCGTCGTGCTGGCGCGTTCGATCGCCGAGCGTGGTATCTATCCCGCGGTCGACCCGCTGGACTCGACCTCGCGTCAGCTCGATCCGAACATCATCGGCAACGAGCACTACAACTGCGCCCGTGGCGTCCAGCAGACGCTGCAGCGCTATCGTGAGCTCAAGGACATCATCGCGATTCTCGGCATGGACGAGTTGTCCGAAGACGACAAGCTGGCCGTGGCGCGGGCGCGCAAGATCGAACGCTTCCTGTCACAGCCGTTCTTCGTGGCCGAGGTATTCACTGGCGCGCCCGGCAAGTACGTGCCGCTGTCGGAGACCATCCGCGGCTTCCAGGGCATCGTCGACGGCGAGTACGATCACCTGCCCGAGCAGGCGTTCTACATGGTCGGCACGATCGACGAGGCGATCGCCAAGGGCGAAGAGATGGCCAAGAAAGAGAAGGCGGCCTGATCAAGGCGCCTGCGTCGCACGGCGGCCGCCCTGTGCGGCCGCCGCTTGTGAATCGTCATTGGCATAGGCAAGTGTTATGAAAATTCACGTCGATGTCGTCAGCGTGGAAGGCGAGATCTTCTCCGGCTCGGCCAGCATCGTTTTCGCGCCCGCCGAAATGGGCGAGATCGGCATTATGCCGCGCCATGCGCCGTTGCTGACACGGCTCAAACCCGGCAATCTGCGCATCCGCGACGAGAACGATAACGAAGAGCATGTGTTCGTTTCGGGCGGCCTGCTGGAAGTCCAGCCGCATCTCATCACCGTGATGGCCGATACCGCCGAGCGCGCCGAGGACATCGATGAGGCGGAGGCCGCCAAAGCCAAGGAGCGGGCTGAACAGGCCGTATCCGAAGCCGAGGACAAGATCGATCTGGAGCGCGCGCAGCTCGAACTGACCGAAGCCGCCGCACGGCTCGATATGGTCCGCCGCCTGCGGAGCCCTTCGCGTTAAGACGTGCGTCCGCGCTCGATTCGCTGCGCTTAAATCCGGTGAATCAGTCGGTTAGAACGGCCCGGTGTCTTGAGGAAGGCGCCGGGCCGTTCTATATTGTTGCGGCGCGTCAAAACCGCATTCCGCATCGTGCTCGTCATGAAACACTCGGCCGAACAGATCGCTCGCGCTTACGGCGCCGCTCTGGCGGTGGCCGCATGCTGCGTGCTGGGCAGCGCCCACGCGTCGGATCTCGATACGTTTTCGGTATTCGATTCACCTGACCTGAACCGTCAGATCCATGGCCGGCAGCATATGGTCGATCTATCGGCCGGCCCCATGCGCTTGGGTGACGCATCGGCTTTCTTCGGTGTCGACTCGCTCAGTGACGATGCCAATCACTACCTGACCAGCGGATTGCAGTGGAAAAGTGCTGATAGCGGTACGCCGCTGCTGACTGTCGGCGCGATGCATACCTCGGCTCGGGGGGCGAATATCGGCAGCCAGACGCTGATGCGGGCGGAGACGCAGCTGCAACTGGGTAACCGCTGGTATTTGCCGGATCTGACGTTCGAAGCCGATCAGTTGTCGAGCAGCGGCACTACGGGCTCGGTACTCAACGGCCGCGCGACCCACCTGGGCGTCGGGCGGCGTTTTGGCGCCAGCGAATATCGAATCGCTTATTTCCAGGCCGGTCGCGGTTATCAACCCTGGGGGAGCGCGCTGACGGCCGGCGACCGCGGCGTCGAAATGGCAACCGCCTATGATCTGGGCCGGCGCTGGCGGCTGTCGAACACCCTCATGATGCATGACGGGGATATTGCCACCGGAACCCGGTACGGCCTGGTCGATAAATGGAGCTTGAGCGGTATCCAGCGCCAGGCCGCGATCGGACAACCCTGGCGTTTCAGTGCCCAGATCGGCGACGCCGGCATTGTCGACCCGACCGGTGAGACGCCGCTGTCGCTGGAACTGGCCTCCCGAACGCGTCGCTGGCGAGACTGGCATATCGATTCTGCGCTGGGCTGGTATCAAGGTGACGTGACGGCGCCGGACGCCATGCCGGTGGATGGCGGACTATGGCAGGTGTCGGCGCGCCACGATCTCGACCTCGCCGGAGTGCGCACGAGCTTTCAGCCGAGCTTTTCGATCGGCGGCAGCCAGTACGGCGATCAGTTTCTGGGCAGTCGTACCGGGTTGGCCATGGGCTTTCCGGGCCTGCTCGATAACGTTGCCCTGAGCGTCGATTATCTATCCGCCGGCTGGGGGCCGATCGACCATCGTTCGGATATGCAGATGACGCTCCAGATCACCCAGAACGCGGGCACCGTCTTGCCGCAGCTCGACTCACTGGTTGGTCGGTTGCGGGGCCGCTGGTTCGGTCGGGACTGAGCCCCGGGAAGTCACGCCAGAGTGGAAAGCATGCCCGGCCTGCCGCGTCGGGCGACGCGATTCAGCACGGGTATCGGGTGTCGGGTTATTCTGGGGGCGCAGGTGATGGCTCCGGGGCAGGGCGAGCCCTATTCATTTTCCGGTCATCGAGTTTCGCGTGTCATATGCAGCTTATGGCCGAACTCGGCCCATGGTTCGGCGCCGCGGTTGGCCTTGCCGCTCTTTTGGGGGGAGCGGGCGTCGCGTTACAGCAAAGGATTTCGTCTTAATGCGCATTCTTTCGATCCAGACCCGACGTGCGATGGGCGGTATCGCGCGTTCGAGCGGTGTGATGCTGCTCGGTACCGGCCTTTTGTTCGCCGTCTATGCCAATGCGGCAGCGGCCGATACATCGAACGGCCATGCCGACAAAGCACAGTCGGGGGACCAAGCCAAGCCAGTCGACAAGTCGCAGAAAACTGGCAAGTCACAGAAAAATAGCCAGAGCGACGACTCTGGCGGCAACAAGTCAACCGGAAACAATAACGGCGGTAGCGCGAAAAAAGGCGACCAGAGCGCGGCTCCGGATCAAACGGAACTCTCCGGGCCGTTTTCCTACGACAAGCTGATCGATCAAGCCAAGGCGTTGGCGAAGAAGGACTACCAGGCGCCGGCCAAGGTGCCGCAGTTTCTGACCAAACTCAGCCCCGACCAGCTGTCTCAGATCAGCTTCAAGCGTGACGATGCGCTCTGGCACGATCAGAAGCTGCCGTTCCAGGTGATGTTCTACCATCCGGGTTCGTACTACGAGCACGCGGTGACGATCCATGTGATCAAGGACGGCAAGACCACGACGGTCCAGTTCGATAAGAACGACTTCAACTACCCGAACGATGACCTGAAGAAAAAGGTGCCCGACGATCTCGGTTATGCGGGTCTGAAATTGCTGCATACCCTGGGCGATCCGAAGAAGATGGACGAGGTGGTGTCGTTCCTCGGGGCCTCGTATTTTCGGGCGCTGGGTGCAGACGAACATTACGGCCTGTCGGCGCGCGGCCTGGCGATCAATACCGGCAACACCCAAAAGGGCGAGGAATTCCCCAATTTCACCCAGTTCTGGCTGGTCGATCCGGGCGACAAGTCCAAGGACATGACGCTTTATGCGCTGCTCGATTCGCCGAGCGTGACCGGGGCCTATAAGTTTGTCATCACCCCGGGACAGGCGACACACACCCATGTCGAGGAAACGTTGTTCACGCGCAAGGACATCGCCAAGCTCGGCATCGCGCCGCTGACCAGCATGTTCACCTGGGGCGAGAACAGCCTGGCGCGCATCAACGATTATCGCCCGGAGGCGCATGATTCGGACGGCATGCTGATCTCGTCGGCCAACGGCGAATGGCTATGGCGCCCGCTGGTCAATCCGCAAAAGCTGTGGATGAACCAGTTCGATGCCAATAACGTTCGTGGCTTCGGCTTGATGCAGCGGGATCGCAATTTCGATGACTATCAGGATCTGAATTACGAATACGAAAAACGCCCGAATGCCTGGGTGACGCCCGATGGCGACTGGGGCAAGGGTCATCTCGAACTGGTGGAGATCCCCTCCGACAGCGAGGTCAACGACAATATCTCACTGTACTGGGTGCCGCAGGAGCCGGTGAAGGCGGGTCAGCGTCTGCACTTCGCCTACGACATCAAGTGGTCCAGCGATCTGGCGGTACCGAAGTCGCTCGGCCATGCGATCGCCACGCGCGTCGGCATGGCTGCAGTCGCGCCCGGACAACAAAAAAACCAGGTGCGCGTGGTCATCGATTTCGTTGGGGGCGAGCTGTCCAAGCTGACCGACGCCAATTCGGTGCAGCCGAAAGTCAACGCGACGCGAGACGTCACCCTCAACAATATTCAAGCTGTGCGTAATCCGCATACCGGCGGCTGGCGGCTCTCTTTCCTCGTACCGACCAGCGCGCTCGACAAGCCGCTTGAGCTCAGGGCCTATCTGGCTGACGCCAACGGCGGCGGTCTGACCGAGACCTGGAGCTATCTGCTGGCGACGCCGTGAACAGTACGAACGAACCCTTGGATGCACCGCTCGGCCGGGTCGATGCCTATCTGGCCGGTCTGAATTTGGAGCCGGCGCGTCGGCGCGAGCTGCGCGAGCATGTCGCAGCGACCGCGCCGGCCACCCATGCCGAGGCACTGGAGCGGCTCTACGACGCCCTTGCCGAAGACGGTGACGGCCAGGGCGACGAGGCGGCGCTCGCCGCGCGTATCGAAGCCGCCTATCCACGCCTGGCCGATCGGCGGCATGCCGTGGGTGGGGGTGGCTACCGCGGCGCGTCCATGCCGCGGCTCAATCGCTGGTCGATGTCGCCGGCCAATATGGACCGGCGCCCGTGGCGATTTCTCGGCCGCATCATGCCGAGCGTGGAGCGTCGTCGGCGTTTGCCCAAGGCGGTGCCGAGTCGCCTGCGCAATATCGTGCGCCTGCGCCAGTTTTTCCTGTTCTTCCTGGTGGCGTTCCCGGCCGCCGGGGCGACGTTCTACATGCTCACGACCCTGCCGCATCAAGGCAAGTCGGCGTTGGAGATTGTCATTCTGGCGTTGGGCGCGTTGCTGTTCGCCTGGATTCTGGTCGGCTTCTGGACTGCGTTGGCCGGCTTCTTCGTCCTGTGGCGGGGCGACAAGTATCTGATTTCGGCCGATCAGTCAGCGCCGCCGGCGGAGGATCACGCGCGTACCGCGATCGTGATGCCGATCTACGAAGAGGACGTGCCGCGTACGTTCGCCGGACTCGCGGCGATCTATGAATCGCTGGAGGCCACGGGCCGCCTGGACGAGTTCGATTTCTTCGTGCTGAGCGACTCGGTCAAGCCCGATACGATTGCCGCAGAGGAACGGGTCTGGGCAGAAACCTGTCGGTCACTGGATGCCTTCGATCGGCTGTTCTATCGTCGCCGACGGGCACGGGTGAAGCGCAAAAGTGGCAATCTGGCCGATTTCTGCCGGCGTTGGGGCGGCCATTATCGCTACATGATCGTGCTCGATGCCGACTCGCTCATGGTCGGCTCCACGCTCACCGCTATGGTCGATCGGATGCAGGCCAATCCGAGCGCCGGTCTTATTCAGACGCCGCCGACCGCGGTCAACCGGTCGAGCTTTTTGTCGCGCGTGCAGCAGTTCGCCACGCGCGTGTATGGCCGCATGTTTGCCGCGGGCCTGCATTACTGGCATCTGGATAATGCGCATTACTGGGGGCACAACGCCATCATTCGTATTGCGCCGTTCATGGCGCACTGTGCTCTGCCGCGCCTGCCGGGACGCGGCGCGCTCTCCGGCGAGATTCTGTCGCACGACTTCGTCGAGGCCGCGCTCATGCGCCGTGCCGGTTGGGGCGTTTATATTGCCTACGATCTGCCGGGCAGCTACGAGGAAGTCCCGCCGACGCTGATTGACGAACTGGGCCGCGACCGGCGCTGGTGCCAGGGCAACATCCAACATCTGCGGCTGTTGTTTTCCGACAACCTCGCGCCGGCGCATCGCGCGTTGTTCGCCAACGGGGTGATGGCCTACACCTCGGCGGCGATCTGGTTTGTGTTTCTGGTGTTGTCCTCGACCGAGGCCATGCTGGAAGCGCTCAAGACGCCCGACTATTTCCCGTCGCCCGGCGCGTTGTTCCCCTCGTGGCCGGTATGGCAGCCGATCTGGGCCGTCAGTCTGTTCTGTGCCACGCTCGTGGTGTTGTTCCTGCCCAAGATTCTGGGCATGGCGATGATCATCGCGCGCGGCCAGCAGAAGGATTTCGGCGGCGTCGGCAATCTGATCGGCTCGACGCTGATCGAGATCGTGCTGACGTCCCTGCTGGCGCCGGTCCGCATGCTCTCGCATACGTTGTTCGTGTTCACTACGCTGATTGGAAAACAGGTGAAATGGAACAGCCAGCAGCGAGCCGACTCGCAGGTGCCGTGGCTGGCCGCCCTGCGTTTTCATTTGCCGGGCATGCTGCTCGCGGTGGCTTGGGGCGCGGCGCTCTATATTTATACGCCGGGCTTTTTCCCCTGGCTGTTGCCTATCCTGTTGCCCCTGTTCTGCGCGCCGGTGATTACGGTGATTACCTCGCGGGTGGATATCGGCGTGTGGATGCGTAATAACGGACTCGAACTGATTCCCGAGGAAGAGAATCCGCCGGCGGAGCTGCGCCGGGTCATCGAGATCGAGCGCGAAACCCGCGAAGCCGATTTTGCCGACATTGTCGTCGATCCCAGTCTGTCCGCCCTGCATATTGGACTTCAGGGCAGCCCGCGGCGGCTCGATCCGGGGGTTGCCAGCTATCGCGACGAACTGGCCCAGCGCGCCCTCAACGAAGGGCCGGATAGCCTGAGCGTGCGCGAGCAACGCGATCTGCTGGCCGACCCCCAACGGCTCGATTGGCTGCATCGCGCGCTGTGGACCGGTGACGCGCTGCCGGCCTGGGTGGCGGATCGCCTGCGCGGCGAATCCGCGCTTACGTCAGTCACCGCTTCGGCGGTATAGTCGCGCCAGCGAGCCGATTCCGGGGGATCACTACATCATGAGCCTGCATATCGTCATCCTGGCTGCCGGCCAGGGCAAACGCATGAATTCGGCCTTGCCGAAGGTATTGCAGCCCCTGGGCGATCGGCCCTTGCTCAAGCATGTGGTCGAGGCCGCGCAGACGCTGGACCCCGACCGCATCCACGTGGTTTACGGTCACGGCGGCGAGGCGGTCCAATCTGCCCTCGGCTATCTCGACGTGAACTGGGTCCATCAGGCCGAGCAGCTCGGCACCGGTCATGCCGTAGCCCAGGCCATGGACGCCATTCCCGACGATGCACGCGTGCTGGTGCTATACGGCGACGTGCCGTTAGTCCGGGCAGCTACGTTGTCGCATCTGGTGACCGCGGCCGGCGGCGACAAGCTGGCGCTTTTAACCGTGGTGCTCGATAACCCGGCCGGTTATGGTCGCGTGCTGCGCAACGACGACAATCGCGTGGTTGGCATCGTTGAAGACAAGGACGCCAACCGCGAGCAGCGCCACATCCAGGAAACCAATACCGGCTTGTTGTGCGCCCAGGCGCGGCATCTGCGCGACTGGCTGGCACGCCTGACCAATACCAATGCCCAGGGCGAGTATTATCTGACCGATTGCATCGCTTTGGCCGCCGTCGATGGCGTGCCCGTGGTCGCCGGTCAGGCCGGCACCGCTGCCGAAACGCAGGGCATCAACAACAAGCTGGACCTGTCTCGTGCCGAGCGTCTGTATCAGCGCCGTCAGGCCGAAACTCTGATGGCCCAGGGGTTGACCCTGCGCGACCCGGATCGCTTCGATCTGCGGGGGAGCCTGCGCGCCGGACGCGATACCACCATCGACGTCAACGTCGTGATCGAAGGTGAGGTCGTGCTCGGCGATGGCGTAACCATCGGCCCCAATTGCGTGCTACGGCACTGTACGATCGAAGATCACACCCAGATCGCCTCGCATACGGTGATCGAACATGCGACCGTTGGCGCCCGCTGTCAGATCGGGCCGTTCGCCCGACTGCGCCCGGATACACGCGTCGCCGATCGCGCCAAGATCGGCAATTTCGTGGAAACGAAAAAGACCGACGTGGGCGAAGGTAGCAAGATCAACCACCTGAGCTATGTTGGCGATACCCGCGTCGGCCGCGACGTGAATATCGGGGCCGGCGTGATCACCTGCAATTACGATGGGGCGAACAAGCATGTCACCCGCATCGGCGATGGCGCGTTCATCGGCTCCGATTGCCAGCTGGTGGCGCCGGTCACGGTCGAGCGCGGTGCGACCGTCGGCGCTGGCACAACGCTGACCCGCAATGCGCCGGCCGACAAGCTGACCGTCGGGCGGGCCCGCCAGACCACCATCGACGGCTGGCAACGACCCAAGAAACACACGCCCGGCCATCAATAGCCGGACAAGAGGCAAATAGTTTATGTGCGGAATCGTAGGCGCCAGTGCGCAGCGTGAGGTTGCGCCGATCCTGCTTGAAGGGCTGCGACGACTGGAATATCGCGGATACGACTCCGCCGGTATGGCGCTGGTCGACCATGGCCGGATCGAGCGTACGCGAGCCGTGGGCAAGGTGGCGGCACTCGCCGAGCGGCTGGGTGAGCACAACCCGGGTACGCTTGGCATTGCCCATACGCGCTGGGCCACTCACGGCGGCGTCAACGAGGCGAATGCCCATCCGCATGTTTCGAACGGCCGCGTGGCGGTGGTGCATAACGGCATCATCGAAAATCACGAAGCACTCCGATCGCGGCTGCGTGACGCCGGTTATCAGTTCGACTCCGAGACCGATACCGAAGTCGTCGCCCATCTGATCGACAGCTATCGTGCCGACGGGAGCTCGCTTGCCGAGGCCGTGCGTCGCGCCGTGGCCGAGTTGCACGGGGCCTATGCCCTGGCCGTCGTCGCTGCCGACGATCCCGAAACACTCGTTGCCACGCGTCGCGGTTCGCCGCTGGTCCTGGGCGTGGGGATTGGCGAACACTTCGTGGCCTCCGACGTGGCGGCTCTGCTGCCCGTGACGCGACGTTTCGTCTATCTCGAAGAAGGCGACATGGTCACGCTCACCCCGGACTATTTCGAGGTCACCGATGCCGACGGGCGCGTGCTCGATCGGCCTGTGCAGGAATCGGTCCTTTCGATCGAGGCGACCGAGAAGGGTGCCTATCGCCACTTCATGCTCAAGGAAATCCACGAGCAGCCGCGCGCCCTCACCGATACCTGGCAAGGGCGCCTATCCGACAACAACGTGCTCGCCTCCAGTATCGGTCCAGAAGCCGAAGCGCTGCTGGCCCGCGTGGAAGCAGTGCATATCGTGGCCTGCGGCACCAGCAGCCATGCCGGCATGGTCGCGCGTTACTGGATCGAGGCCGAAGCGCGCCTGCCCTGTAATGTGGAGCTGGCCAGTGAATATCGCTATCGCGACCCGGTCGTGCCTCGGAACTGTTTGTTTGTCACGCTGAGCCAGTCGGGCGAGACGGCCGACACGTTGGCCGCGCTGCGTTATGCCAAGAGCCTTGGTGAAGGCGCGGGTTATCTGGCGACGCTAGCCATCTGCAACAAGCCGGAAACCTCGCTCACGCGCGAATCCGACCTCATCATGATGACCCGTGCCGGTCCCGAGATCGGCGTGGCCTCGACCAAAGCCTTCACCACCCAACTGATGTGCCTGCGGATGCTGACCGCCATGATCGGTCGTGGCCCGGATCGCGCCGAGCGCGTAGTGGGCGATATCCGTGGCGTGGGGTCTGCGGTTGAGCGTGTACTTGAGCTCGATTCGGCCATCAGCCATCTTGCGGAGCATTTCGTCGACAAGCAGCACGCCCTGTTCCTCGGCCGCGGCCCCATGTATCCCATCGCCATGGAAGGCGCTCTCAAGCTCAAGGAGATCTCCTACCTCCACGCCGAGGCTTACGCCGCCGGCGAACTCAAGCATGGCCCGCTCGCCCTGGTCGACGAAGACATGCCGGTGGTGGCCGTCGCGCCGAACAACGAATGGCTGGAAAAAGTGAAATCCAACCTGCAGGAAGTTCGCGCCCGCGGTGGCAAGCTCTACGTCTTTGCGGACGAAAACTCCGGCCTTGAGACCGAACCCGGCATCACCGTCCTGGATATGCCGCACGTACCCGATACCGTTGCCCCCATCGCCTACACGATCCCGCTGCAGCTACTGGCCTATCACGTGGCCGTGGCCAAGGGGACAGATGTGGATCAGCCCAGAAATCTTGCCAAGTCGGTGACTGTGGAGTAGTAACAGTTCTTATTTTTTTCGTTTAAAAAAAATAAGTTGAGTCTATATAAAGTTTGAGCCGCAATCGGATTGTTTGATTAATAAGTATACTTCACGACCAATTTTTAAAGTCTGTAGCGGAGCTTCCCGTAATCAGGCGGATCGAGAGGAGCTGCGACAGGCGTTTCGTCATGTCGCGGTCGAATCAGGCTCTCCGGCCGTCTAACACACTCGGCCTCGGTGTCAGTTCAGAACGGCGTCCGTGGGCTTATTGCCTCTTGCTCGACCATGCTTGGCATTTCTCTGATACCGGTGGCCACTTCACACCAACCTAGCTCCTCGGCCATTGCGACCATTCTGCGTATTTGACGATAGCTACCGGGGGCTTGGCGAACCGTCTCGGGCAAGCGACATGGGTCCATTAGCCAAGGTCTGAGAATGCGTTCCGGCATGGACTCTTCGGCAATCGAGGCCGCAACGATTTTCGCGATTCGCAGGCCGCCCTCGTCGATATCGCCCCAATGCCAGAAGCGCGTGTGGTTACTGCAGCATTTAGCGATGCAGCGAAGAGCGCGTCGTAACGACGGCGACGGCATCCCCGCCGTATATATCACCATTGCATCGGTGAATTCGTTCAAGCCGCGACTGACCTCATTGAATGTCGTGAGGTTTTCGATTGTGAGCACATGGTCTGGGGCTGGGCCGTCGATCCGGGCCAGCTGGTCGGGTGCAATGCCCAGGTAAGGTGGCGTGAGTGTGATGCGCTGACCATTTGTCAGCACCAACGTCCCGCGCCCGCCGATCAGCAAGGTTTGCGGGTGTTTCACTAGCCCGATACGGGGTAGCACCGCTTCGACTTCGCTCACGGGCGGCTCGTCGCCGCGGGTGAGCTCATCGAGAATCGGTACCAAGGCGTTCTCGATGTGTTTGGTGTCGCCGAACATGTCGGCGCTGAGCCGTCGGACCGGCGTCTCCACGGCGGCATCGGTCGCCTGTCGGACTCGGTCCAGCACGCGACAGGCCTCGACCAGCCGCTCTGCATCGCGCGGACCGAGGTTGCGAACCTTCGTGTTGCGCACCCAAGCCGCACGGATCGCGTCGACTGCGGGTTGCCCACGCCAAGGGGTGCTGAGCTGCATGGCCCGTTCGATATGCACCCACTGTGGCGTGACGTTGAGAAACGAGGCCAGCGCCTCGATATTCGAGAGCACAATCCTGCTGATCTGCCCAAAGCGTCCGGCGGCAGAATCCCACTCGATACGAAGCGCCCCGGCGCGCTCGGCCTCCCGGATCTCGGCATGTACCCGTTCGAGCTCCTCGCTGGAGTCCAGTTCGATATATTCCGGCAGCTTGGCTTCGCTGAAGACCACAGTGATCGCGGATGCGGCTACCGTATCGCCAGCGGCCGTCCGGATGCGGCGTCGTGTGCCGGCATCCAGCAGTTTTGAGAGAGCCTTGTGCGCGATCGCGTGGCTAGTCATTGAGTGGTTTGACGACTTTGTTCGTTTTCGACGCGGCGCGTCTCCACCTCAAGCAAGTCCGGCTGCTGGTGTGGATCATCGCTCGCTAAGAGCTCGCGAGCCGCACTCTTGACATGGGTGATGTGCATCCAAGGGGTGGTGCCTTCGCGTCCGATATCCATAACCGTGTCGCAGGTCGCGCTGATCTTGCTGCGATCGGTTTCCGGGGCCGCCATGATCAATTGCAGACCGCGCTGGGAGAGGAACTCCACAGCCGCGGTCGAGTTCTGTTGATCCATGCTATAGAAGGCTTCGTCGAGCAGCATCAGGCCGCCGCCGTCATCTTCAGCTTCATCGAGGCGGTAGGCGCGGGCCAGCGACGCGCCGGCGATCACGTAGAACGGCGTGCGATGCTCGCCGCCCGAGCCGCCACCGGTGCGGTTGCTCAGCAGGTTCACGATCTTGTCATTGACCCGGATTTCGAGGTCGAAGGCATAGAACTCCCGGTAGTCGGTGAGCACCGTAGGCGCGGTGTCGTCGCTCAGCAGGCCCTGCTCGGCCATCTCGATAAGGCGCTCCATGGCCGCATGCGCCGACGCGCCCGCTTCTTCATCGCCGAAGGGCAGCTCGTCTTCGCCGGCCTGGCCAACATGTTCGATAAAGCGTCGCAGGTCGGCGTGTTCTGGTCGGGCCTTGTAACTGAATTGGTAGCGCTCGCCTTGGGAAAAGGGTTTGCAGCTCTTGAGCATGCGATTCATTTCGTGCAATCGCGTCTTCATGAGCTGCATTTGCTCGTTGAGCTTGTAGGCGATATCGCGTCGGAACGCATTCTTGGCCTCGGTTAGCGCCGAATCGGCCCGCGCCTTCTGATCGACCAGTTTTGAGGACTCTAGGATTTGCTTCTCGCGGCGTGCCCAATGCATACAGGCTTGCCATGCTGTTGGCCACGATTTCAGCGCCTCATCCGAATCGGCGGAAAAATCGTCATCCAAGGCGTCTTCAGCTTCCGGGCGCCAGCCCGTGCGCAGCGGTGGACAGTCCATTTCGGTACGAGCGGTGTAGCCCAATAATTCATCTCGCGCCTCGGTCACCGCTCGATCGTGGACGCCCTGGGCATGGGCCGCGAGCTCCCTTGCCCGCGCGGCATGGTCGGTCTCGCCGCCCGGACGAGTCGGGGCCTGCACGTTGCCGAGCTCGGTGTCGATACGCTGACGTTCGCTGTCGGCGAGTTGGGCATCAAAGAATGGTTCAGCCTGAGCCTGATCCACCATACGCTGACATTCTTGGCGCGCTGAGACGCACGTCTGGACTCGCTCGTTGGTGTGCTTGATATTCGCTTCGGCCACGGATGCCTCTTTCTGTGCTTCCTGAAGCTGCTTGTCGACGGTATCGAGCTCCTTCTTCTTGGCGTCGCGACGTTCGCGTAGCTCTTGTGCCGACTGCGATGGGGCGGCCGAGAGCCGGTCTTCGAGCAGCCGCAGTTCCTCGGTGTCGCTGCTGAACTGTTCCAAATCCTGGAGCACCTCGGCTTTGGCCTGATCCGATGTGCCGCTTTCGATCTGATCGATCAGGCGCGAGAGCCTCCGTTCGGCTTGTTCGGCCTCGCTGAAGATCGTGTGGAGGCGTGATATCTCGCGAGTTGCCTCGGCGAGTTCCTCTTCGTCGACGCGGACACCGATACGCAGCTGACCCTTGGGGGGAAGACGTTTGCGGGCGGTGCCACCGCCGGAGGAGACCATCCCGTCCTGACTCAGTGCCCGGGTGTGGCGTGATAGATCCGCCTCGCCGATGGCGAAGCGTACGTTACGCATGCTTGCGCGCACGTAGGCGAGCGCGATCCAGTTGTCGGACTCGATCAGGCGAGCGACGTCATCGGGGCCGGGTGTCCGGTCGCGATGCTGCTGCAGATGTCGTGGCTGGGCCACACGCACGTCGTATATGGCCTCGTGGGCAGGCACTTCGCGTATGGCACGCACCGCTTCGGCCTCCCGATCGTCGTGCACAACAAAGTCTTCGAGTTGGCCACCCAGGTAGGCTTCGATGGCCGGCTGCCAGGCCGGATCCGTCACCCGCAGCAGACTGCAGATCGGCGAAGCGGGAATGCCTTTGTCACGAAACAGGTTCGCCGCGCGGCTACTGTTATGTCCGAGTAGGCTGCCACTGGACTCCATGGCCGCCAACCGCTCTTTTGCCTCCTTGAGTCGGCTTTGTGCATCCTGGCGCTTACTCGTCGCATCGCCCAGATCGGCACGCAGCGTCTTGATTGAAGTCTTGAGCAGACCGGCTGCATCCACGACATGTTCGAGCAGCCGGTCGCGATTGGTGTTCTCTAGATCGGTACGCGCGTCGTGGAGACCCCGCGCGACCCTACGGAGTCGGCTGCGATGCTCGTCGTTGCTCTCGTGCTGCGCCAGATGCGTGAGCCCTTCGGCTTGAGCGCGAAGGCGGACGTTGATTTGCTCCTGGGTTCGCTTGCAGTTGCGGCGGGCGCGTTCGGCGTCCTTTTCATCTTTGGCCCGATCAGCCAACTCCGGGCGTGTTCGGCACTCTTGATCAAGAGCCTCGAACTCTGGTCGGATGGTGCCGAGCTTGAGTTCGGCCTGCCCGGCGTGTTTATTGGCGGCTTCGAACGTGTCCGCGTGAAGGGTGAGTTGGTCCTGGGCGTCGGACTCGGCCTCTGCCGCCGCCTCATAGTCATATTCCGCTGCCAGACCCATCAGCGATGCATGTCTTTCAATCGCTCGCTCGGCGCGGCCGTAGCGTTCCTCGATGCGGCCGAGTTCCTCGATGTTTTGTCGGGTGCTGGCGATCAGCGCACGCAGTTCGTTGAACTGCTGGATCTGGATACCGAACTCGGCTACGTCGATATCCCCTGTGGGCACGATATGTTGGCGCACGAACTTATCCACGCCGTCGATATCGCGAAGCTGCAGGGCTTTGGTAAAGGCCCGTAGGTAGCTACGCTCGTCGATGCGGGCACGGCCTGAGCCAAGCTGCGTGAGCAGGGCCTTCACATAGGCTTCGGCGCCATCCTTCACAATAAGCGTGCGTCCGGCATCGCGGCAGCGCTTGTTCGCGCGTGCCTCGAAGTCTTTCCAGGCGAGTGGCAGCTCGCCGGCGGCTGTGTATTCGGTCAGGTCATTGGCTTCCAGCGCCACGCCGGGCAACAAGAAGAGGCCGTGCACCGTATGATCGGATTGGCTTTGGCTGGCCGATGCGCAAATGCCGGCGGTGAAAGGCGTCTCGCGCTTGGTGTCCCAGAAGGTCAGCGTGATGTAAGAGTAAGCGGCTTCGTCGCGTACCAGGACCTCGTCGACACTGCCGTCTTGGCTCTTGGATTCCAGCGTGCCGAGCAAATAGCTACGAATCGTGCGCTTCGAGGCCGACGAGGATGACGACTGCGCGTTGAAACTGCGGTAGTTGCCGTGCCCGCCTGTCATGACCAGCTGTATGGCGTCCAGGATCGTCGATTTACCCGAGCCGTTGTCGCCGAGGATGGCAGTATTCCCGGCGATTTCGATCTGCTCTTTCTCGTACACATGGAACTGCACGAGATTGATGCGGCTAAGTCGTTTCATCGTTGGCCTCTCGAATCAGTCCGTCATGGGATTCGTCATCGAGATCTGAGGCCTCGTCAGACATCTCGCTTTCATCGGGCGGCTCGTGTGTGTTCGTACCCTGGGCGGCGGCATGCGCCTGGAGCTGGGCGAGTGCCCGCTCGTCCAGCAGGAACTCGATGCCTGGCAGGATCTCGATACCGAAAGGCTGGTCATCCTGCGGGTCGGCTTGACAGCGCTTGGCGACGCCGAACTGACGCATTCGATCAATGTGACGTTCGAGCATCTGTCGCTTGTCCGTGGGCGGCGCCCGACCAGTGCTTTCTTGAAAGATATCGGCGAATTCGGCCAAAGGCACGAATACATGGCCTGCCTGATCCTCGCCAGCTTGGCGATGCAGGTGATAGATCTTGCGTAACACCAGTGCGACCAGCGTCTCGGTCAAGGTCAGTCGGATCGTGGACGCGCTCAACGGACGCGCGGCGCAGTAGGCTGGGTTGTCGCTGACATGCAATTCCATGCCGAGCAGTTCGCAGACCTGACGAAAATGGGCGGCGTACTGCTTGACTAGCCGATAGTGCGTACGCTGGCGCGGCTCGCTGTCGTAGAGCACCTGCTCCGTGACCAGCCGGTAAGCAGCCGCCTCCAAATCTTGTTCTTCAGTGCTATCGTGGTCGGTCAGTACGTCGCGCCAGTGGCGAATCTTGTCCTTCATTTTCGGGCAGTCCTACGGATCGTGACGCGCGGCGCGCGCACGTATGCGTTGTCGATTGGGTTATCCGCGTCGATAGCCAGCTCCAGGCCTGGCAGGGCAACCCTTCGCTGGGTGGGCCCGCCGGCAACGCCACTGGTGTGGTGGACCGTTTGAGTAGTGCCCTGATTGAGTGCGGCCACACGAGGCAAGGTAAGAAACACGCAAAGGTTGTTCACGGTCTCGATGGGCAGCTCGTCGCTTGATAGTTCGTCGTCGTCGCCGAGCGCCATTTCCAAGTAGTGGCTCACGGTGGCGGGATCGGTTCGGCGGTGGTCGCTCATCGCCTTGCGCAGATTGTTCAGTGCGATCTGGCGGGGGCTGATCTCGCGCTTTTTCAGAGTCCGGCGTTGCGGTGGCCGACGCGGTGTACTCGGTGTGGCCAAAGTGGCTTCACTCAGCCCGATACCGGCGGCCAGTGGCGCTTCGATCCACGTGGCCGGCTCGGCGTGGCCGCCCGCCGCACTCGAAACGATCTCGATGCTGCGATCTATGACCCGATCGAAGTTCTGGCGTGTGCGCATCGTGTATTGAATGTACGACATCGCTTGCCGATTAGCCGTAGCCACGACGCGGTTGAGCCGATCCAGATGCTCCTCGATACGTTCGAAGATGTCGTAGCGCCGGAAGTCGCGATCAAGCGCCTGCTCGGGCGTCAGCCGCCCCCACTTCTGTTGGCGATACCAGGACAGTAGTTGAGCCCGTTTTTCTTCGTTGATCTTGAGTTCGAGCACTAGATCGAGAATCTCGCGACGCCGGCGTAAAGGGTGGTTAGTGGTGCGCAGGTCCGAGTAGTCCGCAATATAGATCTGCTCGATATAGCTATTGAAGAACGCTTCGACGTAGGTGCCGGCCTCGTCAATATCGCGCAGGCTCGACATGAGCTCGCTGACTTGGGTGCGTGTCGCCGCGACGCCGTTGACTAGATCGCGTACGAGTTTGGCCGTCTCGAAGAAGGCGTCTGCTTGGCCGGCCGGGTCGTCGACGATGTTCTTGAGCGTGCCGTAGATGACCTGGACCTTCCCGCCGATGAAGCGCGGTCCGCGTTCGGTGAACTCGAGTAGCATCTGCAGGAACTGAGCGACGTCCGGGCGCATCTCGATGGTGCGGTTGAGCACCACCCGAGTTTCCACAAACCAGCCGCAGTCGATGAGATAAGCGAGCGTATTGTTCGCGCGCACATTAACTGGGGTGTCGTGCGTAATGCCCTCCTCCTCGGCCCAGTCCGCCTCATGCGCGAGATAACGTTCGATCGGTGGCACGAGATCGTGTTTGAGGTAATAGCCCGACTCGGGCAGTTCGGCTTCCGCCGAGAAGTGATCCTCATAGAGACGCACGATCACGTCCCAATAAATGCGACGGTTCGTAGCCCCCAACGGTTTGAACAGGTCGGGAGGTAAGCGATCAAATAAAGTTGTTGGCTCGCGCGTCTCCGCCATCTGCTTCCCCACTAATCAAGTCTTCCATTAACGCTTCACAATCAATAAATGGCGTTCTATGTAGCACCAGTGATCGCCGGCGACGCGCTGACAATAAGGTCCATGTATTTCGATTGAACGCCAAGCTTGTCCTCACGATCAGCCCGTCCAGAGGAAGCAGGTGAGCATGTTGGTCGCTCAAGCATAAAGGGAGATATCGCGTGCGATTCTGTTTTCTTTAGCCCTTCATGTTTCATAGCTCGGAGCTGCCGGATTCGGCCAACTCGCGCGACAATATTCATCGCAAGCGCTTTAGGCCCATAGCGGCGGTTGGTGTTTCGGGCACGGTAGGTCCCCAACATGCGCGCGCTCAGAATCGGGGTTAATCAACCGATTCGGTGATGAGCTAGCACTTTGCCATAGGCTCGGCTATTACTGGTCTTCTTGAGCCGTCTTTTCGTAGTGCCGCAACCGTGCCATCGGATATTTACGTGACGCGTACAGAGCTATACGACCTCGTGTGGTCGGAGCCCATGTCGCAGCTTGCGCGCCGGTTCGGCATTTCAGATGTCGGGCTTGCCAAGACCTGTCGTCGCCACGAAGTGCCCTGGCCGCCACGGGGCTACTGGGCCAAAAAGCGCAGTGGTCGCAAAACAGTGCAGACGAAGCTCGTACCCGTTTCCGACCCTTACCTCGAACATACCGGCCTACGTCTCAAAGGCCCCGTTGAACGCGAGGTTCCTGTGCCGGTTGATCCTCGCGTCGCATTCGAGAAAGACAAAGCCAACGCGATTGTCGTGTCGGCGCAGCTGAGTGAACTCCATCCGCTGGCTCAGCGGGCCCTTGCCTCTTTGCAAGCGGCGAAATCCGGCGAGAACGGGCTGCGCCGGCCGCGCGCCAAGCAGGCCTTGGACATAGCCGTCTCGGAAACGCAGATCGCACGTAGTGTGCGGCTCATGAGCGCCCTCATTACCGCACTCGAGGCTCGCGAGCTCAAGGTCGAAGTCGTCAAGAGTTCGTCTGATCAGAGCAGGACTGCAATATCGGTTGATGGGCAAACGTTGTATATCTCCTTGATCGAAAAAGTTCGGCGCGAGGATCACGTTCCAACGCCCAAGGAAGCCGCTGCTATCAAAAGGGATCCCCACTATCGATGGCGTCTGCCGAACCACGACTACATTCCGACAGGCATGCTCACTCTTTCGGTGGATAACGCGTGCTATGGCGTCTTCCAGAGAACATGGAGCGATACACCCCGCCAACGTCTCGAAGACCGGCTGAACAAATTTGTCATCGCGCTATACGGCATTGCTGAAGCGAACCGTCTTCAGGAGGAGCGACGAGCACGCGAGCAGCGTGAGCGCGAAGAACAGGCTCGGCTTGCTGAGCTCAAACGGAAATCCGAAGCGCTCGAAAAAGCGCGTATCGATGACCTCAGCGAACGCCTCGCGCTTTGGCAGGAAGCTGCGAAGATCCGTCAGTTCGCCGCAGCGGTGGAAACCAGCCATGCCGCCGGTGCGCTCGCTGACCAATCGGCGGACGACCTCAAGCAATGGCTCAATTGGGCGAGGCGATATGCGGATGCCATCGACCCATGCATGCATCCGCGGCATCCCTATCAGGAGGAGCCACCCAACCCAAATCGTTGGGGCGGCCCGCCGTGGCGCTAGCCTAGAAGCTACCGCGTGGCATGTCTTCAGGATTCAAGAGCACTATCTGCTGCGCCTTCGGGCTGCGACGCTCGGCGTCTTCGTCAAGCCGTAGCATTCTCAAAAGGTAGAAAACCATCGAAGCACGGACCGTGATCTCGGCAACGCCGTCACGCATGCCGTATTCCCAGGCAATAGCCGTCTTCTGCGCGTCGGTAAGTTGTTCGTGCGGGGCGATCCGGACAGTGATGGTTTTATGCCACGCCTCATCGGCTGCCGGGTCGATGCTTGACGCTTTGCGATCGCCTGTTTTGACGATGCGCGCCACCACGTAGTCGCGAAACATCTCGTGTTGGTGAGAGTACGCTCGGACGTGCCATCGCAGGCCGTCGTAACCCAGGGCGTGCGGGCTGAGCCATCGGGTCGTTGGGGCCGGACGGTTCATGGATTGATAATCCACCTCGACCATGTCACCACGACAAATAGCCTGTACCACAGTTCGCAGAATCGCCGGGCTGATCCGGCGGTGGGGTGAAGGCAGGACGGCATAAGGTGGCGGTGAGCCAATCCAGTTCGATCCGTCATGCCCGGTCGTCGTACCGAGGCCAAGCAGCGCATCCGTATAGGCCTCTGCGCGATCTGAAACCAGGATTGGCGAAAACGCCTCCGATCTGATGTAGCACTTGCCATTCCGGTCGTACGTGATGTTGTCCGGCGCCCGCTCCTTGTAATGCTGTATATCGGCGGATGCCTGCTGCGGTGAGATGCCGAAAAAGTCGACCAGGTCGGATCGGTTCATCTCGCCATCCCAGAGCAAACGGAACTCGATGAAAGCCAGTCGGCGTTCCGGCCCCCATCGGCCAGCACTCGAATTAGAACGGGGTTCAGCCAAGACATCGCTCCTTGCGTCTAGTTACTTGATGCATCCATTAAGTAGTAGTATATTGAAAATGTCTCGTTTCCGTTCTAACGGAGACGACAGTTAAGTGCGATATCAGGAGATAGAACAATGGCAGATCGACAAGTGACACATTCGGGCAAGGACCGCGACGGCGACATCACGAAGCTTTGCAAACCCGGTGAGAGTTGGACCCCGCGCACGAAAAGCGACGCGATCAATGATATCGAGAGCAAGACGCATACCTACTTTGTGCGTCAGCAGGGCGGTCAGCGTGTGGATATCGAAGTCGTCAACGGGTCGAGCGGGAAATATCTGCGTACGGACCGTGACAAAACGACGAAGAACAACCTCGACGATCTGCCCGACTGCTAACCGGAGGCATCGATTCATGACGAGCAAGAAACGCAATATGCATGTCGTTCCGCATCCGGACGGTGGCTGGGCCACGAGACGCGAAGGCGCTGAGCGCGTTAGCGAACGTTACGACACGCAACAGCAAGCAATCGACGCCGGGCGTCCGGCGGCCAAGCGGGATCATGTGGAGTTCTTCGTTCACGGGCGAGATGGTCAGATCCGTGAGCGCGATAGCTACGGCAACGATCCGTTTCCGCCGAGAGGGTAGTGTCGCTTCGCGTGAGAGCTGAGCGATTTCGGTAGTGACGTCGTGGCTGGAGAGCTGCTTGGTTTGTCGCACCGGCTCAATAGGTGCCAGCGTTGGCGACTCAATTCTTTCGGTGTTCAAAGATAGGTGAGCAAATGGCCCTGTTCTTTCTCAGTTATGACCTGCGTAAACAGAAAAATTATCAATCACTCTACGATGAACTGGCAGCGTTTAATGCCGTACGCGTCCTAGAATCCACCTGGTGCTTCAACCGTATGGATACGAACTGCGCCGGGCTGCGTAGCCATTTTAAGCAGTTTATTGATTCCGACGATGGTCTTTGCTTGAGTGAAATAGCCGACTGGGCAACATACGGTAATCCCCCCATTTTTAACGCGAGCCAAAAGTGGAGCTAAGCGGCCATTGCGAGCTTC
>NZ_APNK01000010.1 GCF_000732535.1 Salinisphaera hydrothermalis C41B8
GGGATCGAGTCTAGCCGATTTCTACACCCTCGGCTGCCTGCAGAATCCGAAGATAGACCCCGGAATTGCGGAAGCGATATCCGAAAGCGGGTCTCGTGCTCGGATCGTGTGGCCAAAGCCGCCAGCCAGGCCACGAGTGTGGCCAGCATATGGATCAGCAATAGCATCTCGAGCCGCGCCCCGACACGGGTTTGTGTATCTTCGAACGCGCTGCCGTATTGATGGGACTTGAGGTCGCGAAACGCGGTCTCGATCTGTATGCGTAAGCCGTAGAGCCGTGCGATTTCGCTCGCCCTCTCATCGGCCAGTCCGCACGACGCCGCAAGAACCCAGGGTTCACGGTAGCGCCGGGCCATCTTTTCAGCTTTGCCACCGCCCGCTCTTTGTCGGTCGCGACGGGTCTGGTGACGTCCCCGGGGCTGGCGCCGCGTACGCACCAAATAGCACGAGGTCGGGCGACTTCGTGTGATGTCGCAGATGCCCAGCGACTCGGGTTTGGCTGGTGCATTGTCGTAATACGCGGATACCGGACGCCACGCCGCATACCATCGACCATCACGAATCATCACGCGACCGCGAAGACGTCCGATCCAATCCCAACCGAGGGCTTCGACCGATCGGAACCACGGCGTATGGAATCCGGCATCCGTGAGCACGATCGGGCGGCACGAGGCCGGTAATATCGCCTGCAAACGTTGGAGAAATCGATCGTGTACCGCCCGGCTATTGAGATGGCGTTGCGGATGGACTTCGTCATACAGCGTCAAGGCCCGTCCTTGCCGCGGTATCGATGCCCGCAATAACTGCCATTGGCCATCCCGTGGCAACTCGCTCCAATCGACGATGACGACCGGGCGATCTTGAGAGACCAGGCACGCGGCACTGGCCCGATAGATCGGCCGACGATGCGCTTGCATCGAACGATTGCTGAGCCATCGATCCAACCGCTTGAGCGGTGCCGCGATCTGGCGAGAATCCGGCGAGTGGCGCGCCAGGGTCATCAGCGTCAGGCGTTGACCGTTCAGACAGGCGCAGACGGCTTCGGATGTGGTTTGGACATTACGCTGATCCAAACCGGAAAAGACAGACGCGAGCCACGTCTGCAATACTGCACTGGCGTGCATGGGGGCCTTCGCATTTTGGTCGATACGAAGGGCACTATCCGTCATGCACGCTCTTCTGACCAGCCTCAGAAAACCGCTAAGTTACTACTATAGAATAGATAATTGTGGGGAACCCTCAGGGTCTGTCCCTAAAAGTAGAGGCCCGTCAGGGCCGGAACGAACTGCAACTACTGGTTAGATTTGTCAGGGTCTATAGCCGCCACCGAATCGGCTTTTTCCAGAACCTTTTCGAGTTCTTTTGCCGTCAGCCCCTCGGCATGGATGACCTTTTTATCCTTTGTTGTGATAATCACCTTACGTCCATGTTTCGCTTTAATAAACGTTATTAAAACACTGGCCATGGAGACCCACATGCTGGCATTGAGAACAACTTCAATAATGCCGGGCGCACCCATGACCACGCACGAACGTTGCTCTCTCATTGACCAAGAAAGACCGTTTTCGTCCAAGAGTTTAATGACGGGACGGAAGCTGTCTTTGAAAACATGAATTTTAAGAGTGCTCACAACTTCCTTTCCTTGAATCTAACAACGTCTTGAATAAGCCGCCGTTTGGAGCGCTAGCGCAAAACGGTCGGCTTCATTCACTTGTTACCAATCATCACCTCAGATTAAGGGCTTTTAGCAAGCCGTTGTGCACCACAGCGGTCTTCCGGGGCGAAAACACCGCTTTTTTTCGACGATGTTTCCAAGCATATCGTGGACTATCGAATTTCTTCCATACATTACCTATCCATGATGTATTAAATAGAGTATGAAGTATTTTTTCTGCATGTTCTTGGTCCAGGCCGTATTCATCTAGACTCTCTTTGAACGTTGCCGTATCGAATCGTGGCCCAATTTCTGACAGGATTCCTTCAATAGAATCTCGCACATCTTCTTCTACTAGCCCAACTAAAGCATCGCTCAGCTCCGATGCGAACCATTCAGAATATGAGTTGAGAGCAGAAAATATGTCCTGGCTATTAAAAGGGGGCTCTTTTCCTAGGGACTGCATCGCTCTAAAAAAGCTGATTAAATCTCTAGGCAAATAACGCGTGCTGTCTAGAACGAATAGTATACTTTCTTTTCCTGCCACCTTTTCTGGGAACCACTCCTTCCATAGGTACTTTATATCTTTATTAAACCCTGCCAAATGCGCTCTATTTTCAATCACTTTGAGAAGAAAGCTTTCAAATGGTTTTCCTTCTTTATCGTACCAATCTAAAGATATGCCGTTATCCGTGGACCTTTTAGTCAGATTAGGATCAGGGACTAGTTCTAAAACCTCATCACGAAATAGAATTATAATTTTACTTTCGTTGCTGAGCTGAGAAAAATAGTTATTTACCTGTCGAATGGCAGCGATTAGGTCTGCCAAATAACCTGCATAATTTCTTCCGTTTCGGAGCAGATAATCTAGACCGTCTATCACTAAGAAGTGCTTTGAATTTATCTTCGGCAACTCCTTAAGAGACAGCTCAATCGCTTCTACAAGTTCAGCAGGATCTTTTACCTTCGACTTAGATGTTTTATCAAGCCGACCTTGAAGGGAAGCAAGCGTGGATGAAAACTTCGAGTAAAGACCTTTTCTTGAGGTTTCTTGAACTATTTGAATCAGACTATTGGATGAAAGAAAGCCGTATTTTTTTAAGTCATCAAACAGAGCATTTGCAATGCTGCCAGAATCCGTCAAAAAGCTATTTTCTTGGTACAGCGATAATATCCTTATATAAAGAAGCAGCTTCCATACCGTAACGCTTCCTCCAATTTTTTCACCAGACACACCTGATGTTTTTTTCAAAAGGTTAAACTCGAATTCCTCTAAATCATCTATTTCGCAAAAAAAATCCCATCGAGTTTCTGACATGGATTTTAGCTTTGATGCCAAAGCAGACTTTCCGGCTCCCTTTGGGCCATAAACTAGGTACTTGTTCGGCTTAAATATTTCTTCAGTAATTTTGTTTATATCTACGTAGGCCGAATTCACCAACTCAGGCGCATGGATCCGTTCTTCTTGGGCATCTGTATATTCGAAATTTATGCCTAGAAAACTCATTATCTCCAAGATCCTTATTATTTGTAACGCCAATTCGACGGCGTTTGTAGGTATAACACTCAGTTTGAAATCACAAATTGCCTATAGACGTGGCGCGTAAGGCGTTGTTTTGACGTTTCGGAACCCGTGAACATGTCGACCTAACGCGCCGGCGAATCGCCGACGCGTAGTGAGGCAAGCTCAGTCCTTGAGCAATCCTTCGAAGAAATTCGTCGCGTTGATCTCCAGATGATCGACGTCGTACCCACCTTCTTGAATCACGCAGATCGGCTTGCCGGTTTGGGCCAGTAGCTTGCCCATCCTTTGAAAGCCTTCGGAGGTGACGGACACTTTGGCTTGCGGGTCTTCGTAGTAGGTATCGAAGCCCAGGGCCACGACGATGACGTCGGCCTCGAACAAGCGGATGGCGGTGAGGGCTTCGTCGAATTTTTCGAAGAAGAAGCTCTCGCTGGAGCCGTGCGGCATGGGCAGGTTGAGGTTGAAGCCGTAGCCGCGGCCGGCGCCGCGTTCGTCTTCATACCCGCTGACGACGGGGTAGAAGTTGGTGGGGTCGCCGTGAATGGAGACGTAGAGCACGTCGTCGCGTTCCCAGAAGATTTCCTGCACGCCTTGGCCGTGGTGCATGTCGGGATCAAGCACGGCGACCTTGTCGTAGGTGTCGCGCAGGTAGTTGGCGGCGATGGCAGCGTTGTTGAGGAAGCAGAAGCCGCCGGCGGCGTCGGGGCGGGCGTGGTGGCCCGGCGGGCGGCAGACGGCGTAGGCGGCTCTCTGGCCGCCAGCGATATCGTCAGCGGCGGATAGGGCGGCCTGGGCGCTGGTGTAGGCGGCTTTCCAGGTGTTGGGTCCGATGGGCGAGCTGCCGTCGGCGATATAGAAGGCCGTTTCGGCGAGGATGCCCTTCATCGGGTTGCCTTCGCGGACGTAGATGTTGGACATCACTTCCTCGCCCCAGTCTTCCGGCCAGCGGCGGTGGGCGGACTCGAGATAGCGGAGGTAGCCCATGTCGTGCACGGCCGAGATGGGGTTCATGCCGTGGTCGCGCGGCGTATCGAGCTCGACGCCCAGGCCTTTCAGCGCGGCCAGCAGGGGCGGAATACGCGCCGGCACTTCCTGCGGCGAGCGCATGGCGCCGCGGGTGAGGTAGCTCTTGGGGTGGTGCTGGTTCTGGGTTTCGTCGAAGTAGGCTTTCACAGGGCTTTTCCGTTGCCGAGGTGGATTTGGCGGCCTTGCCTGGCCGCTGAATAAAACGCGTGTAGGCAACATACGCTTTGGGTGTTTGGGGCTGCAATGGGGGCGTTGGGGCCGAGGTTTGATTGCGTGGCTAAACGTTGGGGCGTGGTCGTTTTGGCGGTTGGGGTGTTGTCTTGACGGCGTTCTTGGGATTTGGGTTCGCGCTGTTGGTGTGCTGTGTTGCCGGCTCGGTTACGGGTGGGGCCGTACGGTAGGGCGGTTTTTGGTTCGGGCCACGGGGTGGGGAGAGTTTGGTTTCGCGCTGCTGCGCGAGTCACTTTCGTTTGCTTGTCCAAACGAAAGTAACCAAAGGAAAGGACACCCTACCTTGCGCCGATGCTACGCATCGGTGTCCTGCGCGGCTCCGGCCGCAAGAGGGACAGCCGCGAAACTCGCGCCGCTGCGCGGCACTCAAATACACGGCTGTCTTTTTCCTCTTGCAGCCTCCACTGCTCGGCGCTGCGCTCAAGGGAACCCGAATACAGACACGGCCCGCGACACATCGGTGTACTCGCAATGTCTGAGAGATGGGTTTGTATTACGCCCCGTCTGAGGCGACGGAGACGCACAGCGGCGACGGGTGTCCGGCGCACGGCGCCGGTGCGGCAAGATGTCTGAGGACGGCCAAAGCCGTCCGAGTTTTTGCCGCATCCCGTTGACGCGAGCATCGGAGTGGACCGGCAAAGCCGGCGCCGATGCGGGTGCCTTTTGTTTTGGCTACTTTTATTTGGGCAAGCAAATAAAAGTGGCTCGCACATCAGTGCGAAACCCCAAGCCAGATGCATTCGATTGAGTTCGTTTCCCCGCGATGACTGGAAACGCCCGCCGGCCGGACGTCTCTCCAAGATTGTTTAAAACCAAACCACGGCAACCCCGAACAACAAAAAAAGGCGGCCCGAAGGCCGCCTCTCAATACGCTCGAACGCGTAAAGCGTCGAAGCCGATCAGTCGGCGCTGGGCACCGTCTGCAGCTCGATGTACTCCATCAGACCATCGTGACCGCCTTCACGACCAACGCCCGACTGCAGCATGCCGCCGAACGGCGCATGCGCCGCCGGGCCGGTGCCGGTGTTGAAGCCGCAGTGGCCGAAGTGCAGGTTGGCGATGATCTTGTGGGCGCGCGCCTCGTCCTTGCCGAACACATACGACGCCAGGCCGAACTCGGTCTGGTTGCCGAGCTTGAGGGCTTCTTCGTCGGTGTCGAACTTGATGAGCGGCACCAGCGGGCCGAAGGTTTCGTCGGTGCAGCACTTCATGTCGTGCGTGACGTCGGTGATCACCGTCGGCGAGTAGAACAGGCTCTTGTCGGAGTCCAGCTCGTCCGGGTGCTTGCCGACTTCGAGCTTGGCGCCCTTGGACAGGGCGTCCTGGACGTGGTCCTTGACCTTGTCGAAGCCGGCAGCGTTGATCAGCGGGCCGACGTTCACGTCTTCGTCCATGCCGTCGCCGACCTTGAGCGCCTTGACGCGGTCGATGACTTTCTTGGAGAACTCGTCGTACACGGACGACTGCACGTAGATGCGGTTGGCGCAGACACAGGTCTGGCCGCCGCCGCGGAACTTGTTGGCGATGAGGTGATCGGCCGCCGAGTCCAGATCGGCATCGTCGAGCACGATGAACGGGGCGTTGCCGCCGAGTTCGAGGCCCAGCTTCTTGACCCAGTCCTTGGACTGTTCGATCAGCAGCTGCCCGACGCCGGTGGAACCGGTGAAGGAGATCATCGGGACGTCCGGCGAGCTCATCAGTTCGCCGCCGATGTCCTTGGAGCTGCCCATGACGAGGTTGACCATGCCCTTGGGCAGGTCCAGACGCTCGTGCATGAGCTGGAACATGGCGATCATGGTCAGCGGCGTTTCGGTGGCCGGCTTGGTCACGGTCGGGCAGCCGGCGGCGATCGCCGGGGCGATCTTCTTGGCGATCATGCCAATGGGGAAGTTCCAGGGCGTGATCAGGCCGGCCACGCCGATCGAGCGCTTGTGGACGGTCCAGGTGCAGTCCTTGGCTTTCTGCGGCAGAACTTCCGGCGCCAGGGCTTCTTCCATCATGCCGGCGTGGTAGTCGAAGAAGCTGGCGGCGTACTCGACTTCGCCCTGGGCTTCCTTCCACGGCTTGCCGTGCTCCAGGCACAGGATGCGGCCGATCTCTTCTTTTTCGTCCAGCAGGGCGTCGCGCATGTCCTCGAGCCATTCGCGGCGGGTGGCCACGTCCGGCACGTGCGGCAGGGCCGCCTTGGCCGCCGCGATCGCGCGCTTGGTTTCTGCGGCTTTCATGTAGGGGATGGCGGCCAGCTGTTTGCTGTTGGCCGGGTTGAAGACTTCGGCGGTCTCGCCCGAATCGGCTTCGACCCACTGGCCATCGATGTAACCCGCGAGATGCTTAAGCAGATACGATTCGATCATATGCGGTCCTTTGTTTGATCCGGGGTCGACGATCAGGCCACCGGTGTGCATTCGTGCGTGGATGATCGGGGACGCACGGCCCGTTTTCAATCGCGATCGGCGAATCGCGTGTATCAGCCGTTGCCGGGCGCGTAACCGTGGCGCTTGCTGACCTCATTAAATAGCGACTCGCCGGCCCGCCAGCGCGCCAGATTATCGAGGAACTGCTCCATCAGGGCTTCGCGCCAACCGATGAAATCGCCGGCCATATGCGCCGAGATCAGCACGTTGTCGAAATCCCACAGCGGGTGGTCGGCGGGCAGCGGTTCGGTCTCGAACACGTCGAGCGCGGCGCCGGCGATTTCGTCGGCGGCCAGCGCGGCCACGAGGTCTTCGGTGACGACGATCGCGCCGCGGCCGATGTTGATAAAGCGCGCGTGTTTCGCCATGGCGGCAAAGCGCGGGGCATCGAACAGGCCTTCGGTGGATTCGGTCAGCGGCGCGGCGACGACCACGTAGTCGGCCTCGGGCAGCAGGCTGTCAAGGTCGTCCTGGGCATGAATGGCGTCGAACACGTCGTTGGGCGCCTTGGCCCGGCGTGCCACGCCCGACACCTGCATGCCCGCGGCCCGGCACAAGCGGCCGATGCTGTGGCCGATGGAGCCGGCCCCGACCACCAGCACACGCTTGTTCTCGATGGTTTCGGTATCGCGGTGTTGCCAACGGTGCTGTTGCTGGTAGCGCAGGTTGTTTGCGCTGTCCTTGGCGAACATCAGAATCTGCGCGAGCACGTATTCGGCGATGTTGCGGTCGAAAATGCCCTGGGCGTTGGTAACCGGAATATCGGACTCGATCAGGGCATCGAACATGAGCTGGTCGACGCCGGCGCTGGTGGCGTGAATCCACTCCAGGCTATCGGCGGCCTCCCAGGCCGCCTCCAGCGCGTCGGTGCGAAAATCGGTGACCACCAGAATGCGGCTGCCGGGCAGGGCGCGGCGCAGGCTGGCCTCGTCGTGGGCGAGAACCACCTCGGCGTGTTCGCGCAGGCGATCGATCCCGGGCGGGCCGTCGGGCGCATCGCTGAGTACCGTGATGCGCAGGGCGGCAGCATCGTGCACGCCGCGGCTCGATTCGGCCCCGTTATCTGCCATGTTGTCATCGCCGCGAATGACGCGGATTCGGTGAATAGTCGAGCCACGTTACCCAGCCCCCAGACTAGGCGTCAACACGGTTTGCCGTGCGCGGCGAAAACACCGCTTGACCGGGGCTGTGGGGGTGCCTACGCTCGAATCGATATCCCCCGGGAATCTCCCTAGTCGTCGCCACCAAGAGGTTGTCATGGCCGTGAATCTGGAATCCAGCGAGCAGGTCCTGCCGCCGGAACCCGACAAGCGTTATGTCCGCGATCGGATGGTCTGGAATCCAGCCATGCACGCGATCCCGGTTTCGGGCATTCGCCGCATGGTCAATCGGGCCGCCGAGCTGGACGACGTGGTGCATCTGTCGATCGGCCAGCCGGATTTTCCGACGCCGAAACACATTATCGATGCGCATATCCACGCGCTGCAGAACGGCCAGACCGGCTACACGATGGATGCGGGGCTGCCGGAGCTGCTCACGGCGTTGAAGGAGTATTACAACGCCAAGTACCGCAGCACGCTGGACGAGGACAACTTCCTCATCACCACCGGTGCGACGGAAGGCATCTACCTGATGATTACCGCCATGGCGGCGCCGGGGCGTGAGTTCATCATCGCCGACCCGACGTTCCTGCTGTACGCGCCGCTGATCCGCATGAACGGCGGCCAGGTGCGCACGGTGCCCACCAAGGCGAGCGAAGGCCATCAGATCGATCCCGAGCGGATCATCGACATGATCGGGCCGAACACGCACGCGATTATTCTCAATTCGCCGTCGAACCCGACGGGCACGGTCTATCCGCGCGAAACCATCGAATGGCTGTGCCAGGAAGCGGCGTATCGCGGCGTCGAGATCCTGTCGGACGAGGTTTATGACAACCTGATCCTCGACGATATCGACTACCCGAGCGTGCTGTCCTGCGCGACCGATCTCGACGGCGTGGCCGTGGTCTCGAGTTTCTCGAAGACCTATGCCATGCCGGGCCTGCGCGTGGGCTGGATCGTGGCCGACCAGAACACCATCCGCACGCTGCGCCGCTATCACATGTTCACCACCACGGTGGCGAGCACGCCGGCGCAGTGGGCGGGGGTCGCCGCGCTTTACGGCGATCAGTCGTGTATCACCGAGATGGTCACCGAATACGCGCGGCGTCGCGATCGCGTAGTCGATCTGGTGGGCGACACCCCGGGGCTGACCGGCTACTGGCCGCAGGGCGCATTCTATATTGCGCCGTCGCTGCCGGCCGGCGTGGATGCCGGCAAGCTGGCCATGCGCATGCTGGAAGAAACCGGCGTCTGCGTGATTCCGGGCGATGCCTTCGGCGAAGGGTCGTCGAACCTGCTGCGCATCTCTTACTCGACCTCGATGGACAAGATCGAGGAGGCGTTCGCTCGCATGCAGCCCTGGCTGGAACGCCAGCCGGAGTTCGCCCGCTACGGTTGATCCATCCCGATTCGGTCAGAAGCCGCCCGATCGACGTCGGGCGGCTTTTTTGTGCCCGGCCGCTCGGGCATCAGGACCGATCCGCCACCGAGCCGCACGCCGCGGCGGGCGCATCGTGTGCCTTGGCCACGGCCGGCATGTGGCTGTAGTAGCTCACCCGTACCGGGTACACCTTGCCCTGATCGTTATGCATGTTGCCGATGCCGCGGTATTCCAGCAGGCGTTCGGTCTTCGGATCGTAGGTGAGCTTGAGCGAGGGCACGAAGTGGCTGATTAGAAACATGTCCAGCTCGGCCTTGAAGTTCACTGCCGGCTTGCCCTCGAAAGTGGTATCGCCAGTCTTGTAGGCCTTGAGATCGATGACGGACTGGCGCCCGGCCGCCACGAACTTGAAGGCGATCGTCTGGCCGCCATTGAGCTCGTCGAAGTGTTGCTGTACCAGCGGGTTGAAGCCGGAATCGGCGGCCATCGGGTCATCGATGGTGAACGATTTGGTCTGAACCCTGGCGTTGGCCGACTCGCGTTTGAACATCGTCCATCGACCGTCGTCGTGCCGGATGCCTTCCTCATAGCCGGAGTTCGGCATGGTCATGCGGTAGACCGGCACGGTTGGATTGGCCGAGAAATCCATATGTTTTCTCGCCAGTACCTGGCCGTGTGTGCCGATGTAGGTGACGTTCCAGGTGGTGATGTGGCCGTGGACGCGTTTGACCTCGTGGTGCTCGGTATAGCGATAGTCGCCGCCCTTGAGCGTGTAGCCATAGCCGTTGAAGCAGGTCAGCCCGTTGTCGTTGACTTGGGGCGTATCGGGTTGCGCAAACGCCGGGGCGGTGAGGAGCCAGGCCAGTGCGCCGACCAGGATGGCGGGTGAAATCTTAAGGCACTGCGGTCGGCGCATAGCGGTTTCCTCGTTTATTTATCGGGGCGTCATACCTCAGGTACGCACATCGTCCAGCGCCCGACGCGGCGTGAACAGATAATGACCGACCCCCCATTCGTTGCCGCCGCCATAACCGAACAGCTCGGCGACCGCCATGAAGAACATGCGCCAGCGGTTGAACCAGCGCTCGGCGTCAGCTTCGCCGTAGGTTTCGCGCATCACGGCCATCACCGCATCGCGCTTGTCGTCCATGCGGGCGAGCCAGGCATTGGCGGTGTCGCGGTAATGCGTGCCGGAAACCCACCAGCTGTCGCGTAGCAGCAGGTCGCGCTGGAAATGCGCGAACAGGCTCTGGCTGGGCATGACGCCGCCGGTGAAGAAATACCGCGCCATCCAGTCGTTGGCCGAATCGTTGGTGAAGCGATAGGCCAGATGTTTGTGCGCGAACACGTGCACGAACAGACGGCCGTGGTCGTCCAGCCAGCGGGCACAGCGCGAGAATAACTCGCGGTAGTTGCGCATGTGCTCGAACATCTCGATCGAGACGATGCGGTCGAACTGTTTCTCGCCCGGGTCGAAGCGATTGATGTCGCAGGTTTCCACGGTGAGGTTGTCGAGCTCGCGTTCGGCAGCGCGTGCTTCGATCCATTCGCGCTGCGTGGACGAGTTGGACACGGCACGAACCTGCGCATGCGGGAAACGCCGCGCGGCCCAGAGCGAGAACGAGCCCCAGCCGCAGCCGAGATCGAGAATCCGCTGGCCGTCGCGAATACGCGCCCGGTCTGCGGTGAGCGCCAGCATGGCGTGTTCGGCGGTATCCAGATCGTCGATGCCGGATTCGAACAGGCAGCCGCTGTATTTCAGATGCGCGCCGAGCACCTGCTCGAAGAACGCCGGCGGCAGCTCGTAGTGCTGGGCGTTGGCGTCGGCGGTGTGCTGCGCGATCGGGCCCGAGTTCGCGCGCTCGAGAAACGCCCGCATGGCCTCGTTGCGCTTGTCGGCGTTTTTGGCTTCCGGCGTGGCCAGGCGCTGGCCGATCAGCCGGCGCATGCCGGCGCGGGCGATGAAATCCGGGACGAGCCCGCGTTCGCAGGCTTCGATGGGCAGACTATCCAATCGCTCGGCTCCTTATCGCGATGCGTATGGGTGGACGATGGCTATTTCTTCGGCGGCCAGGGGATGAACGCGTTCGTGGTGCGTACGTATTCATCGTGGCCTTCGCGTTTTTTGGATGCATCCTTGCCCTCGACGGTCGGGATGCCGGAGATCTTGAGCAATAGCGTCGCCATCAGGACGGGCCCGATCCACGTGGCAAACCACCACCAGCCGGCGCCGATCGCCAGCACGACATACGTCGCCCAATGCAGCGATTCGAAGAAATAATTGGGGTGGCGCGAGTAATACCACAGACCCTCGCGACAGACCTTGCCCTTGTTTTCGGGCTTGTCCTTGAACGCCTTGAGCTGCGCATCGGCCGTGCCTTCGCCAACCACCGAGATAAACCACACGATAACCGCCAGCGCGGCCGTCACGAACGACGGGGCGTTGTCCATATAGGCGATCACCAGCAGCGGGATCGACAGCACGGCGGCAATGACCGCCTGCAGGATGAAGAACCCGAACATGTACAGATCGGCCTTGTCGCCCCAGGCGTCGCGGGCCGCGGTATAACGTGAGTCCTCGGGCTGGCCCTTCATGCGTACCGCGAGATAACTGGCCAGACGGAACGACCAGGCGATCGCCAGTACCGCCATCAGTAGGCGGCCTGCCACCGGCGCCGAGCCCGCGAGCGCATATTCCAGCGCGATGATCCCGATGGAGGCCGACCAGACCACATCCACGAGGCCTGCATTGCGGGTGAACAGCTGGATCGCCCAGACAATGGTGAGCAATACAACTGCGGTGAGCAGCGCGATGCCGAATACCGAAAGAGCCGCCATGGCGCATGCCGTTGTCAGAACAAGAACAGGTGTTCAGCTTAACAGGCGCTCAGGTCCACCCACGGCAGGCCGAGCTGGCCGGCCACATCGATATGGCCCGGGATGGCAGAGAAACTGGCGAGATATTGCGGGTGATAACCGTAGACCAGCAGCCCGACCGTGTCGCCGTCGTAGACACGCGTGGCGATGCCGTTGAGTTCGATCGTGCGTTGGCCGGCGCCCCGAATCGGCCGCACCTGCTTGTTGACGAGCAGGGTGGTCGATACCCCAGGTCGCTGGATGCCGATGCCGACGAACGCCACCGGCGACGGGCCGCCGCCGGTGATGTCGATATCCACGGTCGGGATGCCGATCAGGGCGTGGTCGTCACCGGTGATGGTTTTGAGCGGCAGAAACACGCCGCCGCTGGCCAGTTCGTCGACGCGATCAGCCGGTAGGGCGTTGACGAGCCGGGCGAGCAGGGCCGTGTCGTGCTTGTCGCGGTCGTTGTCGCCGTCCAGCCAGCGCTTGACCAGATCGGTGGCTTTGCTCGTGGTTGCGGCGACCAGATGCCAGAGCCCGCCGAGCGTGTCCTCGCGGAGCACGCCCTTGAGCAGGTCGAGCCCGCCCGTCGCCGCCCGTCCTTCGAAGGCGAGCGTGCGCTCGCGGGCGACGGGCAGTTCTTCCATGGCGAGCTGGGTGTCGTCGTCGAGGATCACCCATGTGTGGGGGAAAGCGGTCGCCGGCGCTTCGCCCTTGAGCTTCCAGTCCAGCCAGGCCAGTTCGAAGGCCGCAGTCTCGACGCGCTGATCGCCCCAGGCCAGATGGGCATCGGTCTGGTAGGCGATGCGGTCGATGTCTTCAAGAAACGGCAGGCTGTGGCCGTGGCGCATTACAACGAGAGACACGTCGTTGCCGGCAGCTCGCAGGGCATTGGCGCTCGCCAGCCCTTCGTTGAGATTGAACAGCGTATCGCCCACGCCCTGCAGAATCAGGGCGTCGACCTGCGGCGGCTCGCGCTCGGGGCGTGGGTCAACGTGCTCGGCCTCATGCGCGGCGTCAGCATCGAAAAATGAGGCAGGGCTGTGGTCGTAGAGCCGCTGGGCGACACGATTCGATACGCCGCGACCGGTCAAAGGCGAAGCCAGCCCCTGGAGCAGGGCGTGGTACATGATCGGATCGAGATCCATGCCCGATGTGGGCAGGCCGAGGGCGACCAGACCGCTGCCCCAGGCGGTCTTGACCACGTTATTCGGCGCCAGGCTGTAGCGCAGGTCGTGCCAGGTGGCGGTGGGCACGATGGCGACGAAGCGGCTGTCGACCGCCGCGCCGATCATCTGGAAGCCGCCGCCATAGGACAGCCCCAGCGCTCCGGCGACGAGTCGGCCGTCGCGCCGTGCCAGCCGCTCGCCGTGGGCCATCTCGTGTTCGGCCCAGTCGAGAATCGCCGAAATATCGCCGCCCTCGATATCCGGGTCCATGATGTGGACATGGCCGCCGGATTCGCCGAAACCACGCTGGTCGAAGCTGATCACGAAATAGCCGGCATTCGCGGCGCGCCGCGCCGCTTCGCTCGACGGCAACGGACCACCGGACAACGATTCATAAACCGAAGGCTGCTCGCGATCCGTCAGGCGCGTACCGCCGAAACCGTGCCCGTGGAGAATCAGCGGCGCGCTCTCGCCGGCGGCGAGCGCCGGCTGCATGACGGTGATCGCGATCTCGATGCCATCATCGGGATTGACGACCGTCGCGTGGTAATCGCGGGCGGGAAGAGGCGACTGTTTTGGGTTCTGACGGGATCGGGACACGATGCGGATTGTTCCGGGGCGAGCGATGAACCCACCTTAGAGGCTGTGGCGGTTTCGTACGAGGGCTTGGCCGAACCGGGCGCTGGGCCGCGCCGCGTCTATGGGTCAGCCAGGCTGGGCTGATGGTCGCCAGCGATCCCAGACGGGCGGATCGCCGACGGTTTGCAGCACGTGATCGACGAAGGCCTGAATTTTGGGCGGCCGTAGTCGCGCCGCGCTGTATAGCAGATGGATGGCGCGATCTTCCGGGGCGACTTCCCACTGCCAATCGGTGAGGATCGGGCGCAGTTCGCCGCTGGCCAGTTCGCGATCGATCAGCCAGGTCGGAAACAGCACGATCCCCTGACCGAGCAGTGCGGCCGCCCGCAGGCTCGTGGCGTCGTCGCTGTAGAGCGAGCCGTCGATATCCAGCCGCTCGAAGTCGGTATCGGTGCGTTCGCGCCAGAACCAGCGCTGGCGGCCGTAATCGCCCTGGTAGCGCAGGCAGTCGTGGTCGAGCAGGTGCTCGGGGTGCGTCGGTTCACGGCGCCCGGCGAGATAGGCCGGGGCCGCGGCGAGCACGTACTGCATCGGCCCGAGCCGGCGCGCGATCAGGCTGGAATCCTCCAGCCGACCCACACGAAAAGTGATGTCGCTGCCCGAGCGTACTGGGTCGACGAAGCGATCGGTCAGGCGCAGCTCGGTCTTGAGCTTCGGATATTGGCGGATAAAGCCGTGGACCAGTGGCACGACCTGTCGTTCGCCAAAGGCCACCGGCGCGTTGATGGTGAGCACGCCCGACGGTTCGTTGCCTTGCTCGAAGACGGTTTCGGTGGTCGTATCGAGCTGATCCAGCAGCGGGCGGATCGCCTCGAGATAGCGGGCTCCGGCTTCGGTCAACTCGACGGCGCGCGTGTGGCGATAGAACAGCGTCTGGCCGAGGCCGCGTTCAAGCGCCGCGATCTGGCGCGACACCGACGACACGGCGCGATGACTGCGATGGGCCGCGGCCGTGAAGCCGCCGCTGTCGACCACCAGCCGGAAGGTGCGCAGAGCATTGAGATCGAGATTGCGTTTCATGCAATAAATATTTGCGATGTGCGCGCTTGTTGCAAGCGTTGGTAGCCCGACAATGGGGCCTGTCATTTCCACCATGGCGGCATGGCCGCCGGAAACAGGAACTATGCGCAAGGGAAACGCACTCGTCGTCGGCGCCACGGGCATTACCGGCGGCAACCTCGCCCAGTATCTGGTGGCCAGCGGTTGGACCGTCTACGGTTTGTCGCGTCGGCCCTCGAAGACGCCGGGCGTGGTGCCGGTATCGGCCGATCTGCTCGATGAGCAAGCCAGCGCCGAAGCGCTGAAGGGCCTGCCGATCACACACGTTTTCTACTGCACGTGGACGCAGCGCGATTCGGAAGACGAGAACGTGAAGGCCAACGGCGCGATGATGAACAATCTGTTCGCGGCGTTGGATCCGGAACGTCTGACGCACGTCTCGCTGGTCACGGGGACCAAGCAGTATCTGGGCTCGTTCGAGGCCTATGGCAGCGGCAAGGTGGAAACACCGTTTCGCGAGTCGGCCGAACGCGTACCGGGGCCGAATTTCTATTACACGCTCGAAGACATCATGCGCGATGTCGCCGAGCGCTATGACATCGCCTGGAACGTGCACCGCCCGCATACGGTGGTCGGCTATGCGCCGGGCAACATCATGAACATGGGCACGACGCTGGCGGTCTACGCCACGATCTGCCGCGAAACCGGGCGCGCCTTTACGTTCCCGGGGTCCACCGAGCAGTGGAACTATCTCACCGACATGACCGACGCGCTGCTGCTGGCACGCCAGATGGAATGGGCCGCGCTCGCGCCCGGTGCGGCCAACCAGGCGTTCAATACCGTCAACGGCGATACCTTCCGCTGGCGCCGGATGTGGACCGAGATCGGCGAATACTTCGGGCTTGAAGTCGCGGACTGCCCGGAAACCCCGCAGCCGCTCGAACAGCAAATGGCCGGTATCGAGGACACTTGGCGTGAGATCGCGGAGCGCCACGACTTGATCGAGCCGGACGTCACGAAGCTGGCGTCGTGGTGGCATACCGACGGCGATCTCGGCCGAACGCAGGAATGCGTCAACGACGTGAACAAGTGCCGGGACTTCGGGTTCTACGAACACCGCGAGACGCGGGCGTCGTTCCTGGACCTGTTCGATCGGCTCGCGGCCGAGCGGATTATTCCGCCGATTCGTTGAAGCGTTATTCGGTGTTTTGAGCGAGGAGCCGGGTGGTGTGAACCTGCCCGGCTTTTTTTATATTCGCCGAATGTCGGCCGCGGCGCGAAATAGCGTGTCTATGGCATTGGGGGCGGTGGCTGGACTGGTTTGCTCGTATTGGCCGCTTGGGACTAGATTATCCGGCGCTACGACAGGTTCGTGATGGCCATTGGCTTTGGGGCGGGGCTGTCCGCGGGAGCGTGTGTGGGGTCGAGCCACGAGGCGTACGGAGTTTGGTTTCGCGCTGATGCGCGACTCCCTTTCGTTTGCTTGTCCAAACGAAAGGAAGCAAAGGAAACGACACCCTACCTTGCGCCGATGCTACGCATCGGTGCCCTGCGCGGCTCCGGCCGCAAGAGGGACAGCCGCGAAACTCGCGCTGCTGCGCAGCCCTCAGACACACGGCTGTCTTTTTCCTCTTGCGGCCTCCACTGCTCGGCGCTGCGCTCAAGGGGACCCGAATACAGACACGGTGCGCGAAGGTTGGGCGTTCGCGTCTGTATTCGAGCCCGTCTGAGGCGACGGAGACGCGAGCATCGGAGTGCACCGGCGCAGCCGGCGCCGATGCGGGTGCCTTTTGTTTTGGCTACTTTTATTTGGGCAAGCAAATAAAAGTGGCTCGCACATCAGTGCGAAACCAACCTTGATACCGCCCGGTGGTTTGAATCAATACTCCTTTTCCGTTTCCGTTTCCGTTTCCGTTCTCGACAACTCGCCACTGCGATTGGCTTGTCCCGTCTTATGAGACGGCGTTTGCTCGTCTCGTTTGCGCCCTGGTGCTCTACTGCGCGCGTCAGCAACAGAGCTTGCCCAGGGCTCGCGCCAGCTTGTCGGGCACGGCGGTCGAGCGCCCGCTCGCTCGGTCGACGAATACATGCACGAATTCACCGTCGGCGCTGGCCGTCTCAGCCCCGGCCACGAAGATGGCCAGCCCGTAGGTCACCGAGCGGTTGCCGAGCCGGTCGACGCGCAGCCCGACCTCGAGCGGGTCGGGAAACGCGATCGGTTCGTGGTAGCGACAGTTGGACGATACGACGAAACCGACGACCGGGTCGGTGTGAATATCCAGGCCGCCGGCTTCGATCAGATAGCGATTGGCGGCGGTGTCGAAATACGAGTAGTAGGTCACGTTGTTCACGTGGCCGTAGACGTCGTTGTCCATCCAGCGCGTGGGCATGTCGCAGAACCAGGCATAGGCGTCGCGCGTGGGGCGGTTCGATTGTTCGGGCATGGCGGAATCTCGGCAGGCCGCGGGCATAAAAAAGCCGGGCGCGTGGCCCGGCCTTCGGATCATCTGTCGATGAAACTCGCGATTACGAGTTCACGACCTTCCAGGTGCCGTTCGGCTGACGGCAGGCCGTACCGGTGACCTTCTTGGGCTGGCCATCGACGGTCGCGTTCATGGTGAAGTCGCGGCACGGCTGGTTGCCCTGCTTGTAGGTACGGGTCGGGGTTACCGAGTAGCTTTCGTTGCTGTTCGGGTCGCTCCAGCTCGAAGTCTTGCCGGTCTGGTTGGATTCCAGTGCGGTGCCGAAGTGCTGGCGATCTTTCTGATCGAAGTGCTGACCGACCTTGTTACCCAGCGCCGCACCCGCCAGCGTGCCGACAACCGTGGCAATGGTCGTACCGGTGCCGCTGCCGATCTGCGAACCGAGTGCACCGCCGGCTGCGCCGCCGAGCAGGGTACCGGTATCGGAGTTGCTCCAGTTGGCACAGCCGCCGATCATCGACACGGCCAGAACGAGGGCGCTGAACAGGCTCAGAGTCTTGTACATCGAAATCTCCCTGGGCGGGCTTCTTCTGTAAAAATGTCGACTGGCAGTTTAACGCAATCGTTTACGAGTAGAAGAGTGTCGCCCGTCCCGCGCGTTCAGCCGCGGTTAGGCTTGGTCTTAAAGGCGTTGCAGCCGTTGTATTGCGAGCGGCTGGTCTGGCGACAGGCCGCTCGACAAGCCAGGTTCGTCGCCGCGATCTGGATCAGTGGCGGGGGCGATGCGCGGCTCACGGGCGGTGGGCATGTTGTTCGATGCCGGCAAGCATGGCCCGCGTGGCGTGCAATGTGTATCGTGCTGTTCCCAGGCCGGCCGGCACGCCGACGCATGTTAGGCGGTGCCCCGGGCCGAACACCGATTCCTTCGAGGCAATATCGCTATGCGCGCATGGTTCATCGACGATAAGGATGATTCAGGGACGCTGGTGCTGCACGACATCAAGGCGCCCAAACCGGGGCCGGACGAGGTGCTCGTCGATGTTCGGGCCATCGGCATCAATCGGGCCGATATTCTGCAGCGCCACGGTGCGTATCCGCCGCCCGCGGGCTTCGATCCCCAGCGACCGGGGCTCGAGTACGCCGGCGAGATCGCAGCGGTCGGCAAGCGCGTCACCGGGCGCAAGGTCGGCGATGCC
Source organism: Salinisphaera hydrothermalis C41B8 (assembly GCF_000732535.1). GTDB lineage: Bacteria > Pseudomonadota > Gammaproteobacteria > Nevskiales > Salinisphaeraceae > Salinisphaera > Salinisphaera hydrothermalis. Next base: position 18,620 of record NZ_APNK01000010.1, read on the forward strand.
GTCATGGGCCTGATCGGCGGCGGCGCCTATGCCGAGCAGATCGTGGTGCACGAACGCGAAACCATGTCGTTGCCCGCACATTACGACTACGCCTACGCGGCCGCGGTGCCGGAGGCGTTTCTGACCGCCTATCGCGGCTTGTTTCTCGAAGGCGGCCTGGCGCCGGGACAGTGGGCGCTGGTTCGCGGCGCGACGTCGGGCGTCGGCGTGGCCGCGCTGCAGCTGATTGCGGCGCTGGGCAGCCGTTCGATTGCCACCAGCCGTGCCCAGGAACGACTCGACGAGCTGGCGGCGCGCTTCAAGTCGCTCGGTCTCGGTCCGGCATTCGATCTGGGCGCTGTCGACGGCGACAACGGCGTGTCCGAACGGGTTCGCCAGCAGACCGGCGGGGCGCATGTGGTACTCGATTTCGTCGGCGCGTCCGCGCTCGAGGACAATCTCGCCGCGCTGCGCGACGAGGGGCGACAAGTCCAGATCGGGATCATGGGCGGCGCCAAGACGGAGCTGAATATGGGCACGCTGCTCATGCGGCGGCTGTCGCTCGTGGCGATGACCATGCGCAGCCTCCCGCTGGAGCGGCGCATCGGGATGGCGCGGTTGTTCGACGATCGTCTGCGCCCACTGTTTGAAGCCGGACGACTACGGCCGATGGTGGATCGCAGCATGGATTTCGCACAGGCCAACGAAGCCCATGCCGCGATGGAGTCGGGCAGCCATCTCGGCAAGATCGTGCTCGTACGTCAGTAGTGCGGCCGCGACGGCCGGGCTTGTGCCCGGCCGTTGTAAACCTGCGCTTAAAGCACTTCTTCCCAGCGCCGCGACAGATGCAATGCGGCATTGATGATGCCGACCATGCTGTAGGTTTGCGGGTAGTTGCCCCAGAGCTCGCCGGTCTTCGGGTCGATATCTTCGGACAGCATGCCGAGATCGCTGCGATGCGCGAGCATGTTGTCGAACAGGCGCTGGGCCTCGTCCGTACGCCCGATCGACGATAACGCCTCGATGTACCAGAAGGTGCAGATATTGAACGCGTTTTCCGGCGCCCCGAAGTCGTCGGCCGCGGCATAGCGGAACAGATAGTCGCCGCGCTTGAGTGTTTCGCCCACGGCTTCGACCGTGCCGATAAAGCGCGGGTCGTCCGCCGGCAGGAACGACAATTCGTTCATCAGCAACAGCGCGGCATCGATATCTTCGCCGCCGAACGACTCGACGAAGCTGTTGCGCGCCTCGTTCCAGGCGTTGTCGCAGATATCGGCATGGATTTCGTTGGCGCCGCGCTGCCAGCGCTGAGCGTCCTGATCGAGCTCCAGATGTCGCGCGATCCGGGCGAGCCGGTCGCAGGCGACCCAGCACAGCAGCGCCGAGTGGGTATGGATACGTTCGCGACCGCGATATTCCCAGATGCCGGCGTCGGGCGTGCGGTAGTTGGCCAGCGCTTTTTCGCCCAATGGCTCGAGATGCCGGAACAGGGCCTCGTCCTTGAGATGCGACAGGCGCTCGTCGAAAAAGATCTGGGTGATGGCAAGAATCACGCTGCCGTACACATCGTGCTGGATCTGGCGGTAGGCATCGTTGCCGACCCGGACCGGGCCCATGCCGCGATAGCCCGCCAGATGCTCGGCCTCGGTTTCGGTGAGCTCGGCCTCGCCGTTGATGCCATAGACCGGTTGCAGTGTATTGTCCTCGGCGTTGGCGACCAGGTTGATGATGTAATGGAGATAGTTCTCCATGATCGAGGTCGCGCCGAGCCGGTTGAGCGCGCGGATCACGAAATACGAATCGCGCAGCCAGCAGTGGCGATAGTCCCAGTTGCGCTGAGTGCCGGCCGCCTCCGGAATCGAGGTGGTCATGGCCGCGACCACGGCGCCGGTTTCGGTATAGGTCGACAGCTTGAGCGTGATCGCCGAGCGGATCACCGCCGGCTGCCAGTCGTACGGGATCGACAGCGTACGTACCCAGTTGCGCCAGTGGTCGCGGGTCTGCTCGAAAAAGCGCCGGCCGATTTCCGCCGGTGATTCGGGCAGAGTTTCATCCGATGCCGCCACCAGCGTATGCGTGCCGTTGGGCACGAACGCGCGTTCGTCGAGGATGTAGCTGATCGGCACATCGGTGGTCAGCCGTAGCACGCGTGCATCCGAGACATAGCGCAGGTGGTTCGAGCCGCGGGTGATGCGCAGGTCGTCGGCGCCATAATTACAGACCGGCCGCATGCGCACCCGCACGCGCGGCGTGCCGGCCAGATGCGTGATCTGGCGCACGATCATCAGGGGCCGGAATTCACGCCCGTACTGCCAGAAATGCGGGACGAAGTCGGTCACCCGGACCGCGCCGCCGCGGGCATCGCGCATCGTGGTCTGGAGAATCGCGGTGTTGCGGACGTATTCGCGTTCGATCGAGACACAATCGTCGATGCCGATCTCGTAATAGCCGCGGTCCTGGTCGTCGACCAGCTGGCTGAACAGCGGGTCGCCCTGAAAATCGGGAAAGCAGCCCCAGATGATGCGGGCCTGTGCATCCACCAGGGCCGCGATCTGACCGTTGCCGATCAGACCCAGATTCAGGTCGGCGGCGTCTCGGGATTGAGTGTGGTGGCGATCTGCTCCAGCCATGCCAATACCTCGTCTACGGTGTTCAGCCGATACCGTGCCGCACTCACGGCGGGTTCGCCCACCCGTATCGATACCCCCCCGAGCGAATTGACCGCGACGAAAGCCGCTTCGTCGGTGACGTCGTCGCCGACGTACACCGGGCAACGACCGGCAAAAGGCGGATCGCTCATCAGACGTTGTAGGGCGCGGCCCTTGTTGCCGCGCGCCGGCTTGAGCTCCAGAACGGACTTGCCGGCGAGCACGGACAAGGCGCCTCCGGCGTCGTTCTTGATGGCATCGATCGTATCTTCGGCCGCGCGCCGTGCCGTGTCGTCGGCCTGGCGAAAGTGCAGTGCGAGCGTGGCTTGTTTATCTTCAAGATAGAGTCCGGCGTGCTCGTCGGTCAGCGCTTGCAGGCGCTCGCGAGCCGTATGCATGCCGGGCGTGTCGTGATCCGGGGCCTCATAGCCGCCAGCCGGTGTACGCAGCTCGAGTCCGTGCAGGCCGGAAGCGGCTGGCGCGACCCGCTCGGTGAGCCGATCGATTTCGGCGATCGGCCGGCCGGACACCAGGGCCAGGGCGCCGTCGAAGGCGTCGGCGGCGGCGTTGAGGATTTCCCCTAGGCGAGGCGAGGGTTGAACGGAGTCCGGATGCTCGGCGATATGGATTAAGGTACCGTCGACATCCAGAAAAAGGGCCCAGTGTTCTTCTGGGTCGGGCAGATTCGTCATGGCGAGCCAGGATAGCAAGTCGAAAGAGGGCGGCCAGGTCGATGGCCGGCGTCTGGTGATGGTATCCAATCGACTGCCGATGTCGTTGGAACGCACCGAGGATAACGATTGGCAGACGCACCCTGCAGCCGGGGGTCTGGTGTCGGCCCTGGATCCGGTGATGCGGCGGCGCGGCGGGGTCTGGGTCGGCTGGCCGGGCATCGCCGACGAGGCGACCGATACGCTGCGCGATGTGCTCGACGCCCGGTACAACGCCGACAGCGCCTATCGTCTGGAGCCGGTCGCGCTCACCCGCGATGATATTGCCGACTTCTACGAAGGCTTTTCCAACGAAGTCATCTGGCCGTTGTTCCATAACCGCTTCACGGTATGCCGGTTCGAGCCGGATTACTGGCAGGCCTATCAGCGCGTGAATCGCGAGTTCGCGCATCGCATCAGCGAAGTCGCGCGCGCCGGCGATTTCGTCTGGGTGCACGATTATCACCTCGTGAATGTGGCCGACGAATTGCGCGCGCTCGGCGTCCACAATCGGGCCAGCTTCTTCCAGCATATTCCGTTTCCGACGGCCGATATCTTCTGCAATCTGCCGTGGTGGCGCGAGATCGTGTATGCGCTGCTGAGTTACGACTTCATCGGCGTCCAGACCGTCACCGACCGGATCAATTTTCTCGATGTGCTCACGACGCTGTTCGATCATGTCGAGACCCAGGCGGGCGAGTACGGCATCGATATCAACATCGGCGATGACGGCCTCACGCGTGACAAGCAGCAGCTGCGCATCGGTACGTTGCCGATCAGCATCGACTACGACCATATCGAACGTATGGCTGCCAGCGAGGATTCGCTGACCAAGGTACAGCGTTTTCGTGGGAACTGGCGCGATCGAACGGTGGTGATCGGCGTCGACCGGCTCGATTACACCAAAGGGCTGCCCGAGAAATTCGAGGCATTCCGCGAGGCGCTGCGGCGCTATCCGGAACTGCGCACCCGCGTGACGCTGCAACAACACGTGGTGCCGTCGCGCCAGCGGGTACCGCAGTACGTCGAGCAGAAGGAAGAGATCGAGCGGCTGGTCGGCGAGATCAACGGCGAGTTCACCGAACCGGGTTGGGTGCCGATTCACTACAGCTTCCACAGCATGGATCAGGCCGAACTGATGGCGCATTACCAGGTCGCCGATATCGCGCTGGTGACCCCGCTCAAGGACGGCATGAATCTCGTGGCCAAGGAATTCTGCGCGGCCCAGCGGGATAGCGATGGCGTGCTGATTCTGAGCGAATTCGCCGGCGCGGCGGCCGAACTGGGCGACCATGCACTGCTGGTGAACCCGCACGACGTTGTCTCCACCGCCGAGCGTATCCACGAGGCCTGCTACATGGCACGTGAAGAGCGCTGCCGGCGCATGGACGCCATGCGCGAAATCATCCGCAGCCACAACGCGTTCGACTGGGTCGAAGAATTTCTGCGCGCTGCCGGGGCGAACCAATAGACGACTATTGGGGCTGGGGTGCGGCGCCCTCGGCCTCCAGCGCCCTCCACATATACCAGCTGGCCACCGAACGATAAGGCCGCCAGACCTCGGCCGCGGCTTCCAGCGCCTTGGGCTTGGGCAGGGCATCGAGACCGTAGGTCGCGGCATAGCCCTTGCGCACGCCCAGGTCGTGGATGGGCATGACGTCCGGCCGGCCGAGGTGGAACATCAGCAGCATTTCCACGGTCCAGCGGCCGATACCACGGATAGCCGAATAGCGTTCTATCAGTTCGCTGTCGTCGTAATCGTCGATGCGGGATTCATCGGGCAGTTCGCCGGCGAGCTGGGCAGCGGCTAGCGCTCGCAGCCCGGCCAGCTTGTTGGCCGACAGCCCGGCGCCGCGCAGCGTGGCATCGTCGGCGGCCTGGATGGCGGCCGCGCCCGGTGCGTCACCCGCGTTTAGCGCCGCAAGTACGCGTGCATGAATGGTGCCGGCCGCCTTGCCCGACAATTGCTGATAGACGATCGCGCGCATCAACGAATGAAATACGTCCGGGGCGGCGTTGGTGCTCGGCCGATACGGCCCGGCGCGCTGCATGAGCGCGCCGAGCACCGGATCGACCGCCGTCAGGTGTTCGACGGCGGCCTCCGCATCGAAAGCGAGCCGCGTGGGGCGGGCCGCGCTAGACACCGAGCAGGGCTTTCTCGATGGGCGTGTCGCCGGACAGCACCTCGAAGTGCTTGCAGATCGTGTTGGGCGAGTCCAGCGTCATCAGCAGCACGCGGGCGACGTCATCACGCGGGATCTCGCCGTAGCGGCCCAGATCCTTGGCGATATCCACCTGCCCGGTGCCGTCGTCTTCGGTGAGTTTGCCCGGCCGCACGATGGTGTATTCCAGGTCGGTCGAACGCAGGTGATTATCCGCCGCGCCCTTCGCCCGGAAATAATGCTGCATTTTCTCCGAGCCGTTTTCCGGTGTGTCGGCGTTCATCGATGACACCATCACGAAGCGACGCACGCCCGCGGAAACGGCTTGATCGATGATCGAAATCGCGCCGTTGCGATCCACGTCCTCGGTTTTCTCCGGCGGGGTATGGCCGCCGGAGCCGGCGGTGAAGACGACCGCATCGCAGCCGGAGAGGGCTTCGCTGCAATCGCCTTCGAGATCGGCGACAACGACGTCGGTCGCACCAATGGCTTTCATTTCGTCGATCTGGCCACTGTCACGGACCATGGCGCGGGCCGTGTGTTCGCTGCCGTCGATCGCGTGGATGAAACGGCGGCCGATCTTGCCGTGAGCGCCTACGACCAGTACATGCATGGTTGCTCCTTCAAGCGGATTGCGGACAAGCCGACGAACGCGCCGGCTTGAATCTGTGTTTACCCTCACAACCTTTGGCATGTGTTGGTTTTTTACAAGAGGGGACTTCTACGGTCCCCCGAGGACGACAATCCATGATCGATCTGTATACCTGGACCACGCCGAACGGGCACAAGGTGCACATCATGCTCGAGGAGATCGGCGCCGAGTACACCGCGCATCCGATCAACATCGGCAAGGGTGACCAGTTCGGCGCCGAATTTCTCAAGATCAGCCCGAACAACAAGATCCCGGCGATCGTCGACCAGGACGGGCCCAACGGCAAGCCGTACGCGCTGTTCGAGTCGGGCGCGATCCTGATGTATCTCGCCGACAAGGCCGATCGGCTGTTGCCGAAGGATCCGGTCAAGCGCTACGACGCGATCCAGTGGTTGATGTTCCAGATGGGCAGCATCGGGCCGATGCTCGGCCAGGCGCATCACTTCAACAAGTACGCGCCGGAGAAGATCGAATACGCGGTCAAGCGTTACGAGAACGAGGCCAATCGACTGTACGGCGTGATGGATCGTCGGCTGGCCGACACCAAATTCCTGGCCGGTAACGATTACTCGATCGCCGACATCGCGACCTGGCCGTGGCTGCGCTCGGCCGAGACCCAGGGCGTCAACATCGACGACTATCCGAACGTGCGCCGCTGGTTCGAAATGATCGGCGACCGCGAGAACGTGAAAAAAGGCCTGCAGGTACTGGCTGACCACCACACCGATCTCAGCCAGGACAGCGAGGCCATGGAGAACATGTTCGGCAGCGCGCAGTACCAGAAACGCTGATATCGAAACGGCAACAGGCCCAGTCGTTGGGCTATTCACAGATTGCGCAGATCGATGCCGAGTGATTGCACGGCAAGCCGAAGCAAGCGCTGAGTCGCTATTCGCCCGTCGTTCATCGGTGCAATCTGCGTAATCTGCGGATAAAAAAAAGACCGGCCCGCGGGCCGGTCTGTTCAGATCGCAAGCCGCCGAGCGGCTTTAGAACATCTCCGACGGCCCGACTTCCGTGTCGCCGGCATCGTCGCTGTAGCGATTGTTGATGAAGTCGCCGGTGATCATCTGCTTGTAGGTCTTGCCCGGGCCCACCATCGGGTACACGCCGGCGTCCGGGTCGACCATCACTTCCAGGAAGGCCGGGCCCTTGAACTCGAGGAAGGCCTCGACGGTGGCCGACAGGTCCGCCGGGTCGGTGACGCGACGAGCGAATTCGAAGCCGTCGGCTTCGGCGGCCTTGATGAAGTCCTTCTTGTGCAGCGACTTGTCGGATGCCGACAGACGCCCCTTGAAGAACAGCTTCTGCCACTGCTTCACCATGCCGTCGCCGATATTGTTGAGCACCACCACCTTGACCGGCAGGTCGTAGGTGGTCGCGGTCTCCAGCTCGCCGATGTTCATGCGGATCGAGCTGTCGCCGTCGATATCGATGACGAGCTTGTCGCGTCGCGCGCAGGCCGCGCCGATCGCGGCCGGCAGGCCGAAGCCCATGGTGCCCATCGAGCCCGAGGTCAGCCACAGGCGCGGCTCGCGGAAATCGAAGTACTGCGCGGCCCACATCTGGTGCTGGCCGACGCCGGTGGCGATCACCGCGCGGCCGTCGGTGTGCTTGTTGATCTCCTCGATTACGGCATAGGGCTGGATCAGCGAGCTGTCGCGGTCGTAATTCATCGCATAGTCGCGCTTGAGCGCGGCGATGTGCTGATGCCAGTCGGACAACTCGTTGGAAAAGCCGTGCTCGCGGCCGTAGGCCAGCACACGCGCCAGACTCGGGGCGAACAGGCCGACGTGGTGCCAGTCGACCTGCTTGACCTTGTTGATCTCGGAGGCATCGGCATCGAAGTGTGCGATCGCCTTGGCTTCGGGGGCGAAATCATCCGGCCGCCCGGCCACGCGATCGTCGAAGCGCGCGCCGACCGCGATCAGGAAATCACAGTCCTCGACCGCATAGTTGGCGAACGCCGTGCCGTGCATGCCCAGCATGTGCAGCGACAGCGCGTCCGTGGTGTCGAACGCGCCAATGCCCATCAACGTCGTGACCACCGGGATACCGTAGGCCTGCGCCAGGGCCCGCAGCTCATTGGCCGAGTCCGAGTTGATCACGCCGCCGCCGGCATAGATCAGCGGGCGCTTGGATTCGCCCAGCAGGCGGAAGAACTCGGCGCATTTTTCGTCCGAGAGCTTGTTCGAGCGCAAATCGCGCATGCGCTGACGATAACCCGGTACCGGCAGCACGCCAGACCCGGTGAACGTGCATTCGGCGTTCTGTACGTCCTTGGGCACGTCGATCACGACCGGGCCGGGGCGGCCGGAACGCGCGATCTCGAAGGCGGTGCGCACGGTCGCTTCCAGCTTGTCCGGATCGGTGACCATGAATACGTGCTTGGCGGCCGAACTCATGATGTTGGTCACCGGCGCTTCCTGGAACGCATCGGTGCCGATGGCCGCACGGGCGACCTGGCCGCAGATCAGCACCATGGGCACGGAATCGGCCATGGAATCGCGCACCGGGGTGACCGCGTTGGTCGCGCCCGGGCCGGAGGTGACCATGGCCACGCCGACCTTGCCGGAGGCGCGCGCATAACCGGCGGCCATGAAGCCCGCGCCCTGTTCGTTGGCGGGCACGATCAGCGGCATGAGGTCGTGATGCTCTTCGTTGAAGCGGAAGATGGCATCGTAGGTCGGCAGAATGGCACCGCCGGAATAGCCGAATACCGTGTCCACGCCTTCGTCGGCCAGTACCTGAACCAGCACTTCGGCACCGGTCATGACGCGGCCGGCCAGCGGATGATGCGGACGGGTTTCGGGGGCAGTGTGCAGTTCAGTCATGGCAGTTTTCCCGAACGACGTGGAAAATCCCGAATTGTAACCGAAAACACGGCTTTCCCGCGGCGGCTGTGGAAATTGATTTGCTTCACCTCGGGTATGGGCGTATTTTGCGCGCTTTGTCAGCCAGCGCGTTCGAGGTGATCACGATGCGACATGTGATATCCATCCTCATGGCCAACGAGGCCGGGGCGCTCGTGCGCGTGGCCGGTCTGTTCTCGCAGCGCGGGTTCAATATCGAGACGCTCAACGTCGGGCCGACCGAGGATCCGACCATGTCGCGGTTGACGCTCGTGACCTGGGGCACCGAGAACGTCATCGAGCAGATCAATCGACAGCTGCTCAAGCTGGTCGATGTGATCGACGTGCTGGACATGACCGGCGACGAGCATATGGAATACGAACTGGCGTTGATCAAGGTCCAGCGCGAGGCATCGGCCTCGCCGGTCGAGACCATGGCCGCCGGCTTCGACGTGCGCGTGATCAGCGAGGAAGACGGCCTGACGCTGCTGCGTTTTCTCGGCAGTGGCGACGAGCTCAACCGTTTTGTCGCCGTGCTGGAAGACGCCGGCATGCTGGTCGAGCTGGCCCGCAGCGGCGCGGTCACCATGACGCCGGGGACCGGTGGTCTGCGCTACCACGCCGAAGACGAACAAGCCGAAGCGTGACCCCGCGCTGACGCATAGAACGCGATACCGCGAATCAGTAATGAAGCGGCTGGCCCCTTGCCAGCCGAGCCGACACCATCAGCAGGAGAACAACCGTGAGCATGACCGTGTACTACGACAAGGATGGCGACCTGTCCCTGATCCAGGGCAAGAAAGTCGCGATCATCGGTTATGGTTCGCAGGGCCATGCCCATGCCAATAATCTGAAGGATTCGGGCGTGGACGTCGTGGTCGGCCTGCGTGAAGGCTCGTCCTCGGCCAAGAAGGCCGCCGACGCCGGCCTGGCCGTCGCCAGCATCGAAGAAGCGACCGCCTCCGCCGACGTGGTGATGATCCTCACCCCCGACGAGCACCAGCTGTCGCTGTACAACGAGGTCATCGAGCCCAACATCAAGCAGGGTGCGACGCTCGGCTTTGCCCACGGCTTCAACGTCCATTATCAGCTGATCGAGCCGCGCGCCGATCTCGACGTGATCATGATCGCGCCGAAGGGCCCGGGTCACCTCGTGCGCACGACCTATGAAAACGGCGGCGGCGTGCCGAGCCTGATCGCGATCTATCAGGACGCCTCGGGCCAGGCCAAGGACGTTGCGCTGGCCTATGCCGTGGCCAACGGCGGCGGCCGTGCCGGTATCATCGAGACCACGTTCCAGGCCGAAACCGAAACCGATCTGTTCGGCGAGCAGTCCGTGCTCTGCGGTGGTCTGGTGTCGTTGATCCAGGCTGGTTTCGACACGCTGGTTGAAGCGGGCTACGAGCCGGAAATGGCGTACTTCGAGTGCCTGCACGAAGTGAAGCTGATCGTGGATCTGATCTACGAAGGCGGCATCGCCAACATGCGCTACTCGATCTCCAACACCGCCGAGTACGGCGATATCTCCCGCGGCCCGCGTCTGATCACCGACGAGACCCGCGCCGAGATGCGCAAGATGCTCACCGAAATCCAGAACGGCAGCTTCGCGCGCGAGTTCATGGCCGAGCACCAGGCCGGCAGCCCGATGCTCAAGGCCGGCCGTCGCAACGCCGCGGCCTCCGAGCTCGAGCAGGTCGGCGAGAAGCTGCGTGGCATGATGCCTTGGATCGCCAAGGACAAGATCGTGGACAAGACGCGTAACTGATACGCGTCTTCTTTCCGAACGCGAGTTCAAGGCGAGCGATCGGTATGCAGCGGAAAACGCTGTTCCATATTGTCCCCGAAGGCTGGGGTGTGCTGTTCGCGTTGGCGATCGTCTTTCTGATCGTCAATGCGGGCATCGGCGTCTGGGCGGCACTTCCGGTGCTGGTCCTCATGGCCGTGTCGGTCCTGTTTTTCCGGGACTCGCCGCGCAACGTACCGGCCGAACCGCTGTCGGTGATTGCGCCGGTGGATGGCACCGTCATCCATCGGCGTGAATGCTACGACCCGTACCTCGACCGCGAAGCGGTCAAGGTCGCGATCCGCGTGAACCCCTTCGGCGCTTATCTGCTGCGCTCCCCGGTCGAGGGCACGGTCCTGGAGTTGGCCGGCGAGACCGTCGAACGTCTCGGCGGTGTGGCGTCCATGATTCGTACCGACGAAGGCGACGAGCTGGTCATGGCGATCCGCTATGGCACGCTGCTCGGCGCACGCCCATGTCGCAACGGCTACGGCGAGCGTGTGGGGCAGGGGCGCTGTTGCGGTAATCGCCGGATGGCGCGTCGCGTCGAATTGTTCCTGCCGGTGAACTCGCGCATGGAAGTCGAGTTGGGCGACCACGTGCGGGCCGGGGCCTGCGTACTGGCTAAACTGGTACACAAGAAAAATGGCAGCTGTCGGGCCAAGGTCGACCCCGATCGTACCCGTCTGGACGGTGCGGCCTGAGTCGTCGCTGCGGCCGGCCGGGCAAAGCCGGCGGTTGATGCTATAGAGTAGCGCCTATGTCTGAATCCCCTCCGGAACCCGGCACTCGCCGCAAGCGCGGTATTTTCCTGTTGCCGAACCTGTTTACCACCGGCACGCTCTTCGCCGGTTTCTATTCCATCATTGCGGCGACGCAGGATCGGTTCGCGGTGGCCGGCATTGCGATTTTCGTCGCCATGCTCACGGATATGTTGGACGGGCGCGTCGCGCGGCTGACCAACGCCGAGTCCGATTTCGGCATCCAGTACGACAGCCTGGCGGATCTGGTCGCGTTCGGGCTGGCGTCTGGCCTGCTGGCCTACATGTACAGCCTGCATACGCTGGCGGCCTACAGTAATGTGGCCGGCAAGCTTGGTTGGTTGGCGGCGTTTTTCTATACCGCTGCCGCGGCGCTGCGACTCGCGCGCTTCAATATCACCCGCGGCGGTCCGGTCGAGAAGAAAGTGTTTCTCGGTCTACCGAGTCCGGCGGCCGCCGGACTACTGGTTGGCTTCGTCTGGGTCGGCGCGGATTTCGGCATCCCCGGCGGTGATCTCGTGATCCCCGTGTTCCTGCTTACGGTGGGCGCTGGCGTGCTGATGGTGTCGAACGTGCGCTACAACAGCTTCAAGGATTTCAATATCCGCGATCGCGTGCCGTTCCGCTATATCCTGTTCATGGTGATCGCCTTCGTGCTGATCATGCTGGACCCGCCGCGCGTGCTGTTCCTGGGCTTTCTGGCGTATGCCCTGTCCGGGCCGGTCATGGCGCTTCGCCGGCGGCGGCGTCTGCGCTCCGATCGCGGCAACCCGTAGCGGTTCAAACGGCACCTGGCGCGGACTCGCGCGACACATCGGCCGCGCGGACGCTGAAACTTCCCCCGTCAGGCATGATCCAATCCGGATGTCGATCGACTCAACGCGGCCTATGGCGATGACACGTATTGCTCGACGATCGGGGCGCGCGATGCACAACGCGGTAGGGCCGCGAGCCCGATGACTGCGGTGGCTCCGGAATCCGCGGTGCCGTCGCACAGCCGAGCCTCGGCGATCGTCGCCTGCGTGCTCGCCGGCACGGCAGCGGCCCTGATCGTGGCACTCGCGATACCGATGGGCGTCGCGGAAGCCTGGGGCCTGGACTGGCTCCATGGTATTGGCGCGCCTGGTGTGGGCTGGGGCGATCCGTTCCGGCATGCGATCGCGGGTGCCGCGGCGGCAAACCGGGCGATGGCGGCATTGGCCACAGCCGCGGTCCTGTTCAAGCTGGTACCCGCCATCGGTGCGTTGTTGGCGCTCCGCCTGCCGGACATACTGGCCGCCGGCGCCGTCACCGGGCTTTTGGCCGCGCTGGCCGGATCGCGCGCGGCGGGTGTGTTCGCCGCGTTACTGTTCGTCCTCTCGCCCGCGCTGTGGGCGGCTGTCACCGGTTCGCCGGGGCTGATCGTCGATGGCGCCATGCTGCTGGCGCTCTATGCGGCAGTGCGGGTTTCCGACGCGCATCTCGCTGCCGGCAGGCTGGCGGTCGTCGTGCTCGCTCTGGCCGTGCTCATCGCTGACGGTGCCGGCGTTTATGCCATCGCGGTCGGTGTCGGCGCCTGGTTGCATACGGGTTTGACGCGTGGGTATTGGCGACTGTTCGCCAATCTGCGTTTAACCGTCTTTGCCGGGCTCGTTATCGCCGGGCTTACACTGATCGACGTCATTGCGTTGCCGTCCTGGGCGCGCTGGGCGGCGCTTTTCCGGCAAATCGAGTTGGCGATCGAACGCAGCGGCCTGTCGTTGCCCGACGGGCTCATGGTGCTGGCATTGATATTGCCGAGCGTGCCCGCGCTGATTGAAACCGTACGACGGCCACGAGAGGCACCCGGCCGGCTCGCGCTCGTGCTGCTGGTCGGGGCGGTCGTATTGTCCACCGCGGCCACGACGTCCCCGCTGGCGGCAGCCTCTCTCGCGCCCGTGGGTGTGCTGTGGTGGGCGGCCCCGCTGGCGGGATCGCAACCACGCGGCCGCGCGTTCCTGTGGGCCGGGCTGTATGCGCTGCTTGGGCTAACGATCAGCGTTAGCCTGTTGCTGACGGGGCGCGCCGAGCCGGTTGCGCATGGATCGCTGCTTTGGGCGAGTCGGGTGGCCGCGATCGTCTTCCTGCTGCTGCCAGTGGCCGTGCTGACGCTGGCTTGGCGCCGTGCCCGGTTCGCGCCGGCGGTCGGGGCGGCGCTCGCGCTCGCGAGCGTGATGGCCGCTGGGGCGCTTTGGTTGGCCGGTCCGCAGCAATTGCTCAGTCAGCGAAGCTACGATCACGAGCTGGTTGGTGAGTTGGTGCCGTTCCGGTCGCGACCCATCGCCGTGTTGGCGCCGGTCGAAGCGCCGCTATGGCGCGCCGAGCTCGGGCGTCCGGTCTTTGTGGCGCATGATCTGCCGACGCTCTGCCAATGGGCAGCCCGGCAAACCGGCAAGTCGGCGCCGCTCGCGCTCGTGCGCCCGAGCGCCACCGATCCGGTACTGGGTCTTTTTTCCGGCGCGCGGCTACTTCTGCAATCGGCCGGTACGCCGCGTACCTCGGTGATGGTGGTCGAGCTCGGACGCGGGGGCAGGCACGATTGTCGGGTCGGTCATGCGAACTGAGACTGGCAAAAGCCGATAAACCGTTTACGCTTTCAGCCATGACATTCGATACACGCCGCGACGACTACCTGAGCGCACTCGGCCTGACCGACTGGCAGTATCGTGCCGACGGGCCGCTGGCCGGCCCGACGGCGTCTGCGCCCGAGCCCGAGCCCGAGCCGGAAGCGCCGCAGGCTCCGGCCGATCGGGCGCATGAGGCGCCACGAGAAGCGCCGATCATCGAAGCGGCCTCCCCGTCGGTCACCGAAATGCCCGAGCCGGCAGTCCAGGACGACGCGCCCTCAACGCCCCAGTCTGTGTCGGTCGCCGATGGGGACGACAGCCCGGCCGGTTTGGATTGGGATGAACTCGAGGCTTATCTCGCGCGCCAGGACCATCGCGGCGCGACCCGTCCGGTGTTCGGTATCGGCGCGCGTGATGCCGACGTGCTGATCGTGGGCGAGGCGCCCGGCGCGAACGAGGATGCCCAGGGCGTGCCGTTCGTCGGCCGTGCCGGCAAGCTGCTCGACCGGATGCTGGCGGCGATCGACTGTTCGCGTGCGACCAATGTGTACATCACCAACATCTGTAAATTCCGTCCGCCGGACAATCGCGATCCGACGCCGGATGAAGTGGCAGCCGACTGGCCGATCCTGGAACGTCAGATCGATCTGATGGCGCCGCGGCTGGTGGTGGCCGTGGGGCGCGTGGCCGCCCAGACGTTGCTCGACTGTCAGACGCCGCTGGGCAAGCTGCGCGGCCAGCTGCATCGCTACCCACGCCGCGATCTCGATGTGCTGGTGACCTATCATCCGGCGTTTCTGCTGCGCAGCCCGCAACAGAAGAGCAAGGCCTGGGCCGATCTGAAGATGATCGCCCGGCATATTCGCGCGTTCGATCAATGAGCGCGGCGGCGGACGATCTCTGGCAGGTTCGGCGCATGCGGCCGCGCGACGTCGAGGCGGTCGTGGCGATCGAGCGCGAGTCTTACAGCCACCCCTGGAGCGAGCGTATTTTCCGCGACTGCCTGCGGGTCGGGTATTGGGCGTGGGTGATCGATCGGACCGGTCGAAGCGTCGCCGGCTATGCGTTGGCCTCGATCGCGGTCGGCGAAGCGCATCTGCTCAATCTCTGCGTGGCGGAGCATGCCCGCGGCAGCGGTGCAGCCGCGCGGCTGCTGGAAACGGTGATCGCCCAGGCCTCGGCCGAGCGGGCCGGTGAACTGTTGCTCGAGGTCCGGCCGTCGAATCATGCCGCGCGCCGGCTCTATGCCCGCTACGGCTTCGAAACCCGCGGCCGTCGGCCGAATTATTATCCGGACAGACACGGCCGCGAGGACGCGCTGCTGTTGTCGAAGGTCATCCTGATTTGAGCGATACGCGCTTTACGCGCCGCGGCCGTTTCGGCTGGGCGTTCTACGACTGGGCCAATTCGGCGTTTGCGACCACCGTCGTTGCCGGCTTTTTCCCGGTGTTCTTCAAGACCTTCTGGAGCGCGGATTATCCCGCGGAAACCAGTACGCTGCAGCTCGGTGTGGGCAGCGCACTGGCCAGTTTTCTGGTGCTGTTCCTGGCGCCGGTGGGCGGCGCGATCGCCGATCGAGGCCATCGCAAGAAGGCAGGGCTCGCGCTGTCGACCGGGCTGTCCGTGGCTGCTACCGCCGGGCTGTTCTGGGTCGGCCATGGGCAATGGCTGACCGCGATGACGCTGTTCGTGCTGGCGTCCATCGGCTTCTTCATGGCGATGGTGTTCTACGACAGCCTGATCGTGGATGTCGCGCTGCCCGACGACTACGACCGGACTTCGGCGCTCGGCTACGGGCTTGGCTATCTGGGTGGCGGGCTGTTGCTTGCGCTCAACGTCGCCATGACGATCTGGCCGCATGCCTTCGGCCTGGCCGATCGTGCGGATGCTGTGCGCTGGTCGTTTCTTAGCGTCGCGATCTGGTGGGCGCTGTTCTCGCTGCCGTTATTTCTGTTCGCCCGTGAGGATACCGGGCGCGGCCGCGCGCCCGTCGGCCGCGCCATGCGAGAAGGGCTGTCCGAACTGCGGGGCACTATCGGCGAGATCATGAAACAGCGCGAGATCTGGCTGTTTCTGCTGGCCTATTGGCTGTACATCGACGGCGTGAACACCATCGTGCGCATGGCTGTGGACTTCGGCCTGAGCCTGGGCTTCGGCCAGGAAAGTTTGATCATGGCGCTGCTGCTGGTCCAGTTCATCGGCTTTCCGGCCGCGATCGCGTTCGGCTGGCTGGCTTCGATCTGGGATACCAAGAAAGCGATCTATCTCGGGCTGTGCGTTTATGCGGCGATTTCGGGTTGGGCCTATTTCCTGCACGACGTCTGGCAGTTCTATGCGATGGCTGTGGCTATCGGGTTGGTGCAAGGCGGCGTGCAATCGTTGTCGCGTTCTTACTACGCGCGCCTGATCCCCGACGGTAAGGCCGGCGAATACTTCGGCATCTACAACATGCTGGGCAAGTTCGCGGCCGTAATTGGTCCACTGCTGGTGGGCGTGGTCGCCGCCCTGAGCGGCAGCGCGCGGCTGTCGATCCTGTCAGTGGTGGTCCTTTTCATCGCCGGCGGGTGGCTGTTGACACGTGTAGACGCCGGCAAGGTCAGGCATTCCGTCAACGCGTGAAGCCAACGTGTTGGCCTATTCGCTGAATGACGAGCTGTCGCGCAAGCCTGCCGAGTGCTTTCTTCAGTCGTTCCCGGAGATTGTTTCTGCCCCGAGTCGTTTGGGTTGGCGCCGATCTTCGCCGACATCGGTCACGCCTATATCAGCTCGTGCGGACGACATACGGGCGGGCGTGGCGCGATTGTATGGACAGCCGGCAGCGTCCGGCCGGCGATCGTACTGTGCCGGAAAAGAAGTCAGTAAACTTCAAACAGCCCGGCCGCGCCAATGCCACCGCCGACGCACATCGTAACCACCACGTGTCTGACGCCACGTCGTCGGCCCTCGATAAGAGCATGGCCAACCATACGGGCGCCGGACATGCCATAGGGGTGGCCAATCGATATGGAGCCGCCGTTGACGTTGTAGATTTCAGGATCGATGCCGAGATAATCGCGACAATACAGGCACTGACTTGCGAACGCTTCGTTGAGTTCCCACAAACCGATGTCATTGACGGTCAGGCCGAAGCGATCCAGTAGTTTCGGCACCGCATGGACCGGGCCGATGCCCATCTCGTCGGGCGAGCAGCCTGCGACGGCCATCCCGATATAGGCGCCCAGCGGCTGCAGGTCGCGTCGCTCGGCTTCACCGGCCTCCATGAGCACGCTGGCCGATGCACCGTCAGAGAGCTGAGACGCATTGCCCGCCGTGATGTATTGTCCCCGCGCAATCTGCTGGCCGTTTTCGAAGACGGGTTTGAGCTGGGCCAGGCCGGCCAGGGTGGTGCCGGGTCGATTGCCTTCGTCCTGACTTAACGTGACCGCTTCGGACCCGACCGCGCCGGTCTCTTTATCGACCGTGGTCTTGATCGTGCTCATGGCGACGATCTCCTCGTCGAGCCGGCCCGCCTGTTGAGCTGCGGCCGTACGCATCTGCGACTGATAGGCATATTCGTCCTGTGCTTCACGCGATATGCCGTAACGCTCGGCCACGATCTCAGCAGTCTCGATCATGCTCATGTAGATGTCCGGCTGATGCTCGTTGAGCCAAGGATCCCGGACACGGTACTGATTGCTGTGCTCGTTCTGCACCAGCGAGATCGACTCCAGACCGCCGCCGACGACCACATTCATGCGATCGTGAACGATCTGCTTGGCTGCCGTCGCAATACCCATGAGACCGGAGGCGCATTGGCGGTCGATCGTCATCCCGGGCACGCTGGTCGGCAGCCCAGCGCGCAGAGCACACTGGCGCGCGACATTGCCGCCAGTTGAACCCTGTTGGCGCGCAACGCCGAGTATCACATCGTCAACGACGGCGGGCTCGAGAGCGGCGCGTTTGATGGCGTGCTCGATCGCGTGGCCGCCCAGCGCCTGACCCTGGGTATCGTTGAAGGCGCCCCGGTAGGCCTTGCCGATGGGCGTGCGAGCCGTGGAAACGATGACAGCTTGGCGCATTACACTCCTCATCTGAGTCTTTATTAGGCGGCGGGCGGAAACCGCCGGCATTGCCATGGAATGGCGGGATGTATAAATTGAAACAGTGTTTCAAAAAAAGCATGAATTTGGAGTATGTGGAGCACGGGTAATGGCGTCAAGCCGGTACAGGCTTCGATGGGAGAGTGGGGCATGTCGCTGAGTGAACGACTGCGCGCGCAGATGCGGCTGCCGGTCATCGGCTCGCCGATGTTCATCGTCTCCAACCCGCAGCTGGTGATCGCCCAGTGCCGAAACGGGATCATCGGGTCATTCCCGGCGCTGAATGCCCGGGCGGCGGATCAGCTGCCGGTCTGGCTAGAGCGGATCACGAACGCGCTGCGGGCTGAACGCGAGGCCCGGCCCGAGGCTCGGATCGCGCCGTTTGCGGTGAACCAGATCGTGCATGCGTCCAACGATCGCCTGGAACAGGATCTGCGCGCCTGTGCGGATTTTCGAGTGCCGCTGCTGATCACCAGTCTCCGCGCGCCGCATGCGGCGGTGGAAGCCGCCCACGACTACGGCGGGCATGTCTTCCATGACGTGATCAATGTCCGCCACGCGGAGAAGGCGATCGAGGCTGGCGTCGACGGGCTCATCGTAGTCTGTGCCGGAGCAGGCGGGCATGCCGGTACGCTCAGCCCGTTCGCGCTGGTGTCCGAGATTCGACGATTCTGGGACGGGCCGCTGGTTCTGTCCGGCGCGATTACCCGGGGCGAGCACATTCTCGCGGCGCAGGCTCTGGGCGCGGATTTCGCCTATATGGGCACGCGTTTCATCGCCACCGAAGAAGCCAACGCCGTGGCCGACTACAAGACCATGATCACGGCCTCGAGTGCCGCGGATATCGTCTACAGCAATCTATTCACAGGCGTTCACGGCAATTATCTGCGGGGCTCCATCGAGAACGCGGGCCTCGACCCGGATGCGCTTTCGGAGTCGGACAAGCAGGCCATGAGCTTCGGCAGCGATCGCAAGAAGACCTGGAAGGATATCTGGGGCGCAGGCCAGGGCGTGGGGAATATCGATACCGTCGAACCGGCCGCCGCGATCATCGATCGCCTGGCCGAGGAATACGAGGCCGCGCGCCAGCGGCTGGCATGACGATGTCCGCCGGGCACGGCGCGAACCGCAGCCCGGCTGGGCAGTCCGGCGCAGCACCCGCCGTCATATGATGTAAAGCGTCAGCGTCTCGGCGATGCAGGCTGGCTTGTCATGGTCCTCGATCTCGAGGGTGACGTGGCAGGTCACGCGATAACGGCCCTCGCCCCGGGCGGCGACGTCGTCCAGCCAGGTCCGGGCGCGTATCCGGGCGCCCGCCGGAACCGGGCTGACGAAGCGGACGGCGTTCAGCCCATAGTTCACGCGCGCCGTCGTCCCGCGGACGGTGAAGACGTCACCGGCCAGGCGTGGGATCAGAGATAACGTCAGGAAACCATGCGCGACCGGGCCGCCGAACGGCGATTCACGGGTCGCGCGTGCTACATCGACATGGATCCACTGCCGGTCGTCGGTCGCCTCGGCGAATTGATCGATGCGCGACTGGTCGATTCGCAGCCAGTCGCTCGTGCCGAGTTCGCTCCCAACACGAGCCTGCAAGGCTGCGATATCTCGAGGATCAGCACGGCGGGCCCAGCGCATGAAACGCGGCCAACGCTGCACCGATCCGAGACCGCAAGGCGCTATCCAACGGCCCGTTCCAGCTCGGGGATGATGTCGAACAGATCCCCGACCAGGCCGATGTCGGCGATTTCGAAGATTGGGGCGTCCTCGTCCTTGTTGATGGCGACGATCGTGCCGGCATCCTTGATACCGGCCAGATGCTGGATCGCGCCCGAGATGCCGAAGCAGATATAGAGTGTCGGGGAAATAATCTTGCCGGTTTGACCGACCTGCATGTCGTTCGGAACATACCCCGCATCCACCGCCGCTCTCGAGGCGCCGACCGCCGCGCCTATCTTGTCGGCGAAGTTGTAGATGATGCGGAAATTCTCCTCGCTGCCGACACCGCGGCCGCCGGACACCACCTTGGGCGCGGTCTGCAGGTCAGGACGGTCCGATGTCTGCTGTTCCAGCCCGACGAAGCGGGTATGGCTCGGCACTTCGACGTCGAGTTCGAGTGGTTCGATCGCGGCTTCGTTGCCGCCGGCTGCGGCAGGATAGGACGCACAGCGCACCGAGGCGACCAGCACCCGATCGGCCGGGGCGGCGACAGTGTTCACCGCGTTCCCGGCATAGATGGGCCGATCGAACTCGTGGGGGGTGTGGACAGCCATGATGTCGGTCACCATGGGGGCGCCGAGCAGGGCGGCGACCCGGGGCATCAGATCCTTGCCGAACGTCGTGTTCGGGCCGAGTACGTGGCTATAGCCGCCGCGCTCGACGGCAGCCGCGATCCGGGGCGCGAGTACGGCTGCAGTGGGATGGGCATGGGCCGCGTCATCGGCGTGATACACCGTGGCGACGCCGTCGATGCGGGCGGCTTCGGCGGCGATGGCCGCCGCCCCGTCGTCGGCCAACACCAGGACATCAATCGCGTCCGGGGCGATCTGCTGCGCGCATGCGATCGTGCGGGCGGTCGATTCGTTGAGCGCACCCTGCAGATGATCAGCGATGATCAGGATCTTGTAGCTCATAGCAGGCTTTTCTCCTTGAGTTTGGCGACCAGTTCGTCGACGGATTCGACACGCACGCCGGATTCGCGCTGTGGCGGCGGAGCGGTTTTGAGCGATTCCAGCGCCGCGGCCGGTGCCACGCCGAGCTCGTCCAGGCTGCTGCTCTCGATCGGCTTCTTCTTGGCCTTCATGATGTTGGGCAGCTTGAGATAGCGCGGCTCATTCAGGCGCAGGTCGGTCGTGATCACGGCCGGCAGGTCGACATCCAGGGTTTCGAGGCCGGCATCGACTTCCCGGGTGACGCGGGCACTGTCATCGGCCAGCTCGATCGACGAGGCGAAGGTGGCCTGTGGCCAGCCGAGCAGGGCGGCCGTCATGGGTCCGGTCTGGCTGGCGTCGTCATCGATGGCCTGTTTGCCCATCAGAAAGACCTGCGGCTGCTCGTTCTCGGCGATCGCCTTGAACACGCCGGCGGCGGTCAGTGGCTGTACCGGTTCCTCGGTCTTGACGTGGATGGCGCGGTCGCAGCCGAAGGCCAGAGCGCTGCGCAGCTGCTCGCCGGCTGCATCGGGGCCGATCGTCACCGCCACGACCTCGTCGCAGAGGCCGGCTTCCTTCCAGCGAATGGCCTGCTCGACGGCGATCTCGTCGAAGGGATTCATGCTGTGCTTGACGCCGTCGGTGACCACGCCCGAACCGTCGGACTTGATCTGGATACGGACGTTGTAGTCGATCGCGCGCTTAACGCTGACGAGTACTTTCATGACGCTCCTTGAGGGGTCAGAGGTTGTAGTAATTCGGCCCCGAGCCGCCCTCGGGCACGACCCAGTTGATGATCTGGTAGGGATCCTTGATATCGCAGGTCTTGCAGTGCACGCAGTTGGCGGCGTTGATCTTCAATTCGGCCTGGCCGGTCTCGTTCTCGACCATCTCGTAGACATTGGCCGGGCAGAAACGGGTACAGGGGTTGCCGTACTCGTGGGTACAGCGTTCGATGCAGATGCTGGTATCGAGCACCTGCAGGTGCACCGGCTGATCCTCGTCGTGCTCGGTCTGGGCGAAGTAGACCGACGCCAGCCGGTCGCGGGGCGGCAGATCGCGGTCGACGTAGCCCTGGGCGTCTTCCGGCGTCGGGCTGTCGAGGTCGTCCAGGCGCCGGGTCGCCTGCCAGTCGGCATGATTGGACAGCGTCCAGGGCGAAGCGCCTTTCGTGATCGTCTCCCAGCCGGCGTTGAGCAGGCCGACCCACTTGCCCTTGTTGAAACCGGGGCGGATGTTGCGCACCTTCTTCAGCTCCGCGCCAACCGTCGAGGCGCGCAGGGCGGCATCGAAGCCGTCGGCCGTGCCGTGGGCGTGGAGATGATCGGCGGCGATCATCCCCGAACGCATCGCGGTATGGATGCCCTTGATCTTGGGCACGTTCAGCGTGCCGGCGGCGTCCCCCAGGATGACCGCGCCGGGCATCTCTGTTTTCGGCAGCGACTGCCAGCCACCCTCGACCAGCGCACGGGCCCCGGCGGAGATGATCTCGCCGCCTTCCAACATCGGCTTGATCCGCGGATGGTGCTTGAACTGCTGGAAGGCCTCGAACGGGCGCAGGCGTGGGTCGGCATAGTCCAGACCGACGACGAAGCCGATCGCGATCCGGTTGTCGTCGAGGTGGTAGACGAATCCGCCGCCGTAGGTGTCGTCGTCCAGAGGCCAGCCGATCGTGTGCTGGATCAGGCCCGGCCGACACTGGCTTTCCGGGACCTTCCAGAGCTCCTTGAGGCCGATGCCGTAGGTCTGGGGATCACTGTGCCGGTCCAGCTCGAAGTGCTGGATCAGCTGCTTGCTGCAGTTGCCGCGACAGCCTTCGGCGAACAGCGTGACCGGGGCATGGATCTCGATGCCCGGCGTGAAGCCGTTCTTGGGCTGTCCGGCGCGGTCCAGACCCATGTCCGGCGTGCGCACGCCCCTGACTGCGCCGGCCTCGTCGAACAGCGCCTCGGCGGCCGAAAAGCCGGGATAGATCTCCACGCCCAGGGCCTCGGCCTTCGGCGCCAGCCAACTCATCAGATTGCCGACCGAGACGATCACGTTGCCGTGGTTGTTCTGCTGCGGCGGGGTGGGCAGGCGTCGACTGCCGTCCTGGTGCAGCATCCAGAATTCATCGTCGGCGGCATCCACGCAGATCGCGGGTGGATCGTCGCGCCAGTCGGGCACGAGCTCGTCGAGCGGGCCGGTCTCGACCACCGCGCCGGCCAGATTGTGGGCGCCGACCTCCGAGGCTTTTTCGAGCACGCAGACCTCGGTGTCCGGGGCGTTCTGTTTGATGCGCATGGCCGCGGCCAGCCCGGCCGGCCCGGCGCCCACGACCAGTACGTCGTAGGCCATGACGTCGCGCTCGATTGGTTCGCTCATAAAGGACTCATGGATGACAGGAAAGAGCGGCGCCGCCCGTCGCCATGGACCGTACCCGCATTGGAACGTGGCGCTGGCGGGGTAGGACGGTTCGATTTCATGATCAGATCTTCATGCCGGGCATGTTCAAGGAGGCCGTGTTGCCGCCGTCGACCGCGAGTGCCTGACCGGTCATGAAGCTGGCATCCTCGCTGGCGAGAAAGGCGATGACGGCGGCGATTTCCTCGGGGTGGCCGTAGCGCCGCAGTTCGCAGCGCGCTCCGAGCTTGTGACTTTTGCCATGAGCTGCGGCGTATTCGAACACCGGGCGTGTCATGCCGGTTTCGATCAGGCCCGGGCAGACCGCGTTGACACGGATGCCGTATTCGCCGAGATCGCAGGCGGCCGTTTGCGTCAGGCTGATTACGCCGGCCTTGGTGGCGCTGTAGGCGTTGCCGCCGGCCCCGGAGCGGATGCCGGCCACAGAGGCCGTGTTGACGATCGCACCGCGGCCCGCGATGCGCATGGCGCCGG
Organism: Salinisphaera hydrothermalis C41B8; assembly: GCF_000732535.1. Lineage (GTDB taxonomy): Bacteria > Pseudomonadota > Gammaproteobacteria > Nevskiales > Salinisphaeraceae > Salinisphaera > Salinisphaera hydrothermalis. The sequence goes on from NZ_APNK01000010.1 coordinate 42,359, forward strand.
CCACTGCCTGCAACATCCAGGCGCTGCCCAGCAGGTTCACGTCGACCACGTGACGCCAGTTGTCCGGATCATTGTCATGGATCGGCGAATGGTCCGTGCCCGCGGTGCCAGCGTTGTTGCACAGCACGTCGATGCGCCCGTAACGGGCCAGAACTTCCGAAACCTGCGACGCGACCGCCTCGCGATCACGTATATCCAGCGTTCGTATCCAGTGACCGTCTTCGGCCGGTAGCTCGGCGGGTAGATTGGCCAGGGCGGCTTCGTCGCGATCCAGGGCGACCACGGTCGCGCCTTCGGCCGCCAGGCGCTTTGCGCAGGCTCGCCCGATGCCGCTCGCGGCGCCGGTGATCATCGTAATCTGTTGATCGAAGCGGTTCATGGCGCAACGGTTGGTGGGCATGTCTATTGATTTTACTGTCGATTGAGCCGGCGTCAATAAAAATGAAACACCATTTCGAAATACGTGAAAGGAGTGGCGGCGACTGCCGGTCTGCGTGCTTTTCGAGGCGCAGCTGTCGCCGGTATAACGGGCTATGGTGATGGCCTGAAAAGGCCGGCTTGCGTGAGTTCGCGAGCGATCACATTGGCGAATTGAGCCGCCCCGATTCTCAGACCCTTGGGATTATGCGTTACCGAAGTCGCGGACCAGACGATGGCCTGTTGTTTGATGTCCCAGAAATTGATTCGGGCCACGTAAGTTGTCTCATTGATCGAGAAATCGGGCCCCAACGGCTGGGCGCGCATGCTCAGGCTGGCCGCGGGCGGTACGGGTGCCGAAGGGCCCGAGCTGACGTTGACGTTCTCGATCTTTTTATGCACGAGATGAATGCCGATAGCGCTGTCGAATCCCTGTTGGCGCAGACGCTTTGCGAGGTAGGCTCGTGATTTGCCCCGGATACCCTTATTGCCGTAAATCGGCATTGCGGCGCGTGCATTCACGCCACGCCGTCGCAGGGCATCGACCACTGCATTTTCCAATGTAGCTCGGCTCGGCGAATCGATCAGAACGCCGACTACCGGAGCGCGATACGGCGGCTGGGCGGCTTTTTCCATGTTCGGTCGCACATCCACGACGCGCGTATTGCGATAGGGTGAATTGGTGCAGGCGGCCAGTAGGACCAGTCCACCCAGCGCTAAAGCTATTTTGATCTTGTTCATCGAGACCTGTCCTCGGTTGGTTCGCTTGCGGGACTAGAACGAATAACTGGCGCTGAAGGCGAAATAATCGCGGTCCTGGACCGTGCTATATTTCGTGGTGTTGTAGTTGGTATAGGACAGGTCGCCGCCAAGATGGTGATACTGGAGGCCAAGCCCGGCGGTGATCGTGCGTTGATGCGCTTCGAATGAATTATCGCTGGAATACCCGTCGACGCCCTGGCGCAGGGTCAAGCTCGGCTTGAGCGTCACTGGGCCGATGGCGTTTTTGTAGGTCGACTCGACCGAAATTTGGTAACCCCAGCTGAAGTCGGTTACGTAGCCGCCCGCATCGGGAGCCCCAACCCCGAAATTCGTGTGTCGGCCGAAGCGAATATCGTTGTGGTTTGGCAGGTTGGGAATCGTTTCGAACGCCGTTTCGGCCGATGCCACCGTTTTGTCGGCGCCGAGCAGATCGGGAATGATGGTTGTGAAGGTCAGTTCTGCGCGCTCTACGCCGTAGCGTTTATAGCCTTGGACATCTTGGCCGAGACCGCGTGAATCGACGTAGGCTTGGGTGCCGGCCGGGATATTGGGGTTCGCCGGTTCGCCCGTGGCCGAGGTGGCCGATTGTGTGGTCAGATCCGGGGTGTTGATCTGCAGCGGCATGTTGTCGATGTAGCTCAGATTGAGCGCCAGATTGCCGATGTTCTGGAATGTCTTGTCAGCGGTCAGGCCAAACACACGAATATCGTTTGGATAGTCGTAGTGGAAGGTGATGGAATTAAACACTGACGGCGCGGAAGCGGTCGGTCGCGGATCCGCATTCTTGTGCAGCGAGTAATACGGCAGACGCGCGTTGTAGTTGAAAAAATAGGCGCCGACATGCGCATTCTGCTGCGCGAATGAGTAATCGAGCTTGAAGCCGTACTGTCCGCCGTTGCTGGCCTTGTTATCCGGACCGCGTCGGAAATAAAGGCCCTGCTCGAGCGCGACGCGATTGGGCACCACCACCTGGTTTGAAAACGTGGCATAACAGCCGGGCGCGACGTTGTCGTAAGTGGCGTAGAACGTGCCGCAGCCGTCGGTGACCGAATGTTGCCAGTCGAACTGGTAGAACGCTTTCATGTCCAGATGCTTCGTCAAACCCACGTCCGCGCTGAGGCTGCCGGACGGGATGAGGTACTGCTCGTATTCGGAGCCGGGCCGATGAAACGCCGGCAGGTCGATGGCATTCAGCGAGCCGAATGAGCCTCGGGTAAACAGGCTGCGGCCCCACAGCAGCAATTGCTTGCCGAGCTTGAAGCTGACGTCATGTCCTCGGACATCGAATTTCCCGAACGCGTAAGCCTGTTGAAACGTGGCGCCGTTGAACTTGGCGCGTCTGTTGAAACCGTTGTCGCTCAGTGGTGTATTCGGTGCATAGCCGTTCGGCACGTTGCCGTGCGCCACCGACTTGTTGTCTTCTAGATAGTCTTCCCAGGCCTGGCCGCTGACGAATATCCCATAGTTGCCACGGCTCAGTTTCACGCTGCCGTAGAGCTGGGCGCTGCCCTTCACGAAATCGCCTTTGTTGTAATTGAGATCGCCGTCGTCCGAGACTGCATCATTCGACCGCCCGCCGGCCTTGTTGCCCGCGAACAGGATGTCGTTGCTCGGCGATTGGGTTCGGATGGCGCTGCCCGCGATCGCCTTGAGGTTCCAGTCGGCGGAAACGCCATGCCCGATATCGACACTTCCGCCGGCGAAGGCAGGACCGGCGACTGACAACAACCCGACTGCATACAGCCCTCTTTTGCGAAAACCGCTGCGCATGGTGGTGCTCTCCTCTTTTTGTTTTATGCCGGCATGCGCCGAAGACATGCCGATTCTTTTAAAATGCTGCTTCAGCGATTTCGTGGTCGGATGAGCGAGGCCCATTCACGAGGTTGACTGACGCCGGGCGCCTGGCGAAATCACGAGTGCGTTTTTTTTTGGAATTGCGTTTTGTAATCTGATTTGGGTCTAAACTGTGTCGTCGATATCGTCAAGCAGCGCCGAGCGCCTCGACCGGCCAATTCAGCGTGACTTAGGCACTCCTCGGAGGGATCACCCACAACCGCTGGAGTGGTCGGAACCCTTGCGGTGAATTGGCTTACGTTGGCGGCGCGCTGGCGATGGACGTATCGTCAGGCCTGTCTCGGTGACCGCTCGCGGGCTGATGGCCTGCGACGGATGTCGAATCCCGGCCGGATGCGCCCCAGGTGTCGGTGATCGAATCTGCGCTCGCGTTATAGAGGCCGTAATGAGCGGACCGAGGGGGTTAAGAACATGACAACAACCAGGGCAGCACCCATGCACCGAACTAGAACAGGGACGGATTCAGTGGACGGGAAGAAGGATCCCAATTTCGTGACGGCGCTTGCCCGTGGGCTGGAACTGATGCGTTGTTACGGCGACGCTGCGGAATATCTGGGCAACGCTGAGCTGGCCAAGCGCACCGGTATACCGCGGCCTACAGTCTCGCGGCTCACGGCCACGCTGACCCAGCTGGGTTATCTGATTTACGTGCCGCATCTGGAGCGATATCGGCTGGGCCCGCGAGTGCTCGATCTCGGTTATCGCTATTTGGCAAGCGAGGGCGTCAGCAACATCGCGCGGCCGTTCATGCAGGAATTGGCGGATGCCACCGATTGCTTCATTGCGCTGGGCGTGGCCGAAGGCACGCAGATGACCTACACGCAGACCTGCCAGGGCCCCGGCCCCTTGATCATGCGCATGGGGACCGGTTCGCGCGTGCCCATGGCGCATACGGCGATCGGCCGGGCCTTTCTCGCGGCATTGCCGGCGGATCAGCGACGGCCTTATTGCGATCTTATCCAGCGCGACGATCCGAGCGCGTGGCCGCATATCGAGCGTGCCCTGGATCGTGCCGATCGCGAGTACGCGCAATTCGGATTCTGCGTGGCGGAAAGCGAATGGACCCGTGATGTCAGTGGGGTTGGCGTGCCCCTGGTGCTTGAAAACGGGCGCCGCGTGGTGGCATTCAACTGCAGCGGCTCGTCGTTGCGTCTGAGTTACCAGATTCTGACCGAAAACCTCGGGCCCCGCCTGCGTGACATGGTGACGCAAGTGCGCGAGTTGATCGAAGGTCGCGACGACCGCGGGTGATGCCAGCCGTGTCGAGCATGCATGCTGCCAAAAATGGAATGATATTTTGATTTGTTGACGGCCTCTCCGACGCTGTGCGACTTTGCAAATCGGCACAAGATGCCTGACGGCCGCATCGGCACGTTGGGCGCATTCGACGAAGGAGAGGTCGATGGGAGCGCTTTCCGATCGCGCCGAGGCGTTGCGATCCCGGCTGCAGTCGTTCATGGCGGAGTACGTCTACCCTAACGAAGCCGTTTACGAAACTCAGCATGCCGGGGCCGAGGATCGTTGGGCCGAGCCGCCGATTCATCATCAGCTCAAGGCGCGAGCACGCGAGCAGGGTCTGTGGAATCTGTTCCTGCCCGGTAGCGAACATGGCGCGGGACTGTCCAACCACGACTATGCGCATCTGTGCGAAATCATGGGTCGCAGCCCGATTGCGCCGAGCCTTTTCAACTGTAGTGCGCCCGACACCGGGAACATGGAGGTGCTGGCCCGCTATGGCACCCCCGAGCAACAGGGACGCTGGCTGGCACCTCTACTCGAAGGCAAGATCCGATCGTGTTTTTCCATGACCGAACCGAGCGTGGCTTCCTCGGATGCGACCAATATCGGCACGTCGATTGTTCGGGACGGAGACGAGTATGTGATCAACGGTCGCAAGTGGTGGTCGTCGGGCGCGATGTCGCGGGATTGTGCGGTCGCGATCGTCATGGGCAAGACTGACCCGAACGCCGAGCGCCATAAGCAGCAGTCGATGATTCTTGTGCCGCTCGATACGCCCGGCGTGCATATTGAACGCGCATTGCATGTGTTCGGTTACGACGACGCGCCTGAAGGCCACGCCGATATCCATTACGACAACGTGCGGGTACCCGCCGAGAACATGATTCTCGGCGAAGGACGCGGGTTCGAGATCGCACAGGGCCGCCTCGGGCCGGGGCGCATCCATCATTGCATGCGCACAATTGGAGTCGCGGAACGGGCGCTGGAGGCGATGTGTGTTCGGGTCGCCGAGCGCGAGGCCTTCGGCCGCAAGCTGGTCGATTTCGACTCGATTCGAAAACAGATCGCCCGCTCCCGAGTTGAAATCGATCAGGCTCGGCTGCTGACGCTGCACGCCGCCGAGCGCATGGATGCCGTCGGTAACAAGTCGGCGCGTCAGGAGATCGCAATGATCAAGGTGGTGGCGCCCGAGATGGCGCTGCGGGTGCTCGACCGGGCGATTCAGGCCCACGGCGCGCTTGGCGTTTCCCAGGACAGCTTTCTGGCACGCGCTTGGGCGCATATCCGCACGCTGCGGCTGGCCGACGGGCCGGATGAAGTACATCTGGACGCCATCGCCAAACTCGAACTACGGCGGCAGGGCGCCCAAGCCGGTTGAGCCGGTGGTCCAATCTTTCAGGAGCGTGATATGGGACAACTTTTCGATCTGACCGGGCAAGTGGCGGTCATCACTGGCTCCAGCCGCGGTATCGGCAAGGCAATCGCCTGGCAGATGGCCGCGCACGGGGCGAAGGTGGTGATCTCCAGCCGCAAGGTCGAGGCTTGCGAAACGGTGGCCGAAGAACTGCGAAACGCCGGTTTTGAAGCAACAGCTGTAGCCTGCCATGTCGGGGACAAGAGCCAATTGCAGAATCTCGTTGACAACACGACCGCAAAGTACGGCGGTATCGATGTGCTGGTGTGCAACGCTGCGACCAACCCGGTTTACGGGCCGACCCGCGATATGACCGACGAGGCCTGGGACAAGATCATGAATACCAACGTTCGGTCCACGTTCTGGCTGTGCAACATGGTGCTGCCGGGTATGGCCGAACGCGGACGTGGTCGAGTGATCGTGCTGTCGTCGATCGCCGCACTGCGCGGCAACGACGTCATCGGCACCTACGGGGTCTCGAAAGCGGCCGAAGCCGCTCTGGTGCGTAATCTCGCGGTTGAATGGGGACCGAAAAACATTCGCGTCAACGCGATCGCGCCGGGGCTGGTCCGCACCGATTTCGCCAAAGCGCTGATCGACGATCCCAAGCGACTGGCCCAGGCCGAACAGCGCACGCCGGTGCGTCGAATCGGCGAGCCGGACGATATTGCGGGCGTCGCCGTATTTCTGGCGAGCGCAGCCGGTGATTACGTGACCGGGCAGACCTTGATTGCCGACGGCGGCGAAACGATCGCAGGCTGAATCGACGGGAGCGCTATATGAGCGAGCAAGCGGCAGGCGAGGCAGCGCTGGTTGAAGTCCGAAGCGCGCATCGGTTCGATACCGACCCACTCGAACGCTATCTCGAGCGCCAGGGACTGCTCCAGGGCAGACTATCCATAAAACAGTTTCAGGGCGGCCAATCCAACCCGACATTCCTGGTGCAGACCGGCGAAGGTGAGTACAGCGCCTTCTATGTCCTGCGCAAGCAGCCGCCGGGAAAGATTCTGCCATCGGCGCATCGTGTGGATCGGGAATACCGCGTAATGAACGCGTTGTCGAACGTGCCCGACGTACCCGTCCCGGCCATGCGGGCCTACTGCGACGATGCGTCGGTGATAGGCACACCGTTCTACGTGATGGACTACGTCGAAGGACGGGTGTTCAACCAGCCCACGCTCGATGATATCGCTCGCGATCAGCGAGCCGGGGTATATCACCGCATGGTCGATACGCTGGCGGCTCTGCATTCAGTCGACGTCGAGGCGGTCGGACTCTCCGATTTCGGCAAGCCCGAGGGCTACGTGGAACGCCAGGTGGCGCTCTGGCGCAAGCAGTACGACAAGTCCACCGACGATCCCGACCCCGCCATGATCGCGCTCGGAGACTGGCTTGCCGAGCATCTCCCGCCGGACAGTCCGCCGACGATTGCCCATGGCGATTTCCGAATCGGCAATCTACTGCTCGCGCCGGATCTTTCGAGCGTGCGTGCAGTGCTTGACTGGGAGCTTTCCACGCTCGGTCACCCGCTGGCCGATCTGGCTTATGCGTGTCTGCCGTACTACTTGCCGCCGGGCCAGGCTGGGCTGCCCGGCTTGGTTGGCCTCGACCTGGCCGAACACGGTATACCCAACGAATCCGAGCTGCTCGCCCGCTATCGCGAGCGGCGCAATCTTTCGCGCATCGAAGATTGGCCTGTCTTCATTGCCTTTTCGCTGTTTCGGATCGCCGCCATTCTGCAGGGCGTCTATGCGCGGGCGGTGCAAGGGAATGCGAGTAACGCTAATGCGTTGGAGGTAGGTCGTCAGGCCGGCCGGCTGGCGGAGCGCGGCTGGGAAATTGCGCGGAGCCACGACTGAGCGGCGTTTGGTTTGCGCGGTCAGCGTGTCGAGGTGAGATCCGACATGAAGCGATTTCAGCGCATCCTGGTTACCAATGACGACGGCGTGGAAGCGCCGGGTCTGGCAGTGGCCGAGCGCATGGCGGTCGCGTTGGGCGAAGAAGTCTGGGTGGTCGCGCCGCAGACCGATCAATCGGGTGTGGGCCAGGGCATTTCCGTGCATCGGCCACTCCAGGCGCTACGCCGGGGCGAGCGTCGCTACGCGGTTTCGGGTACGCCCGCCGACTGCGTGATGTATGCGTTGGCTTCGCTGTGTGCGGATCGCGCACCCGATCTGGTGCTATCCGGCGTTAACTGGGGCGCCAATCTGTCCGATTCGGTGATGTATTCCGGTACGGTCGGCGCCGCCCTGGCCGCAGACCATCTCGGATTGGACGCTATCGCTCTGAGTCAGGCCTATCACGCCGGATACGAGCCGGACTTCAGTGTCGCGACGGCGTTCGCCCAACGGGTCATCGAACAGTTGCTCGCGCGTCGTGCCCGGGACGGCAATTGCTGCTGGAGCGTCAACTTTCCGATGCAGCCGCTGGATTCCATACGCGGGCTGCGTTTCACCCGCCAGGCACGGGGTGCGATTCGGACGCCGACGCTGACGCCGGTCATTGAAAGCGATCCGCATAGCGGCCAGTGGCTGGGCTTCGAGGGCAACGCGCGTTCTCTCGCCGATCCGCGCTGCGATGTCGTGGCCTTGCGTGAGCATTATGTCTCCGCAACCCCACTGCACGGCACGCGGTGCAATGAGTCGTTGCTCGAGCGTGCCGCCGACGATCTCGAGATCGATATTCGCTCTTAAGCAGTCAATCCCGGTCCGCGCTGCGCTCCTGGTGTCGACAGCCCGTAAAGCCGGCATACGACATTAGGATTAAAAATGAAATGCCGTTTCAAAATACATTGACGCGTTCGGTAGCCGGTGACAGAGTCTGAGTCATCCCGATAAAACACGCGCTTGAGAACGTGTGGCCGGGCTCCGCTGAATGATGAGGAGAACGACGCGATGTTCGATCGGCACTACGCCGTATGGCCCGACTACTTGCCATACCAATTGGCGCTGCCCCAGACCAGTCTCTACGCCAATCTTGCGATTTCCGCACAACGTTATCCCGATCGGGATGCGATCCTTTATTACGACACGCCGATGACCTATGCCGAGCTCGAGCGTGAGGCGCTGGCGCTGGCCGGCTATCTGAATTCGCGTGGCGTAGCGCGTGGCGACCGTGTCCTGCTTTACATGCAGAATGCCCCGCAGTACGTCGTTGCTTTCTATGCGATTCTGCGCGCCAATGCCGTAGTGGTTCCGGTGAATCCGATGAACCGTACCGGCGAGATCGAACACTACGCCCGTGATACCGACGCCCGTCTGTGCATCTGTGGCCAGGAGCGTCTTGCCGAAGCAACGCCGTTGCTCGATTCCGGGCTGCTCCATGAGATCGTGGCGACGGCTTACAGCGAATACGCCACCCGCGAGAGCGATCTCGAGCTGCCAGCCGAGGTCATGGCACCCTTCGACGTGCCACAGGCGGCCGGCGTCATTGCCTGGCGTGATGCGCTGAACACGGATCACGCGCCGCCGGCGCCTGAAGCCGGCCCTGACGATCTTGCGGTATTACCCTACAGTTCCGGGACCACGGGCCAGCCCAAAGGCTGCATGCATACGCATGCTTCGGTGATGGCCACGGCCGTACACAGCGTGGTGTGGAGCTACGGCACCTCCGAGGGCGTGAATCTCGCGACGCTCCCGTTCTTCCACGTCACCGGCATGCAGAACAGCATGAACGCCACTATCTATGCCGGTGCGACCCTGGTCATCATGACACGCTGGGACCGGCGTACCGCGGCTCGGCTTATCGAACGTTACCGCGTCAACCGGTGGACCAACATCGTGACCATGGCGGTGGACCTCCTCGCTGATCCCGAGATCGAATCCTTCGATCTATCGAGCCTGGAGTACATCGGCGGCGGTGGGGCGGCCATGCCGGCCGCGGTGGCGGAAAAACTGCGTGCTTTGACCGGCCTAGATTACATCGAAGGCTATGGGCTCAGCGAGACCATGGCGGCAACGCATATCAACCCGCTCGGGGCGCCAAAAGCCCAGTGTCTCGGCATTCCGGTGTTCGGCGTCGATGCGCGGATTATCGATCTGGAAACGCAGACCGAGGTGCCGATCGGCGAAACCGGGGAAATCGTGTCGAACGGGCCGCAGGTGTGCATCGGCTACTGGAATCGGCCGGAGGCAACGGGCGAGGCCTTCATCGAAATCGACGGCAAGCGTTTTCTCCGAACCGGTGATATCGGCCGCTGTGACGAGAACGGCTACTTCTTCATGGTCGATCGCGCCAAGCGCATGATCAACGCGTCTGGCTACAAGGTCTGGCCGGCCGAGGTCGAGGCTTTGATGTTCGGCCACCCGGAAATTCGTGAAGCCTGCGTGATCGCCACGCCGGACATCCGGCGCGGCGAATCGGTCAAGGCCTGCGTTGTGTTGGTCGACGGCGCAACCGCGAGTGAGGCGGACATTCTGGCCTGGTGCCGCGACAACATGGCGGCGTACAAGGTGCCCCGTGCGGTCGAGATCTGTCTCGAGCTGCCCCGCTCTCAGACCGGCAAGGTCATGTGGCGCCGCCTTCAAGAAGACGAATGGGAACAAGCCTAGGTCCATATGGGCCTGATCGTCCGGATCGAGGTATCCAGAGCAAGGAGTATTCATGAGCAATGTCGTTTCCTATCGATGCCAGGAGGGCGTTGGCCTGATCGTCATCGACAATCCGCCGGTCAACGCCCTGGGCCACGCGGTTCGACAGGGCTTGCTCGCGGCACTGAACGAGGGCCTGGCCGATGCCTCGGCCAAGGCGCTGGCGATCATGGGCGCTGGCCGCACCTTCCCGGCCGGCGCGGATATTCGCGAGTTCGGCAAGGCACCGAGACCACCGTCGCTGCCCGACGTCATCGACGCGATCGAGGTCAGCAGCAAGCCGGTCATCGCCGCCGTGCATGGCACCGCCCTTGGCGGCGGCATGGAAATCACCCTCGGCTGTGATTATCGGCTGGCTCTGGAGTCGGCAAAGATGGGCTTGCCGGAGGTCAATCTGGGCCTGCTGCCCGGCGCCGGCGGCACCCAGCGCCTGCCGCGATTGATCGGCGCCAAGGCGGCACTGGAAACGATCGTCGAAGGCAAGCCGATCAAGGCTTCGCGACTCGCCGAAGTGGGGATCGTTGATGAAGTCGTCAGCGGCGATCTTGAGCGCAAAGCCATCGCCTATGCTCACCAGCTGATTTCAGAAGACGCGCCGCGGCGCCCGGTGAGCGCGCTCCCGGCCGCGCCAGAAGACGCCGACGTTTTTGCCGAGTTCGAAGCGGCCATCGCGCGCAAAAAACGCGGTTATCTCGCGCCATTTCATTGCATCGAGGCGGTGAAGGCGGCCACCGAGATGGACTTTGCCGCCGGCATGGCGCGCGAACGCGAACTGTTCGTCGAGCTGCTGAATTCTCCGCAGTCGGCAGCGCAGCGACATGTGTTCTTCGCCGAGCGCGAAGTCGCCAAGGTGCCGGGGCTCGCCAAGGACACGCCGCAGCGCGAGATCAACCGGGTTGCGGTTATCGGCGCGGGCACGATGGGCGGCGGTATCGCCATGAATTTCCTGTCGGCGGGGATCCCGGTGACGATGCTGGAGATGCACCAGGACGCGCTCGATCGCGGCGTTTCGGTCATGCGTCGCAACTACGAAGCCAGCGCGCGAAAAGGCCGCCTGGCGGCCGGACAGGTCGAAGCCAACATGGGGCGGCTGTCGACCACGCTGGACTATTCAGATCTAGCCGAAGCCGATCTGATCATCGAAGCCGTGTTCGAGAATATGGACGTCAAAAAGACCGTGTTCGGCGAGCTCGATCGGGTGGCGAAATCCGGCGCGATCATGGCAACGAACACATCGACGCTCGACGTGAACGAGATCGCAGGCGCAACGTCACGGCCCGCCGATGTGCTCGGCATGCATTTCTTTTCGCCGGCCAACGTGATGAAGCTGCTGGAGATCGTGCGTGGGGAGCAGACCGCGGACGACGCGCTGGCCACGGTCATGGCGCTGGCGCGACGTATCGGGAAGGTTGGAGTCGCGGTCGGCGTATGCTACGGCTTCGTCGGCAACCGCATGTTGCACAAGCGCCAGTCTCAGGCTCTGGAACTCGTCAATGCCGGCGCAACGCCGGTCCAGGTCGACCGTGTTCTCTACGATTTCGGGCTGCCCATGGGGCCGTTCGCAATGGCGGATCTGGCCGGGTTGGACGTGGGCTGGCGTATTCGCGAAGGCTTGCGGGAGAGCGATCCCGCTAACGCGCCGGCGCCTAACTGGATGGATGCGCTCGCCGAAGCCGGACGATTCGGCCAGAAGACCGGAGTCGGGGTGTTCGAGTATCCCGACGGCGGCCGTGCGCCCGAGCCCTCTGAAACCACAGCGGCCGAGATCGACAAATATCGCACCGAGCAGGGCATTACATCGCGCGAGGTCAGCGACGAAGAAATTCGCGAACGCTGTCTTTACGTGATGATCAACGAAGGCGCGAAGATCCTCGAAGAAGGCATCGCCGCGCGGCCGCTGGATATCGACGTTGTCTGGATCTATGGCTACGGCTTCCCGCCCTATCGCGGCGGCCCGATGTACTGGGCCGATCAGCTCGGGCTCAACTACGTCTGTGAACGCGTCAAGGCGTTCCGCGAGGAGACCGGCGATCCGGACTGGCACATATCCCCACTGCTCGAACAACTTGCTGGCGAAGGTAAGAGCTTCGCCGATCTTTAAGCTCTTTCGGTAACGACACATCATGGATATCGAATACAACGAGCCCGAACGCGCCTTCCGCGACGAGGTGCGAGGCTTTCTGGCGGAAAACCTGCCAGCGGCTATCGCCGAAAAGGTAAAGAACTACCGACGATTGACCCGCGACGAGACGGTGCATTGGCATCGCGTCCTGGGCGAGAAAGGCTGGCTGGCGATGCACTGGCCGACCGAATACGGCGGCCCCGGCTGGTCGCCGGTCCAGAAGCATATTTTCGAGGAAGAATGCGCCGCGGCGGGAGCGCCGCGCCTGCTGCCGTTCGGTATTAACATGGTCGCCCCGGTGATCATCAAGTTCGGCAGCCAGGCGCAGAAGGATTACTACCTGCCGCGCATGCTCACAATGGACGACTGGTGGGCCCAGGGGTATTCGGAGCCCGGGGCCGGTTCCGACCTGGCCAGCCTGAAGATGCGTGCCGAGCGCCAGGGCGATCGCTACATCGTCAACGGCCAGAAGACCTGGACCACGCTTGGTCAGCACGCAAACATGATTTTCTGTCTCGTGCGTACGGATCCGCAGGCCGCGAAAAAGCAGGAAGGCATTTCCTTCCTGCTGATCGACATGAGCAGCCCAGGGGTGACCGTGCGTCCGCTGATCACGCTCGATGGTGAGCATGAGGTCAACGAAGTCTTTTTCGATAACGTCGAAGTGCCGGTGGAAAACCGGGTTGGCGACGAGAACAAGGGCTGGACTTATGCCAAGTACCTGCTCACTTTCGAGCGTACTGGTATCGCTGGCGTCGGCATCTCCAAAGCCGCCCTCACGCATTTGAAGACCATCGCCCATGAGCGCGAGATTCGTGGGCGACGCTTGATCGAGCAATCGGATTTCGCTGATCGGCTAGCCGAGATCGAGGTCGAATTGATGGCGGTCGAGATGACCAACCTGCGCGTGGTGGCCGCGGCCGACGCCGGCGGCGTACCTGGAGCAGAAAGCTCTTTTCTCAAGATCATGGGCACCGAAGTGCGCCAGAAAATATCGGATCTGTATCGCGAAGCTGCCGGGCCTTACGCGCTGCCGTTCATCGATGAAGACGACGCGCCCGTGGGTCCCGAATTCGCCGGCGTGGCGGCACCGAACTATTTTAATCTGCGCAAACTTTCCATCTTCGGCGGGTCGAACGAGATCCAGAAGAACATTATTTCCAAGGCCATTCTCGGTCTCTAGACACGCGAGGCAGACCCGTCATGGATTTTTCCTACAGCGATGAGCAGCGCATGCTCAAGGACATGGTCGACCGTCTGGTCGCCGACCAATACGATTTCGAAACGCGTGAAGCCGCGCGTGCCTCAAGCGTTGGTTATTCGGCCGACATGTGGCGGCAGTTCGCCGAACTCGGGCTGCTTGGCGTGCCGTTGTCCGAGGACGCCGGAGGGTTCGACGGCGGCGGCGCCGAATTGATGGTGGTCGCGGAGGGCTTCGGTCGTGGCCTCGTGGTGGAGCCGTATCTTGCTTCGGTGGTTCTCTGCGGTCACTTGATCGATAAGCTTGCCGACCAGACGCGCAAGGCAGAAATCGCCGGACCTTTGATCAGCGGCGAGACCCGTTACGCGCTGGCCTGCCATGAGCCCGACGGCGGCTGTGACCCGTACTGGATCGCCACCACGGCCCGCGCGGATGGCGGCGGTTATGTGCTGGACGGCACCAAGGCCGTCGTGGCCCATGGCGACAGCGCCGATCATCTGATCGTGATTGCCCGCAGCAGCGGCGAACCCGGTGATCGCGACGGACTGAGTGCGTTTCTGGTCGACGCGACCGCGAACGGTGTAACACGTCGTGGCTATCCCACGATCGACGGCCACCGGGCCGCCGATATCACGCTGGAAAACGCCCGTGTCGATGCCGATGCATTGTTAGGTGAGCTCGGGCTGGCGTCCTCGGCTCTTGATGGGGCGCTCGAACGCGGCGTGATTTATCTCTGCGCCGAGGCGACGGGCGCAATGGCCCGAGCCTGCGAGCTGACGCTGGAATATCTCAAGGAGCGCAAGCAGTTCGGTGCGCCGATCGGCAGCTTCCAGGCCCTCCAGCACCGCATGGTCGATATGCGGATCGCGTTGGAAAAGGTACGATCCCTGACGTTCTGGGCTGCCTGTTCGCTCGACTCTGCGCCCGACGAACGCGGGCAACGAATCGCGGCCGCGAAGGTGATGGTCGGACGGGCCGGTCGCCACGTGGCCGAAGAGGCCATACAACTGTTCGGTGGCATGGGCATGATGGAGGAATCGGCCATTGCGCACTACGCCAAGCGCATCATCATGATCGATCACTGGCTGGGCGACCATCGCTGGCACATGGCCGCGTTCCGTCGAGCCGTTGCCGACGGCGAGAATGCGTGGGCGAACGCCGCCTGATCATCGGTCCGGGCTCGTAACGGCCCCGCCGCCGCGCGCGGACGCTGGCGGGCGTTGCTTTTGGTCGTTGCTGGGGCGTCAGAGCTTTTAGGGCATCCAAGCTTCCGAACTTGTTCAGTCGCAAGTCGCAGCCCGCCTCCGAGCATCGTCTCGTCGCCGAAGAAAGGTATCCCCATGATGTCGCCGACGACGTCGCTTCCGGGCGACTCGCTCACGAGTCGCCCGGTGGATAGGCGTTATTGCGGCGCCCCAACCGGTAGCACGATTCGTTCATGCGATTCGTTCACGATGGCGGCAAAGGCGAGATAGATGGAGACCGCGGCAAGCATCAACGTGGCATAGCCGCCCAGCACGATGCAGACCGTCGAGTTGAACCAGTGCCCGAATGCAGCGAGCACAAAGCTGACTGTGATATTCAGAAAAAAGAATTGCAGGGCGCGCGATTCATTGAGTGCGCCCAGCCACAGAGCAAGGGAAACGGTACCGAACAACAGGAAATACCAGCCCGCGAACGCCGGTGCGACGCCTTTATGAAAAAACAGCAGATAAAGCGCGAGTGACCACCAGAACGCACCGAAAGCGGTGAAACCCGTGAAACCAAGTGTATTGCCGCCAAAGAATTCGAGACAGCCCGCGATGACCTGGGCACCGCCCCCAAATGCAAAAACTACGGCGATCAGCAATCCGATGTTGTCCGCTGGATACCAGCCGGCGTTGATCATGCCCAATAGCCAGGCGGGCAGGGCAGTAGCGAATAATCCGAGTGGCGCTGGATCGGCGGTTTGACGAGTTGGTTCAGTGCTCATGGGACACCGTATTGTTGTGTATCGTGCCTTTCGATACTCACGTCCCGGATTCGCTGTCCGCTATCATCATTTTGTATTACGGAATTGTGTTTCGTTATTCGGGTAATCGCCTAAAACGGTGTCGTGGGTGAAAGCAGACAGCGATCGCTAATCTCGGCTCGGACAATCGAGCGGTCCGGACCGAGAGTCAATGCCTGATCACGCGTCAGCGCTCGCTCGGGACAGCCGGGCCAGACACCGACAGCCCGGGCGCGTTCGCTCTTTTTCAGTATCAAGTCGCTTGGCGCTCGTTGTAGCAGCGCTTAATAGGGTGCCGACATGTAAGGCGACTGATACTTCAGTACGGTCTTGCTGTTCGAGCGTTGGCTGTCGGTGAGCTTGGTGCCGTCTCTCGACGTGGCAGTAGCAGGGAGGGTCGGCGCGATAAAACTGCCGGAATGGCTACTCATGGCCGATGGACTTCGGAGAGCCAGCGCGCTACGGGTGTCGAAAGTTGGGCTGACGGACGCAGCTCGATTTTGCAGCGCCGAGGTGACATGGCTAGTGGCCGAAGCTCCGGTCGCCTCAGCCGAAATAGCGCTTGTAACCAGCCCCAGACCGACGAGGGCTGCCGCGGTGATACGAATTTTATGGGCCGTTATATCCATGCAGGATGATCTCTACAAAGGGGCGATAGGGGGCTGCGATCGCTGAATACTTTCTATAGGGCTGCACTCTATTGGCTTATCGTGAGTGAATAAACGATCATTTATTTTCTTCTTTATGCAGTTTGATTGTTGAATGAATTTGCTCAACGCCATGACGACGTTCGTCCGCATTGTCGACGAGGGCAGCCTTGTCGCGGCGGCGACCAGCAGCGGGCTTTCGCCGGCGATGGTCGGCAACCACCTCAGATCGCTCGAAGAACGGACCGGCATGACGTTGTTGAACCGAACAACGCGACGTCAGAGCCTGACCGAGTTCGGCCGCGTTTACTACAGGCGCTGCGTCGATATTCTCGAATTGATCGAAGACACGGATCGGCTGGCCCAGCAGTCCCAGGCGACCCCGCGCGGCAAGCTGCGGATCACGGCGCCCCATGCTTTCGGTGCCGACTGGCTCATGCCTGCGTTGACGGATTACACCGCACAGTACCCGCAGGTAAATATCGATCTGGTTGTAGACGATCGGCTTTTCGACCTCGTCGACGACCAGTTCGAAGCCGCCATTCGGATCGGCGAGCTCGCCAATGAAGATCTGGTCGCCCGAGCATTATCGCCGTTCCGATCCGTGCTCTGTGCGGCGCCGGGATACGTCGCCGCGCATGGTCAACCGACCGAGCCTGCTGAACTGGTCAACTACGATTGCCTGCTCTATACGTATGCGCGCCAGATACACGCGGATCTGTCTTCTTATGTTCTGAATCTGGTGGGGCCCGCCGGCCCTGTGGATATTACGGTTTCCGGGCGTGTCTACGTGAACAGCGCGGCCGCATTGCGTCGAGCGGCTTTGTCCGGTCTGGGCATAACTTTTCTGCCAGAGCGTGCTGTCGCCGAGGACATCGAGCGCGGCGAACTGCTCCACATACTGCCGAAATATCGTTCGCCCGAACGACCGTTGCATCTGGTGTACCGACGTGACCGGCGCATTTCGCCAAAACTGCGAAGCTTTATCGACTTCGTCGTGGCGCGCTTCGGCCGCTAGATCGCGTCTGCTAGGAGCCGTCACCCTCTTCGCGCAGGGGGGCTTATTTGTGGGGCTTCCAGTCCGCGCCTGTAGCGCGTTGCTTACATGAAGCTTCAGCGGCCGCCTGAGAAGTCCGCGCGACTGAAAAAGTACGGCCGCCTTTTCCGTGAGTACACACTCATACATAAGCCGCATTAAATCGAAACGATGTTTCGTTTTAAGATCGGGGGTGGCGTTTTTGTTCTAGGCCCGCTCAGCCTGGCTGGCGTTCGAGCAATACCAGTTCCGGGTCCGTCGTGTGAACGCGCGCTTACTCGATCAAAGAAGGAACTCAATGATGCAGGACTTCGTCTGGTCTGACCCCTTGCTGCTGGACGCGCAGTTGACCGAGGACGAGCGCATGATCCGTGATGCGGTTCATGATTATTGCCAGAACAGCCTTATGACGCGTGTTCTGGAGGCAAATCGGCACGAAATATTCCACCGCGAGATCATGAATGAAATGGGGGCGCTCGGTATGCTCGGCGCGACCATTCCCGAGGCATACGGGGGCGCCGGCTTGAGTCATGTCTGTTACGGCCTGCTGGCACGAGAGGTGGAACGGGTCGACTCTGGCTATCGGTCGGCCATGAGTGTGCAATCGTCGTTAGTCATGAACCCCATCCACGCATTCGGCAGCGATGCGCTTCGCGCGCGTTATCTGCCGAAACTGGCGAGCGGCGAGTGGGTGGGTTGCTTCGGGCTGACCGAGCCCGATCACGGTTCGGACCCGGGCTCGATGAGCACACGCGCCTCCCGAGTTGACGGCGGCTATCTGTTGAACGGCGCAAAGACGTGGATTACCAATTCGCCCATCGCCGACGTGGCCGTTATCTGGGCAAGCCTCGACGGACGGATTAACGGCTTCGTCGTCGAGCGCGATTTCGGCGGTATGGTCACGCCGCACATTGATGGCAAATTCTCGCTGCGGGCCTCCGCCACGGGCCAGATTATGCTCGATGACTGTTTTGTGCCCGAGGAGAACCGGTTGGACGTCACCGGGTTGAAAGGGCCCTTCTCCTGCTTGAACAAGGCACGGTACGGGATTGCCTGGGGCTCGATGGGCGCAGCGGAATTCTGCTGGCATGCCGCGCGTGATTACACGCTGGGGCGAGAACAGTTCGGGCGGCCACTGGCAGCCACCCAGCTGATCCAGAAAAAGCTGGCGGATATGAGTACCGAGATCACCCTTGGTCTGCACGCGGCACTCCGGCTTGGCCGGCTGATGGACGAGGGGCACTGGGCACCGGAGATGGTCTCGATGATGAAACGCAACAATTGCGGCAAGGCGCTGGAGATCGCACGCCAAGCCCGCGACATGCACGGGGGCAATGGCATTGCTGACGAATACCACGTTATCCGCCACGTCATGAATCTCGAAGCGGTGAACACCTACGAAGGCACGCACGATATTCATGCCTTGATTCTGGGCAAAGCCCAGACCGGGTTGCCGGCTTTCCACTAACGGAGAGCCGGCCAAGAGGCCTGCCCGGTAGCGCCGGGCCGCTGCAAACAGATCCTGAGGAGTTTTATGAAGGCATTGCGCTGCAAACAGTTCGGGCCGCCCGAGACATTGGTGTACGAAGAGGTCGACACGCCGGCGGTCGGAGTAGACCAAGTGCTCATTGACATGCGGGCTGCTGCGGTCAATTTCCCGGACAGTCTGATCATCGAGGACAAGTATCAGCTGAAGCCCGAGTTGCCATTCTCGCCTGGTGGGGAACTGGCCGGCACCGTGGCAGCCGTCGGCGAAAACGTGACGCATGTGAAGCCCGGGGATGATGTGATCGCGTTCACGGGGTATGGCGCGTTTGCGGCGCAGGTGGTGGCCCGTGCCGATCAGGTCATGCCCAAGCCCACGGGGCTGGATTATGTGACGGCGTCAGCCTGCGTGATGACCTATGGCACGAGCTACCATGCCTTGGTCGACCGGGCCGGGCTCTTGTCGGGCGAAACCCTTCTCGTCCTCGGCGCGTCGGGCGGTGTCGGGCTGGCTGCCATCGAGATTGGCAAGGCTCTGGGCGCGCATGTCATCGCCGCTGCCTCGAGCGAAGCCAAGCTCGCTATATGCCGCGAGCACGGCGCCGACGAAACCATTGACTACACGCAGACCGATTTGAAGAACTCGCTCAAAGAACTGACCGGCGGCGCTGGTGTGGATGTGGTCTATGACCCGGTGGGCGGTGCCGCGACGGAAGCCGCGCTGCGCGGTACCGCATGGCGCGGGCGGCTGCTCGTCATCGGTTTCGCCAGCGGCGACATTCCCAAACCGCCGTTAAACCTGGCCCTGCTCAAGGGCGCATCGATTATCGGCGTGTTCTGGGGCAGTTTCGTCCAGCGTGAGCCAGAGGCCAACGAGCGGCAGCTGCAAACCGTGTTCAAGTGGATCCGCGACGGTCGCTTGCGGCCGCATATCGGCGGCGTGTATCCGCTGGCCCGCGGCGGCGAAGCAATCGCAGCGCTCGCCAATCGCCAGGTTTCCGGCAAGCTGGTGATCACGAACGGAGCCGACTGACGCCCGGGCATATACATCCGGCCGTGCGATCAGTACACGCCCGGGCTTGGACCGCATTCCTGATTATGGACGTCAGTCCATATCCGGCGGCGCCTTGAGCCAGGCTTCCACCTGCGGCGGCAGTTCGCGTGGCTGCGGGTCGTAGCCCTGGGCACGCAGCCAGTCGCGTACGGCCAGGCCGGTGCCGCCGGGCCAGTATTCGGCTTCGTCCTTGGCGACATGGAACCATTCCGCCAGTTCGTCGTTGAGCGCGATCTCGCCGTGGCCGACCAGATGATAGGCCAGCAATAGCTGATTCTTGCGGGCAAACCCATAGGCCCCGATGAATTCGGTGATCTCAGCCTCGATGCCGAGCTCCTCCGCCACTTCGCGCACCACGCCTTCGGCCGGTTCCTCGCGCGGTTCGAGAAAACCGGTGACCAGTCCGTACATGCCGTGCGGCCATTTCACGTTGCGCGCGAACACGAGATGGCCCTCATGCTCGACGACGGCAGCCACCACCGGGATCGGGTTGTCCCAGAAGACATAACCACAGTCCTCGGCCGGGCAGGTGAGACGTTCCATATCGGCGATTTCTCGTGCGACCAGCGGTGTTGCGCAGACGGGGCAATAGCGACGTGGATCCATAATTTCTCCGGCGTCGAGGCGGCAGCCGGGCCGCCTCGGTCGTAGATAATTTTAGCGCAAGCAGATGTTAGCCCGCCCGGGTTTCGCCAGTGCGTCGCGGATGAAAGCGCCGCGCGCGGCGTATGAATTCCCGGCGTTCGGCGGACTCGATGTTTGCGGCATATCGTAACCGAGCATAACGTGCGGCCAGATCGGTGATCTGCCGTGTCAAAGCCGGGCGTGTTGCGGCAACGCGCCGCGCATAGCCCACCGGCGTTTCGCCCGTGTGCCGGGCCAGACCGATACGAGCGAGCCGTCGCTCGATGCGGCGCCAGGCGCGTACCACGGGGTCGGCCTCGCGCTCGGCGCGCATGTGCCAGGCGAGCCAGAGCGACACGAGCGCGAGCGTGCCTACCACCAGTCCCGTCAGCACTGCGATGGCGGTTCCGAATCCGGCGATGCCGAGCGCGGCGAAAAGCCGTTGTTGCAGTGCGGGGCCATAGGCCAGGAACCAGCGGTTCCAGCCGGCGTCCACGGCGTCCCAGAGCATGCGGGCGTGATACCAGGCGTCGCGATCATGGCCGCCCGCCATGTAGGGCAGATCGCCGCTGTCGGTGACGGCCGCGGTGATGCCGTCGGCGATCCGCTTGGGCGCAGCGGCCGCGGTCGGGTCCACTCGCACCCAACCGGCGCCGGCGAGCCAGACTTCGCTCCAGGCATGGGCGTCCGAGTCGCGCACGATCCAGTAATCGCCGATGCTGGCGCGCTGGGCGCCCTGATAGCCGGTCACAACGCGCGCGGGCACGCCGGCGGCGCGCATCAGGAATGTGAACGCGCCGGCGAAGTGTTCACAGAACCCGGCACGGGTCGTGAACAGGAAATCGTCCACGCTGTTGTCACGTGATGTGCGTGGCGGGTTGAGGGTGTAGCGAAATCTGCCCTGGCGGAAAAAATCGAGCGCGCTGTGCACGATGGCACGAGCGTCATGATCGTGATTGGCCCAGCGATGGGCCAGCGCCCGGGCTCGTGGATTGCCCGTGGCGGGGAGCGCGAGAGCAAGTCGGCGTGCGGCCGGAGCCAGTTCGGCGTCCACCGTGTAGTGCAAGGCCGAGCGCGCGATATAGCGGACGCGCTGGTCGATGGGATGGGGCGCGACCCAGTTGCCGCCGGCCGTGCGGCGATGCGCGGTAGCGGTTGTCAGCGGCATGTCGAGCGCGATCAGCCAGGGCTTGTGGCTCGGTGCGAGCGTGATGTCGGTGCGGACTCCGCGCCCCTGAGCGTCCACCCTCGGCGGGGTAATCGTGCGCGCAACGCCGGGCCCGGTATGCCAGGTGCCGTGGTCGAAATTCCAGAGCACCGGGCCGCGCCAGTAGCGCGCGGCCGGCGGCGGCGCCGGTCCGTCGAAGCGTACGCGAAACGCCACGGCGTCCGATCGCGCGAGATCCGCGATCGAGCCGGGCGACATGGTGCCGGAAAGCCCGGTGCGTGCCGTGCCGTCGTTATTGGCCGGCAGCCCCCAGAGCGGCCCCGGTAGGCGGGGGAAAAGAACGAACAAGGCGGCGGCCACCGGGATCGCCAGCGCCAATAGCCGGGCCGATTCGGCCGCGGCGGCCCTGGGTGGCGCGTCGTCGCCGGCGTGCAGGTGCACGAAGGCCGCGACCACCAGCCAGCTGCCCGCGACGAGGTAGAGCGCCATGCCGAGCGACTGTGAGAACAGAAACTGGGTGACCAGCACGAAACAGCACAGCGCCAGCACCACCACCACATCGCGATAACGCACGGTCTCGGTGAGCTTGAGCGCGAGCATGAGCATCAGCAGCGCGACACCGGCGGTCTGGCCGTTAATACGACCGAAGCCCATAAGTACGGCGCCTACGCCGGCGGCCGTCAGTAGCGCGCGTACGAGGCCGGGCGGCGTTGGCCGCCCGAGCAGCAAACGAACCGCGTTCCATGCCAGCAGCGCGGCCGTCGCCAGGCTCACCCAGAACGGCAGATGCCCGATATGCGGCAGGCCGATGAACGCCACGATGCTGGTCAGGGCCAGCCGTTCGCCGCGGCTCGTGGTCGATACGGCCGGTTTGGGTCTGCGGCGGGCCATCAGAACAGGGCCAGTGCTTCCAGACAGGCGCACCGATGGGCGGGCCCGGTCGCGGGGGCAAGCGTGTGTTTCGGCAGCCGCAGCCCGTAGACGGCCCCGCGCCGATCGGCCGCCAGAATCCAATAGGCGAGCTGCGATAGGCGTGCTTCCGGCGCCAACGCGGTAAGGGTGTCGTAGTCGAACCAGTGGGTCGGTGTTTGCGTCTCGCTGTGCTCGGTGATCATCAATTCATCGGTTCGCGCGCTGGCTTTCCAGTCGATACGGCGCCGCGAGTCGCCGCTATGGAAACGACGATGCCCGGAAAACAGGGCCTCGCCGCGACGGCTGCGATCAAGATGACCGTCGCCGGTATCGCCGGCCGAGGTCGGCTCGCCCAGGCGATCGATCGGCGCCGGGTAGACCAGCCCATGCGCCTCGGGCGTGGCGTAGCTCCAGCAGCGGAACAGGCCCATCGGATAGCGGCTGCTGATGGTCAGGCGCGGACAGACGAGTCGGCCGCGGCCGTGGGTTGCCTTGGCGATCCGGGCATATCCGTTCCGGTCGCTGGCGGCCGACACGGCCGTGCCGGTCTCGCTCGCACCGCCCGATACATACAGGCCGCGACGCGGCGGCCGTGCCCGGCTGGCCAGTTCCACGTCGAAGATCGCGGTTTCGCCCGCAAAGACCGGTTCGGCGCGTACGCCCGCCAACTCCAGGCCGGCGAGGTTGCGATGAGCGCGATGCATGGAAACCAATGCGGCCGCCGCGAGCCAGAACGTCAGGCTAAACGCGAGATTGTTGCCGTAGTTGGTCGCCCCGGCCAGCATGACCAACAACAGCACACCGAACAGGGCGCCGGTGCCGCTGGGCAGGATATAGACGCGACGCGCGGGTATCCGCAGCGGCGGTCGGCCGCTCGGCGCGCGGCGGCGGATGGAGGCTTCGATCCGGTCCGCGAGCCGACGGGTCAGGCTAGCCAACGTCGACGCTGTGTAATAGATGCGTGGAGGGTTGGTCGGTGTCGCGCTCGCGCCGTATCAGGCGATGGTCGACCACGGCGGGCAGCACAGCCTGGACGTCCTCGGGCAGGACGTGATCGCGGCCGTCGATCAATGCCCAGGCCTGGGCCGCGCGTCGCAGCGCCAGCCCGCCACGGGGCGACAGGCCGCGTTCGAATATGCCGGTCCGCCGGCTGTAGGCGATCAGCGCCTGCAGATAATCCAGCAGCGGATCGCGCACGAGGGTGGCCGCCGCGGCCTGCTGCCAGGCGATCAGTTCGTTTGGGCCGGCCACCGGCGACAGACGATCGTTATGCGCCTCGGCGCGTGTATCGCCGCCGGCCAGCAGACGGCGCTCGGCCATGCGGGTTGGATAGCCGAGATGAATCCGCATCAGAAAGCGGTCGAGCTGCGAGTCGGGCAGGGCGAAGGTGCCGTTCTGGTCGGCCGGGTTCTGGGTCGCCAGCACGTTGAAAGGCGCCTCCAGCACGTGGGTGACGCCTTCGATGGTCACCTGGCGTTCGGCCATGGCTTCCAGCAACGCGCTCTGGGTCCGCGGGCTGGCACGGTTGATCTCGTCGGCCAGCACGAGCTCGGCGAAAATCGGGCCCGGGCGGAATACGAATTCGGCCTCGTTGCGATCGAACACCGACACGCCGAGGATATCGCTGGGCAGTAGATCCGAGACGAACTGGATACGCGAGAACGCCAGACCCAGCGTGTCGGCCAGCCCATGGGCGAGGGTGGTCTTGCCCACGCCGGGGATGTCCTCGATCAGCAGATGGCCGTCAGCCAGCAGACAGGCCAGGGCCAGCCGTACGACGTGATCCTTGTCGTATAGACGCTGGCCGATGGCCTGACGCGCCCGGTCGAGCGCGCCCGCGATTGCGGCGCGATCCGGCGCGGCGTTCTGGGGTGGCGGTTGCGGCGACATGCGGACACGGTCGATGACGACGGATGTCCCAGATTAGGCCCTGTGGCGGTTTCGTGCGAGTCCGCTTGTCGCGGGGGCGCCGCCCATCGCGCCCTTGCGGATCAGTCGTCGCGATCGAGCCGGTTGTCGGGCCCCGGGCGATCGCTGCGATCGGATTTGCGCTGGTACTCGCCTTCGATGGTGCCGTCATCGGCGCCACCGAACGGGCCGCGACCGAAGCCGCCGTTGCCGGGCGTAAGAATGACGAAGCGCGAAAGCATGGCCCGGGCGAGCCGCTGGCGCAGTTTCGGGATCAGCAATAGGAAACCCAGGGCATCCGAGATGAAACCGGGGGTGAGAAGAAAGAAACCGGCCAGCAGCAGCGCGGCGCCGTCCAGCATCGGCACAGCCGGGGCTTCGCCGTGTGCCTGGGCTTCACGGATGCGGTTCATCACGCCCATGCCCTGACGCCGCACGAGCTGGCTGCCGATGATGGCGGTCAGCAGTACTAGCGCGATCGTGGGAACCACGCCGATGATGCCGCCGATCTTGACCAGCAGGAACAGCTCGACAATCGGCGCAATGATGAACAGCAGTAGCAGTCGTGCGGCCATGATCAACCTCGTTCGGCACGCCGGAAACCGTTCCGGCGCTCTCCTCGCTTATCGTGATGTGGTGCCGATTGCCTCACAGGCAAGTCGCGCCCCGGCACGCTGCCGCGGCGCGACGGCGCTCATAGAACGGCAATGCGCCCGCGCTGTTCGGTCAGTTCGGCGTGTTCGCGCTCCAGCTCCGCGGCCTGCGCCCGCGCCTTGTCGACCACGTCAGCCGGCGCTTTGGATACAAACGAATCGCTGGACAGCCGACCGCGCACGCCGGCCAGATCCTTGTCGATCTTGGCCAGACGCTTGTCCAAACGCGCCAGTTCGGCCTCGGTGTCGATCAGCCCGGCCAGCGGCACGCGCAGCTGCATGTCGCCGACCAGGGCGACGGCGGATTCCGGAATATCGCTCGCCGCCATCTCATCGACCGATTCCACGCCGGCCAGAAAATCGATGGCCGCACGATGCGTGGCCAAGCGCTTGCGATCGCTGTCGCTGGCATTGGCGACGATGAGCGGGATCTTCTGTTTCGGCGCGATATCCATTTCGCCGCGGATCGTCCGCAGGCCGTTGATGACTTTCTTCAGCCACTCGATGTCGGCTTCGGCCTCGTCATCGATGCGCGTTTCGTCGGCGCTCGGATAGGGCTGGAGCGAAATACTCTCGCCGTTGGCATCCAGCGCGGCGCCACGAGCCAGCGGGGCCACGCGCTGCCAGATCTCTTCGGTGATGAACGGCATCAGTGGATGCAGCAGGCGCAGCGTGGTTTCCAGCGTGCGGACCAGCGTCCGCCGGGTGCCGGCCTTGGCGGTATCGCTGGCCTCGGGGTTGGACAGCACCGGCTTGATCAGCTCCAGATACCAGTCGCAGAAGTGGTGCCAGATGAAATCGTGGATCGCATTGGCGGCCAGATCGAAACGATAGGTCTCGAAATGCGCGGCCATATCGGCTTCGAGCCGCTGCAGGCGGGAGACGATCCAGCGATCGGCCATCGACAGCTCGACACCGGCGTCGTCGGCGGGCACGAAGTCGTCCGGCACCTGCATCAACGCGAAGCGCGCGGCGTTCCAGAGCTTGTTGCAGAAATTGCGATACCCCTCGACGCGGCCGAGATCGAAACGGATGTCGCGGCCATAAGAGGCCAGGGCGGCGAAGGTGAAGCGCAGCGCGTCGGTGCCGTAGGCCTGAATGCCGTTGGGGTACTCGGCGCGCGTGGCTTTTTCCACCTTCGCGGCTTTTTGCGGCTGCATCATGCCGGAGGTGCGCTTGGCGACCAGCGATTCCAGATCGATGCCGTCGATCAGGTCGATCGGGTCCAGGACGTTGCCCTTGGACTTGGACATCTTCGCGCCTTCGGAGTCGCGCACCAGGCCATGGATATAGACTTCGCGGAACGGCACGTCGTCCATGAACTCCAGGCCCATCATGATCATCCGGGCGACCCAGAAGAAGATGATGTCGAAGCCGGTCACCAGGACGTTGGTCGGGTAGAAAGTCTTGAGCGCGTCCGTGGCTTCCGGCCAGCCGAGGGTAGAGAACGGCCACAGCGCCGACGAGAACCAGGTGTCGAGGACGTCGTCATCCTGCGACAGCGCCACGTCGTCGGCCAGGCTGTGCTTGTCGCGCACCGCCGCTTCGGAGGCGCCGACGTAGACGTTGCCGGATGCGTCGTACCAGGCCGGGATGCGATGGCCCCACCAGAGCTGGCGGCTGATGCACCAGTCCTGGATATTGCGCATCCATTCGAAATAGGTCTTGGACCAGTTTTCCGGAATGAAGCGGATGCGCCCGTCTTCGACCGCCTCGATCGCCGGCTTGGCGAGCGTCTTGGCATCGGCGAACCACTGGTTGGTCAGCATCGGCTCGATCACCGCGTTCGAGCGATCGCCGTAGGGCTGCATGATCTTCTTGTCTTCGACCGTGATCATCAGGCCCTCGGCATCGATCGCCGCAACGATCTGCTGACGCGCTTCGAAGCGATCCAGGCCGCGGTATTCGTCCGGCACGAGATTGATGGCATCGACGGTCATGGCATCCGGCGTTTCGCCCGAAGCCACGATCCCGGCGGCCTGGGCCGCGGCCTCGCCATACGGCGCGCCGTCGACGCGCAGCGTGGCCGATTCGTCCATCAACCGGTACATCGGAATGCCATTGCGCTTGGCGACTTCATAGTCGTTGAAGTCGTGCGCGCCGGTGATCTTGACCGCGCCGGAGCCGAATTCCGGGTCCGGGTATTCGTCCGTGATGATGGGGATCAGGCGACGCTGGCTTTTCGGGCCGACCGGGATCTCGCAGCGCAGGCCCACGATCGGCGCATAGCGGGCGTCGTCCGGGTGCACCGCGATCGCACCGTCGCCGAGCATGGTTTCCGGGCGGGTGGTGGCGATCGAGATGTAGTCGCGGGTCTCGCGAAAGGTCTCGTTGCCGTCGGCGTCGCGTTCGACGTATTCGTAGGTCGCGCCGTTTTCCAGCGGGTACTTGAAGTGCCACATATGGCCGTCGACTTCGAGGTTTTCTACCTCGAGATCGGAAATGGCCGTGTGCAGCACCGGGTCCCAGTTGACCAGGCGCTGGCCGCGATAGATCAGACCTTTTTCATACAGGTCGACGAACACCTTGGTGACGGCCTTCGACAGGCCCTCGTCCATGGTGAAGCGTTCGCGCGACCAGTCGACCGAGGCACCCAACCGGCGCATCTGGGTGGTGATATGCCCGCCGGATTCGGCTTTCCACTGCCAGATCCGGTCGACGAAGGCCTCGCGGCCCATCTCGTGCCGCGAACTGCCTTCGGCCTCGACCTGGCGTTCGACCAGCATCTGGGTGGCGATACCAGCATGGTCGGTACCCGGTTGCCAGAGCGCGGGCACGCCCTTCATACGGTGATAGCGGGTCAGCGCATCCTGGAGCGTGTCGTCCAGCGCATGGCCCATATGCAGACGGCCGGTGACGTTGGGCGGCGGCAGCATGACGCAGAACGGATCGCCGGGCGCGTTCATATCCGGCGCGAAATAGCCGCGCTCTTCCCAGACGGGATACCACCGGGCTTCGATCGCGTGCGGGTCGAAGGTCTTGTCCATCTCGGCCATGGAAGATCTCTTTATCAATTTGTGCGGCAGGTCAGCCGCCCAGTTTGCGGGCGGGGGCGACGTCTTCCAAGACCGGGCCGGCGCGACGCGGGCGGCGCGATCAGCGGGCCGCGATCTTGTGCGTGGTCAGCTGATAGCCGCGGTCCTTGAAAAAACGGTATTGCCGGCGCGCGGTCGCCATCGCCTGCGGGCCGACGACTTCATTGTGGCGGGCGAAGCGCGAGAAGAACCCGCCGACCTCGCCGCCGACGTTGATCAACATGTCGTCGAAGCCGGCCGGCGGCTCACCGGTGCCGATGACGACCGGGGTGAGGTCGTCGTCGGCTTCGAGCGCCTCGGCCGTGGCATGCGGCACGAAGCTGCCCTGGCGGAATTGCCAGAGCAGCTCGTCGAGCGCAGACGCCTGGGCAGCGTCCGCGACGTGGATGAATACCCGGTGTCCTTCGTTGTGTGCCTTCTCGGTCAGCCGGCAGGCGAAGTGCGCCGGAGCGTCGGCGGCTTCGTCTTCCAGAATATAGAAGAAGACTTCGGTCATCGGGTGTGCCCGTGCCTTACGCCTGATGCGTACGGTCGATCAGGTACTGCGTGAGCAGACCCACCGGACGGCCCGTGGCGCCTTTCTCCTTGCCCGACTTCCAGGCCGTGCCGGCGACATCCAGATGTGCCCAGCGCAGCTTGCGCGCGAAGCGATGCAGGAAACTGGCCGCCGTGATCGAACCGCCGGCGCGGCCGCCCACGTTAGCCATGTCGGCGAAGTTGGAGTCCAGATCCGACTGGTAGTCCTCCCACAACGGCATCGGCCAGGCGCGATCGCCGATGGTGTCGCCGGCGTCGCGCAGGGCGCGGCGCAGCGGGCTGTTGTTGCCGTACAACGCCGAGGCGTGATGGCCCAGCGCGATCACGGCCGCACCCGTCAGGGTCGCCATGTCGACCACGGCATCGGCGTCGTAATTGCGCTCGACGTAGGTCAGGGCGTCGGCCAGGGCGAGACGGCCCTCGGCGTCGGTGTTGAGGATTTCGATGGTCTGGCCGGACATGCTGGTGAGGATGTCGCCCGGCTTGTAGGCATTGCCGTCCGGCAGGTTCTCCGTGGCCGCGATCACGCCGACCAGGTTGATCGGCAGCTCCATCTCGACCGCGGCCTGCATGGCGCCGAATACGCTCGCCGCGCCGCCCATGTCGTACTTCATCTCGTCCATGGCGGCGCCCGGCTTGAGGCTGATGCCGCCGGCGTCGAAGGTCACGCCCTTGCCGACCAGCACCGTCGGCTTGTCCGACTTCGCGCCGTTCATGTACTCCATGACAATGAACTTGGCCGGCTGAGACGAGCCGCGCGATACGCCCAGCAGCGCGCCCATGCCCAGTGCTTCCATGTCGGCTTCTTCGAGCACCTGGGTCTTGATGCCCTTATGGGTATCCGCAAGCGACACGGCCTGCTCGGCAAGATAGGTCGGCGTGCAGATGTTGCCCGGCATGTTGGCCAGGTCCTTGGCCAGCTTCACGCCGTTGGCCGTGGCCACGCCTTCGTTGACGCCGCGCTCCGCGGCCGGCAGATCGGAGCGGCGGGGCACCTGGAAGACCAGACGCGACAGCTTGCGGGTGTGCTTCTCGTAGTTCGGGCCCTTGCAGGCCTCGAAGCGATAGAACGTATCTTCGATGGTCAGCAGCGCCTGCTTGACGCTCCAGCCGAAATCGTCGCGGCCGCGCACGTTCAACTCGGTCAGATAGAACGCTGCATCCACGCCGCCCATGGTGTCGAGCTCGGCGGCAGCCGCCGCACAGGCTTTCTGATAGGCGCGCGTATTGAAGTCGCGTTCCTTGCCGCAGCCCACCAGCAGGATACGATCGCAGAACAGATCGCCGAGGCCATGAAGTACCGTAGTCTGCCCCAGCTTGCCGTCCATGTCGCCGCGGCGCATCACGGAAGCGATCAGGCCGCCGCTGGCTTCATCCAGGGCCTCGGCTTGCGTGGAAGGCTTGCGGCGGTCGAAGATACCGACGATCACGCAGCCGACCCGCTGTTTTTCCGGGCTGCCGCTCTTGACGAGATATTCCATGCGTTGCTCCTGCAAAGCCGATAATCCTGAGTTGTGGTGGCGCGCCTCGTTGGTTCCGCAAACCGGCAAATGAAGCGCTTAGAGCTCGACCAAATGCTTTGAAAGCGCGAAGTCTACATAAATTTTCGAAAAAATCATCCCCTAGCGTAGTCACCGCCGCCAAATGAAACATTCCATCTTTTGTCCGAGTTCGGTCGTTCATGCCTAGTGTGATTTTTAGGCACTTGTTCGGTGAGACCGCCAAGACCTGGCTGATCATCACCGCGGTGCTCGTGTTCCTGACCCTCGGAATCGGCCTGTCGCGCTTCATCGGCGATGCTGCCGCCGGGGAAGTGCCGGTCAATACAGTGGCCACGCTGGCCGCGCTCAGCGTGGTCAGCAACCTCGATATCGTGATGCCGATTTCGGTATTGCTGGCGATCATGCTGGTCGTCGGCCGGCTGTGCCGAGATAACGAGATGGCGGCGCTCATGGCTGGCGGCGTCGGCCTTGGGGTGATCTATCGTCCGTTTCTCACTCTCGCCGCGATGATTGCGCTGTTTGCCGGCACGATGTCGATTGTCGTCGCGCCGCATGCCCAGCGCGAGATGAACCGGCTGGGTGCCCAGACCGCCGCCAACGCGGTGCAGTCGGTCACACCCGGGCGGTTTGCGAGCTTCGATAACGGTCGGGTGTCGTTCTATGCTGCAAGCCGGGACGATCAGAAACAGTTGCATAACGTGTTCGTGCGCGTGGTGCAGCCGCAGGAAGGCCCGGATCGGCAGACGATCGTGACCGCAAAGACCGCGCGCCAGAGCATCAACAAGCAGCACGCGGTCACGCTGGTGTTATCCGATGGCTGGCGTTACGAAGGCGTGCCCGGCCAAGCGGACTATCGCATCATTCATTTCGACAAGCATGGCGTGCGTTTGTCACCGCCGAGTGCCGTGAAGGACGACGACTACGACGCCAAGTCCACACTCACCCTGATGCGAAGCGACGACGGCAAGGCCATTTCCAAGTGGCAGACACGAATTTCCGTGCCGCTGTCGATCTTCATCCTCGCCCTGATTGCACTGCCGATCGGCCGGGTGCCGCCGCGTGCGGGGCGCTATGGGCGGGTGATTGTCGGCATTCTCTTTTTCGTGGTTTATCTGAATTTCGTGCGTTTATCCGGACAGGCGATTCAGAGCGGGCTGCTGCCCCCTGTGATTGGTGAATGGTGGGTGCACATCGTTGTGCTGGCGATCGCCATCGTATTGATTGCGCGTGAAAACGGCTGGCCGCGGCGGCCCAAGCGCAAGGTGGCGGCATGAATCTATTGATCATCGATCGCTACATCACGCGCACGATCCTGGCGGCGACCGGGATGGTGATCGCCGTGATCGCCGCGCTGTTGTCGCTGATGTTGTTCATCAGTGAAGTCGACAACATCGGCCAGGGCAGCTTCGGCCTGGTCAAGATTCTGATCTACTGCGTGCTCATGCTGCCGGATCGTATCTACTTCGTGTTGCCGGTGGTGTCGCTGCTCGGGGCGCTGCTAGCGCTGGGCGCGCTGGCCGCCGGCAGCGAACTGGTGGTGATCCGCAGCGCGGGCATGTCCATGAAGCGGCTCGCGGTATCGGTCGGCATCGCCGGGTTCGTGCTGGCCGTGCTCACCGTCGTGCTCGGCGAACTCGCCGCGCCGATCGGCGTGCAGAATGCCACGATGCTGCGCGACAAGGCCCGCCACGGCGAAGCTCGCCAATCGGTCGATAACGGGCTGTGGCTGCGTAACAGCGGTTATGTTCTACGCATCGATTCGGTGCTGCCCGGGGGGCGTATCGACGGGCTGGATGTCTATCGCCTGAACGATGACGGCCAGCTGCAACTGGCGGTGGCGGCGAAACGGGCTCATGTCGATGGCGAGAAACTGGTCATCGATCATCCGCGGATCACCCATCTTTCGTTGACGCAGAGCAAGACCGACACGCCGGCCACGATGTCGTTGCCGATCGCGATCAAGCCGAGCGTGCTGGAACTCGCCGTCACCCAGCCGGACGAGCTGTCGTCTTACGGCCTGTGGCAATACATCAACTATCTCGACGCCAACGATATCGATGCCGACGATTACAAGCTCGCGCTGTGGCGCAATATCGTGACCCCGTTCAC
Source organism: Salinisphaera hydrothermalis C41B8 (assembly GCF_000732535.1). Lineage (GTDB taxonomy): Bacteria > Pseudomonadota > Gammaproteobacteria > Nevskiales > Salinisphaeraceae > Salinisphaera > Salinisphaera hydrothermalis. The sequence goes on from NZ_APNK01000010.1 coordinate 74,617, forward strand.
GGTCTGGGTGCTGGTGATCTTTGCGCTGCCGTTCGCCTTCGGTTCGTTACGTAGTGCCAGTGCCGGCCAGCGCTTGTTCGTCGGCGGTCTGATCGGGCTGCTGTTCTTCCTGGTCAACGAAATCGTGGCCTCGACCGGCCCGGTATACGGTATTCCGCCGTGGATCGCGGCCAGCCTGCCGACTGTGCTGCTGGCCGGCGGCACCGGTTACTGGATGCATCGGCTGAACTGACGACCGGTCCTGGGCCTGTCGTCATGAGATACATTGCCGCGAAAGCATCACGGCACTTGTCGTCGAGTGTAGGTCGGCTTAGGCCGAAGGCCGTCAGCCGACATGGAATGCTCCACGCCCCTCGCAGATCGGCGTTCATGTCGGATTACGCTGCTAATCCGACCTACGCCACTTCAGGCTGCAGGGCGTCGACTGAAGCGTCGCTCATCGCGAGACGGGGCGAATCGGGTCTGCAAACCGACATTCTGTCCGCAGATCGAAGCGGACCTGGGCAGATCAAAGACAGATCGCTTCCATCTAGTCATCGACCCCGGTGATCCGCGGCAGCCGGTTGAACCAGGGAGCCGCGCGTTCGAGCTGGGCGGCGAGCTGGAACAGCAGGGTTTCGCCGCCCGGCGGGCCGATGAACTGGCTGCCGATCGGCAGGCCCGATTCGCCGATGTGCAGTGGCACCGACATGGCGGGCGTACCGGTCAGATTGGCGAGCTGGGTGAACGGGACATGGCGCAGGTTCTCGTGTGCCATGCGGTCGACGATGCCGGAGCCAAGTAGGGCGCGGGCGCTCGGCAGATGCAGAAGCGGGCGCAGCAGGTTGTGTTGCCAAGCCGGTGTGGCCAGTTCGCCGATGGCCACCGGCGGGCTGGCCAGTGTCGGGGTCAGCAGCAGGTCGTAGTCGGCATGAAAAGCCGCCAGTGCCTGACGATAGCCGAGCCAGCGCCCGTGCAGCGTGCTGTATTCGACCGCGGACAGGCTGCGCCCGAGGTGCGCCATGGCGCGGGTATCGAGCTCGAATTCGCTGGCCCGGGCATCGGTGAGGGCCCGTACCTCATCCACGACCCGGGCCATCTGCACGAACCACATCGACAGAAAATCCTGGCAGAGCTGGGCGCCGTCCAGCGCGGGTATGGCCGGGGTCACGTCGTGGCCGAGGTCGGTCAGGGTTTCGATGGTGTGCGTCAGCGCGGCCCATGCCTCCGGGTGTAGCGGCTGGCCCAGCGGCGACGATTCCATCACGCCGATGCGCAGCGGTTTCGGATCGTGCTCGATAGCCTGGCGATAGGGCATGGCCGGGCCTTCGATACGCACGATCGCCCCCGGTTCGTACCCGGCGATCGCATCCAGCATGGCCGCGCTATCGCGTACCGAGCGACTGATGACGTGATCCACCCCGGCGCCGTGCATCATGTCGGTATGGTCGGGCCCGCCGGGCACGCGGGCCCGACCCGGCTTGAGCCCGAACAAGCCGCAGCAGGCAGCCGGAATCCGGATCGAGCCACCACCGTCGTTGGCGCCCGCCATGGGTACGACGCCCGCGGCGATCGCCGCCGCCGAGCCGCCGGAGGAGCCGCCTGGCGTATGGGCCGTATTCCACGGGTTGCGGGTTGGACCGTTGGCGACCGGTTCGGTGATGCCCTTGGCGCCGAACTCGGGTGTATTGGTCTTACCGAAGATATTGACGCCGGCGGCGATGAATCGGCGAACGACCTCGGCATGCACCGGCGGTTTGAAGCCTACGCGCTTGAGCGCGGCATTGCCGTAGGTGGTGGGCACGCCCGCGTAGTTCTGGAACAAATCCTTGATCAGGAACGGCACATGTGCGAACGGTCCGGAAGCCGGCGTTGTCGTATGCTCATCAGCGATGGCGTCCATGCGCCGGACGACGCAATTGAGCGTGGGGTCGACCGCCTCCAGACGCTGTCGCGCGGCGGCCAGCACTTCGGCGGGAGAGACTTCCCCGCGCGCGATCAGCTCGGCGAGACCGAGTGCATCGTGGCGGATATAGTCGCGGTGATCCATGAGCAACCTTGTTTTTTTCAGAAGTCTGGGGTTCGATAGCCGGCGCGTGGGCCGCATCGCTATTCATACGTTGTAAACTATAGAGCGATCAATTGAGCGCATTGGGGCAGATTCATTAACGAACTAAGAATGGTCGAGCCGAAGGAACACGGCATCACGCGGGACGACATCAGCGATGCGGCCCTGGCGGTGCTCGATGGACTGCATGACGCGGGCTATCGTGCCTGTCTGGTGGGCGGCGCGGTACGCGATCTGTTGCTCGGGGTCACGCCCAAGGATTTCGACGTTGCCACCGACGCCGAGCCCGAGGCGGTGGTCGACGTCTTCGGCCGCAAGGCACGGCTGATCGGGCGTCGATTCCAGATCTGCCACGTGCGCTTCGGCCGCGAGATCGTCGAGGTCTCGACTTTCCGAGCGGACCCGGCCAATGGCGATACCGAAGACACGCGCGAGCTGGACGACGCCGGGCGTGTTCTGCGCGACAACGTCTTTGGCTCGATCGCCGAGGATGCACGCCGGCGCGATTTCGCGATCAACGGCCTGTATCTGGACGTCGCCGATCACTGCATCTACGACTATGTGGATGGTCTGTCGGATATCGAGGCCCGCCGTCTGCGCCTGATCGGTGATGCGCGCGTTCGTTATCGTGAAGACCCGGTGCGCATGATCCGCGCCGTGCGTATCGCGGCCAAGCTGGATCTGGCGCTCGATCCCGAGGCCGAGCCGCCGGCCGACATGATCGAACTGCTGGCCGATGTGCCGGCCGCCCGCATGTTCGACGAAGTGCTCAAATTGCTCATGCATCCGGCCGGGCCGCAGGTCTATCGCATGCTGCGCCATTACGACCTGCTGCGCCCGCTGTTCGAAGACACCATGGCCGTGCTCGATTCGCCCACCGGCGCGGCCAGCGAAGCATTGATCGAAAAAGCGATCGCCAACACTGCGGCGCGCATGGAAGCGAACAAGCCGGTCACGCCGGCGTTCATTTTCGCCGCACTGCTCTGGCCGGCCGTGCGCGAAGGCGCGGCCAACCTCGAGCGCGAGGGCATGCCACCGGCGCCGGCACTGGCCAGCGCCCAGTCGCAGGTGGTGTCGCGCCAGGTCCAGCGGGTGGCGATTCCCAAGCGGTTCTCGATCCCGATGCGCGAGATCTGGCAGCTCCAGCCGCGTTTTCACAAGCGCCGCGGGCGGCATCCCGAGCGCCTCATTCCGCATCCGCGGTTTCGCGCGGCCTATGATTTTCTGCTGCTGCGCGCGCAGGTGGGCGAGGTCGAGCCCGAGCTGGCCGAATGGTGGACCGTGATGCAGGACGACCCGTCCACGCCCAAACCGGCGTCGGGCACCGGTTCGCGCCGGCGTAAGCGGCGGGGCGGTCGCGCCCGCAAGACGGCCACGGCCGATTCGTGATGCCGGCGGGCGACCGGCATGTCGCCTGGATCGGCCTCGGTAGCAATCTGGACGACCCGGCCGGCCAGCTCGAGCGCGCGATCGTCGAGCTGCGGTCCGAGCCCGCGATCAGCGTGCTTGCGGTCTCGTCGTTCTATCGCACCGTGCCCGTGGGCGGGCCGCCTGATCAGCCCATGTTCTGTAATGCGGCCGCTGCATTGACAACGGCCCTGGGGCCGCATGCGCTGCTCGCTCGCTTACAGGCCATGGAAGCTGCACACGACCGGGTGCGCGATGTGCGCTGGGGCCCGCGCACGCTGGATATGGATATCCTGGCCTACGGTGATCGCCATCTGGATGATGACGCTCTGACCGTGCCGCATCCGCGTGCCCACGAACGTGGTTTCGTGCTGGTGCCGCTGGCCGAAATCGCCCCGGCGCTCGAGCTCGGCCAACACGGGCGCGTTGTCGACTGCCTGCATCGCGTGGCCCACGACGACATCGAATACTGGGAGCTGCCTGCATGAAAGCCGGCCGTTATATCGCCATCGAAGGTCCGATCGGCGTGGGCAAATCGACGCTCGCCGGCCGGCTGGCAAGGGATCTGAACGCCGGCCTGCTCGACGAAGCGCCGGACGAGAACCCCTTTCTCGGCGATTTCTACGACAACCCGGCGGCGCACGCCTTGTCCGCCCAGTTGTTCTTCCTGCTACAGCGCGCGCGTCAGGTGGATTCGCTGCGCCAGTCGGACCTGTTCGGCGGCGGTTGCGTGGCCGATTTCATGTTCGACAAGGACCCGCTGTTCGCACGGCTCACGCTGTCCGGGCCGGAGCTGGCGTTGTACGAGGATATCTATGCCCGGCTGGCCTGGCAGGCGCCGCAGCCGGATTGCGTGATCTATCTCGATGCCTCGATCGACACGCTCATGAGTCGTATCGCCAAACGCGGCCGCCCGGCGGAGGCGAATCTGGAACGCGATTATCTGGCGCGTGTGGTTGCCGCCTATCGCGAGCATTTCGCGACCTACAGCGCGACGCCGATCGTGCGCGTGGACGCGGACGCGCTGGATCTGGTCGGCAACGCCGACGACTATCAGGCCGTGCTCTCGGCGCTGGAACGCCCCGAGTCGGTGCAGTCGTTGCCGCCGATGCTATAGTCCGCGCCATGAATATCAGTCCTTACCCCCACTTACAGCAGCAGACCCGCAAGCCGTTGACGCTGGCCGACTTCGCCCGGATGAAAGCCGAGGGCGAAAAGATTGCGAGTCTGACCTGCTACGACGCCAGTTTCGCCGCGCTCGAGGATCGGGCGGGTGTCGATCTGGTGCTGGTCGGCGATAGCCTGGGCAACGTGATCCAGGGCGCGAGTACCACGGTCGGCGTGTCGCTCGATGACATGGTCTATCACAGCCGAATCACCGCCGCCGGGCTGGAACGGGCGTTTTTGATGACGGATCTGCCGTTTCTGACCTACGCCACGCCCGATGCCGCGTTGGCGGCTTCGCATCGCCTGATGGCCGAAGGCCAGGCCAAGATGGTCAAGATCGAGGGCGGGGCCGAGATCGCCGAGACCGTTTCTCACCTCACCACCTACGGCGTGCCGGTCTGTGCCCACATGGGATTGCGCCCGCAACTGGTACACAAGCTCGGCGGCTTCAAGGTCCAGGGCCGAGACGACGCGGCGGCCGACGCCATGGTGCGTGACGCGCGCCTGCTCGAAGAAGCCGGGGCCGACATGCTCCTGCTGGAATGTGTGCCCTCGACCCTCGCCGCGCGGATCACCGCCGCAGCCAGCGTGCCGGTGATCGGTATCGGCGCCGGACCGGATACCGATGGCCAGATTCTGGTGATTTACGACATTCTCGGGTTGTCGCCCGGACGCAAGCCGCGTTTCGTGAAGAACTTCATGGCCGACGCGGACTGTCTGGATACGGCGACCGCCGACTATGTCGCTGCGGTCAAGGATCGCAGCTATCCGGCGCCGGAGCACGGTTTCAAATAGCTTTTGCGAGACGGATCGCCATGCAAGTGCTGAATACGATCGACGCCGTGCGCGAGTGGCGCGCCGGCTCGGAGTCCGTCGGCCTCGTGCCGACCATGGGCAATCTGCACGCCGGACACCTGGCGCTGGTCGCCGCTGCGCGCGAGCGTTGCGATCGCGTGATCGCGAGTATTTTCGTGAACCCGCTGCAATTCGGGCCGAACGAAGATCTGGCCACCTATCCGCGTACGTTCGACGCCGACCGGGCAGCACTGGCCCATGCCGGCGCCGATGCCGTGTTCGTGCCGAGCGTCGACGAGATGTATCCGGAAGGCGGCAGCGCGACCACGGTCGATGTCTCCGGCATCACCGAGATGCTCTGCGGACGCAGCCGGCCGGGTCATTTCCGCGGTGTTGCCACGGTGGTGAACAAGCTGTTCAACATCGTGCAGCCGGATGCGGCTTTCTTTGGCGAAAAGGACTATCAGCAGCTTGCGGTAATCAAGCGGATGGTCGCCGACCTGTGCATGGACGTCGCGGTCGAGGGCGTGCCGACCGTACGCGACGCCGACGGTCTGGCGTATTCCTCGCGCAATAATTATCTGGACAACGCCCAGCGGCGTCAGGCGCTGGCGCTCTCGGCCGCGATCGCCGACGTGGTCGAACGCCTGGCCGCCGGCCAGCGGGATTTTCGGGCGCTGGAAGCCCGCGGCTGGGCCCAGCTCGTCGACGGTGGTTTCGATCCGGATTATTTCGAGATCCGGGCCGCCGATCTCGGGCCGGCGGAACGCGATACGTCCTCGTTTCGCGTACTCGCGGCCGGTCATCTCGGCCGCACACGGCTGATCGACAATATGGGCGTGTCGGTCTGAGCTCCGCGCCGGCGCCGTGATGCGTCGGCTGCCATCAGAATCCTGCGCCATGGCATGACGGCGCCGAGCGCTGGCTGATAAGACTGTTTTTAGCTAGTCTCGATGGGCTCGACGAATCGTCGTCGTGCGCCTTTTCGTATCGTCTGACTCGCGCCCCACGGCGCAAAGGCTGGAATAGATGTCCGACCCCATCAATCAACCCAGTTGGAAAACTCTCGAGGCGCTGGCCGCGAAAAACGCCAACCAGCAGATGCTCGATCTGTTCGCCGCGGACGACGCGCGCGCGACGCGTTACAGCCTCGCCGCGGCCGGCGTGTCGCTGGATTATTCCAAGCAGCGCATCGACGACGACGTGCGCGCCGCGCTGTTGTCGCTCGCCGATGACCAGGGCGTAAGCGAAGCGCGCGAGGCCATGTTCGCCGGTCGGGCGATCAATACGAGCGAAAACCGGGCGGCCTGGCATGTCGCGCTGCGGGCGCCACACGACGCCCCCATGTACGACGAGGTCCACGAGATCCGTCGTGCCATGGCCGCGTTCGCCGAAGAAGTCCGTAGCGGTTCGTGGCGCGGGTTTTCGGGCCAGCCGATTACCGACGTGCTGAACATCGGCATTGGCGGTTCGGATCTCGGGCCGCGGCTGATCTGTGAAGCGTTGTACGAAGGCAACGGACCGCGTCCGCACTTCGTGGCCAACGTCGACCCGGCCGATCTGGACGACACGCTGGCCGGTCTCGATCCGGCGACCACGCTGGTGATCGTGACCTCCAAATCGTTCGGCACGGCCGAGACGCTCGCCAATGCGCGTGTCGCCCGCCAGTGGCTGGTCGATGCCGGTGCCGGCGAGGGCGATATCGCCAAACACTTTGTGGCCGTATCAACCAACGCCGAGGCCGTGTCCGAGTTCGGCATCGAGCGCATGTTCGGGTTCTGGGACTGGGTCGGCGGCCGCTACTCGCTATGGTCGGCCGTCGGGCTGTCGATCCTGTTGGCGCTTGGCGGCGAGCAGTTCGAGACCCTTCTGGCCGGCGCTCACACCATGGACGAACACTTCCGCCAGGCGCCGCTGGACGAGAACCTGCCCGCGATGCTGGCGCTGGTCGGCGTCTGGAACAACAATTTCCTCGGTCTGAAAAGCCACTGCGTGGTGCCCTATGCCCAGCGGCTGGCTTCGTTGCCGTCTTTCCTGCAGCAGTTGGAAATGGAATCCAACGGCAAGTCGGTGACGCGCGAAGGCAAGCCGGCGACGGTGTCCACCGTGCCGACGATCTGGGGCAGCGTGGGGACCAACGCGCAGCACGCCTATTTCCAGATGCTGCACCAGGGCGATCTGGCCGTGGATATGGATTTCGTCCTGCCGTTGTCCGGTCCGAAGGCGGCCGGCGATGCCCGCGAGCGCGAGCGCATCGCCAACTGTATCGCCCAGGCCGAGGCGCTGATGTGCGGTCGCGACAGCGATGCGCTCCGGTCCGAACTCGAAGCGCAGGGCCTGGAAGGCGAGGCGCTCGAGCATCGCTTGGCCGCCCGTCGTTTCGACGGCAATCGGCCGAGCAATATGCTGGTGCTGGAAACACTCGACGCTCACCATGTCGGCGCGCTGATCGCGGCCTACGAGCACAAGGTGTTCGTGCAGGGCATCATCTGGAACGTCAACAGCTTCGATCAGTGGGGCGTGGAACTCGGCAAGACCATGGCCGGCCAGATCGTCTCGGAACTGGGCGAGGACGCGCCGAGCGCGACCCACGACGGTTCCACGGCGGCGCTGGTGGCGCGTGTGCGTCGCGCCTGGGGACGTTGATCGCTCGCTGATCACCGATAACGGATCTCGTCATGACCGAAACCAGCGACTATCTGCCGCATCTGGTCTACGACGCAGCCCAGGTCGGCGCCCTGGATTCGCGTTTCATCAACGAATTCGGCGTCGAGGGCTTTACCCTGATGCAGCGCGCCGCGCGCGCGGCTTACGACGAACTGGCGCAGAGCTGGCCGATGCCGGGGCGTCTGGTGGCATTGTGCGGGCCGGGCAACAACGGCGGGGACGGCGCGCTGGTCGCGCGTCAGGCGATGGCGGCCGGTTGGCAGGTCACGTTGATGGCGCCGCTGGACCTGTCGAAAGCGTCCGGCGACGCGGCCCGGGCGTTCGAGGCATTTCGCGAAGCCGGCGGCGAAATTCACGACTTCGTCGATGAGCCGATTCAGGCCGATCTGATCGTGGATGCGTTGTTCGGCACCGGGCTCAATCGCGATGTGACCGGGCCCATGGCTACCGCCATCGACCGGATCAACGAAGCCTCCGGCCGGGGCGTCGGGGTGTTGTCGATTGATATCGCATCGGGCGTGGATGCCAGCACCGGTCGGGCCTGGGGCCGGGCTGTGACCGCCGATACCACCGTGACGTTCATCGGCCTCAAGCTCGGATTGCTGACCGGCGATGGCGCGGCCCATTGCGGAGAGCTGGCCTTCGACGATCTCGGCGCGCCCGATGCGCTCTATGAGGGGCAGCCGCATGTGGCCCGGCGCATCACCCATCGCGATCTGCGACATGCGTTGCCCGTGCGTCCTCGCGGGGCACACAAGGGCGATAATGGTCATGTGTTGTGTGTCGGCGGCGGTCGCGGCATGGGCGGTGCCATTCGCATGTCGGCGGAGTCGGCGCTGCGGGCGGGCGCCGGGCTGGTCAGCGTGGCCTGTCATCAGGATCATGCCGGCGCGATGAGCCAGGCGCGTCCGGAGCTGATGTGCCAGGGCTTGCCCGACGATCCCTCGGCCCCCGACGCGAGGGCGCGTCTCGATACGTTGATCGAGGGCGCGTCGCTGATTGCGGTCGGCCCTGGACTGGGGCATGGCGACTGGGGCGATGCATTGTGGCAGCGCGTGCTCGAGTCGGAGCGGCCGCTGGTGGTCGACGCCGATGCGCTCAATCGGCTGGCCAAGTCGCCGGTCGAGCGCGAGCACTGGATCCTGACGCCACACCCGGGCGAGGCCGGGCGGCTGCTGGGCTGGTCGACCGCCGATGTAGTGGCCGATCGGGTCTCGGCCGCGCGGACGTTGGCCGAGCGTTATCAGGCCGTGGTGGCGCTCAAGGGGGCGGGCACGCTCGTGGCCACGCCGGACGAGCTCTGGCTCTGTACCCAGGGCAATCCGGGTATGGCCGTCGGTGGCATGGGCGATCTGCTGACCGGCGTGATCGCCGGTTTTGCCGCCCAGGGCATGAGTCTGGCCGAAGCCGCGGTATTTGGGGTCTATGTCCATGCCCTCGCGGGCGACGAGGCTGCGGTCGATGACGGCGAGCGAGGTCTGCTGCCGAGCGATCTGCTGCCCTGCATCCGGCGTCAGGCCAACCCGCAACGCCCATGAACATCGATTTGGCGACGCCGGCCGAGACCGATCGTCTCGGCCACGCGCTTGCGATGGCCCTCAATGCCCACGATGGCGGCGCTGTGATTACGCTCGCCGGCGAGTTGGGGGCCGGTAAGACCGCGCTGGCACGCGCCACGATTCAGGCGTTGGGCCATGCCGGCCCCGTCGTTTCGCCCAGCTACACGCTGGTCGAGCCCTACGAATTCCCCCGGCGCCGGCTTTATCATCTGGATCTCTATCGCCTGGCCGATCCCGAAGAATTGGAATTTCTCGGTATTCGGGACATGGCTCCCGATTGCGACCTGATGTTGGTGGAGTGGGCCGAGCGGGGCGCCGGCTTTCTTCCGCCGACCGATCTGGCGGTACATCTGGAATATCGAGATGCCGGGCGGTGCGCGCAGCTGACGGCTTGTTCAGCGACGGGTCGGCAATTGATGGCGAAGCTGCACGACTTCAGACCGCGGCCCTCTTAGCCCGCTGAAAGCAGACCTGTTGCCGGGTTGATGGCGCCAGTACACGCTCGCGTACTCGCCGCGACCATCGGTCGAGAAGCCTTTGAAAATAAAGAACAGGCAGTTGCGGGTCTTTGTTTTTTAACGCGTCGAAATACAGCCGGACGCCCGTTCTGCTGGTGCCGGGTGAACAATTCAAGTGGATCGCCAGCATCTCTGTGCTACATGCTGTTTTTCCTGCCAAAAAAGTTGCCATGCATGACCGCTGCCGATAATGTTCTGAAAACGGTTCTTTTGCGCCCCTTTTAAGGGAGATGGGGTATCCAATGATCCGCAGCGTGCAAAGACTGATTTTTTTCGGTTTGCTCGTGTTGGCGCTACCGGCGGTGGCCCAGGTGGCCAGGCTGCACGATGCGCGTCTGTCGTCGTCGGCCCAGAAAACCCGGGTCGTCTTCGATTTGTCGGCCGACACCCAGCCTGACATCTTCATGGTCGATCATCCCTTACGGCTGGTGATCGACCTGCCCCATACGCGTAATCTCGGTGATGTGGCCGGACGGGCCGGGGGCAGCGGCCTGATCAAGGAAATCCGCACCGGTATCCACAAGGGCACTGGCGTGCGTGTCGTGCTGGATCTGGCAGATATGGTGCGCGCGAAGAGCTTCATGCTGTCGCCGGAAAACGGGCATGGCTACCGGCTGGTACTCGATCTGTATCCCAAAAACGGCGCGCCCGACACACGCGTGGCGGACTCGGGTGGAAACGCATCAAGCGATGAACTGGCGGCGGGTGACGACAGCCAGACCACTGCCGATAAATCCGCTGCCGCCATGGCACAGGCGTCTTCGCCGGCGCCGGCCGATTCGGACGCGGATCGTGCGACGGTCGACCAGGGCGCCGCGACGGACGTGCCGCGGCGCTCGGCCCCGGTACACGACATCATCGTGGCCATCGACCCTGGCCACGGGGGCAAGGATCCAGGCGCACACGGCCCGGATGGCTTGCTGGAGAAAAACGTCACCCTGGCGATCGCACGCCGGCTCAAGCGCATGATCGACGATCAGCCGCACATGAAGGGCGTGCTGACGCGCAACGGCGATTACTACGTCGGCCTGCGCCAGCGCATGGTCATCGCGCGCCATGACAAGGCCGATTTCTTCATCTCGATTCATTGCGATGCATCGCCAGCCGGCGGGGGCGCGACCGGGGCTTCGGTTTATGCGTTGTCGCCGCACGGGGCGACCAGCGAGCACGCGCGTTGGCTGGCGCGACGCGAAAATAGCGCCGACATGGTCGGCGGCGTCAGCCTGAAGGATAAAAATTCCAGACTGGCGTCGTTCGTGCTGGATCTGTCCCAGAGTGCGAGCATCGAGGCCAGCATGGATGCCGGCCGGCGCGTGCTCGCCCAACTCGACGATCTCGGCTCGCTGCACAAGAGCAAGGTCCAGCAGGCCGGTTTCATGGTACTGAAATCGCCGGATATTCCGTCGATCCTCGTGGAGACGAACTTCATCTCCAATCGTGCGACCGAGCACAAACTGGCCAGTGCCCGCTACCAGAACGGCCTGGCGGCCGCGATGCTGCGCGGCATCAAGGGGTATTTCGCGAGCTACCGGCCGTCGACCTATATTGCGGCCGCGCAGGAGCATCGGGTGCAGCGCGGCGATACGTTGTCGGAAATCGCCCAGACGTATGGCGTAAGCGTGTCGGCGCTGCGTCGTTACAACGATATGAGCAGCAGCACACTACAGACGGGCCAGACGCTCAAGATTCCGCCGCCCGAGCCGCAACAGTTGGCCAGCCGCGGCTGAGCGGGCGACTCGATCCGGATACCGATCGACTTCGATGCGACATCTCGTTCTGGTCGGGTTGGGGCAGGCCCATCGCGGTGTGCTCGCAGGCCTGCACGAATTGGGAGATGCGTTTCGCGTGACCGTGGTGGCGCCGCACGACGGGCGCTTCGGCGGGGCGACCGCCGCGCTGCTGGCTGGCACGTTACCGGCCGAGCGTTTGCGGTGGTCGCTACCCTCCGGCGTGCCGGTGATTCGCAGTCGCGCGGTGGGTTGCCAGCCTATTCACCGCCGGCTATGGCTCGCCGACGGCCGAGTGCTCGAATATGACCGGCTCAGCCTGAATCTGGGAACACGGCGCATGCCGGACTGGGTGGCACGCCCGGGCGCGCGACAGCCGCGGACCTGGTCCGGCCATTCGGTGAGACAGCTGGTGGAGCTGCGCGTTGTGCTGGACGCCGAGAAGCAGGCGGCCGTGGTGATCGTCGGCGGTTCGTTGACGGCGCTCGAGGTGGCCGGTGGGTTGGCCGCAAGAATTGGTCGCGACGGTCTCGATGTACGTCTGTTGTGGCCTGACGGCGCGACGGGCCCACGCACGCGGACGGCGCTTCGTCGTCTGGCCTGGCTGGGCGTCGACGTGATCGATGCCCAGGCCGAGACGCTTGCGACGGGCTGTCTGTGCTGTCGCGACGGCCGCCGGTTCGCGGCGGATCACGTGATCTGGGCCGGCGCCGCCGAGCCGGGTTCGTCGGCGCTGGGTATGTCTTTGCCGGCGGCCAGTGCGGGCCTCCGGGTCGATCGTCGGTTGGTCAGCCCGCGGGCGTCGTCGGTGCATGTTCTGGGCGCCACCGCGTCGCTGGACGGGTACGCCGTGCTGGCCGGCTGGGACGGCGAGCGGCAGGCGCGCGTTGTCCTGTCCGGACTTCGGGCCGAGACGGGAACGCATGCCTTGAAACGATATGCGCCGCCGTTGCGCGAGATGCCGATCGACCTCGGGCCGGCTGCGGGGCTCGTGTCTAGCACGCCCTGGCTGGGCTGGTGGGATCAGCGTCGGTATCGCCGAATCCAGACCCAGGGTCTGGACGGCTCGAACCCGAGCGTAGCGCCTACATAAAAAAGGCAGCACGCCAAGCGTGCCGCCTTTTTTCAACAGGCGCTGGTCGGCGCGACGGGCTTACTTAGAGTTCGCCCGAACGCCTTTTTCGACGCGTTCGCCGATGGTCTGATCGACGTTCTTCCAGTACTGGATCGCACGTTCCAGCACCGGTTCGCTCAGACCGGCCGACATATGGCCGACGATGTTGTGGACCAAGCGGTCACGCGCTTCATCGTCCATGACCTTGTTGACCAGGTCGTTGGCCTGGTTGAAGTCGCCGTCGTCCTTCCGCAGCGTATAGGCCGCGCGCACCATCTGGCCGTCGGCCTCCCAGACGTTATTGGCGGGATAGGCCGCCGGATCGGCATGGGCGCCGCCCTTGCTGTTCGGCGCATACACCGGATCGGAAACATTGCGAATACGCATCGCGCCGCCCTTGGTATAGCTGCGAACCGGGCATTTCGGCTCGTTGACCGGGATCTGCTTGTAGTTGACGCCGAGCCGGGCACGGTGGGCGTCCGCGTACGAGATGGTACGCGCGAGCAGCATCTTGTCCGGCGATACGCCGGTGCCGGGCACCATGTTATTGGGCTCGAACGCCGCCTGTTCGATCTCCGAATGGAAATCGGTCGGGTTGCGATCCAGCTTCATCGTGCCGACCTTGTGCAACGGATAGTCTTCGTGCGGCCAGACCTTGGTCAGGTCGAACGGATTGATGCGATAGGTCTTCGCATCTTCGTACGGCATGATCTGGACATGCAGCGTCCAGGTCGGATAGTCGCCGCGCTTGATCGCCTCGAACAGGTCGCGCCGATGATAGTCGGCGTCCGATCCGGCCATTTCGTCGGCCTGTTCCTGGGTCAGGCACTTGATGCCCTGATCGGTCTTGAAGTGGTACTTCACCCAGAATCGCTCGCCCGCGTCGTTGACCCACATGTAGGTATGGCTGGAGTAGCCGTTCATGTGACGCCAGGTAGCGGGCACGCCGCGGTCGCCCATCACCCAGGTGACCTGATGCGCCGATTCCGGCGACTGGGTCCAGAAGTCCCACTGCATGTCGTGGTCACGCAGGCCGTTGTCGGCACGACGCTTTTGCGAATGAATGAAGTGCTGGAACTTCATCGGATCGCGCACGAAGAACACGGGGGTGTTGTTACCCACCATGTCGAAGTTGCCTTCCTCGGTGTAGAACTTCAGCGCAAAGCCGCGCGGGTCGCGCCAGGTGTCCGGGCTGCCGGACTCGCCGGCCACCGTCGAAAAGCGAGCGACCATGGGCGTGGTCGCGCCTTTTTGCAGGAATTTGGCCTTGGTGTATTTGGACACATCCTCGGTGACCTCGAACTGGCCGAAGGCGCCGCCGCCCTTGGCGTGCGGCTGGCGGTCGGGAATCATTTCCCGGTTGAAGGCCGCCATCTGTTCCATGAGGAAGTGATCGTGCATCACGATCGGGCCGTCGTTACCGACGGTGAGCGAATGCTCGTCGCTCGGGTACGGCTCGCCGCCGGTCGTGGTTTCGATGTTGCGGTTATGGTCTGTCAAGGTTTCGTCCTCCGATAGGTACGGTGTGCCACGTGACCGAGATCGGCCATCGTCACGCGTGCGTCGATAGATCGGTATCCGTCTTTGTACGTTGTGCCTCATCCTGACAGCTCCGGCACAACCCCCAGAAAACGACCTCGGCTTCGTCGATTTCGAAACCGTGGTCCGGTAATGGCTCCAGGCAGGGCGCGGACGCCATATGGCAGTCCGTATCCTCGATTCGCCCACAGCCACGACATACCAGATGATGATGGTTGTCGTGGGTATGCCGCTCGAAGCGTGCGGGGTGTCCAGCGGGTTTGATCTGCCGGACCAGATCGGCCGTCACGCACGCCGCCAGGACGTCGTAAACGGCCTGTTTGGAAATCGCTCCGAGGCGCTCGCTGACGCCTTGGTGGACTTGGTCTGCGGTGGCGTGCGGATGATCAATCAGCCATTCGAGCACGGCATGGCGTGCCGCGGTGACCCGCAGGCCGCGCTCGCGTAATTCGGCAACGATGGATGTTTCATATCGACTCATGGCTCGTCGATCATTGGCTATTTTCTGGAATGAGTCAAGAAAACGATCCAGTCCATCCGGCCCGCCGCACGCATTGTCGTGGCGATCGTGCGGCCGGCACCGGCGCGCGGTGGCCGGCTCTTTGCCAAGCCGGGTCGAGATGCCGGACACTAAGCGCCGTTCCCGGTTTATCGGCGCCTGCGCCGCGTCTGTCGCGTTATGCCCATTCAACTGCTCGACAATCGTCTGATCAGCCAGATCGCCGCCGGCGAGGTGGTCGAACGGCCGGCTTCCATCATCAAGGAACTGGTCGAGAACAGCCTCGATGCCGGGGCGTCGCGCATCGGCGTCGATGTCGAGGAGGGCGGTCTGCGCCGGATTCTGATCGAGGACGACGGCTGCGGCGTGCCGGCCGATCAGCTGTCGCTCGCCGTGGCACGACATGCCACCAGCAAGATCGATAGCCTGGATGCGCTCGAAGCAGTGTCGAGCCTTGGGTTTCGTGGCGAAGCGCTGGCCAGCATCGCCTCCGTCGCCGAGCTGACGCTCACGTCACGCGTGGCCGGTGCCGATCGCGCCTATGCGATTTCGCCGCATATCGATAGCCAGCCGCGCCCGGCCGCCGGGGCGCCGGGCACGCGCGTCGAGGTGCGCGAACTGTTTGCTCGGATTCCAGCGCGGCGGAAATTCCTGCGCGCCCCCGCGACCGAGTTCAAGCATATTCGCCACGCCTTCAATCAGCTCGCGCTGTCGCGGTTCGATGTCGGTTTTACCCTGCGCCACGGCGGGGTGGAGTCGGCGGCGCTGGCGGCGTGCTCGAATGACGACAACCGGAAGCAGCGCGCAGCGCATGTGCTGGGGCGCGAATTCGACGACCATGCCGTGGCGGTGGACGAATCGGCCGCCGGCATGCGCCTGACCGGCTGGATCGCTACGCCCGGTTTCTCGCGCGGCCAGGCCGATCGCCAGTACAGCTTCGTCAACGGCCGGCCGATTCGCGACAAGGTGTTCAATCATGCCGTGCGGCTGGCCTATCGCGACCTGTTGCACAATCAGCGCCATCCCGCTTATGTGCTGTATCTGACGCTCGACCCGCGCCAGGTCGACGTCAATGCTCATCCGGCCAAGGCCGAGGTTCGTTTCCGGCAGTCGCGACTGGTGCACGATTTTGTTTTTCGTAGCGTCTCCCGTGCGTTGGCGGCGGTCGAGGCGCGGCCGCACGAGGCCAGAACCGTTGATCTAACGGCTACGCCGGGGCGCGTCAAGGAGAGCGCGCATTCTCGCCCCATGACGCCGCGCGGCCTGAATTTCAACGCGCCACCCTCGCGTCCCGGCGTGACCGAAACCGCCGCGAGTTATCGCTTCCAGCAGCCGCCATCACCTTCCGCGTCGGCGGCGTCCGCCGCAACCCCTCGCGTATCGAACGAGCCCGACGCCGTTCGCCAGCACGCGAGCGAGCCCGCCAACGAAGCCGGCGAAACGCCGCCGCTCGGCTATGCCATCGGCCAGCTGCACGATATCTATATCCTGGCGCAGAACGCCGAGGGCCTGGTGCTGGTCGATATGCACGCCGCGCACGAACGGGTGCTTTACGAACAGCTCAAGGCCGAGTTCTCGGCCGGGCGTATCCAATGCAAGCGCCTGCTCGTGCCCGAGAGCCTGTCGCTGTCGGAAAGCGAGGCGGCGATGGTGGAGAATCGAGCCGACGTCCTGGCCGAGGTCGGCTTCGAGCTCGACCGGAGCGGCCCGACTAGCGCCATGTTGCGCGGTGTGCCCGCTTTGCTCGCCGACCGAGATTATCTGGCCGTCGCCCGCGATGTGATCGCCGAGCTCGACGGTGGGCCGCGTGGCGCCGATGCCGTGCGCGATATCCTCGACGACATCCTGGCCGATATGGGCTGCAAGGCCGCGGTCAAAGCCGGACGACGACTTACGCTGGCCGAGATGAACGCACTGCTGCGCGACATGGAACACACTGATCGTGCCGGCCACTGCAATCACGGCCGGCCGAGCTGGGTGAGCGTGGATCGGGCCGGCCTTGATCGGCTGTTCATGCGCGGGCAGTAGTGCCATGAAGGATAAACCGCCCGTTATCTTCATCCTGGGCCCGACCGCGTCCGGCAAGACTGGCCTGGCGATCGATCTGGTCGCTTCCATGCAGGCCGAGATCGTGTCGGTGGATTCGGCCATGGTCTATCGCGGCATGGATATCGGCACGGCCAAGCCCGATGCCGAGACGCTCCGTCAGGCGCCGCACGCGCTGATCGACATCCGCGATCCGGCCGATGCGTATTCGGCCGCGGATTTCGTGCGTGATGCCCGTATCGAGATCGATCGCATCCATACCGCCGGACGTTTGCCGCTACTGGTCGGCGGCACGTCGCTTTATTTCCGCGCGCTCGAGCATGGCCTGTCGGATATGCCGGGTCGCGACGCCGAGCTCCGGGCCCGGCTCACGGCCGAGGCGGCCGAGCACGGCTGGGGCGCGTTACACGACCGCCTGACGCGGCTCGACCCGCCCACCGCGGCCCGCATTCATCGCAACGACGCCCAGCGTATCCAGCGCATGCTCGAAATCCACGAGTTGACGGGCGAGGCGCCGAGCGTTCTGTTCGCGCGCAGCGACGCGGCCGATCTGCCGTGGTCGATTACCAAGTTGATCGTGGCGCCGAGCACGCGCGATCGGCTGCATCGCAATATTGCGGAACGTTTTCGGATCATGATGGCCGAAGGATTTCGGGCAGAGGTTGAAAAGCTGCATGCCCGTCCCGATCTCGATCTTGCGCAACCGTCGATGCGAGCGGTGGGGTACCGTCAGTTATGGCAGGCCCTGGACGGCGAGTTCGGTCATGAGGAGGCCGTGGATCGCGCCGTCATCGCGTCGCGACAACTGGCCAAGCGTCAGTTGACGTGGTTGCGTTCGCTCGACGATGCCAGATGGCTCGCGAGCGATGACGACACAATGAAAATTCAGGCGCGGCGGCTGGTCCAGACGGCGTCCGGCGCGACCTGAAATCGTGCTAATATTTTCTTGATCTTTTTTTGTCCCCCCGACTTCGTGGAGTCTGTTCCATGGCAAAAGGCCAAACATTACAAGAACCATTCCTCAACGCCTTGCGCAAAGAGCGTGTGCCGGTGTCGATCTATCTCGTCAACGGCATCAAGCTGCAGGGGCAGATCGAATCTTTTGACCAGTTTGTGGTGCTGTTGCGCAATGCCGTCAATCAGATGGTATACAAGCACGCGATTTCCACGATCGTGCCGTCTCGCAACGTCCGCAGTGAAGTGCGCGATGAAATGTCGCAGGAGTCCGACGATAGCTAGGTCAACCTCCCATGTTTGAACGGCCGCCCACCGGTCAGGCGGCCGTCATCGTCCATATCGCCTTCGGCATCGATGAGTATGACGAGGCGGATCAGGAATTCCGCGAACTGGTGGAATCCGCGGGCGCCGATGTGCTGTGTCACATCGGCGGCTCGCGCCGCGTGCCGGACCCGCGGTTTTTCATCGGTGGCGGCAAGGCCGATGAGATTGCGGCGGCGGTGGCCGAGCACGGCGCCGAACTCGTGGTGTTCAACCACGATCTATCCCCCAGTCAAGAGCGTAACCTCGAAAAGCGCATGAATGCGCGGGTGCTCGATCGGGCCGGTCTCATTCTCGATATCTTCGCTCGCCGCGCGCGCTCGCACGAAGGCAAGCTGCAGGTCGAGCTGGCCCAGCTCCAGCATCTGGCGACTCGCCTGGTACGGGGCTGGTCCCATCTGGAGCGCCAGAAAGGCGGCATCGGTTTGCGCGGGCCGGGTGAAACCCAGCTCGAAACGGACCGTCGTCTGCTCAACGACCGCATCAAGCTGCTGCGTTCGCGGCTGGACAAGGTGCTGGCCCGGCGCGATCAGGGCCGAGCGTCGCGTCGCCGCGCCCGCACGCCAGTGGTCTCGCTGGTTGGCTATACCAACGCCGGTAAATCCACGCTGTTCAATCGGCTCACGGGCGAAGAGATCTACGCCGCGGATCAGCTGTTCGCGACGCTCGATCCGACGCTGCGACGCATGGACGTGCCGGTCGGCGAACCACTGATCGTCGCCGATACCGTCGGCTTCATTCGCGATCTGCCGCACGAGCTGGTGGCGGCGTTTCGGGCTACGCTCGAGGAAACCCGGGAAGCCGACGTGCTGGTGCACGTGATCGACGCGGCCGACAATGAGCGCCGCGCCCATGCGCGCGAAGTCAATGGCGTACTGGCGGATATTGGCGCGGGTGAGGTGCCGCAGCTCGAGGTTTTCAATAAGGTCGACCTGCTCGATGACGAATCGCCGCGTGTGGAGTACGACGCGCACGGGCGTCCGGTGCGGGTCTATGTCTCGGCCATGACCGGCGAAGGCTTGGACGAGCTGCGTCATGCGCTGGCAGCGTTCTGTTATCCCGATACCGTCACCGGCACGCTAAGGGTGCCGCCGGCTGCCGGCTGGTTGCGCTCGCAGCTTTACGAACTGGGCGTGGTGGGCGCGGAAAGCTATGCCGACAATGGCGACGCGCTGCTGTCGGTTACCGCGTCGCAAGCCGATCTGGAGCGCGTGGTGGCGCAGGCAGGGCTGAAATTCGGCGACGTGTTGATTGAGCGTCGCCCGGTGCGGCCCGATGTCGAACGTCTGGCCGCCGAGCGCGCGCCGCGGCCGCCGGCCTGATTGCGTGCGGTTACCGGGCTATTTGGTTCGACAGGGTTTCGGGCGGACTATAGACTTGCGGGAAATCGCAGACAGTTCGTGCAACGGCATCATCCGATCGGGCCGTTTCGGTTGGTTTTGCGCCGTGGCATGCGGCTGTTAACTGGCAAGGAGAGCGGTTTGTTCACTGTGGGTTTGACCGGGGGACAGCCGGGGCGCGTGCGCGCGAACAGCAAGGGGGGTTGCAACAATGCGACCGCCCAGTGTGAACACGAGGAGCACGGGCATCGTCAGGCCGTGCGACCGACTCGATCAGAGGCTTTCTAGCATGGCGTGGAACGAGCCTGGCAAGGGCAAGGATCCGTGGGGCGGTGGCAACCGCAACAGCGGCGGCGGAGACGGCGGCGGGCCGCCCGACCTCGATCAGATCTGGAAGCGGTTCCGCGAACGCTTCGGTAATAAACCCGGCGGCAACAAGTCCGGTGGTGGTAATGGCGGTGGCGCTAACGGCGGCGGCGTGGGCGGCGGCGTATTTCTGGCGCTGGTGCCGATTGCATTCGTCGTATGGCTGGCCACCGGGCTCTATGTGGTCCAGCCGGGCGAAAAAGGTGTCGTGCTACGTCTGGGGCAATACACGCATACGACCGCTCCCGGTTGGCATTGGCACCTGCCGTATCCCGTCAGCACGGTATACAAGGTCGATACGCAGCAAGTGCGGCGGGCAAGTAATCGTGCCGTGATGCTCACCAAGGACGAGAACATCGTCGACGTCGAGATTTCGGTGCAGTACCGCATCTCGAATGCGATGAATTACCTGTTTCAGCTGCAGGATCCGGAAAACACGGTTCAGCAGGTGCTGCGTTCCGCGGTGCGCGAAATCGTGGGCACGTCGGATATGAACCAGGTCATCCAGGAAGGTGTCCAGGTTAATCAGCTAGACGACAAGGCGCTCGCCAATGTCGATCTGAAAGAGAATTCCGGCCAGCCCAAGAAGAAGAACGGGCTCAAGGACATCGACCAGAAGCTGGTCGGCCAGATCAAGCAGAAGCAGAACGAGTATCCGCAGATCACCGATCGCTCGCGGGCGAAGCTGCCCGATAACGTGCGCCGGATCATGCAGTACACGTTGAACAAGTACCATGCCGGCATCGACCTACTGGCGGTTAACGTGCAATACGCACAGCCGCCGGAGCAGGTGCAGGGTGCGTTCCAGGAGGCGATCAAGGCGCGCGAGGAAGAAGAGCGGGCCAAGAACATCGCCCGGGCCTATGCTCGCGACATCGTGGCCCGGGCTCAGGGCGACAAGGCCCAGATGATCGCCCAGGCGCGAGCCTACAAGCAGCGCAAGATCGACCGGGCCGAAGGCCAGGCCGCGCGCTTCTCGGATCTGCTGGCACAGTATGAAAAAGCCCCCGAGGTGACGCGCGAACGGCTCTATCTGGAGACCATGGGCGATGTGTTGTCGGCCTCGCACGTGATTCTGAACGACGGGACGTCGAATTCGATGACCTATCTTCCGCTCGACAAGATTCTTGAGAAATCGGCCGGATCGAAGAAATCGGGAGACAACGGCGATTCTGACTCGGATAGAGACACGGGCTCGTCCATGACTTTGCCGAACGAATCCGACCAGAGCGGGAGCGGCGGCGGGTCGAGCACGAGCGGCAGCTCGAACTCGAACGTGGACAACCTGCGTAGCCGGAGCCGCAACTCATGAGTGGCAAACAGATATTCGCTCTGATCGTCGTTCTCATCGCGGCTTATGTCGCCTATGATTCGATGTTCGTGGTCACGCCGCGCGAGCGCGTGGTGGTCGTGCAGATGGGTGAGATCGTGGGTTCCCAGTATCAGCCCGGTCTGCATTTCAAGATCCCGTTCGTGCAGAAGGTGCATCGCTTCGACCGCCGGGTGATGACGCTCACCGGCGAAATCGATCGCGTGTTGACCTCGGAGAACAAGAACTTGTCGGTCGACTATTACGTCAAGTGGCAGATCGCCGATCCGGTCAAGTACTACTTGTCGACGCACGGCAATGCCGACCGCGCGCGTACGCTTCTCACCGAGTCGGTACAAAACGATCTGCTGGCCGAGTTCTCCAAGCGCACGATTCGCCAGGCGGTTGGCGACGATCGTAACGAGATTGTTGCTGCGGTCCAGGTTCAGGTGAATGAGGCAGCCAAGCAGCTGGGCATCGATGTCAAAGACGTTCGCATCATGAAGCTGGACCTGCCGTCGAAGGTGAGCGACACGGTCTACGAGCGCATGCGCTCCGAACGCCAGGAAGTGATTCGTACGCTGCGTGCCCAGGGCGATGCCGCGGCCAAGGAAATCCGCTCCGATGCCGAGCGCGAGCGTACGGTGGTGCTGGCCAAGGCTTACAAGGAAGCCGAAATGATCCGGGGCCAGGGCGATGCCAAGGCCGCGGAGGTCTACGCCAACGCCTACAAGAAGGATCCGAAGTTCTACAGCTTCTATCGCAGCTTGCAGCTCTATCGTCAGAGCATCGGCGATAACGATGTGCTGTTGCTCAAGCCGGATGGCCAGTTGTTCAAGTACTTCAACCCTGGACTGGCCGCGGGTGCGGGCAGTACCAAATAGCCGCGGTCGACAATGTGGGTCGACCTGCTGCGCGCGCTGGCGCTCGTCTGTGTGATCGAGGGGCTGATGCCCTTCATCGCGCCCGAGCGCTGGCGTGAGACCGTGCTGCGCCTGGCCGAGGTCGCGCCTCGTCAGCTGCGTATCTTCGGGGCCGTGATGATCGCCGTCGGCGTCGTGGCCCTGCAGTTTCTACATTACGTCTAGAGCCATGCAATCCAAACGTTGGTTACTGCCCGAGGGCGTCCAGGAGACGGTTCCGCCGGAATCGTGGCGGCTCGAAGCGGCGCGACGCGCGCTGCTCGATCTGTACTGGCGCTGGGGATACGAGCTCATCCGCCCACCATTGATCGAGTATCTCGATTCGCTGTTGACTGGCGCCGGACACGAGCTCGATCTGCATACCTTCAAGCTCACCGATCAGCTCAATGGCCGGATGATGGGGGTGCGCTCCGATATGACCACCCAGGCCACGCGCATCGACGCGCATCGGCTGGCGGCAACTGGGCCGGCGCGCTATTGCTATATCGGCAGCGTGTTGCGGACACGCCCCGACGAGCCGGGTGGCTCGCGTTCACCGCTCCAGGTCGGCGTCGAAAAATTCGGCGACGGGCATCTCCATAGCGACCTGGAGATCGTCTCGCTTATGCTCGAGACGCTGCATCGCATGGGCATCGAGCGCACCTATCTCGATCTCGGGCACGTCGCGATCTATCGCCGGCTGGTTGCGCTGGGCGGCGTGTCGGCAGAGTTCGAACCGACGCTGTTCGATGTCGTGCAACGTAAATCGCGCCCGGATCTGGACCGGCTACTGGCGGACGGACGTGTGGACCATGAGCTGCACGACCGGCTGGCAACGCTGATCGGGCTCAATGGGCCGGCCGAATTATTGCAGGATGCCAGGGCAGCGCTCGGCGGGCTCGATGACGACATCGACCGCGCGCTCGATGAAACGGCCGCCATGGTCGCGCTTATTGCGTCGCATTATCCCGATATGCCGTTGTTCGTCGATCTGGCGGAACTACGCGGCTATCGCTACAAGACCGGGCTGTTGTTTGCAGCGTTCGCGCCGGGTCTCGGGCGGGAACTGGCGCGTGGCGGGCGCTACGACAATGTCGGCTCGGCATTCGGGCGGCCGCGTCCGGCGACCGGTTTTTCCGCCGACCTCAATCTGTTGGCGGCGCTCGGCGAATTCGCCGACGACCGACCGGCCGGCGGCATCTTCGCGCCGCCCGGCAACAACGATGAATCTTTGCTTGCCGAAATCCGGCGCCTGCGGGCGTCCGGCGAGCGCGTGGTGGTTGCCACGCCCGACCATACCGAAACCTTCGGCTCGGGTTGCGACCGCATTCTGAAACAGATCGACGGGGCCTGGCAGGTCCGTCCACTGCAGGGATAGATATCATGGGTAAACGGGTCATCGTCATCGGCAGCCAATGGGGCGATGAGGGCAAGGGCAAGATCGTCGATCTGCTCACCGATCGCACCCGGCACGTCGTCCGCTTCCAGGGCGGCCACAACGCCGGTCATACGTTGGTCATCAACGGTGAGAAGACCATCCTGCGGCTGATTCCCTCAGGCATCCTGCACGATGGCGTGATGTGCCATATCGGCAACGGCGTGGTGCTCTCGCCGGAAGCGCTGCTCGAGGAGATGGGCGAACTGGACGCGCGCGGCGTGCCGGTGCGCGACAAGCTCCGCATCAGCCCCGCCTGTCCGTTGATCCTTCCGTATCACGTGGCGCTGGACAAGGCGCGCGAGGCCGCACGGGGCAAGACGGCGATCGGCACGACGGGTCGCGGTATCGGTCCGGCTTATGAAGACAAGGTCGCGCGACGCGCGGTGCGGGTCTCCGACTTGTTCCGGCGCGAACTCCTGGCCTCGAAGCTGGGCGAAGCCCTCGACTTCCACAACTTCGTGCTCAAGAACTATCTCGGCCAGTCGCCGGTCGATTTCCAGCAGACGCTGGATCAGGCGCTGGAGCACGCCGAGCAGATCCGGCCGATGGTCGCGGATGTCGGCGAACTGCTGCGTCAGGCCTATGTGGCGGACGAATCGATCCTGTTCGAAGGGGCGCAGGGCGCGCTGCTCGACGTCGACCACGGCACGTATCCGTTCGTGACTTCGTCCAACACAACGGCCGGCGGTGCTTCCACTGGCTCCGGCGTCGGCCCGACGTACTTTGACTACGTGCTGGGCGTGGTCAAGGCTTATACCACCCGCGTCGGCTCCGGCCCGTTCCCGACCGAGTTGGACGATCGCTACGGCAAGCATCTGGCCGACAAGGGCGCCGAGTTCGGCGCCGTCACGGGCCGTCCGCGGCGCTGTGGCTGGTTCGATGCGGTCGGCCTGCGTCGGGCGGCGTTCAACAACAGCCTGTCCGGCCTGTGCATCACCAAGCTCGACGTGCTCGACGGACTCGACGCGATTCAGCTGTGCACCGGTTATCGCTGTAACGATGAGACGCTGACCGTGCCGCCGGCCGGCGCCGAGGCCCTGGCCAGCTGCGAGCCGATCTATGAAGAGATGCCGGGCTGGCAGGAATCCACCTCCGGCTTGCGCAACTACGACGATCTGCCGGCCAACGCCCGGGCGTATCTGGACCGCCTGGCCGAGATCACCGGCGTGCCGATCGACATCGTGTCCACGGGGCCGGATCGGGCCGATACCATCGTGCTGCGGCATCCGCTGGCTGAAGACTGACGGGGCCGGGCCCACGTCGCCCGTCTCGTCGACGGGGACGTGGGTCGTACGCGTGTACGAATACCGGCAGTCACGGCCAGACTGTCATGACAGGAGCATGCATCGATGAGCCAGCCCGGCGCCGACGCGACGACTGCCGCTACCCATCGCGATCCGGTGGCTCGCTTCTTCGAGTTCGATCGCGAAGGCACCGGCTACCGGCGCGAGATCATCGGCGGGATCACGACATTCCTGGCCATGGCGTACATCATGTTCGTCAACCCCAGCATCCTGTCGGCCGCGGGGATGGACCAGGGGGCGGTGTTCACCGCCACGGCGCTGGCATCGATCGTGGGCTGTCTGCTGATGGCCGTGGTCGCGCGCTATCCGGTCGGGATCGCGCCCAGCATGGGATTGAACGCCTTTTTTGCCTACTCGGTGGTGCTGGGCATGGGCGTGCCGTGGCAGACGGCGTTGGTCGGCGTGCTGTTTTCCGGATTGATCTTCGTGCTGATCACCGTGCTCCGATTGCGCGAGATGATTCTTGATGCGATCCCGGTCGATCTGAAGATGGCCTCGGCCTGCGGGATCGGGCTGTTCATCGCGTTGATCGGCTTCGAGGATTCGGGGATCGTGGTCAACAACAAGGCCACGCTGGTGACCCTCGGTGATCTGACCCTGCCGGCGACGCTGCTGACGGTGTTTGGTCTGTTTGCCTCGATCGTGCTGATGCTGCGGCGCCTCCCGGGGGCGATTTTCTTCGGCATGGTGCTCACCGCGGTACTGGGCATGATCACCGGCGTGATCAATCCGCCGCAGGCGATCGTCGGCGAAGTGCCCAGTGTGGCGCCGGTCTTCGGTGTGGCGATTACGCGACTGTTTGACGCGCCCGGCCAGGTTTTCACGCTGAATCTGCTCGTGGTGGTTCTGACGTTCCTGTTCGTCGAATTCTTCGATACGGCGGGCACGTTGATGGCCGTGGCGACCAAGGCCGGACTGATTGAGGGCAACCGCATCCGGCGCTCACGCCAGGCGTTGCTCGCCGACTCGAGTTCGGTGGTTGCGTCGGCTGTCATCGGGACCTCGCCGACCACGTCGTATATCGAATCCACCGCGGGGGTGGCGTCCGGGGCGCGCACCGGCTTCGCTTCGCTGGTCACGGCGGCGTTATTCGTGCTCGCGCTGTTCTTTTCGCCGTTGTTGTCGGTGGTGACATCGAGCGTGACGGCGCCGGCGCTGATCATCGTGGGCGTGCTCATGGTGTCGTCATTGGGCGAGATCGACTGGAACCGGCTGGAAATCGCCGTGCCGGCTTTTCTGACGCTGATCACGATGCCGGTCACCTACAGCATCGCCAACGGTATCGCGCTGGGGCTGGTCGTCTATCCGGTGACCATGGTGGTCACCGGCCGGGGACGAGAACTACACCCCATTCTTTATGCACTGTTCGTGGTTTTCGTCGGCTATTTCGCGTTTCTGGCCTGAGTCTGAGTCGGCGCATCGTCTTCCAGCAGCACGAACCGATCGCGACCGGCTCGCTTGGCCTCATAGAGCGCCTTGTCCGCGCGACTCAGGATAAGATCGATATCCTCATGACAGTCAGTCAGCGTCAGCCCGGCGCTGGCCGATAGCGCAACGCGATACCCGCCCGCTCTGAAGTCGGCCGACCGAACGGCCTCGAGCAAGCGCTCGACGACCCGAGCGGCGGTCTTCGCCGAGGCTTCGGGCAGCACCAGCAGAAACTCTTCGCCGCCCCAGCGCCCGAGCATATCGCTGCTGCGCAGCTGGTTGCTGGCCTGTCGGGCGAATAATTGCAGCGCAGCGTCGCCGGCGGCGTGGCCGTATCGATCGTTGATCTGCTTGAAATGGTCGAAGTCGAACAGCGCCACGCCAACCGAGCGCCCGTGCCGGCGACCCCGATCGAGCTCGCGTCGGATGCGATCGGTAAGCTCGCGTCGATTGCCGAGGCCGGTCAGTTCGTCCTGGGTCGCGACCCGCTGGAGCTGTTCGTGTGCCTGGCGTAATTCCCGTAGCGCCGCGTCGCGGTCCATCTCGTGGCTCAGCCATTGCCCGAACATGCTCACGAGCTTCAGGTGATGATCCGTGAATTCCGTGGTGGATTCCGAGCTGGAGAACGCGATGGCACCG
This sequence comes from Salinisphaera hydrothermalis C41B8, assembly GCF_000732535.1. Lineage (GTDB taxonomy): Bacteria > Pseudomonadota > Gammaproteobacteria > Nevskiales > Salinisphaeraceae > Salinisphaera > Salinisphaera hydrothermalis. Next base: position 101,706 of record NZ_APNK01000010.1, read on the forward strand.
ACGAACTCGCCCTGAACGTACAGCGGGGCGCCGATGTACGAGGCGATGCCGAAGCGTTGGTAGGCCGGATGATCGCAAATTTCCGGATGGGTCGAACGATCGACCGCGTAAGGGCCCCGCCGTGACACGATCTCGAAACAATGCGTTTCGCGCGCGTCGTAAACCTGACCTGCCTGCACGGCGTCGTGAGCATCGACGGCATCCAGCACTTCGTAACGGCGGTCCTCGATACGACTGACCACGCCGAGGGGCATGCCGAAATACTCGCAGCCGAGTTGGAGAATGGCGTGACGCGATTGTTCGAACGAAAGCTCGGCGTTGGAGCTGATGGCGTAAAGCTGCTCCAGCACGCTGTCACTGGCCAATTTGTCGGTGACGTCGCGCACGATCGCCATGAACAGCGTCGCTCGCCCGTGCCCATCGTTGATCGGCCCGCCGATGGTTTCGCCGGTGAACACGCTGCCGTCGTATCGACGATAGCGCGCGACATACCGATCGCGGCGCGCGCTTGCACTCACATTGAAGCGTTTCTCGCCTTGTTCGATGAAATCGGCCTCGCTGGCGTAAATCGTCGAACTGGGCTGACCTGTGAGGTCGGCCTTGCTACAGCGAAACAACCGCGTCGCCGCCGCATTGACCATCACCAGACGGCGATCGAGAGAGCCGATGATGACGGCCTCCGGGAGATCTTCGAAAAGATGCTCGAGAATCAGGCGGGCAGAAACTTCGTCGTTCGGCAGACCCTGAACTGCCGAGAGGGTGTTTTCGTGGTCGGTCATGCCGGCACGCTCACGACGGTCAGACCTCGTGTTTCAGTAAGCCAACGCACCTAGTGTAAACGGTGACGCGTTACCCGAATGCTTGGCACCGCATCGGCCGAGCGTCATCGCGCCGAACGACCGCGCCTCGAGGCGATAGGGGCGGCGCAATAAAAAAGGGCATGGAGAACACTCCATGCCCTTGCTGTCTGGCTCCCCGGGACGGGCTCGAACCGCCGACCTAGTGATTAACAGTCACCCGCTCTACCAACTGAGCTACCGGGGAATATCTTCGCCGCTTGGCGACGAAGGACGCGTATCCTAGGCGATGGAATCTCACTTGGCAAGCCTGAAAATAAAAATCGCTGGTTACGCCGCGATACGGCGGCGTTCATGCTTTCTGGGCGTGTTCGTCGGTGCATCGTGGCGGCGCTCGGCTGCGTATTTTTCTGGCTTGTAATCGCCCGTTGTCGGGCCAATGGTTGGGGCTATGAGTAACGGACTGCAACTCAAGGCGAACTGGGCGCCGGCTGGCGATCAGCCGAACGCGATCGCGGGACTGGTCGAAGGGCTCGAGGATGGCCTGGCGCATCAGGTGCTGCTCGGCGTAACCGGCTCGGGCAAGACTTTCACGATGGCCAACGTGGCCATGAAAGCCGGCCGGCCGATGCTGATCATGGCGCCGAACAAAACGCTGGCCGCCCAGCTGTACGGCGAGATGAAGGAGTTCTTCCCCGACAACGCGGTGGAATACTTCGTCTCGTACTACGACTATTACCAGCCGGAAGCGTATGTGCCGTCGTCGGATACCTTCATCGAGAAGGATTCGTCGATGAACGAGCACATCGAGCAGATGCGGCTGTCGGCGACCAAGGCATTGATCGAGCGTCGCGACACGATCGTGGTGGCTTCGGTATCGGCCATCTACGGCCTGGGCGATCCGCAGGCGTATTTTGCGATGGTGCTGCATCTCGACGAAGGCGAGACGGTTAGTCAGCGCGACCTCATCAAGCGATTGACGGAACTGCAGTACACACGCAACGACATGACGCTTGAACGCGGCACCTATCGTGTGCGCGGCGAAATCATCGACGTGTATCCCGCCGAGGCCGAAGAAGAGGCGGTGCGCATCGAGCTGTTCGACGACGAGGTCGAGCGCCTGTCCTATTTCGACCCGCTCACGGGTACGGTCAGCCGCAAGGTGCCGCGCCTGACGATTTATCCGAAGACGCACTATGTGACGCCGCGCAATCGCATCGTCGACGCGATGGATTCGATCAAGGAGGAAATGCGCGAGCGGGTGAAGTATTTCGAGTCGCAGAACAAGCTGATCGAGGCCCAGCGCATCGAGCAGCGCACGATGTTCGATCTCGAGATGATCAACGAGATCGGCTTCTGCTCCGGCATCGAGAACTATTCGCGCTATCTGTCGGGCCGGGCGCCGGGCGAGCCGCCGCCGTGTCTGCTCGACTATCTGCCGGACGACGCCATCATGGTGCTGGACGAATCGCATGTGACGGTTCCGCAGATCGGCGGCATGTACAAGGGCGACCGCGCGCGCAAGGAAACGTTGGTGGAGTACGGCTTCCGGCTGCCGTCGGCGCTGGACAACCGGCCGCTCAAGTTCGAGGAGTTCGAGCGGGTCGCGCCGCAGATGATCTATGTGTCGGCCACGCCGGGGCCCTACGAACTCGAACATACCGATAACACGGTCGAGCAGGTGGTGCGGCCGACCGGCTTGGTGGACCCCGCGGTGGAGATCCGCCCGGCGGAAACGCAGGTGGACGATCTGCTCTCCGAAATCCAGATCGTGGTCGCCAAGCAGCAGCGTGTGCTGGTCACTACGCTCACCAAACGGATGGCGGAGGATCTCACCGAATACCTGCACGAAGCCGGGGTGGCGGTGCGCTATTTGCATTCGGATATCGATACCGTCGAGCGCAGCGAGATCATTCGCGATCTACGCCTGGGCGAGTTCGATGTGCTGGTGGGGATCAACCTGCTGCGCGAGGGCCTGGATATTCCCGAGGTCGCGCTGGTGGGCGTGCTGGACGCCGACAAGGAAGGCTTCCTGCGTGCCGAGCGTTCGCTCATCCAGACCATGGGCCGCGCGGCGCGCAACGTCGAGGGCCGGGCGATCCTCTATGCCGACCAGATCACGGGCTCGATGCGCAAGGCCATCGACGAGACCGAGCGGCGCCGCGCCAAGCAGATTGCGTTCAACGAAGAGCACGGCATCACGCCGAAGACGATCCAGAAGGCGGTGGCGGACGTCATGCGCCATGGCTACGAGGACTACAGCCAGGTCAAGGAGAAGAAGAAGGTCGCCGAGGTGGGCGCCGACTACGCCAAGATGTCGGCTTCGCAGCTGGCCAAGGAGATCGACAAGCTCGAAAAACAGATGTTCAAGCACGCCGAGAACCTCGAGTTCGAGGAGGCGGGCAAGATCCGCGACCGCATCGCCAAGATCCGCGAGCACGCGCTCGAGTTGCCGGCCAAGGCGGGCTGAGACGGGCCGCCGTCCCAATCTTCGAACCCGGCCTCGCGCGCGGAACGACGCCGCGCAATCGGTGCATACCGTCCGAGCCGGTGTTTGTGACCCGAAGGCTGGGCGGCGTCGAAAAATTTTCGATAAAAGGGTTGCCGAAAGCCGGAGTTCTCGGTATTGTCTCGCACCTCGATAGGCGCGTAGCTCAGTTGGTTAGAGCGCTACCTTGACATGGTAGAGGTCGCTGGTTCGAATCCGGCCGCGCCTACCAGATATCGAAATCAGCCGTCGACTGTTGTCGGCGGCTTTTTTGCTTTCCAGCGACCCGCAACGGGTCGGCCATGCATGCGGCCCTTCGTATCGGCCGCCACTGACAGGATGCCCAGATGCCCGCCATCACGCTTCCCGACGGTACCGTCAAACAGTTTGATCATCCCGTGACCGGCATGCAGGTCGCCGAATCCATCGGCGCCGGTCTGGCCAAGGCCACGCTTGCCGCCCGGATCGATGGCGAGCTCGCGGATGCCTCGGTTCCAATCGATCACGACGCCAGCGTCGCCTTGGTGACCGCCCGCGAACAGGACGGGCTGGATATCATCCGTCATTCCTGCGCGCATCTGCTGGGTCAGGCGCTCAAGACGATGTATCCCGACGTGCAGATGGCGATCGGGCCGGTCATCGATGATGGCTTCTATTACGACATCAATATCGGCCGCGCGCTCACGCCCGAGGATCTCGAGGCGATCGAAGCGCGCATGCACGAGCTGGCCAAGCGCGATCACGAGGTGATCCGTGAGGTTGTCACGCGCGACAAGGCGCTGGCGACGTTCGTCGATCGCAACGAGCCCTACAAGCAGGCGATCGTGCGCGAGATTCCCGAAGGCGAGACCATCGCCTTGTACCACCACGAAGATTACGTGGACATGTGCAAGGGCCCGCACGTGCCCAATTCCCGGCACCTGCGGCATTTCAAGCTCATGAGCCTGGCCGGCGCCTACTGGCGTGGCGATTCCGACAACGAGATGCTCACCCGCATCTACGGCACCGCCTGGGCCAGCGAAAAAGATCTGAAAGCGCACCTGGCCTTCCTTGAGGAGGCCAAGAAGCGCGACCATCGGCTGATCGCCCGCAAGCAGGATCTCTTCCATATCCAGGAAGAGGCGCCGGGCATGATCTTCTGGCACGACCGCGGCTGGCAGATCTATCTGCAGATCACCGACTATATCCGCGCGCGCCTGGATCGCGAAGGCTACAAGGAAGTCCATACGCCGTCGCTGATCGATCTGTCGCTGTGGGAGAAATCCGGCCACGCCGAGAAATTCGCCGACGACATGTTCATCACCGGCTCCGAGGATCGCAAGTTCGCGGTCAAGCCGATGAACTGCCCGGCGCATGTCCAGATCTACAACCGCGGGCTGAAGAGCTATCGCGATCTGCCGTTGCGCCTGGCCGAGTTCGGCTCCTGCCACCGCAACGAAGCTTCGGGCACCCTGCACGGCCTGATGCGCGTGCGCGGTTTTACGCAGGACGATGCGCATATTTTCTGCACCGAGGCCCAGATCGGTGAAGAGGTCTCGAAGTTCACGGACCTGCTGTACGAGGTCTACGCCGACTTCGGCTTCGACGAGGTGCTGATCAAGCTGTCCACCCGCCCGGACAAGCGCGTCGGCTCCGACGAGATCTGGGACAAGTCCGAAGCCGCGCTGCAGAAATGCCTCGAGGACAAGGGGCTGGATTTCGAGCTGCAGCCGGGCGAGGGCGCCTTCTATGGCCCCAAGATCGAATTCTCGCTGCGCGATTGCCTGAACCGGGTCTGGCAGCTCGGCACGATGCAGCTGGATTTTTCCATGCCGCAGCGTCTGGACGCGGCGTACGTCGATGAGAACGGCGATCGCCAGGTGCCGGTCATGTTGCACCGAGCAATCCTGGGCTCGCTCGAGCGCTTCATCGGCATTCTGATTGAACACCACGCGGGCTCGATGCCGGTCTGGTTGTCGCCGACCCAGGCGGTGATCCTCAACATCACTGATGCCCAGGCCGATTATGCGTCGGAGGTGGCGGAAACCCTGCGAAACACCGGCATCCGAGTCGATACGGACTTGAGAAACGAGAAGGTCGGCTACAAGATTAGGGAGCACACGATGCAACGGGTGCCTTATCTGCTGGTGGTCGGCGATCGCGAGAAGGCTGACGGTGCCGTGGCGGTGCGGACTCGCGATGGCGAGGATCTCGGCGCCATGCCGTTGGCCGATTTCATCGAGCGTGCGACCACGCAGATCAAGAATCGCCAATGAACCCAAAAAAGTTGGTGGAACACGCGCGATCTTTTATATATAATCGCGCGCTTTACGCCCGTCGAACCGTTCGACCGGGCGTAACGCCGGCTTAGCAAGGAGGACGTCGACAATCGCTGCCGCACAAAAAGATCGCAGAAACGAGGCGATCACTGCTCGGGAAGTTCGAGTCATCGATCCCGAGGGTGAACAGGTTGGCATCATGTCGATCGAGGATGCACTGGCCAAGGCCGGTGAGTATGACCTCGATCTGGTAGAGGTGTCGCCGAATGCGAATCCGCCGGTTACCCGGATCATGGATTATGGCAAGCACGTCTTCGAGAAGAAGAAGACGCAGCAGGCCGGCAAGCAAAAACAGAAACAGACGCAGCTCAAGGAAGTGAAGTTCCGCCCCGGAACCGATAAGGGCGACTACAACATCAAGCTGCGCAAGTTGAAGGAGTTTCTGGAAGAAGGGGACAAGATCAAGATCACGCTTCGCTTTCGTGGTCGTGAGATGGCCCACCAGGAACTTGGCATGGAGCTGATGGAGCATGTTCAGTCCGACCTCGAGGAATGGGCGTCGGTCGAGCAGCGTCCGGAGATGCAGGGCCGTTTGATGACCATGGTCATGGCCCCGTTGAAAGGCGTGCCCAAGCACAGCAAGAAATAGCGGCCGCTTCAGGCCACAGTCGAGTCGAGAGAGAGTCGTATGCCCAAGATCAAGACCAACCGTGGCGCCGCCAAGCGTTTGAAGCGTACCGGCAGCGGCCGCCTGAAGCGCAGCCGCGCCTTCGGCAACCACATTCTGACCAAGAAGGCGCCCAAGCGTAAGCAGCGTCTGGCCAAGAGTGCGCTCGTCGACAAGGCGGACCAGAAGCCGATGGATCGTCTGCTCCCCTACAAGTAGGCGAGATCGCCGATCGTTCAATCGTAGCGCGCCGTATACGGCGCGCTTTGTATTAGATTCACCACAGGAAGCGCGAAAATGGCACGAGTCAGTCGCGGCGTGACGGCCAAGGCCCGTCACAAGAAAATTCTCAAGAAAGCCAAGGGCTACTACGGCGCGCGCAGCCGCACGTTCCGTGTGGCCAATCAGGCGGTCATCAAGGCCGGGCAGTATGCCTACCGTGACCGTCGCAATCGCAAGCGTGATTTCCGTTCGCTGTGGATTACCCGCATCAGCGCCGCCGCCAAGGCGCAGGGCATGTCCTACAGCACGCTGATGAACGGTCTGAAGAAAGCCGGCATCGAGCTGGATCGCAAGATCCTGGCCGATCTGGCCGTGCGCGACAAGGCGACCTTCGCTGCCGTTCTGGAGCAGGCCAAGGCCGCCCAATAGCTGCTATCGTCGGCGCGCCGCGCGCGATGCGATGATGGATAGCGATCGAAGGGAAAGGCCGTGGCCTTTCCCTTTTATTTTGTGCGCGTCCCGAAAATCGGAATCTGAAAACGGCCGGGAGGGCCGACCGCATGACGAGTGAACTCGAGCAGCTGCGCGCGCGCGCAGTGTCCGATATCGCAGCGGCCGAGGATCTGCGCGCCCTGGATGCCGAGCGCGTTACGTTGCTGGGCAAGAAAGGCGAGATCACTGCGCGACTGAAGGCGCTCGGCGCGTTGCCGGCAGAAGAGCGCAAGTCGGCGGGTGCGGCGATCAACGCCCTCAAGCGCGAACTCGCCGAGGCGATCGAGACACGACGCCACGAGCTCGAAGAGCGACAGTTCGCCGAACAGATGGCGCGCGAATCGGTCGATGTGACGCTGCCGGGCCGTGGCGAGACGCCGGGTGCGATTCATCCGATCACGTTGACCCGGCGGCGTATCGAGGCGCTGTTCGTCCAGCGGGGTTTCGAGATCGTGGAAGGTCCCGAGATCGAGGATGATTACCACAATTTCGAGGCACTGAACGTGCCGCCGGATCACCCGGCGCGCGCCATGCAGGATACGTTCTACCTCGACGCCGGCAGGCTGTTGCTGCGAACGCATACCTCGCCGGTTCAGATTCGCACGATGGAACAACGCCAGCCGCCGATTCGCGTGATCGCACCGGGGCGTGTGTATCGCCACGACTCGGATCGAACCCATAGCCCGATGTTTCATCAGGTCGAGGGGCTATACGTAGCCGAGAGGGTCAGCTTTGCCGAGCTGCGTGCCGAGCTGCAGTCATTTCTCGAAGCCTTCTTCGATACCGAACTCAAGCTGCGCTTTCGTCCGTCGTATTTCCCCTTCACCGAGCCGTCGGCTGAGGTCGATATTGACGGCCTGAGCCTGGGTACGGGGTCGGGCTGGATGGAAGTGCTGGGCTGCGGCATGGTGCATCCGAATGTGCTCGAAGCCGCGGGTGTGGATGCGTCGCGCTACACCGGGTACGCCTTCGGCATGGGCATCGAGCGGCTGGCCATGCTGCGTTACGGCGTGACCGATCTGCGGCAGTTCTACAACAACGACCTGCGCATGCTGGCGCAATTCGCCTAAGGAGCGTCATGAGGATCAGCGAGCAGTGGTTGCGCGAATGGGTCCATGTCGATGCCGACATCGAAGCCATCGGCGAGCAGTTGACGATGGCCGGGCTGGAAGTGGATGCCATGGAGTCCGCCGCACCGGATCTCACCGGCGTCGTGATCGGCGAAGTCATGGCCTGCGAGGCCCATCCGGATGCCGACAAGCTTCGAGTGTGCCAAGTCGACATTGGCAGTGCGCGCGAACAGATCGTTTGCGGCGCGCCGAATGTTGCCGCCGGTGTGCGCGTCCCGGTGGCCACCGTCGGGTCGCGTTTGCCCAGCGGGATGAAGATCAAGGCGGCCAAGCTTCGCGGCGTTGCCTCGAACGGCATGCTGTGCAGTGCGGCCGAACTGGGTTTGAGCAACGACGCGGGCGGGTTATGGCTGTTGCCATCCGATGCGCCGGTGGGTGAGGCGCTGGCCGAGTATCTCAATACCCCCGATACGATCGTTGAAGTCGACCTCACGCCGAACCGTGGCGATTGTCTGAGCATGCGCGGCATTGCCCGCGAAGTGGCTGTGGCTTTCGGCGCGAACTTCGCTGACACCGAAGCTCCCGCACCTGCCGGGGACGACGGCATTGCGGCGCCTGAAGTCGTTATCGAGGCCGATGACCTGTGCGCGGCGTATGCGGTGCGCCCGGTGGCGAATGTCGACCCGCGAGCCGGGTCGCCGGTATGGGTGCGTGAGTACCTGCGTCGTGCCGGTATTCGCTCGATCAATCTCGCCGTCGATATTGGCAATTACGTGATGCTCGATATCGGCCAGCCGATGCATGCCTTTGACGCCGCCAAGCTCGTTGGCGACATTCGCGTGCGCCGCGCCGAGGCCGGCGAATCGATCACGACGCTCGATGGCCAGGACGTCGACCTGCTGGCGGATACGCTCGTGATCGCCGACGATCAGGGCCCCGTCGCTATCGCGGGCATGATCGGCGGCCAGCGCACGGCGGTCGACGAGCATACGCGTAACGTGCTGTTTGAGGCCGCTTGTTTTACACCGGCTGCCGTGGCCGGGCAGGGGCGGCGGTACAAGATCCATACCGATTCCTTGCATCGCTTCGAGCGGGGTGTTGACCCGGCGCTGCATCGGCGCGCGTTGAACCGCGCTAGCGCGTTGTTGGTGGAATTCGGCGGCGGGGTATGCGGTGCGGTGACCACGGTTGCCGGCCAGCCCGTGTGGGCTGAGGAGCGGCGTATCGAGCTGCGCGCAACGCAGCTCGCCCGCTTGTTGGGCCAGCCGATTCCGTCGGATTTCATCGAGGCTGCACTGCGCGGTTTGGGAGCGAGCTGCGAGCGTGTCGCCGAGCAGGCCTGGGTCGTGGTGCCGCCGAGTTGGCGCTATGACCTCTCGATCGAAGCTGATCTGGTTGAAGAGGTGGCCCGGGTCTATGGTTACGATCGGTTGATCGCGGAAGCCGGCGGCATTGCCCTGCCGCCAGCCCGCGTGGGGGGCACGCTGCTCGAAGCCACGACGCCGGGCGAAGTTCTACGCCAGCGCGGTTATCACGAGGCGATTACGTATAGCTTCGTCGAGCCGGCTTTGCATGCTGAGCTGACCGGCGATGCGCCGGCACTCGCGCTGGACAACCCCATCTCCGATCAGATGATCGAAATGCGGCGCACGCTCTGGGCGGGTCTGCTCGGCGCTTGGGCACACAACAGTCGTCGCCAGCAATCGCGCGTTCGCCTGTACGAGCAGGGTCTCAGATTCCGGCCTGAGGAGACGGCGGAGAACGGCTTGGCACAGATCGATACCGTCGCTGGGCTGATCGCCGGGGCGGCGGCGCCCGCGCATTGGGACGTGGCGGGGCGCGAGGTAGATTTCTTTGACGCGCGCGGCGATGTCGAAGCCTTGTTCGCACGCTGCGGCCGCGTGCCGCAGTTCCAGGCGGCGTCGCACCCGGCGTTGCATCCCGGGCGTTCGGCTCGGATTCACGTCGACGGACGTGCGGTGGGCTGGATTGGTCAGCTGTCACCCAACTTTGCGCGCCGCTACAAGGGACAATCGTTGCCCTATCTGTTCGAGCTCGACCGAGTGGCTCTGGATGCCAGCGAAGTCGTGCGCTATGAGACGCCGTCAGACCAGCCGCGAGTCGCCCGTGATCTGGCACTGGTCGTGCCGGAGCAGGTGGCCGTGGGCGATTTGCTCTCTGTCGTGAATGACTTGAACGAGCCTTTGATTCAGTCCGTTGACGTGTTCGATGTCTTTCGCGGGCCGGAGCTGGAAGCGGGTTGCAAAAGCGTGGCTTTAAGCTTGATTTTCCAAGATAAAACGAGCACGCTTAATGATGATACGGTTGATCTAATCATAACTAGCATAACCGACGCTCTGCGCGCGCGTTGCAGCGCCAGACTCAGGGGGGAATGACGTGGCGCTTACCAAGGCGGACCTGACAGAAAAGCTATTCGAGCAGCTGGGCTTTAACAAGCGAGAATCCAAGGAATTTGTCGATCTCTTCTTCGAAGAACTGCGGAGCACCCTGGAAGACGGCGACTACGTCAAGCTCTCCGGTTTCGGCAACTTCGAACTCCGAGACAAGAATGAGCGCCCCGGGCGAAACCCCAAGACCGGTGAAGAAATCCCAATCTCGGCGCGGCGGGTCGTCAGTTTCAAACCCGGCCAAAAAATGCGAGCCCGGGTCGAATCCCGAGCCGACGGAGACAACTGATCCGTCGGGCGGGCTGCCGCCGATACCCGACAAGCGCTATTTCTCGATCGGAGAGGTCAGCGATCTCTGCCGTGTGAAATCGCACGTTCTGCGCTACTGGGAACAGGAATTTAGTCAACTCAAGCCGCTCAAGCGACGCGGCAACAGGCGCTATTACCAGCAGCACGATATTCAGATCGTGCGTGATATCCGTCACCTGCTCTATAGCGAAGGCTTCACCATTCAGGGCGCGCGACAGCAGCTCGATGGTAAAGGGCGTGCGCTGGCCACGCTTGGCGAAGGTGCTGCGGCCGATTCCCTGGCGGCGGTGCGTGAAGAGCTTGAGTCAATTGTGCTCTCGCTGGCGCATTGATTTTCGTCTTGTCACCATCGCCCAGTCTGATATGATGCGCAGCTCGTCGGGGTATGGCGCAGTTTGGTAGCGCGTCTGCATGGGGTGCAGAAGGTCGTAGGTTCAAATCCTGCTACCCCGACCATTATGTTTTCCGATCAAAGCCTTGCCTCGGCCAGTCCGGGCAAGGCTTTTTTCGTTGTATCTTGGGCCGCGCGTGCCACGGCCGGCACGGGGCGCATTTTGGCGACGGCCGGAGTGAACGATGTCTCGGGCAGTGCGGCGCTAGGGGTGAGCCAGGCAGGCGCGTGGCGGGAGTGACTTGTGACACAGGAGGCTAGAGCTGTCATCGGGCGTTATGCGCCGTCACCGACCGGGCCGCTTCACTTTGGGTCGCTCATTGCGGCGCTGGCCAGTTTCTGTCAGGCCCGCGGGCAGGGCGGCCGCTGGCTGTTACGTATCGACGATCTCGATCATCCGCGGGTTGTGGCTGGAGCGGAGCGAGCTATCCGGGACACGCTCGCGGATTTCGGTCTGGTGCACGACGGGCCGGTTTTGTATCAGTCGGAGCGCCGTGTCGCCTATGCCGAGGCCGTCGAGCATTTGAAGAACACGGGCTTTGCCTTCGATTGCGGCTGCACGCGGCGTGAAGCGCGCGATGGGCCGGTCGGGTTGGAAGGACCGGTCTACCCGGGGACGTGTCGCAACGGCCTGCCGCCCGGTCGTGAAGCGCGCTCCGTGCGTCTTCGAGTACAACGCGAGCGGATCGAGCTTCTGGATCATTTTCAGGGACGGTATGGGCAGGATCTGGCCGCCGATATCGGCGATTTCGTCATTCGACGAGCGGACGGCATCACGGCCTATCAACTGGCGACCGTGCTCGATGATCAGGCGCAGGGCGTGACGGACGTAATCCGTGGCGCGGATCTATTGTCCTCAACGCCGCGCCAGATCTGGATCCATCGCTGTCTCGGTTGGGCGCCGCCCACATATGGCCACATACCCGTGGTCGTGGATGCTGATGGGGAAAAGCTCGGCAAGAGTACCGGCGCTTTGGCGCTGGATCCCGCGGCGCGTCAGGCGCAATTGATCGAGTGCCTGGCGATGCTGGGCCAGATGCCGCCGGCATCGCTCGAGACGCGATCAGTGCCCGGGGTGCTCCGCTGGGCCGTTGACAACTGGGAGGCGAGCCGGGTGCCGCGCCGTATGGATTGTCGACGACTGGAGATGCCCGGGGCTGGTTGAGCGAACGGCGCGCCCCGGACGTTTACCAGCGGTGTTTATCCCACTGCTCCGGATTGGCCCAGTGGCGCGAATTGAGCCAGTCCGGCGTGATTTTGTAATCGTGAATAGCGTAGCGATAAAGCCAGTAATGGGACTCGATCGGCGTATTGCAGCGCAGACGGCGAAACCCCAGGCCAAGGAAATCGCGCGTTGACCAGCGGTCGTGTTCGCGTGCCTGTGCAATAGAGAACGCGGCGATGATCTCCCCGGTGCCGTAGTTTCGAAGTCGGCCGAGGAGTTGTTCGGTCGCGCGCCGCGACAGGATTCTGGGCGCATTGATCACAATCGCCAGTCTTGCCGGGTGAGAGCGCATCTCTCGTTCGTGGCCGCTGGCGAGCGTGTCTTCGAGCGCAACGTTTTCGACGCCTAGCTCAGTCCAATCAGTCAGGCAGTCTCGGGGCGCGAATTGCACGCAGCGATGGCCGGCGTGCTGCGCGATCTGCTCGCGCAGGCATTGTTGGATGTCGTCGGGCAGGCTCATGGCCGCGCCAGTGTAATACGCGACCCTCGTATTAGCGACAGTGGCGATAGCGCCGAATTGTGGTGTGAATTGTCCTAGGGCGTGTTGAGGTTTCGTGCGAGCGCCGCGTTGGCGTCCGCAAATCGTGTCCGGCAAGGCGCGAGTCGCCGCGTCGTTGCGTGCCACGACCCAGACTCGCAACGCCGCCGGGCGGGATTTGCGGCCCAACCCTTCGGGACAAGCGCTGTTTTGCGGCAATCCAGCGTTGTCGCTCTCTCGCGTAGGCCCACTACGCCACGTTCGCTACGCCTCGTCTTGCCGCAAAACAGCGCTTGGCGCGGACTCGAACGAAACCTCAACACGCCCTAATGGCGGGCAAAAAAAAGACCCGGCCTTTGCAGGCCGGGTCCTCTCGCTTAGCGCGATAACCGTTGGGATTAAACCCTTCGATTACATGCCGCTGTTGTCGCCACCCTGGTTGGTGACGTGCAGCTCGACGCGACGGTTCTGAGCGCGGCCAGCCGCGGTCTTGTTGGTCGCGACCGGGTTGGACTCGCCATGACCCTTCGTGCCGGTGATGCGGCTGGAGCTGATGCCATGGTTGGTCAGGTAGCTCTTAACCGAATCCACACGACGCTGCGACAGGCCCAGGTTGTACTTCTGGGTGCCGATGCTGTCGGTGTAGCCGTCGATGCGGAAGTCGACGTCCGGGCTGGCGTTCAGCGCGTCGACCACGTTGTTCAGGCGGTTCTGCGCCTGCGAGGTCAGCTTGGACGAATCGAATTCGAAGGTGACGCCCTTGAGGACGATCGGGGCCTTCTTCTCGATCGGGCAGCCGCGAGCATCGACTTCGGTGCCGCGCGGGGTGCCCGGGCACTGATCGTTAGCGTCGATGACGCCGTCGCCGTCGCTATCCTGCGGGCCAGTCGGGGCCGGAGCGGCCGTCGGCTGCGGTGCCTGCGGGGGCGCGCCCAGCGGGATCTGCAGACCCACGGAAACGACGTTGTCGTTGTAACGCTGGTCTTCGTAGCCGGCGCCCAGCACGTCAGCCGAGTCGACGGTGGTGTAACGATAACGGTACTCGGCGCGCACTTTCAGACCGTAGTCGTTGAGGGTGTACATGTAACCGACACCGGCATCCAGGTACTGGGCGTCGGCATTGTCGCCCACACTGTTGCCGTTGATCGAGCCATAGCCCGGATTCTGCTTGCCCCAGGCGGCGCCCAGGATGCCGTAGACCGGCAGCGTGTCACGCGCGGGGAAGAACAGGGCATCCAGACCAAAGCCGTACAGATCGGCGTTGCCAGCGTCATGGCCGTTGAGCTTCTGGCCCGGGTTGAAGTAGAAGCCGTACAGCTCAAGGTTCAACCAGCTGTTGATCGGCTTACCGATCGCCAGCGTGGTACCGACGCTGTCGTCGTTCTTGACGTTCAGGCGACCGAAGCTATCCGACGAATCCCCGATCGTGTCATTGTTGAAGAAACCGTAGGACACCATCGGCGCGACGTAGAAGCGCTTGTCCTGCGGGGTATTATCCTGTGCCATGGCACCAGCCGAGACGGCGAGCCCCAGCGCGCCGGCAACGCATGCGGTAAGCGGTTGCTTGAATTGCATAGCTCAAAACTCCCTTGAACGGGTTTAGGTTTGTTGTGCGGTCCCATTCACCGAGGGGATAAACGCAAGTTCCCTGAACGGTGACGTGCAGGCTGAGTATGCGACCTTTTGGTGAATTTCGCAATGCAACAGTCGGGTTGTGAAAAAAAAATTAACCTGTAATCATTCGCCGCCTTCTCGATATTCCCGGGCTTGAAAACTATGGATGCCAATGCTGTTCGAACCCGCATGACCTCGCTGCGTGAGCGGCTGAGCGACCTTCGGGGGTATCTTTGACTATGCTGAAAAGAAGGACCGCCTGAGCGAACTTGATGCAGAGCTGGCCGAAGGTCAGATCTGGGTCGAGAACCCCGACAAAGCACAGGCTTACGGTCAGGAAAAAGCCCGGCTGCAGGATATCGTCCAGCCCATCGATGCGGCGACATCGACGCTGGACGAAAGTGAAGAATTGCTGGAACTGGCCGAGGCCGAGGACGATGCGGAAGTCGTCGATCAGATCAGCAGCGAGCTCGACGGTGTCGAGACCCACCTCAAGGCGCTCGAGTTCCAGCGCATGTTTTCCGGCGAGGCCGACGCCAGCAACGCGTTCGTCGATATCCAGGCGGGCTCCGGCGGTACCGAAGCTCAGGACTGGGCCGAGATGCTCCTGCGGATGTATCTGCGCTGGTGCGAGCATCGCGGGTTCGAAACCGAGGTCACGGAGATCTCGGCGGGCGACGTCGCCGGTATCAAGAGCGCGACCATCGCGGTGACGGGCCCTTATGCCTACGGCTGGCTACGCACCGAAACCGGCGTGCATCGCCTGGTGCGGAAATCGCCGTTCGATTCGGGCGCACGTCGGCATACGTCGTTCGCGGCGGTATTCGTGGCGCCCGAAATCGACGACAAGGTGGAAATCGAAATCGATCCCTCCGATCTGCGGGTCGACGTCTATCGCGCGAGCGGGGCGGGGGGGCAGCATGTTAACCGCACGGAGTCGGCGGTGCGTATCACCCACCTGCCGACCAATATCGTGGTCCAGTGCCAGAACGATCGGTCGCAGCACAAGAATCGCGCTACCGCAATGAAACAGCTGCAGTCCAAGCTGTATGAGCGCGAGATGGCTCAGCGGCGAGCGGAAGCCGAAGCCACCGAGGCGGATAAATCCGATATCGGTTGGGGCAGTCAGATTCGTTCTTACGTGCTGGATCAGTCGCGGATCAAGGATCTACGCACCGGTGTGGAAGTCGGTAATACACAAGCCGTTCTCGACGGCGACCTCGATCAGTTCATCGAGGAAAGTCTCAAGCAGGGTCTTTAAGCTATGAGTGACGCTCCCTCGGGTGCAGAGGAAACCCATCGGCTGGTCGCGCAGCGCAAGGAAAAGCTGGCCGGATGGCGAGAAACCGGTCATGCCTTCCCCAACGATTTTCGCCCGACCGCGCGGGCCGATGAGTTGCAGCGGCGTCATGCCGATGACGACGCCGAAGTCCTCGAAGCCGGCTCCGCCGAGGTCTCGCTGGCCGGCCGTATGCTCGCCAAGCGCGTCATGGGCAAACTCAGTTTTGCCACCCTGCAGGACGCGAGCGGGCAGATTCAGTTGTTCGTCCAGCGGGATCTGCTGGGCGAGGACGCCTACAAGGCGTTCAAGCAGCTGGATCTCGGCGACATCATCGGCGTGCGCGGCACGCTGACCCGGACGAAAAAAGGCGAGCTGTCGGTCAAGGCAGTCGAGCTGCGACTGCTGACCAAGTCGCTGCGTCCGCTACCGGAAAAATGGCACGGGCTGTCCGATACCGAAGCGCGCTATCGGCAGCGCTACGTCGACCTGATCATCAATCCGCAGACGCGTGCGGTGTTCGCGGCCCGCAGTGCGATATTGCGAACGGTGCGAGGCTTCTTCGAGGCACGCGGGTTCATGGAAGTGGAAACCCCGATGCTGCAGGCGATTCCGGGTGGCGCGGCGGCCAAGCCGTTCGTCACGCATTACAATGCGCTCGATCACGATTTTTATCTGCGAGTCGCGCCCGAGTTATATCTCAAGCGCCTGGTGGTCGGCGGGCTCGAGCGTGTATTCGAGTTGAACCGCAACTTCCGGAACGAAGGGTTGTCCACGCGCCACAACCCCGAGTTCACGATGCTCGAGTTCTATCAGGCCTATGCCGACTATCAGGTTCTGATGGACGATATCGAGGCCTTGCTGCGCGAGTTGTCGCGCGTGGTCGCCGAACAGCACCCGGAGGCGCGCAACGCCGAAGCCGTCGAACTCGACAAGCCGTTCGAGCGACTGCCCATGAAAGATGCGGTTTTGCGTTACAACGACAGGCTCGAAGCGGCGGATCTCGAGGATGCGGCGCGACTTCGCTCGGCCGCCGAGGCGGCCGGCGTCAGGGGCGAAGACAGTTGGGGGCCGGGAAAATGGCTTACCGAACTGTTCGAGGCGACTGTCGAGCATCAGCTGATCGAGCCCACCTTCGTGACGGATTATCCGGCCGAGGTGTCGCCGCTGGCCCGACGTCGCGACGACGACCCGAGCGTCACCGAGCGTTTCGAGTTGTTCATTGCCGGGCGCGAGGTCGCCAACGGCTTTTCCGAGCTCAACGACGCCGAGGATCAGGCCGAGCGTTTTCGCGCCCAGGCCGCAGCCAAGGATGCGGGCGACGACGAGGCGATGTATTACGACGCGGACTACATTGCCGCGCTCGAATACGGCTTGCCGCCGACCGGCGGTGCCGGCATCGGTATCGATCGCGTGGTGATGATGCTCACCGGGGCGAGCGCGATCCGCGACGTGCTGTTGTTTCCGCAGCTGCGACCGCAGAAATCGTCGTGACCACCGGCCCGAGCTGACGGCCGCCCCGACCAGGAGCGGTCGTCGGCCGGAATCAGACGTCCGTGGCGTAAGGCAGCGGCAGCAGTTTGAGGGTGTCGCCCTGTGCGGTGCGCAATTCGTGGCCAGCGGTGGCCTCGATCTTGAGCACCGCGAGCGCGCGGCCTTGCGCGTCGCCGGCGGCCTGCAGGATCTGGCCCACGGCGTCGCCGGTTTCGTCGTGAACCGGGTCGCCTGCCGCGGGCTTGGCGCCGCACCAGGCGAGACGGAACACGCGGCGCGTCAAGCGCCCGCGATAATGCAATCGTGCAATCACTTCCTGGCCCGGATAGCACCCCTTGTCGAAATCGACCGCCATGAGCCAATGCAGATTGAGCATCTGGGGCACGAATTCACCCTGGGTGGCCGCAGTGACCTGGGGCACGCCGGCGTCAATTTCGGACAGCTGCCAAGCCGCGGAGTCGGCCGCCATCGCGCCCTCGGGAGGCGTCGTGCCGGTCGGATACAGGATGAGCGTGCGCTCGGGATATTCCGCCGAACCGGGCAGACCGAGTCGAATTCGGTCGTCTTCGACTTCGGTTCGATTCACGCCCGGCGCGTCGTCGCCGTCGTGCAGTCCAGCGATGTCGTATTCCGCGCTGACATCGGTGAGCTCGACCTTGAGACGCAGCACGAACATGCGCAGGCGTCGCAGTGCGCCCTCGGTCAGCGTTTGCGGCAGGAGCAGCAGATAGGCATCCGGCAGCGCTACGACGCGCAGCACAAGCTGGGTGCGGCCCTTGGCATCGCACCAGGCTGCGAGAAAATGGCGGTCCGGGCCAAGTCGTAGTACGTCGTTCGACAACTGAGCACGAAGAAAGTCGCCGGCGTCCGGGCCGGTCACTCGGATTACGCCGAGGCGCAGCGATTCGTCAGGCAGAACGTCGCCCATAAGTGCATCCAACAACAGGTTTGGCCGTATTGTAGTGCGACTGTAAAGCAACGTGTGACAGCGCCGTTCGCCCGACTGGCGCTGTTGCCAGCCCATAGCGCGAGGTTTAGAGTACCTGTATGCCGAAGCAGCACGAGAATCCCGTCGACGACACCCGTTCCGACGTGATCAGCGAATCGTCCGATTCTTCATCCCCGTCCGACAGCGATCAGCCGACGCCGAGCGCGCCCGATCCGTTCGCGGAAGAGGTCCGGCCCAAGGAATACGGCGGTCGCAATGGCCCCGATCCGGTCCGCTACGGAGACTGGGAGAAGAACGGGCGCTGCATCGACTTCTGATTCGTTCGTATTTCCTTTAAACGACTGCCGGGGACCGTATGAGTAGTCAGCCGAACCGACCGCTTTCGCCGCATCTGCAAATCTATCGTTGGCAGATATCGATGCTGACCTCCATCGCGCACCGCGCCTCGGGCATCGTGCTCGCGCTCGGCGCGGTGTTGCTGGCGATCTGGTTGATCGCTGCCGCCAACGGGCCGGACGCCTACGCCGCCGTCAATGGCGTGTTCGCCTCGTGGTTCGGACAATTGATCATGTTTCTGTGGTCGTTCGCGTTGTTCTATCACCTGTGCAACGGCGTTCGACATCTGGTCTGGGACGTCGGCGTCGGCCTTGATCTGGAAACCGCCCGCATGACCGGCTTCGTTGCCATCGGGGTCGCAGCGGCGCTGACTATTTTTGTCTGGATCTGGGCGCTGATCGCCTGATCGACGGCTGACGTCTTCGGAGAGTTTTCTATGAGCAGTATTCGTTCTTCGCTGGCCAACGCGCGCGGGCTGGGCAGTGCCAAGACCGGCACCAGTCATTTTTGGGCGCAGCGCGTAAGCGCTGTCGCACTGGTGCCGCTGACACTCTGGTTCGTCGCCTGTCTGGCATCGCAGTTCGGTGCCAGCTATGCAAGCGTGACCAATTGGCTGTCGTCGCCGTTCCAGGCATCACTTCTGGCGATCTACCTCGCCGCGATCTTCTATCACTCTCAGCTCGGCCTGCAGACCATCGTGGAGGATTACATCCACCATGAAGGCATCAAGATGGCCACCCTGATCGCGCTGCAGCTGATCAATATTCTTCTGGCCGTCGCGGCCATCGTTTCCGTACTCATGATTCTTGTGGGAGCCGCCTGATGAGCGAAAGCTACGACATCATCGAACATCAGCACGACGTGGTCGTGGTCGGCGCCGGCGGTGCCGGGCTGCGGGCCACGCGAGGGCTGGCCGATGCGGGCCTGAAGACAGCGTGCGTGACCAAGGTGTTTCCGACGCGTAGCCATACCGTGGCGGCTCAGGGCGGCATTGCCTCGGCCCTCGGCAACATGGGCGAGGACGATTGGCGCTGGCATGCCTACGACACGATCAAGGGCAGCGACTGGCTCGGCGATCAGGACGCGATCGAGTACCTCACCAAGGAAGCTATCCCGGCAATCATCGAGCTCGAGCACGACGGTGTGCCGTTCTCGCGCACCGAGGACGGCAAGATCTATCAGCGTCCGTTCGGCGGCATGACCACGCACTTCGGCAAGGGTAACGCCCAGCGCACCTGTGCCGCAGCCGACCGTACCGGTCACGCTCTGCTGCATACGCTGTATCAGCAGTCGCTCAAGGCGCGCGCGGAATTCTTCATCGAATACTTCGCGATCGACCTGCTGATGACCGAAGACGGCGAGTGCAAGGGCGTGCTGGCGTGGGATCTACAGGGCGGCCAGCTGCATCGCTTCCGGGCGCACCAGGTGATCTTGGCGACCGGCGGTTACGGCCGGGCTTATTTCTCCTGTACGTCGGCGCATACCTGTACCGGCGACGGCATCGGCATGGCGCTGCGCGCCGGCCTGCCGCTCCAGGATCCGGAATTCGTCCAGTTCCACCCGACCGGTATCTACGGCGCGGGCTGCCTGATCACCGAAGGCGCACGCGGCGAGGGCGGTTATCTGACCAACTCCGAGGGCGAGCGTTTCATGGAACGCTACGCCCCGAACGCCAAGGATCTGGCCTCGCGTGACGTGGTCAGCCGTGCGGAAACGGTCGAAATCAACGAAGGCCGTGGTGTCGGCGAGAAGGGCGATCATATGCTCCTGCATCTGGAGCATCTGGGCCCGGAAGTGCTGCACGAACGCCTGCCGGGCATCACCGAAACGGCTCGCATCTTCTCCGGCGTGGATGCCACCAAAGAGCCGATTCCGGTGCTGCCGACCGTTCACTACAACATGGGCGGGATTCCGACGAACGCCTTCGGCGAAGTGGTCACGCTCAAGGACGGCGACCCGGAATCCGTCGTGCCCGGGCTGATGGCCGTCGGCGAGACCGGTTGTGTCTCGGTGCACGGTGCCAATCGACTGGGCTCCAACTCGCTGCTCGATCTCGTGGTGTTCGGCCGCGCCGCGGCGCATCGCTGCGAAGAGGTCGTGCCCAAGGGCAAGATGCACAAGGCCAATACGTCGGCTTCGGAGCAGAAGGCCCTGGATCGGTTCGATCGGCTACGTTATGCCAAGGGCAGCACGCCGACCGCCCAGCTGCGCGACAGCCTGCAGGAGTCGATGCAGAAGTACGCGGCGGTCTTCCGTAACGAAGACAACCTGGCCAAGGGTGTCGAGCAGATCGGTAAGGAAGTCAAATCGTTTGCCGATGTGTCGGTGACCGACCGCTCCATGACCTGGAACAGCGATCTGGTCGAGACCATGGAGCTGGAAAACCTTCTGGGTTGCGCCATCTGCACCATGCACGCCGCGGCCAACCGCAAGGAATCCCGCGGGGCGCATGCGCACGAGGAATACACCGAGCGCGACGACGAAAACTGGATGAAGCACACGCTCACCTGGCACAACAGCGGCGAGACGGACGTGCGCATCGAATATCGTCCGGTGCACATCAATCCCATGACCGACGAGATGGAGCACATCCCGCCCAAGGAACGCGTTTACTAGCGTTGGATTATCACGGCCGGCGCCGCGTGCGCCGGCCGGTCACTTTGGAAATGGAGCCTCACCATGGCTGAATTTCGACTGCCCAAGAACTCGCGTATCTCCAAGGGCAAGCGCTATCCGGCGCCGAAGGACGCGAAAAACGTCAAGACCTTCCGGGTCTATCGCTGGGAGCCCGAGTCCGGCGAGAACCCGCGTGTGGACAGCTACGACATCGATCTCGATCGCTGCGGCCCGATGGTTCTCGACGCGGTCATCAAGATCAAGAATGAAATCGATCCGACCCTGACCTTCCGGCGCTCCTGTCGTGAAGGCGTATGCGGCTCGTGTGCGTTCAACATCGATGGCAAGAACACGCTGGCCTGCATCACGCGCATCGAGGACATCGATGGCGATGTGCGCATCTACCCGCTGCCGCATATGCCGGTGGTGAAGGACCTCGTGCCCGATCTGACCCACTTCTATGCCCAGCTCGAGTCGATCGAGCCGTGGATCAAGACCGATACCGCCAAGCCCACCCGCGAACGGCTGCAGACGCCCGAGGATCGCGCCAAGCTGGACGGCTATTACGAGTGCATCCTCTGTGCCTGCTGTTCGACGTCCTGCCCAAGCTACTGGTGGAACCCCGAGCGTTATCTGGGCCCGGCGGTGCTGCTGCAGGCCTATCGCTGGATCGTGGATTCGCGCGATGAAGCCACGGGTGAGCGTTTGGACGATCTCGAAGATCCGTTCAAGCTGTATCGGTGCCATACCATCATGAATTGCACCAATACCTGCCCGAAGGGATTGAACCCCGCCAAGGCGATCGCCGAGACCAAGAAGCTAATGGTCGAACGCCGCACCTGATTGTTGGCGTGATTCTGTTGCTGCCCCGCGGCGTTCTTCGTCGCGGGGCTTTGTCGTATTGAGTGCCGATATGAGCGAAAAATCCCGGGTCCGCTGGTTGTGCCGACGAGGCATGAAAGAATTGGACGTGCTGCTCGAGCGGTTCGTTCGCTCCGATTACGACGCGTTGACCGAGAGCCAGCATGCCGAGTTCGTTAATCTGCTGAATCACGAAGATCCGGATCTCTGGGTGCTCATGATGGGGCGCGCCGAGCCGGACAACCCCGTACAGGCGGAGCTTCTGGCGCGCATCCGCGAGTTCCAGCGGCCGCCGGGGACCTGATCCGCCGGTTTGCGCGTCGTCGGCTGGCCGTGCGTTGGTATGGCCGCCTATGCTGTGGACGTGAGCTTCGCCGATACCATTCACGTCACGTTTCGCCCGTCTCGTGCGCTTCGGGCGCTCAGCGCGTTGGCTCATGTCTTGGCGTTGGGTGTGTTTCTCGTCTGGAGTTTTGCGTCGCCGATTCTTGTCTTGCCGGCCGTTGGCGTCGTGCTCTTGGCGTGCTCCGCCGAACGTCGGTTGACGCAGCGTGACGCTGGAGCGCTGTGCCGCCTGCGTTGGAGCGCCGATCACCGGTTGTACTGCGAGGACATTCGGGGCCGAGCCTGGGAAGGTCACTGCGTCGAAGCTAGAAGTTGGGGCGCCGTCTGGGTTCGTCTGCGGATACGCCCGGCGAATCGTCGCCTGACACGATCGGTCGTCATTCCGTTCGATGCCGTGGATGCCGATGTGCACCGGCGCTTGCGCGCCCGCTGTCGTGTTACGCCGCCGCATAAACAGAGCCCATGACGGCTTGCCTGCTGGCGCGCCGATGCCGGCGGTTCGCTTGTGCGCTGCTATTGATCGCGACAGGGGCAGTCGCGGCGGCGAGCCCGCGTATTCACTGGATGTCGTGTCCAGCCGGAGCCGACGCGGGCCGCAGCGCGGCGGTCATGCGCTGCGGCGAATTCACGCCCGGCGATCATCTCGGTTCGCGACCGGTCCGCCTGCGTATCACCCGTTTGCAGGCTCGTCCCGACCGGGCGACACTCCACCCGGTGGTCTATGTGCCGGGCGGCCCGGGGGATGCCGGTGGGCAACACGCGTCTGCGCTGCGGGCCTGGCGGCTATTCCAGCAAACCGCCGGCTGGCCGCGGGATCTGGTGATCTTCGACCCGCGTGGTACGGGAATGAGTACGCCGCGCCCGCGCTGTTCCGAGCCGGGTGGCCCGGCCAGTGCGGACGCGCTTGGTCGATGTTTCAAACGATTGGGGCCTGTGACCGCTGCCAGGCTCGGTGCCCGCGCCCAGGTTGCCGATTTGCATCGTCTGATCAACACCCTGAATCAGGGCAGCGTGGTGATCTGGGCCGAGTCTTATGGCGCGCTGCTGGCACGACGGCTAGCGGCCACGCACCCGAACGATGTCCAATTGCTGATTCTTGATTCGCCGGTTCTGCAATCACTGCAGGCGCGTCGCCGTCAGGCGCTCGCGTATCGGCGTCGCCGGCAACAACTGTTGCAGGACTGCCGCCGCCGCTTGGTCTGCCGGTTGTCGGTCCCGTCGCTCGCGGTCGCGATCGACGGTCTGATCGCGTCGCGACATCGGCATCCATCGATGATCACGACCGCCGAGCCCCCACGACGGGCGAAGACCGTCCGGGTCGATGGCGCCGCCGTACAGGCTATGATCATGTTGTCGGCGTATGACGAGCGCGACGATGTACGCGTGATTCATGCCCTTCGGCACGCCGTCTACGAGCCGGCAGCGCTATCGGCGCTCGTCGAACCGCTGGTCGCGTTGAATCGGCAGCGCGGGGGCAGGGCTCCGGTGTACTGGAGTACCCGCTGCTCGTTCAGACCCGTTTCGAAGACGGCGGGAACGCCAGCTGCGATCAACGACCCGTGTCGGCAATGGCCTGTCCCCCGACTCGAGGCCGTGGCGAGTCGCATCGACATTCCCACGCTCGTGATCGCCGGAGCTCGGGATGTGCTGACATCGCCGCTATCCGCCGGGCGGGCGGTTTTGCGACATCCCGGTTGGCAGTTTCTCCCGGTCGCAAGTGGCGGGCACGGCGTACTCGCACACGATCACTGTGCACAGCGCGCGGTGGCCCGTTTCATCGCTCGTGATGGCGCCTGGCTCGGGGCCGGGTCTTGTCCTGCCAGGGCGAACGGGCCTTGATTGTCCCATGTCTGAACGGTGCGCGAATGACGCCGAGCACCTGCGTCGCTAGAATGGCCCCGTTTATCGTCGTCAGCCGGATGGATATCGCCCGCATGGTGATTTGCCAAAGCCTTCAAAAAATTAGCGAACTATTCGCGATGGCCGTGGTCTACGGGAGTAACGCCGACATGGTGCTTTGGCAAAGCGAGGCAAATGTACGCCGATCTGTCCTGACAATCCGTAGCTCGGACACGTGCCGCGTTTAGATGAGCGAAGACGCTTCCGACGATCAGCTCGTCGCGCGGGCACAGGCCGGCGACAATCGCGCATTCGACCTGCTGGTGCGCAAGTATCAGCACAAGGTCGTGAAATTGGTCGCGCGATACGTCAGCCCGGCCGACGCGCCCGATGTCGCGCAAGAGGCTTTCATCAAGGCCTATCGCGCGCTGGCTGGGTTCAAAGGCAATAGCGCGTTCTATACATGGCTCTACCGTATTTCGATCAACACGGCGAAGAATTACCTGGTGGCACGGTCTCGTCGGCCGGCCAGTCAGGATATCGACGTCGCGGATGCCGAGGCCTTCGGGCACACGGATCGTTTTTCCGAACAGGACACCCCCGAGGCCCTGATGGAAAGCGAGGAGATCCGCAATGCGGTGATTACGGCCATACGCGAACTGCCAGAGGATCTACGTACGGCGATCATGTTGCGCGAACTCGACGGCATGAGTTACGAAGAGATTGCGCAGTCGATGGATTGCCCGGTCGGCACCGTACGCTCGCGAATATTTCGCGCACGTGCGGCGATCGAGGAAAAGCTGGTGTCCCTTTCGGACAAGTGAGGTTGTTATGAACGAGCAGTTGTCCGCCTTTCTGGATAACGAAGCCACGCGAGACGAGGCTGATTCGGTGGTCAACGCGCTGTTGCGTGACGAGGCACTGCGCGACAGCTGGACACGTCAGCACTGGATTCGGACCACCCTGCGTTCACACAGCGCCGAGCCCGCGGTGGACGTTGATACGGGGTTTGCCAATCGCGTCATGTCGGCCATCGCGGCCGACGAACATCGCGAGACGGCTGTGCCGAACAGCAACGTGTTGCCGATGTCCCCCAGGGGGCGTCGCACCCGTACGCGCCGCTGGCGCGGTGTGGCGGGCATGGCCGCGGCCGCCTCTGTGGCCGGTGTCGTGCTTCTCGCCGGCAACCCGTTCGTTCGTACCGGCACCTCCGGTTCGGAGGGGCGCGTAGCGACGGCCGAGAACAATCCAGCCCGCACCCGCGGCGTTGCCGACAGCCAGCAGGAGCGCCAGGGCTTCGGTAGTGGCGGTTGGAACAACCAGCTGGCCGATTTCAGTTCGGTTCAGGCGCAGCCGGCCGGGGTGCGAACGGTCGCCGCGGCGGGGATGAGCGCGCAAGGCGCCGCCAGCATGGGCGGGTCTGATGCGTCGGCGGACCATTGGTCGGTCTCGGATCCGGCGGTACGCGATGAGCTCAACGGCTATCTGGTCGATCACAACGGCATGGCGCGCGGCTATGGCATGTCGAGCACCACGCCGGCGCTGGTGCGAGTTGCCGCTTATGGACAGGATGTGACGCAGTGACGAGAGCGCTAACTGCGTTCCTCGTCCTATTCGGATTGATCGCACCGGCTCTCGCCGCGTCGCCCAAGAAGGGCGACGACAGCGCGCAGGCCATCGATCTTCTTAGCCAGGCTTCCGATGCCGTACGCCGCGAAACCTATAGCGGCGTCATCGTGTATCTGCGCCATGGCGACGCGGATACGCTCAAGATCGTGCATCGATACCACGATCATATGGAAGAGGAGCGCCTGGTCTCGCTCAGCGGTCAGGCTCGAGAGATCATCCGCAAAGGCGACAAGGTCACCTCGATCCTGCCGGATCACAAGCTGGTGCTTGTCTCCGAACATCCGCCGAAAAGCCTGCTGGGCAGCGTGTCGCACTTCTCTCCCAAGCAGCTCAGAGCCAATTACAAGGTGCTTGATCTCGGCACGACCCGTACTGCGGGCCGCGATTGCCACGTGATCGCCATTCAGCCCCGCGATAAATATCGCTACGGCTACAAGATGTTGATCGACAGTAAGACCGAGCTGCCGCTCAAGCTCGATCTGCTCGACCACGGCAAGCGTCTCGAACAGATGATGTTCACCGACGTCTCGTTCCCCAAAACCATTTCGGACTCGGAGTTCGTGCCGAGCTACGATGTCCGGGGTTTTCGGATCGTGCGGCATCAGGCCGTGCATGTGGCCGAAAGCCCATCGGACGAACCCGAGGAGCAATGGAAGGCTACCGATCTGCCGCCAGGTTTTAAACTCGCGGAGGATGGCGTTCGGCAACTGACGCCGAACGCCTCGGTTCGACAGATGTTGTTTACCGACGGCGTGGCCACGGTCTCGGCGTTCATCGCGCCCGCGGGCCTGCGGGCCCCCTTGAAAGGCGCGACCCGCATGGGCGCGGTCAATGCCTACGGCGACATCGTGGGTAACACGCAAATCACGGTCGTGGGCGAGGTGCCGGCCATCACGGCCCGTCGTATTGCCGAAAATCTGGTGCAGACGAAAAAAGCCGCGGCCAAAGCGTCGAGTAGCCACTGAGCCTCGGGCCCGTGCCCCAAGTAGTCGGCTCGACGAGCGGGCGCCGTGGTGTTGTTCGGCGTGATCGGCGCGCCGGAGTCGGAGGTGCTGCGGCGCAAGTCGGCTTCGCTAGGTGTCCAGTCCCGCCAACAACTGGTTTGGCGGATAAAAGAATGGCTGGGGATCTCGCG
>NZ_APNK01000011.1 GCF_000732535.1 Salinisphaera hydrothermalis C41B8
ATCGAGGGTGTGCAGGACCGTACCGTGGCATGTTTCTGAGCTGCCTACGCGGCAGCGAACAAAGCACGCGCGCCCGCTCTTGTTCTCGAACATTTCTGAGCTGCCTACGCGGCAGCGAACGATCGATACATTGCTGATGTGATACCGAAGAATTTCTGAGCTGCCTACGCGGCAGCGAACTTCATCCAGTGCGAATGCGGCGCGTCGTATGCCTTTCTGAGCTGCCTACGCGGCAGCGAACGGGCTCGGCGAGCGATTTTGTCGTCTATGTCTTTTCTGAGCTGCCTACGCGGCAGCGAACGCTGAATTTGACAAAGGTTTTCAGCGCATCGATTTCTGAGCTGCCTACGCGGCAGCGAACTCCTCGGTCATCATCGGATAGTCGCGCGGATCTTTCTGAGCTGCCTACGCGGCAGCGAACCGAAGACGGTGGCCCGCCACTTGTACTGGCAGTTTCTGAGCTGCCTACGCGGCAGCGAACGTTGTAGTGCCCGGACGCGAATGAATTGTAAATTTCTGAGCTGCCTACGCGGCAGCGAACGGCTTGAATTGGCAACGACGTTGACCTGTACGCTTTCTGAGCTGCCTACGCGGCAGCGAACATCAAAGCCAGGGTCGCCGGCCGGCTGCTGCGTTTCTGAGCTGCCTACGCGGCAGCGAACGCTTTCCGACGCACCTCTATTTCGACATACTTTTTCTGAGCTGCCTACGCGGCAGCGAACAATATATCCCAACTCGGCTTCTTCTTCTTCGGTTTCTGAGCTGCCTACGCGGCAGCGAACTCGATACGGTCAACGGCAAGGTCATCACCCAATTTCTGAGCTGCCTACGCGGCAGCGAACGTCGCCTGCACCTCGCTGAGCTGCGAGACGGTTTTCTGAGCTGCCTACGCGGCAGCGAACAGTTCGGCGACTCGGGCGCGGAGTTGCATTATTTTCTGAGCTGCCTACGCGGCAGCGAACTATCGGGATCGGTACAGGCCGAAGTCGACAGCTTTCTGAGCTGCCTACGCGGCAGCGAACGTTGGCTGGTGAAGCGCGGCCAGCCGATGGCATTTCTGAGCTGCCTACGCGGCAGCGAACATTCCCCGATGGCCATCGACCATTTCGGGGACTTTCTGAGCTGCCTACGCGGCAGCGAACACCACGCGCATCAGCCAGCGCGTTGCCAACCTTTTCTGAGCTGCCTACGCGGCAGCGAACCTGTATCCGGCTCATCGATGAAGAACCCGACCTTTCTGAGCTGCCTACGCGGCAGCGAACTCTCCGACCCGAACCGCGCCAACGCGCGCATGTTTCTGAGCTGCCTACGCGGCAGCGAACGAGTACGAAGGCCGCCACGGCTGCTATCGGCTTTTCTGAGCTGCCTACGCGGCAGCGAACGTGGCGTGGCGTCGCACCAGATGCGCTTGATTTTTCTGAGCTGCCTACGCGGCAGCGAACCTCGATGAAGTGCTCGACTGGATGCACGAACATTTCTGAGCTGCCTACGCGGCAGCGAACAGGAATGGCCATCAAGAAACAGCACGGCGGCTTTTCTGAGCTGCCTACGCGGCAGCGAACGCGTTCGAGAACGGCGCCACGATCCTCCGGGATTTCTGAGCTGCCTACGCGGCAGCGAACGAAGTGCGAGAGGGGCGCGTGTTCGTCGTCTCTTTCTGAGCTGCCTACGCGGCAGCGAACTCATCGAGGGCGGGGAAGGCTCGCCCGATTTTTTTCTGAGCTGCCTACGCGGCAGCGAACGTCCGGTTCGGCTGGTCGGGCATGCCGTCCAGTTTCTGAGCTGCCTACGCGGCAGCGAACTAGAGTTTTTGCTAGTTAAATATCTGACTGTTAAAGAACATTAGGAAATATAGGCGGTAAACCCTTTTCCTGGGATGCCTTATAACTCGTTGATTGTACGACTTGTAAGCTCGGTCGCGAAAAAAGGGTCAGAACCACGGAACAGTCGCGCTCGAGCTGAGGCCGTAGCTATTGAAACGACCTTGCTCTGGCGTGTCCTGCTTTGGTCCGTGCTCGATGAAAAGGCTGAAACGTTGTCCGGTACTGGAGCTGCGAACCTGGATGAACGGCAGCGTGACCCGTTTTTCGATGCTTTCGGGAATCGCTTCTATGACTTCGGTTTCCGACTCATTGTGGCGCCGCATGCGGCGCCGGCGGAGACGATCGGCATTGGTTTTGAATTGTCGTCGGCGCACGGTGCGATGCACAGCGTTATCGGGCACCGGAAACACTTCACCGACCTCGGCATGATCGCGCATGCCTTTGAGCCAGCCGGTGGCGAGGAGTGTTTCAATACGATCCGCCGCCCCATGCACACGTAGTGTCTCGCCCGGGTGGCGTGCCTGAACGCCGGTGTTGTGTGCCGGCAGGCTGATACCAATATCGTCTGCAGCCAGCTCCACGAGTGCGCGATGCAGTTTGCTGTACAGGGCGCCCATGAGGATGGGCGCAGGGAAGTCCGGGTCGGGGCGCAGTCGGATGTCGATGTAGTGGTCCATTGTTCACCCCGCGTCGCCGAATACGCCACCACGGATCAGCGTAGCCATCACGAAATGCTGATTCTCGGTGCTTGGTACTTTGTCCTTGAGTAGCCAGTTGTCCAGCAGATTGTAGAAATCGGCTTTCTGCTTGGGCTGGCGATAGGCCGCGCCCTGGGTGGTCACGGATCCGTAGGGTTCGACCGCGATCGGTCCGAGATCGATGCCGTCATCCGGGACGGGGTACCAGGTATCGATCGTGCGTAGGGCGTTGCCCAGCTTCTGCGAATGGATTGCGGCGTTGTCTTTTTCGCCGATGTAATAGAGCGTCTTACTCTTGTCGCCGCGGGTACGCTCCAGAATGAGCTCTTGCGACGGAAAGACTTCCTGGCCGCCGCCGATACGCGCAAAGGCAACGACATCGAGCAAGAGGTAATCGTCGCCTGCCAGGGCGGCAGCGATCACTTGGCCGAGTTCACGCGTTTCTTCATTGCCCTGAAAATCGCGCAGCGAATGCGCCAGGGCATTGAAGGTCCATTGTTTTTCGACTTGTCCCGCTTTGGTTTGCGAGACAACGATTTCGATCTCGTCGGCTTTGAGACGGTTGCGCCAGAGAAACCGCCCATTGGCGAGGTTGCAGGCATACCGGTGCGCCAGCTCGTCGAAACCGTGTTCGCTGACATAGCCGGCAACGGTTTGTTTGAGCTTAGCTTGATAGTCGGCGTTGTTGCAGGCCGAAGGGATGCCGGCACCGGCGAGTACGCGCAGGGTGAAGTGCACGGCCAGCGTGTCGGCGTCGTGGGGAAGGGCGGCGACGTCGACGGTTTGCAGGTTCGGGTTTTCGATGGCGGCGTCGAGTTTGGCCGGGTCCTGATCCTTGGCTTTGAGGCGATTGGAAATGGTGCCGCGTACGGATTTCTCGCGTACCGGTACACCTGGCCATTGCGCATATTGATTGCGGTCGGCCCAATTGCCGGCACTGAAAAGCGCGTCGGAAGGGTCGAGCTTGCGTTCGAAGGCGAGTACGGAAGCGGTCTTGAGGGCGTCGTTTTTGGCCATTGTTATATCTCCTTGAATACAGGCGGACGTCAGTCGAAGTCGTAGAGCGATTCGAACGGGTCGGCGACAGGTCGGTAGTCGTTGCAGCAGCGGTAAAGGCCGTCCTCGGGCCGCGTTCGGGGGTACCAGATCAGCTGTTCGGCCTGTTCCAGACGGTGGGGGCTAATCCATTCGCCCATCGAATACAGGCTTTCGACGAAACGGAACGGGGTGTCGGGATCGCGCGCGTTGGTTATGTCCCCGCCGGGGTGGATGTCACCGAGTGCTCCGTAGCCCACAGGGATGGGCACGGCCCACCCGAGGCCGTGACGATCGTGTTGCCATTCAGCGTTGTCGGCGTGGTAGCGCCAGTTGATCCGCGACAGCGAAAGCCAGGCATCCAGGCGCGTGGCCTGTTTATCTTCAGCGGTCAGCGCTTCGTGGCGTTGTGCGATCAAATCGTCGCGGGATACCAAGGTGAAACCGGGCACCAGACGCAGCCGAAGTTTGCGAAATGCATCGAGTCGATCCGTTTCGTTGCCGGTCAAGTCGACGACTTGTGGCTGATAGCGCGGTAATCGCGGATGGTCTGGGGGCACCACCGAGCCGCCCGCGATGCGCATGGCATCGACCATAGGCTTGATTGTGTGGATATCGTCTTGCTGTGCCTGTGGATCGCGCTGCCAACGGTCGCTTTCCAGCGCAAGAATCAGGCTGACTTCGATATGAATACGGCCTTCCTCGACGATCGCGGCGGTGCTTCCGTCCTTAGCGGCCGGGTTCCGCGTGAGGTGAAAGGCTTTGATGAAGCCGCCTTCGGTTGCCTGTTCTTGATGTTGGTGGCAGACCACGCCGATACCTTTGAAGGCGATATCGAGGTCTGCCGTTAGAGTTTTGCGTTCCAGTGCCCACATAAAGCCGGTAAACGCCGTCATCGACGGAAAACCATGGGTCAGCGGGCTGGAAATCGCATTGGCGTTTTGGATATGCAGCCGGGGCAGCACGAGCAGATGTGTGAAATTCGGTCCGTGGCTCATGAGCGGTCCTCCGCGGCGCGCCGTTGCATGGGAACCGGCCAGGCGGCTTCGACAATGGCCTGTCGTGCCCAATGGCGATATTCAATATCGCCGACCGACGTTATGCCGGCATGGCGCAGTCGGTCGTTGAGCCAATTGGCAAAAATACCCGCGACTTGATCCGGCCAATCGCCCCAGTGGTAGGCCTGTTCGAAGGCGCGATCATCCTCGCCGCCTTCGCCCAGCAGCCGCGCGTCCAAGGTGAGACGGTCGGGATCAAGCCAGAGCTGTTCGCACAGCGGCAATTCGCAGGCGGGATCGCGCGTCCAGCCGGGTGACAGTTGATCGCGAATCGTGGCGGCAAACAGGGGCAGTTGCGCGCCCAACGCCTTTTCAAGCTCTTCGCGCTTCTGTCGGGTTTCCAGTGTCTTTTTCGGATCCGAGCGGAGTAGTCGGCCGAGGCTGCGAACCAGGCCTCGAACGCCTTCGAAGTAGAAGAATCGGCCGGTCGAAGATTCTCGTCCCAGCAGGGTTGTGGCGCGCATTAGCGACCATGTCGGGGGAAGGGAGGCGAGTAGATAATTGGTGCCACCGCGTTCGCTGGTCAGCTGCGAAATGTTCTGAGGCTTGGTGCCACCCATCTTGCGAACAGCCAGTTGGCGATAGTCTTGATAGATCCCGTCATGCGGTTTTTTAGACCGTTTGGCCTGTCGGCCCGCCTTATTTTCTTCCCCAAACCGGGCGGCCTGAATATCCGCATGCACCCGATGGGCGAGGGCGCTGGAAAACAACGGCTGTAGCAGGTGGAAGTTGTGGTTATCGTCGGGACGGCCGTCGACGAGCCAATAGACCTGTTTGGCCAGGGCATGCGAGCTGGGCGTGCCGCTGCGCACGAGATTGCCGAAGGCCTGCATTCGTCGATGCGCGATGTCTTCGTCTGTATGCAGCGCCTGCTTGAGATCCGTGTCGTCCTGTTTGACCCAGTCCAGCAGCGACCGGCCATCGACTTCGACTTTGAGGAACTTGAATACATCCAGGGCGGCCGCGTTGCCGACGACATCTTCGGTAAATTCGTTGCCCAGCGAATGGCTGCCGATTTCGTCACGCAGCGGCAAGTCGGTGGGCGGAATATAAAGACTGGAACCGCGTGCATCGGGGTGGCTGGCCTTGAGCACGTGGGTGACGGCCTGAATCTGGCTCACGCGGTGAGCCGCGCTGGCCAGCCAGGTTTCGTATTCGTATTTCGCGGCAGCCGCCGCATCATCCTCTCGACCCTTGAGCTTAGCCACACGGCGCGCGTTTATGAAGTCTGCAATCGCTTCGCGAAAGCGCTCGCTTCGAGCGGCCGTCCCGGTTTGATTATCGGTTGTATCGGGCATAGGCATTCCAAACCAATGGACCCTGACGGGCCCGGGTTATAGAATCCCCACGGCAACTCGCTGCCGTGAGGCGTGATTGATGTCGAGTAGTTAAGTTCGGTATTAGCCGGATCTTCTGCGACGGTCTTTCACGTCTTTGTCCTCCTGCGATTTATCGTGCGGAGCCGGTGCTAATCGGCGGTTGTCAGGCCTCAGCCGCGCTGCAACGTGGCTGGGGCCGATTTGAGTATTTCCTAAAAACTTGTTCGAAGCAAGCCATTGCGCGAGCGTTTTGAGCTACCATTGATCGAGCTTGTTGAACGCTGCCGCGCAGGCAGCTCAGAAAATTGCCCGAGCCTATTGGGCTGCTCTTTTTTCTGCCGTATAGGCAGCTTCGAATGCACGGGCCTCGCATAGAGGCTCGGTGCACAAAAATGACTGGCCTGATGGGCCGATCTGTTTGGCGTAGACTGATGCACAGCAACAGGAGCGTCGCCATGCCGAAATTTCTGGATCCCCGCGTTAGCGAGTTCGAGACCGAAGCCGAGGCGGAAAGCCACGACCGCTGGCTGCGCGAACAGGTTCGGCGCGGGCTAGCGGACGACAGGCCGCCGGTCCCGCACGACGAGGTGATGGCCCAGATCGAGGCCGTGATCGACCAAGCCGAGCAGCGACGTACCCAAAAAGACTGATGCTGCCGGTCGTCTGGCGTGAAACCGCCCGCAGGCAGCTCGCCGAGATTGTTGCCTTTATCGCTGAAGACAATCCCCCGGCTGCGCGCCGGCTCAAGGAACGCATCGAGGCGGTGGTCGTGCCGTTGGCACAGTACCCCTATCTTTACCCGCGCGGTCGCGTCGCCGGCACGCGCGAATTGGTCGCGCATCCCAATTATCTGATCGTCTACAAGGTGGCGGCAGAACGCGTGGAAATCGTCGCGGTGTTGCACGCCCGCCGGCAATACCCCTGACGAGATTGCACTGGTGGGCCAGGCCAGACCGGCCGTGGTGTTCACCCGCGCCATGCCGAAAATCCGAGCCAGGGATGATAACGCCAGCCCTGCGCGTTTTCCGGCGCTTCCAACTGGCCGAAACGGCATGCCGCTTCGTGTAGCGTCAAGTCTTGCTCCTCGGCCTGTGCCGCGAGCAGGGCATCGAGATCGAACTGGCCCCAGGGCGCAACGCGCGGGCCCAGTTCTAGCGCGACGTGATGGCGTTGGCTGTCTTCGACACGAACGTAAAGACTTTTTCCACGCCGGGACGGGTCGGCCTCGACACGGTGCAGACAGAGCGTGTCCGATTCGTCATCGTCGGGCAGTAGTACGAGTTGTGCCGTTCGCATCGTGTTCTCGCGAAATGGTTGTTGTTGTGCGAGCACTCCGGTCAGCAGAGATTGGGGGTATTGCCAGCCGCTGGCGGCATTCAATCGGCATGTGTGCTCAGCTAACACGGGCTGCATGGTATCGGCCATGCGCGCATGTTCGAGATCGACCAGGCGTGTCTTGGCTTGGCGTTCGGCGGCCGGTGGCGCTGCAATCCGCGGCAAGGCATCGATGGCTTGGTATTCGTCGGCGCGCATGAGCTTGCCGAGTCGGTGTGCCACCAATCGGAACGGATGGCTCGCTGCAACGCGGGGTTGCTCGAAGCCCGGCCGGATAAAGATGGCCGCCGGTTTGCCGTCCGGGCCGCTGTGGCCATCGAAATGCCGAAGATTAGTATCGAAGATCAATATGTTCGGGCGGCCGTTCGGCTGTCGCCGATGCCGTTGAACGCGGCCCGCGAGCTGAATCAATGCGCGCATCGAGGACGGCTCCGCGATCGCCCAATCGGCATCCCAATCACGCCCAACCTCGCAGACTGGCGAGGCGAGCACGATGAATAGATGATGTGTGGCCGGGCTCTGCTCGAGCGCGTTGCAAATATCCGGGGATTGGAAAACCGCGTTTTCATCGCGGCGGTTCAAGGCCGTGTCGAGCTTCTGTTCGATGGCCGCGCGCTGCACGAGCGGGAAACGGGCGTGGTAGACACACAGATGCAACTGCGTGTCCTCGGGTGCACCGAGTTCGAACAGTGTTTTGGCTACATCGAAGAGTGGATCGATATTCGCCATACGCAACAGCCCGAAGCTGACGCGTTTGTGGCTGCCCGGCACTAGCTTTGCGTGATCGTGATGCAGCTGGAGCGCAGCTTGACGCACCTGCTGCGCAAATGCCGCTCGTGTCTGTTCGCGTTTTTGTGCGCGTGCAATGTCGAGCGGCCATAGCTTGCCGAGGCGTAAAGCTGGGCTTTGCTCGAGTTTGGCAACGCGGCGTTGAACGAAATCGGCATGCGCGGCGGCGAACTTGGCCGGCTGGCCGCAGTCCCGATGTTGCACGCCGAACTCATCGACCCACAGACACGGTATGTCGGCGAGCGCGGCATGGGGGCCATCCGCGCCGCGGTTGCGCTGGTATTCGCGCCGCCCGGCTTGATAGGCGAGAAACATGCCTTCGACCAGATCGGGCGGCAATGTCGCCGACGACAGCACCACGCGCGTGCCGAGCATGCCGGCCCACTGCACCAGCCGGGTGAGGGCGGGCAGGTCGTCGAGGTCATAATCGTCGAGTTCATCGAGCACGAGATCGCTGCTCATCAAGCGCAGCATGGGGGCGATCTGGCGCCCGCCACGCAGGGATTCCGTGGCCGGCACTAGATGATCCACGGTACAGACCAGCATCGGCGCGGCGAGCAGGCTTTTCGTTTTCGGATCGTGCCGAGTCCAGGCCAGCAGCGAGCGCTGGTCGTCGGTGCCTTCGAACAATACGTGATCGTCTTCAGCGATCAGATGTTGAACCGAAGCCGAGCCCGTTTCTTCGGCCAGTCGCTCGTAATAGGCAAATAGCGCACGGCTGGCGCTGCCGCCCACCCGTATCGCCAGTTCGTTGTCGCTTAGATGTAGATCTTTGCGATAGCTACGCCCGGTTTGTTGGGTCAGTGCACGCAACCCGAGCGCGAACGTGGCCCGCAAGCCCTGTTGCGGATCAGCCAAGGCATAAAGCAGCCGGGCGTTGGCCAATGTCTTGCCACAACCGGTCGAGGCCATGTTGACGATAAAAGCGCCGTGGCGCGCGGCGCGCTCTCGCAGCCCGACCGCCGTATCGAATGCCGTGTCCTGCCACTGAAACTTGCCTTTGCCGCTACGTTTACGCAGGCCGCGATGCCGACCGATGCGTGCGAGATCGCGCTCGAGTGTCGGCAGGACATGAGCGATTTGCCCGGCGTGATGCGTTACCCCGAGCAGGTGCTCATCGAGGCTTTGGTTGGCCACAATGCGCCCGGCGCGATTGCGTGTCGTATTTGCGGTCAACTTGCACGCGCGCTGCACGAAGGCGCGCCGCGCCGGTACCGGTCGGTCGCTATCGTCCAGGCCGAGGCTCGAATAATAGTGATCGGCCAGCATCAGGCTCAGCCGGGCCAGATGCAGCACGAACGGATTATCATGCCATTCGTCACGTCGCTTGCGCTTGAGTTCGAGCAGGCGACGGGCGAGCCGGGCAGCTTTCTTGCGCCACGCCTGGCTGGCTACCGGTAAACGGCCCGCCAGCTGCCAGTACGGTGCGATCTCCTTTTCCTCGCCGGGAGACAGGCGCTCATTCCACGTGTGAGCTAGGGCGTCGAGCGGCGCATCAAGCCAGTCGGGATTGAATGATTTCGCTCGTGCGCCCAAACGCACTTGTTGCCCATGGTCGTCCGTGACCGGCGCGACCGGCAGTCGGTGGTGGGATACGATCAGCCAGGCCAATGCCTTCGCCAGTGGCGGCAAGCCACGGAACGGGCAAGGATCGCTCGCATCCCAACCATCACGCTGAAACGCCGGCGTGCGTGTCCAGGCCGCCAGGTCGTGTGTTTCGGCGTCGAGCAGTCGCGTGAGCCAGGCCTCGTCGTCATCATCGCCGACGAATGCTAGAAACAGCCGTAGTGACACCCATTCATGACGAAAGCGATTTCGCTCGGTAAGGCGGCCGTCCAGACGTTGCTTGAACGCAATAGTGGCCTTGCCCAGGTCATGCAGCAGGCCGGCCATCATCGCGAGCAGGGTGATGTCTTCGCCGCTGTGCCAGTTGTTTTCGTCCTCGGCGCGTAGCACATCGCGCTGCGTGGTATGCGTTGGCGTGGCCCCGCGATCGTTAAACCGTGCCGCGTTCCCGACCACCCAGAGCAATTCGCTGTGATTGGCGCCGCGTATCCAGTGACACGCGACGGCCGTATTCTTGCGCGCGCTCTTGCGCAGCATCTTGCGCAGGGTGTCGAGCCCGGCCTTGGTGATCGGCGTTTGCCAGGTCCGGTCGCCACGGCGTTCGGCGAACTGATCCAGGATGCGACGCGTCTCCTTGAGTGCATTCTTGTTGCACTGTGAGACGAACAGGACATTCATGCGGAAGCGGCGCGTCGTGCCAGATTGTCCGCCACGCGTTTGACGGTATCGATCATGCCGTCCAGCGCTTCGACCTGCGCGAGGCGTTCGATGCAGGCCTGACGAAACTCCTGTTCTTCGTCCCCACGTACCGCCGAAATGAACGCCTGCGGCAGAATGACGCCGTCCTTGATCAAATCCGCGACATCGAACACCAGACCGCCGCGGCGTGTTTTGCCGTGCAAAACAGCCAGACCATGCGGCAGGCCCAGTACCCAGCAACAGGTGGCGCCCAGCCCGTAAGCGAGATAGTTGCCATGGTCGAGGAACCGATTCGCGGGATCGGTGCCGCTGCCGCGTTTGGCGCGGGTGAACTCGCCGTAGTCAGTGGCGTCGACCGCGAGCTTGAACAGTGTTTTCGTCAGCCGCGCTTCGAGCGTGAGCAGTTCGTTGGTGTTCTGCGCCGCATCAATGGCGACATCATTACGGGCGACGGCATCCTGCAGCCGCTTTAAATCGCAGCGAAACCCCGCGTCGCGTAGGCTGCGTTCATCGGCCCAGAGGGTCGAGATCGTCTGCAGGCGTTGTTTTTGGAAGGCTTGCGCCGCGGCAAGACGCAAATCGTCTTCGAACCAGAATCGAACCCACTGTTGCAGGTATTCGGTGGGCCGATATTCGCTTTGCGGGGCGAGCCAGGCCACTTCGACATCGACCTCGGTTGCAGCAAACAGCGGTGTACCGCCCCCGCCGCAGAACCCGACAAGCACGCCGGCCTTGGCCAGCTCACGCATTGCGGCCTGCGTGATGGATGTGCCGGTGCCGAGCAGAATCGAGGTGGTATTGGCGATCGGGATATTCCAATACTTGGACTCGCGCCCTTCGTCCGTGACATAGGACACGCGGCCGCCTTTAACCAACACGCGACAGTACTGAAGGTAATACAGGTTCGCGCGCTTGGAATGCAGGATCGTCTTGAGATCGCTCGGCGCGAGATCTTCCATTACTTCTGCTGGCTTGTCCCCCTAACGAAATTTATCGAACGATGCTGCGAATTGGCAAATAGATAGGGAGGTTGATCGCGGCAAGCGGTTTAAAGCTTCGTGATTGACTAGATTTTATGATTTACATTGGAAAATATATTTTCCACGCATAGCCCGCCGATGACTTACAACAGCGTCGTACATCCGAAGTCGCGCAGACGGAGGCCGAAGTGAGCCGAAGACTTCGGGGATAACGGGCCTCTGTGAGCTGTCTAGGTGGCAGCGAACAATCAATTTGCTCGTGAACGCTTTCAGGATGATTTCTGAGCTGCCTATGCGGCAGCGAACGCAGCGGCGAAGCCGCGAGCACTTGGAGCACTTTTCTGAGCTGCCTATGCGGCAGCGAACCCCAACGCCCCGCCGCAGCCGAGCCGGGATTGTTTCTGAGCTGCCTATGCGGCAGCGAACTCGCGATCCCTCCATGAACGAAACGCCGTCCATTTCTGAGCTGCCTACGCGGCAGCGAACGTTGCGGAGCGCCGAGAACAAGAACAAAACAATTTCTGAGCTGCCTACGCGGCAGCGAACGCGTCGAGTACTTCCGGGGCATATGGCTCGGCTTTCTGAGCTGCCTACGCGGCAGCGAACGCCGATAGGAAAATTTTGTTTTTACCCGTCTCTTTCTGAGCTGCCTACGCGGCAGCGAACTGGCTAGCGGCCTGTGCCTCGGGGCTATGCGGTTTCTGAGCTGCCTACGCGGCAGCGAACGCGTAATTCCGGGGTTGTTTCGCGGCATGCGTTTTCTGAGCTGCCTACGCGGCAGCGAACTCGGGTATTCCGCGAACGCAGCCGCCTTGTTCGTTTCTGAGCTGCCTACGCGGCAGCGAACCCCCCGGCCCAAACCGCGCGATTTTTCCATCGTTTCTGAGCTGCCTACGCGGCAGCGAACTTGAACTGTTTCACGCAGGTTTTCGGATCGAATTTTTGAGCTGCCTACGCGGCAGCGAACCCGGCAATGAACGCGACTTCATAGAGTCGTTCTTTCTGAGCTGCCTACGCGGCAGCGAACGTGCTGGTATTGCTGGCTGTGTTTTTTGCGGTTTTCTGAGCTGCCTACGCGGCAGCGAACGGGTACCAGTGGCCCTGGCTGCAGCGGCACAGTTTCTGAGCTGCCTACGCGGCAGCGAACCGAGTTCAGGCGTGCGAGATTTCAGTTTCATGTTTCTGAGCTGCCTACGCGGCAGCGAACAATGAGTTCCGGCAGGGTGAGATCGACGCGCTTTTCTGAGCTGCCTACGCGGCAGCGAACAGGATTGGAGATAAACGGACAACTCGGAGTCATTTCTGAGCTGCCTACGCGGCAGCGAACTCGCTGGCCATGGCTACGCCACCCCGCCAGCTTTCTGAGCTGCCTACGCGGCAGCGAACGTCGTCGGTTCCCGCTTTCGCGCGGATATCGTTTTCTGAGCTGCCTACGCGGCAGCGAACAAACGAAATACGCCGGACGGCTTGCCCAGCCGTTTCTGAGCTGCCTACGCGGCAGCGAACTGGGGTTTGAACTGTTGCCGTGCCCGTTCTGTTTTCTGAGCTGCCTACGCGGCAGCGAACACAAACGCACCGTCTCAGGCTCGGTCCCGCCCTTTCTGAGCTGCCTACGCGGCAGCGAACCGCATCGATCGCTTCGGAACGTAACCCGCATATTTCTGAGCTGCCTACGCGGCAGCGAACGCACCAGAGCGCCCAGCGGGCCAGGCATTTACTTTCTGAGCTGCCTACGCGGCAGCGAACGTTGCGTTGTATTTGGCGCCGCCGCTGAATTTTTTCTGAGCTGCCTACGCGGCAGCGAACATGTTGAACCCAGTCGCGTGCGCCGCATTCGGTTTCTGAGCTGCCTACGCGGCAGCGAACGCCAGCGCTACGCGGCCAATGAGGCGCACGTTTTTCTGAGCTGCCTACGCGGCAGCGAACATCGGGATTTCAAGCGTCGTGCCGGCCGTGATTTTCTGAGCTGCCTACGCGGCAGCGAACATGCGTGACGTTGAAGCGCCGCGTCTTTTCACTTTCTGAGCTGCCTACGCGGCAGCGAACCCAGCGCCGCGCCCATGATGGCCGCGTTCATCTTTCTGAGCTGCCTACGCGGCAGCGAACAAGAGACATTTTATCCTAAGCGACTGATTGTTAAAGATCTAACATGCTTTCTAAAGCACAACCCAATTTTTAGGTCGGCTTCTAAGTCGCTGATTTTACGAGGGCGAATTTGGCCGTCGCAAAAAGGGTTCGAGCCGCGCCCGATAGTCGCTCCAGTTTAGCTTGAGCATTTCCGGGGTTGGCAATGTCGGCTCGCCGGGTCACTTCGACAGCTCGATGTGTCGTGCTAAGCGCCGATGAATCCTCCCGATTGCATGGCCCAAAGCCGGGCGTAGAGTCCGTCGGCTGCTATCAGTGCCTCGTGTGTCCCCGTTTCCACGATCCGGCCCTGGTCGATCACGACCAGTCGGTCCAGCTCGGCGATGGTGGACAGGCGATGGGCGACGGCGATGACGGTTTTGCCTTCCATGACGGCGTGGAGGTTTTCGGTGATGGCGGCTTCGATTTCCGAGTCGAGCGCGGCGGTGGCTTCGTCGAGCAGGAGGATGGGGGCGTTCTTGAGCATGACGCGGGCGAGGGCCACGCGCTGGCGCTGGCCGCCGGAGAGTTTGACGCCGCGTTCACCGACATGCGCTTCCAGCCCGCGCCGGCCGCGGTTGTCGACGAGGTCGCGGATGAAGCCGGCGTGGGCGGCGTCGATGGCGGCCCAGAGCTGGTCGTCGGTGGCGTTGGGATGGCCGTAGCGGATGTTGTCGGCGATCGAGCGATGGAGCAGGGCGGTGTCCTGCGTGACCATGCCGATGGCTTCGCGCAGCGAGGCCTGGGTGACGTTGGTGATGTCCTGGCCGTCGATGGTGATGCGCCCGCCTTCGAGTTCGTGGAAGCGCAGCAATAGCGACAGCAGGGTGGATTTGCCGGCACCGGAACGCCCGACCAGCCCGATTTTTTCGCCGGGCGCGATCGACAGCGAGAAATGCGAGATGACGCCGGCGTCGTCGCGCCCGTAATGGAAGGAGATGTCGTCGAACTCGATGGCGCCGGCCGTGACCTGCAGCGGTCGGGCGTTCGGCGCGTCGACGATGGCGCGGTTGCTCGTGAAGCTGCCCATGCCGTCGCGGATGGTGCCGATATGCTCGAACAGGTTGGACACTTCCCACATGATCCACTGGCTCATGCCGTTGATCTGCAGCACCAGGCCGACGGCGGTGGCGACCGCACCGGCGGTGATCGCGCGTTCGGTCCAGAACAGGATGCCGAGCCCGGTGACGGAGAACAGCAGCGCCGCGTTGAGCAGATACAGGCTGGCGTACAGGCCGTTGATGCGCCGCATCTGGGTGTACACGGTCGAGAGGAACGACGACATGCTGGCGCGGGCGTAGTCGGACTCGCGCTCGGTATGGGCGAACAGCTTGACGGTGCCGATGTTGGTATAGGCATCGACCACGCGCCCGGTCATTTCCGCGCGGGCGTTGGCCTGGGCTTCGGCGATGGATTGCAGGCGCGGCAGGAAGTATTTCAGCAGCGCGATGTAGATTGCCATCCAGGCCGCGAACGGCAGGGCGAGGCGCCAGTCCGCGCCGGCGACCATGACCACCACGCCGCCGAAATAGACGACGACATACAGCAGCACGTCCACGAACTTCATCATCACTTCGCGGATGGCCAGGGCGGTCTGCATCATCTTGGAGGCGATGCGGCCGGCGAAGTCGTCCTGGAAGTACGACAGCGACTGGTCGAGCAGCCAGCGGTGGACCTGCCAGCGAAAGCGCATGGGCACGTTGGGCGCCATGGCCTGGAAGGTGGTCAGGCCCTGGGCAAAGATCAGGGAGGGCAGCAGTACCAGCACGACCAGCGCCATGCCGATGAGCTGCCAGGCGTTGTTGGCGATGAAGTGCTCGCGATCGCCGGTGGCGAACCAGTCGACGATATGGCCGAGAAAGCCGTACAGCGAGACTTCAATGATCGAGAACGCGGCGGTGAGTACCGCGGTGGCGATCAACAGCTTCCAGACCGGGCGGGCATAGAAAGCGATGAAGCGGACGATGCCGGTATCCGGCGGGGTGCGGTCGTCCTCCGGGAACGGATCGACCAGCCGTTCGAAGAATTGGAACATGACGAGATGGCCACGGCGGGCCGCGGCGTCGGCAAAGACGGGCAGTCTACTCCCGGCGGGGGCGGGGGGGGGGGGGGGGGGGGGGGGGGGGGAGCCGTATCAGGCAGCCGTCGCCGGCGGGCTCAGATGCCGGCCCACCAGTCGTAGCCGCGATCTTCCCAGTAGCCGCCATGCCCGCCCTGGATATGGGCGAAGTTCTCGACCAGCTCGATGTGCATGACGTATTTGGCCATTTTGTAACCGAGCTGGCGTTCGGCGCGCAGGCGCAGCGGCGCGCCGTTGGCCACCGGCAGATCGCCGCCGTTCAGGCCATAGGCGAGGATCGTCTGCGGGTGCCGGGCCTCGATCATGTCGAGACTTTCATAGTACGGCTGCGGCGAGCCGTAGAGATGATCGGCACAGTGGAAGACCACGTAGCGGGCGTTGGCCTTTGGCTGGACGCGATCCAGCAGATGCCCCAGCACGACGCCGGTCCATTGGCCGATGCACGACCAGCCCTCGACGCAGTCGTGCCGGGTAATTTGCGTGCGCGACGGCATGGCCTTGAGTTCGGCCAGCGAGAACGACATCGGGTTATCGACCAAGCCATGGAAATCGAGTCGATAATCGGCGAAGTTCGAATCGACGAGCTGCTGGTAGGCCGGGGTCTGCGGATTGATGCTGCCGTTGGGGCGGAACGTCGGCGCGATCTGGCTCTTGTCGTATTCCGGCGCCAGGGCTTCGCGCGAAGCCACCAGGCGCTGGGCGGCCTGGGTGAGCTTTTCGGTGTGGCCGAGAAAATTCTGTACCGCCTGGCTCTGGGTCCAGTCGCAGCCGGACAGCAGCGATGTGGCGCCGAGCGCGCCCAGGCCGCCAAGCACGCGACGGCGACGCGCGTCCGGCCGGTCGCCGGGTCGACGCTTGCGGTCGTTGTCATTCGCCATGGCGGTTCTCCTGCGGCGCTGCGGCCGCCTCAGCCTCGGCATCCCGCGGCGGCGCGACGGGCTCGTCCACGCGATAGCCGCCGGTGATCATGGCGCGCATGTTGTTGAACACCCCGGAGACGAGCACCAGCACGAGGTGCACGATGAAAAAACCGACCAGCGTGAACGCACAGAGAAAGTGAATCGTGCGGGCACTCTGGTGGCCGCCGAACACCACTGGGAGCCAGGGCCAGCCGGCGTCCATGGTGGGCGACATGGTCAGCCCGGTCAGCACCATCAGCGGCAGGAGCCCGAACAGCACCAGCAGATAGGTGAGCTTCTGGATGATGTTGTAGTCGCGCACCCGTGGGAAACGGAACTTCGCGTGCTCCACCACGGCATGGCCGAAGGTACCCATCTCGCCATGATGCACGCCGATCAACCGTCGGCGACGCCGGCTGATGATCGAATAAATCAGATAAACAGCGAGCATTACGCCGAATACCCAGGCCGCCGTGAAATGCCATTGTCGGCCGAGCGACAACCATTGCGGGCCGGGCAATGTGGCCCATACGGGAAACGCGCGCGGCTGCATCTGGTTGCCGACCCTGGACCAGCCGAGCACGCCGGTGGTGGGGATTTCCATCCCTTCGATGTTCACATAGCCCATCGGGTCGCCGGCGGCATCGCGGCGGGCGCCGATCGACAGGAACGGCGCATTGAAGGTGGACGCATGGCCCCAGTACAGCGCCGGATGGGCGTTGAATATCTGCAGCCCGCTCATCAGCAACACAAGCAGGCAAAGCGCGTTGATCCAATGCCATAGCCGGGTGAACCAGCTATGACGCCGGATGACGGTCGACGACCGCGGCGTCGAATCGGCGTCCTTCGCCATGGCGCATACGGTGGGTGCCAAGGCTTCAGTATACGGCGCGCCGCGCGCCTGCGATGCAGGCGTCGACGAAAGATTGCGCGCGGCGGCGCCGGGCGTAACGGGCTACGGGTGGTCGTTGTCGTCGCTGCTGCCGTCGTCCGAGGTCGCGCTGTCCGACGTGGTTGACGTTGCGGCGGCGTCATTCGATGGCGTGCCACTGGTCGGGGCGTTCGCCTGCCCCGAAGCCGATGGGCCGGCGTCGTTTGCGCTGTTCATTGCATTGCCGTTGTTGCTGTCGGCGTTCGGCCCATTGGCGTCGTCGGCGCCGTTGTTGTTCTGCGCGGGCGGCTGATGCGTCGCGGCGAATTCGGCCAATTCGGTGTCGCTGGGGGCGTGGA
Source organism: Salinisphaera hydrothermalis C41B8 (assembly GCF_000732535.1). Lineage (GTDB taxonomy): Bacteria > Pseudomonadota > Gammaproteobacteria > Nevskiales > Salinisphaeraceae > Salinisphaera > Salinisphaera hydrothermalis. The sequence continues at coordinate 17,636 of NZ_APNK01000011.1, forward strand.
AGTTGGACGCGCCGTAATCGCTGGGCTTGGGCTCCGGCAGCTGCTGCGGCGCCGGCGTGTTGTCGTTCGAAGCATTGGCGCTGCTGTCGCCGTGGTCGTTTTGTGCGGACGGCGTCGCGCTTTGCATGGGTTGCGATGATTGCCCGGCCGGTAACGAGCCGGTATTGCCGGTGCTCGAATCGGCGTTCTGCGGCTGCGCGAACGCAGGAACGGCCAGGGCAAGCGCGGCGGTCGAGGCCAAAGTCGCGAGCAGGGTCCGGCCGCCAGTATGAAAGCGCGTGAGCATGAACAACTCTCTAGTTTTGTGATCTAGCGTATCCGACACGCTTCGGCGCGCGAAGTTTCCCGCGATGTTGCAGCGCCGCGGGTGTCCGACGTCGCGAGCCGGCTCGATAAGCGTTATGTAGTATGCTTTATTCCGAATCGTTTCAGACGACCGCCCCCGGTTCATTTCAGCGTGCCACGCCTTTCTGGCGAGGCGATCGCTGTGTGTTGCTACCGGGGTCGGCGCAATTGTTATCCGGAGACCGGGATGAATCGCGAGAATCCCCGCCCAAAGCTGCATTGCGCCACGTTACGCGCTGCATTGGCGGCCTGCCTGGGCGTGCTCGCCGTAACCGCGGCGAGCGCGAGTGCCGCCACCGACGGCGGGCATACGGTCAAGGTGCTGTACGCCGGCTCGCTGGCGCATGTCATGGAAGACAAGGTGCGCCCGGCCTTCGAGAAAGCCACCGGCGATCATTTTCAGGGCTATGCCGCTGGCTCGACCAAGCTCGCCAACGAGATCAAGGGCAAGGTTCGCCAGGGCGATGTTTATGTCAGCGCCCATGCCGGGATCAACAAACGCCTAATGGGGTCGTCCAATGGCGACTGGGTGAGCTGGTACGCCACTTTCATGCGTTCGCCGCTGGTGATTGGCTATAACCCGAAAAGCCGTTTCGCCGATGCGTTGCGGCACAAGCCCTGGTATCAGGTCGTCACACAACCCGGCTTCACCTTCGGGCGGACCGATCCCAAGCTGGACCCGAAGGGCAAGCTGATCGTGAAGGCCGTCCACCGGATCGCCGACGACGAAAACGAGCCCAAACTGCGCGGCCGGATCATGGCGCACGGTCAGGTTTTTCCGGAGGAAGGGCTGGTGGGCCGGCTGCAGGCCGGACAGCTCGATGCCGGTTTCTTCTACAAGGGCGAGGCCGCGGCGGCCGATATTCCGACTGTGTCGATCGATCCGGTCAAGCTCGGGGCGGTGTATACCGTGACGCAGCTGAACCGGGCGCCCGACAGCGCCGGCGCGCGTGATTTCATTCGCTTTATCCTCGGTCCCAAGGGGCGAAAGATTCTCAAGGATAACGGCTTTAACGTGATGTCGCCGGTCAAGGTCTCGGGTGCTCGCAGCGCTGTTCCCGAGGCGTTGCAACACGCCATTGAACACGATTGATCGGCCGCGTGGTCGTCTGATGGGGGCGTCTTGACGCGGCTCGGCAGTCCGCTGGCCTGGCTCGGCGGGCTGCTGGCACTCTATCTGCTGGCCCCGATTGCGGCGTTTTTTCTGCGCCTGCCGGGCGCCGGCGCGAATTTCGGCGATCCGCGCCTGTGGTCGGCGCTGGAGGTTTCGGCCGCAGCGGCCACGGTATCGGCGACGATCATCGCCGTGCTCGGCGTACCGCTGGCATATGGGCTGGCCCGGGCGCGCGGCCGGCTGGCCGGTTTTATCGGCGTGGCGATCCAGCTGCCGCTGGCGCTGCCGCCGCTGGTCAGCGGCATTCTGCTGGTGTCGCTGGTCGGGCCCTACACGCTCGTCGGGCGCTGGTTCGGCGGCGCGCTGACCGATTCCTTCGCCGGCATTGTGCTGGCCCAGACGTTCGTTGCTGCGCCGTTTCTGGTCATCGCGGCACGCTCGGCCTTCGCGGCCATCGATCCGGCGTTGCCGGCCGTGGCCGCCACGCTGGGGCACGGGCCGTTGTCGCGCTTCTTTCGCGTAAGCCTGCCGATCGCGTTGCCCGGCATTGCCGCCGGTCTGCTGCTGGCGTGGCTACGGGCGTTCGGCGAGTTCGGGGCCACGGTGATTCTGTCCTATCACCCGTACTCGTTGCCGGTGTTCACCTACGTGCAGTTCAGCAGCACCGGCCTGCCAGCCACCCAGGCGCCGGTGGTGGCCTCGTTGTTCGCGGCGTTCGTTGTGTTGATGCTGGCCAATCTGCGCGTGTTGCGTCGTCGACATCGACGGGTGGCGCGCCCGCCGGCAACGCCGCCGGTGGTCCAGGCCGCGCCCCGGCTGGATTTCGATCTCGCAGCGCGGCTCGATGCGTTTGGTTTGCAAATCGCCCATGCCGCGGCCACGCGTCATCTGGCGTTACTCGGCCCGTCCGGTGCGGGCAAGTCGTTCACGCTGCGTCTGCTGGCCGGGCTGGAAGCGACCGATGCCGGGCATGTGCGAGCGGGCGACGAGGAGCTGGCCGGGCTTCGCCCCGAGCATCGGCGCATCGGCTATCTGCCCCAGCATTCGAGTCTGTTGCCCGGGCGCAACGTCTGGCAGCAGATCAATTTCGGCGTGGGTGCCGATCCCGGCGTGGCCTCGTACTGGCTGGAGCGGCTGCATCTCGACGGGCTGGAAGCGCGTTATCCGGACGAGCTCTCGGGTGGCCAGCAACGCCGGGTCGCGCTGGCCCGCGCGCTCACCCACGCGCCACGGATTCTATTGCTGGACGAGCCGTTCTCGGCACTGGATGCGCCGGTGCGCGACAGCCTGCGCCGCGAGCTGCGGCGGCTGCAGCAGGAAGTAGGGCTCACGACCGTGCTCGTCACCCACGACCCGGAAGAGGCGGCGCTTTTGGCCGACGAGGTGCTGGTGCTCGATCGCGGTACGGTGCTCCAGGCCGGGCGGCGCGCCGACGTGTTCGCGCGCCCGAGTTCGCCGCAGGTCGCGCGCCTGCTCGGCATCCGCAACATGGGTCATGGCCGCATGGCGGCCGCCGATACGCTCGAAACCGCCGGCGTGCGGCTTGTCGTTCACGACGACGACCTTGCGCCGGGAACGCGCGTGGCGTGGTGTTTGCGCTCCGAGCGCGTTCGGCTGGATGCGAACGGGCCCTACGACGCTGCAGTGGTGGATGTGGTGGATCTCGGCGCGAGCCGTGAAATCGTGGTGCGGATCGACGACGCACTGGAGCTGACCCTGCGCACCGTCGATGCCGACGGGCTGGTGGCCGGCGGGCGGTGTCGTATCGACCTGCCGCCCGAGGCGATCCGGCTCTGGCCGGAGAACGGCGCCGGTTGAGCCGGCCGGCGCGGCGGCGTTCTACGCGCCGCGCGCGAACCGCTGGTGGATCTCGACGATATGCACCAGGCTCGGTAGCAGCGCGGCCATGGTTTCCTCGGCACCGCCACGACTGCCGGGGAAGGTGACCGCCAGACTCGAGCCGATGAAGCCAGATACGCCGCGCGACATCACGGCATACGGCGTGCGCTTCGTGCCGAAGGCCCGCGCCGCCTCCATCAGCCCGGGCATCGGCGTGGTGATCCGCGGTTCAACGGTTTCCACCACCTTGTCCTTGGGCCCGATGCCGGTGCCGCCGACCGTGACGATCAGCGGGGCGCCGGTCGAGACGGCTTCATCAACGGCATCGCCGACCTGCTCGATATCGTCGGGCAGCACGCGATAATCGATCGGCTCGAAGCCGGCCTTGCCAAGCGCGTCGACCACACTCTGTCCGGCGGCGTCCGGCTTGTGGCCGTTGGCCACTGGGGTCGACACCATGAGGACGGTGGCTGCCAACGGGCTTTTTAAATGCCGCGGGTAGTGGCTCTTGCCGCCCTGTTTTTCCAGCAGATGGGTATCGCCGATGCGCAGTTCCTCGGGCTCGGCATAAGGCTTGAGCATGTCATAGAGCGTGAGCGCGGCCATGCTGGCGGCGGTGAGCGCTTCCATTTCCACGCCGGTGGGGCCGATGGTGTGGACTTCGGCTTCGATCGCGACATGATCGGCCTCGATCGCAAAGTGCACTTCGGCGGCATGGATCGGCAGCGGATGACACAGCGGCAACAGTTCGTCCGTGCGCTTGGCCGCCAGGATGCCAGCGATGCGCGCCGAGGCCTGCGGGTCGCCTTTTTCGGTATCGCGCGAGGCGATGCGTTGCAGACAATGCGGCGGGGCATAGAAGCGTGCGGCGGCCACGGCCGAGCGCAGGCTGTCCGGTTTCATACCGACGTTCTTCACGATTGATCTCCCGGGGAGTGACGCGGGCGCTCCGGGGTGGGGACCTCGGTGCCTTCCAGATAAGCGCGGGTGCCGTCGCTGTAATATTCGTTCTTCCAGACGGCGACGCGGGCCTTGAGCTCTTCCAGCGCGTGCTCGGCGGCTTCGAACGCGGGCCTGCGATGCACTGCGCGCACCACGACGTAGACGCTCATCTCACCCAGCCCGAGACGACCGGTGCGGTGCTGTAGGCGACAGGCATGGATATCGAAGGCCTCGAGCGTCTCGCGCTCGATATCGGCCATGGTGCGGGCGGCCAGCGGGCCGTAGGCGGAATAATCCATGGACTCGACCGTGCGGCCGGCGTTGGTGAGGCGGACCGTGCCGCCAAATATCACCAGTGCGCCGCAGCGCTCGTCCTCGGTTTCGGCCATCAGCGCGTCCAGATCGAGCGGCGCGGCGGTGAGATGCTTGTCGTCGTCCGCCACCCCGGGCACGCCGCCGGAGACCGGTGGGATCAGGGCGATCCGGTCGTCGTCGCCGAGCGGGCTGCCGGGCGGCAGCAGCGCGTCGCCGCGGGCACAGGCGGTGCGCGCCAGCAGGCCGGCGGCTTCGGGCCAGCGTTCGCTCAGACTGTCGATCAGATGATCGACGGTGTGCGGTGCATCGAGCGCGAGCTGGACGGTATCACCACCGAGTAGGTCGGTGAGGGCGCCGTGGCATTCGAGCGTGATGTCAAAAACGTCGGGCATGATCGGGGTGCGGCAGAGCGATGGATCGACAGGCTAGGGCTTGATTCGATGGCGCGCAATCGGTGTTACGAATGCCCTGGAAAGTTATGGACTAGCGTTCGGTCGCCCAGAACGCGAGCGCCGCGGCTTCCAGCAGCCCGGCCACGGCCATGGTGCCGGGCCAGCCGGCCAGTTCGAAGCTTACGCCCGCCAGCGCCGAGCCGATGGCGCCCGCGATGAAGAAGCAACCGATATAGGCGGTGGTGATCCGGCTGCGCGCTTCCGGGCGCAGTGCGTAGATCGTGCTCTGGTTGAGGATCTGGACGCCCTGAACGCCGAGATCCATGAAGAACAGCCCCAGTACGATTGCAACGACGTGCGTGCTGAACAGCCCCATGCCCGCGAACGAGGCAATCGCTGCGAGCATGAAACCCGCTACCGCGCGCCGCCCGTAGCCGGCGTCGTGTAGCCGGCCGGCAGCATTGGCGCCCAGCGCGCCAGCCGCGCCCAGCAGGCTGAACAGACCGATGGCGGTTTCGCCGTAATGATACGGGGCGCGTGCGAGCAGAAACGGGAGGGCGGTCCAGACGATGGTGAAACCGGCGAAGCCGCAGCCGCCGTAAACGATGCGTCGACGCAGCGTAGGCTCGTCGCGTAGCAGGGCAGCCACCGAGCGCAGAGTCTGCGGGTACGACATTCTCGCGGCGGCGCTGGCCTCTTCGGGCAGCGCGCGATAGAGCACGGCGGCGAGCACGAACATCGTAAGCGCGCCGATGCCGAACACCGCGCGCCAGCCGGCGATATCGGCCACGATGCCGGAGAAGGCGCGCGCCAGCAGGATGCCAATCAGCAGGCCGCTCATCACGCGCCCGACCACCGCGCCGCGCTGGCCGTCCTCGGCCAGGTGGGCGGCCATCGGCACCATGATCTGGGCACAGGTGGCGGTGACGCCGATGAAGAAACTCGCGGCGACGAACCAGCCAAAGCCGGGACTGATCATGGCCGCGGCCAGCGCGGCCCCGGTCCCGGCGGCGGTCCAGGTGATCAGGCGGCGTCGATTGACCTGATCGCCCAGCGGTACCAGAAAGACCAGCCCGGCGGCATAGCCGATCTGGGTCACGGTGACGATCAGGGAAGCGGTACCGCTGCCGATGCCGAATTGACGCGTGAGCAGATCGAGCAGTGGTTGCGCGTAGTAGATGTTGGCCACCGCCAGCCCGCAGGCCACCGCCATCACGGTGACGAGCGGCATGCTGGGGGTCAGGGCCGGAGCCTGTTGCTGGGGTTGGGTCACGGGCGATAAGCGTTGGGGGCGAAGCGCGGGCGCGCTGGCCGGATGGGTGAACGACAGGACGAAACCCTTATTCCGCCTACCGAATTTAAAAACAATGTCTTGGGGTGGGCCGGGTTAGCGCGCCGCGCGTAATTCGACGCTCAATCGGCGAGTTCCGAGGCCTGGCTGTCGGATTACGCTGCAAGCACCTGAGCCGACCGACGCAACTATCGGATCTTGCATTTATCCCGATCAGTCCGTGTGTTTACACCCTCAAGGCGACCGATCGAAACCGGCCGCCCTGTGCTCTACGGTTTGCGCGTGAGCGTTTGCACGCCGTGGTCGCTGCCTACGATCAGAACATCGGCGGGGCGGCGCGCGAACAGGCCGACCGTCACCACGCCTGGAATCGCGTTGATCTTGTCTTCCATCGCGATGGCGTTGGACAGATCGAGGTTATAGACATCGAGAATCGGGTTGCCGTTGTCGCTGCGCACATTGGGACGCAGTTCCGGCGAGCCGCCGAGTTTGACGAGCTGGCGGGCCACCGCGCTGCGGCCCATTTCGATGACTTCCACCGGCAAGGGGAAGTTGCCCAGAATATCCACGCGCTTGGATTCGTCGACCATGCAGACGAAGCGCCGCGACACACTGGCGATGATCTTCTCGCGGGTGAGTGCACCGCCGCCGCCCTTGATCATCTCGAAGTGCGTGTTGATTTCATCGGCGCCGTCGAAATACACGGGCAGGTTGCCGGTGTAATTGAGTTCCTCGATCTCGAAGCCGGCCTTCTTGAGCTTCGCGCTGGTGGCTTCGGAGCTGGATACACAGGCCCGGATCGAGGGTTTGCGCTCGGCCATCACGTCGATGAAATGATTGACCGTGGAGCCGGTGCCGATGCCGATGTAGTCGTCCTCGATGAGAAACTCGTAGGCGGCCTCGGCCGCGGCGCGCTTGGCTTGATCGTTGGAACTCATGTCGATGCCCGGCTTGCGTGTCGCCGCGCAGTGTAGCCCGCAACGGCGTTGGTATAAATCGTCCGTACGATGGAGCGTATCAGCGGTCGCGCGGACCGAAGATGGCGGTGCCGATACGGACGTGCGTCGCGCCTTCGGCGATGGCGGCTTCCATGTCGGCGCTCATGCCCATCGACAACACATCCAGCGTGTGGCCGTTCGCGTTCAGATCGTCGCGCAGGGCGCGCAGCGCGGCGAACGGGCGGCGCTGGGCCTCAAAATCGTCGCGGACGGCCGGAATCGCCATCAGACCGCGCAGGCGAATGCCGGGCAACTCGGCCATCTGGTCGGCCAGCTCGGCGACATCCCCCGGCGCGAGGCCGGACTTGCTGGCTTCGGCGTCGATATTCACCTGGATGCAGACATTGAGCGGGGCCATGCCCTCGGGCCGCTGGTCGGACAGACGACGCGCGATCTTGAAGCGATCGACCGCATGCGCCCAGTCAAAGTGGGCGGCGATATCGCGCGTCTTGTTCGACTGGATATCGCCGACGAAATGCCACGCGATATCGCGCTCGGCCAGAGCCTGGATCTTGTCGAGCGCGTCCTGCAGATAGTTTTCGCCGAAGTCGTGTTGCCCCGCATCCAGCGCGGCCGCGACCATGGCGGCTGGTTTGGTCTTGCTGATCGCAACCAGATGCACGTCGTCCGGATCACGGTCGTATTGCGCGGCGGCCGCGTCGATGCGGCGCCGGATATCGGCGAGCCGGGCGGCAACGTCCACGGTGTCTGCGCGGCCGGAATCAGCGGGGCGAGGCATTTGATTCTCCATTACAGCAGGTGTCTGCCGATAGGGTTAGGATAACGTGTTCGTATCGTGTGGGCGGGGGTGACGCGCGCACGATTCCCGGGGAGTAATGCATGGATATTTCGCAGCTGCTGGCGTTCTCGGTAAAACAGGGCGCCTCCGATCTGCATCTGTCGGCGGGGCTGCCGCCGATGATTCGCGTCGACGGGGATATTCGCCGTATCAACCTGCCGGCGATGGAAGACAAGGAAGTCTTCGACCTGATCTACGACATCATGACCGATCGCCAGCGGCGCGATTTCGACGAGCATCTGGAAACAGATTTCTCGTTCGAGATCGGCGGTCTGGCGCGTTTTCGCGTCAATGCCTACAACCAGAACCGGGGCGCGGCGGCGGTGTTCCGCACCATTCCCTCGGAAGTGCTCTCGCTGGAGGATCTGGAAGCGCCGCCGATCTTTCGCGAGATCGCCTCGCTGCCGCGCGGGCTGGTGCTGGTGACCGGGCCGACCGGCTCCGGCAAGTCGACCACGCTGGCGGCGATGGTCAACCACAAGAACGAAACCGAGCTCGGCCATATCCTCACCATCGAGGACCCGATCGAATTCGTCCACAGCTCACGCAAGTGTCTGGTCAATCAGCGCGAAGTTTCGCGCGATACGCATTCCTTCAGCGCCGCCCTGCGCAGCGCGCTGCGCGAGGACCCGGACACGATTCTGGTCGGCGAGCTGCGCGATCTGGAAACCATCCGGCTGGCGTTGACCGCGGCCGAAACCGGGCATCTGGTGTTTGGCACGCTGCATACCTCGTCGGCCGCCAAGACCATCGACCGCATCATCGATGTGTTTCCCGGTGAGGAAAAAGAAATGGTTCGCGCCATGCTGTCGGAATCGCTGCGCGCGGTGATCTCGCAGACCTTGCTGAAGAAGAAGCCGGGCGGCCGGCTGGCGGCGCACGAGATCATGATGGGTACCCCGGCGATCCGGAATCTGATCCGCGAAGGCAAGATCGCCCAAATGTACTCGGCGATCCAGACCGGTCAGCAGAGCGGCATGCAGACGCTCGACCAGTGCCTGCAGCGACTGGTGCAGCGCGGTATGGTCGATCGCGAGGAAGCCGCGCGCAAAGCGGCCAATAAGGATTCCGTCTGATTTTCGTCCATTACTCGCCGTAATCGCCTATGGATCGTGCCCAGGCCACCAAACTCGTGACCGTACTGCTGGAACGGCTGATCGCCGACGGCGGCTCGGATCTGTTCATCACGGCTGGCTTCGCGCCCGCCATCAAGAAAGATGGCCAGCTCACGCCGCTTATGGAGCGGCCTCTCACCGACGAACAGTCGGCCCTGATGGTGCGCTCGATCATGAACGATCGTCAGGCGCGCGAGTTCGACGAGTTCAAGGAAGCGCAGTTCGCCATTTCGCCGTCGTCGGGGCGTTTTCGTGTCTCGGCGTTCGTGCAGCAGGGGCGCGTTGGCGCGGTGCTGCGCGTTATCAATACCGAGATTCCGGAATTCGACGATCTCGGGCTGCCGCCGATCCTCAAGGATGTGGTGATGGCCGAGCGCGGGCTGGTGATTTTTGTCGGCGCGACCGGGTCGGGCAAGTCGACCTCGCTGGCGGCCATGCTCGGCCATCGCAACGCGAATCAGGCCGGCCATATCATCACGATCGAGGACCCGATCGAGTTCGTGCATCCGCATCGCAAGTCGATCGTCACCCAGCGCGAGGTCGGCGTCGATACGCAGTCCTGGGACAACGCGCTCAAGAATACGCTGCGCCAGGCACCGAACGTGATTCTGGTGGGCGAAGTGCGCTCGCGCGAAACCATGGAATACGCGCTCAATTTTGCCGAGACCGGTCATCTGGTGTTGTGTACGCTGCATGCGAACAACGCCAACCAGGCGCTGGATCGGGTGATCAATTTCTTCGATGAAGCCAAGCGCGAACAGGTGCTGATGGATCTGTCGCTGAACATGCGGGCGATCATCTCGCAGCGGCTGGTACGCCGGGTCGGCGGCGGGCGTGCGGCCGCGGTGGAGATCCTGCTGAATACGCCGCTGGTGACCGACCTGGTGTTCAAGGGCAAGGTGGCCGAGCTGCGCGATGTCATGGCGCGCGGCACGGAACAGGGCATGCAGACCTTCGATCAGCATCTGTTCCAGCTGTTCGAGGACGGGGTGATCGATTTCGCCGAAGCGCTGCGCAACGCCGACTCGCAGAACGAGCTGCGGCTGAACATCAAGCTCAACAGCGAGCGCGCGCGTCAGAATCTTTCGATGGATCCGGAGGTGCGCTCGCTGACCATGGCCGACCACGAGGATGACCGGGACGATCAGGACGATGGCCATGGATGACGGTCCGCGTATCGAGGCCTATTTGCAGCTGGCCATGGACAAGGGCGCGTCGGATATCTATTTCACCACGCACGCGCCGGTGACGCTGCGCATTGAAGGCCGTATTTATCCGATCCGTGCCACGTCGGACCAGGCACTGACGCCGGCCGTGATCGAACAGCTTGCCAACAGTTTGATGAGCGACGAGCAGCAGGCCGAGTTCGCCGTCGAGCGCGAACTGGATTTCGCGTTTCGCTTCGGCAATACCGGCCGGTTTCGCGTCAACGTGTTCCGTCAGCGCGGCTCGGTGGCGATGGTGCTGCGCAATATCGGCAACGTGCCGAGCATGGCCGATTTCGATATGCCGGACGTGCTCAAGCGCCTGGCCATGTATAAGCGCGGCTTGGTGTTGGTGGTCGGTGCGACCGGTTCCGGCAAGTCGACCACGCTCGGGGCGATGGTCAACCACCGCAACGAGAACGCCCCGGGGCATATCCTGACCATCGAGGACCCGATCGAGTTCATGCACCGCCACAAGCGTTCGATCGTCAACCAGCGTGAACTCGGCGCGGATACGCGCAGTTTCGCCCGGGCGCTGCGTTCGGCCATGCGCGAGGCGCCGGACGTGGTCCAGGTCGGCGAGATCCGCGACATGGCAACGGCCGATGCCTGTGTACAGCTGGCCGGTACCGGGCATCTGGCCATGGCGACCCTGCATGCCTCCAACGCCTATCAATGTCTGCAGCGGCTGGTGGCGCTGTTTCCCGAATCCCAGCGCGAGTCGTTGTATATGGATCTGTCGATGAACCTGCGGGCGATCGTATCGCAGCGGCTGGTGGCCGGGCGTGAGGGCGGCCGGGTCGCGGTGTACGAGATCCTGCTCAACACGGCCTATATCGCCGACCTGATTCTCAAGGGGCGCCTCGACAAAGTGGGCGAGGCACTGGCCGAGGCGGACCCGGCCAGCGGCGCGATGACTTTCGACGATTCGCTGTTGGCCCACGTCAATGCTGGCCGGATTACGGTAGACGAAGCACTGGACCAGGCCGACTCACGAGACAATCTCCAGAGTCGACTGGCCTTCTCAAATCATTGATTCGACAGAGTGGCCAGAGCCGACGAGCGATTCGACATGCAACAAACCGACAACGCGGACCCGGCGAAAACCTTCGTCGGCTGGCGAGAATGGGTGAGTCTGCCCGATCTGGGCATTGACTGGATCAAGGCCAAGATCGACACTGGGGCTCGAACGTCGGCGCTGCATACGTTCTCGTTGGACGCCGGCCGGGAGCACGGCCAGCGTGTTGCGCGATTCGGCGTTCATCCATATCAGGGCAATACCGAACACATCGTCTGGTGCCAGGCGCCGATCGTCGACGAGCGCAATGTGCGCGACTCCGGCGGTCATCGCGAGTGGCGCCTCGTCATCGCGACCGATCTGATGATGTCCGACCGGCGATGGCCGGTGGAAATCACGCTGACCGCGCGCGACACGATGTTGTTCCGTATGCTCGTCGGACGCACGGCGATGTCGGCGCTGTGTGTGGACCCGACCCTCTCGTTTGTTACCGGCCGACCGCCCTGGGCGTAGCGTTCGGCCATGCTGGCGATCGTCACGGCAGGGCGATCGAACGCCCGATCCACATCCCCGGTGCGCCGGGCCCGCGCACGAGTCTTTCGACGCCGAGGTTGAGCCATGCAGATCGCCATCATGTCCCGCAACAGGAATCTTTACTCCACCTCGCGGCTGATCGAGGCCGCCAAGGGGCGGGGTCACGACGTCATGGTGGTCGATCCATTGCGCTGTTATATGAACATCGTGCCGCACGCGCCCGAGATTCATTACAAGGGCAAGAAGCTCGAGGGCATTGACGCGATCATTCCGCGTATCGGCGCATCGATCACGTTCTACGCAACGGCAGTGCTGCGCCAGTTCGAGATGATCGGCGTCTACCCGCTCAACGAGTCGGTCGCGATCTCGCGTTCCAGAGACAAGCTGCGCTCCATGCAGCTGCTGTCGCGCAAGGGCATTGGCCTGCCGGTGACCGGCTTCGCCCACTCGCCGGACGATACCGACGATCTGCTTGATCTGGTCGGTGGCGATTCCTACGTGATCAAGCTCACCGAAGGCACCCAGGGCAAGGGCGTGGTGCTGACCGAAACCCGCGGCGCGGCCGAATCGGTGATCGACGCCTTCCGCGGCCTGGACGCGCATTTCCTGGTGCAGGAATACGTCAAGGAAGCCAAGGGCGCGGATATCCGCTGTTTCGTGATCGGCGAAAAGGTCGTGGCCTCCATGAAGCGCCAGGGCAAGGAAGGCGATTTCCGCTCCAACCTGCATCGCGGCGGCTCGGCCAGCGTGGTCAAGATCACGCCGGAAGAACGCTCGACCGCGGTCCGAGCCGCCAAGATCATGGGCTTGAACGTGGCCGGCGTCGATCTGCTGCGCTCGAACCACGGCCCGGTGGTGATGGAAGTCAATTCCTCGCCCGGGCTTGAGGGTATCGAGGGCGCGACCGGCAAGGATATCGCCGGCCAGATCATCGCCTTTATCGAGGGCCACTCCAAGCGAGGCAAGACCCGCACCCGCGGCGCCGGTTAGCCGCCGCTGGTGTGTCCTGACCGTAGACGGGCGCGGATGGCCCGGCCCGTCCTTTGATGTAACGCCGATCCCGGTATGCGATGACGGACAAGTCGAAACACAAGAACAACGGCCAGGCAGCGCCGCTGGAAATCGCCGGCCAGACCGTCCACCCGGGCGAGAACGTGAGTATCGAGGTGCCGGTCGCCGACCTGTACACGCACGCAAAGCTCACCATGCCGGTGAACGTGATTCGCGGCCGCAAGGCCGGGCCGACGCTGTTTATTTCGGCGGCGGTACACGGCGACGAACTCAACGGGGTCGAGATCATCCGCCGCGTGCTGCGGCTGCGCGAACTCAAGCAGTTGCGCGGGACGTTGATCGTGGTGCCGATCGTCAACGTGCACGGTTTTCTGCGCAACTCGCGTTACCTGCCGGACCGGCGTGATCTCAACCGCTCGTTCCCCGGCAGCGCCAACGGCTCGGTGGCGGGGCGTTTGGCCAAGGTGTTCATCGACGAGATCGTGTTGCATTCGGATTACGGCATCGACCTGCATACGGGCGCGATCCATCGCGCCAATCTGCCGCAGATCCGCGCCGATCTGTCGCAGCCGACGGTACGCGCGATGGCCGATGCCTTCGGTTGCCCGCTGCTCATCGATGCCGATCTGCGCGAAGGGTCGTTGCGTGAATACGCCGATCGCAAGGGCGTGCCGTTGTTGCTCTATGAAGCCGGCGAGGCCCTGCGCTTCGACGAGTTCTCGATTCGGGCCGGGGTGCGGGGGGTTCGCAATGTGATGCGGCATCTCGGCATGCTGCCGCGCCGCAAGGTTTCGAAGCGTCCGCCGAAGCCGGTAGTGGCCGAGGATTCCTCATGGCAGCGGGCGCCGGAGTCCGGCATTCTCCGTTCCTTGGTGGAGCTGGGCGAATACGTCGAACGCGACCAGGTGCTGGCGTATGTCGCCGATCCCTTCGGGACCACCGAAGTGGCCGTGACCGCCGAAGATGCCGGCATCGTGATCGGCCGGTCTTATCTACCGCTGGTGCACGCCGGCGATGCGATCTATCACGTCGCGCGCGTCAAGGGCGCGCAGGAAGTCGCCAGCCGGGTCGAGGCCTATCAGGAAGCCAACGAACCCGACGATCACGACGACTACGGCGCGTCGGGCGAGCCGCCCCTGGTCTGACCCGCGATCATCGCCATGACCGCCATACGGATGCCGATACCGTTACGTACCTGCTCGAGAATGAGCGACTGGTCGGAATAGGCGACCTCGGCCGTGATTTCCACACCGCGGTTGATCGGCCCGGGATGCATGATGAGGGCGGTTTTCGACGCGTGCGCCAGATTGGCAGGCGTGAGGCCGAAATCGTGGTGGTAGTCGGCCACGCCGGCCAGGGCGTCGCCTTCGATGCGCTCGCGCTGGATGCGCAACCCCATGACGATATCGGCGTCGGCCAGGCCGGCGCGGATGTCGGTGGTCGCGGTCACGCCCAGAGCGCCCGGGGCCGGCGGCAGGAAGCGTTCCGGGCCGATCACGCGGATGTCGGTGGTGCCGAGTGTGCGCAGGGCGTGAATGGTGGAGTGCGCGACGCGCGAGTGGGCGACGTCGCCGACGATGGCGATTTTGAGGTTCTCGAAATCCGGCCGGTGACGACGAATGGTGAACACGTCGAGCAGGCCCTGTGTCGGGTGCGCATGGCTGCCGTCGCCGGCATTGATAATGGCGACATGCGGCGCCGCGTGGGCGGCGAAGTGCGCAGCCGCCCCGTTTTCGGGATGTCGGACAACGAAGATATCCGCGCCCATGGCCTGTAGCGTGAACAGGGTGTCGAGATCGTCCTCGCCCTTGGCGCGCGAGGAAGTCGCGACGTCCATGTTGATCACATCGGCCGACAGCCGCTTGGCCGCCAGCTCGAAGGTGGTCCGCGTGCGCGTCGAGTTCTCGAAGAACAGATTGAACACCGTCTTGCCGCGCAGGAGGGGGACTTTCTTCGGCGGCGCGCCAACCTCCGGCACCAGCGATTCCGCGGTATCCAATATCCGCTCGAGTAAGGACTTCGGCAGCCCTTCGGTGGTCAGCAGGTGACGAAGCTGGCCGTGGGCGTCGAGCTGGATATCGGTGTTCATGCGCGTTTCTGGAAAGTCGGGGCAGGGCGGGCGAAAAGGCGTCGGACGCCGCTAGCGCATGGTCAGGCGCAGCGGCTCCGGGCCGGTCAGCTTGATCCGGCGATCTTTTTCGAGGTCGAGCTTGAGGCCGGCGGCGTCCGGCGCGAACGGCAGCTCGCGTGCGCCGCGGTCGACCAGAACCGCCAGCTTGACCGCGGACGGGCGGCCATAGTCGAACAGCTCGTTCAGCGCGGCCCGAACCGTGCGGCCGGTGTAGAGCACGTCGTCCACCAGAATGACGGTCTTGCCGTCGATTTCCGCCGGGATATTAGACGGCCCGACGCTCGGGTGCAGGCCGACCATCGAGAAATCGTCGCGGTAGAAGCTGATGTTGATCGTGCACATCGGGCTGGCCAGCTCGAAATGAGCATGCAGCCGCTCGCCGATCCAGGCGCCGCCGGTTTCCACGCCGACGATTACCGCATCGGGATGTTCGGCAATCAACGGCTCGACTTGGGCAGTCAGCGCCGCGAGCGCGGCGTCGACGTCGAAACTTTCGGTCGAATCGGTCATCTGTGGTCCCCCGCTGGCGCCGAGTCCAGTTGCCCGGTCAGCCAGCTTTCCAGAATGGTTTGGGCGGCCATCGCGTCGATATCGCCCTTGGCGATCCGTTTACCGCGGCTGCCCGTGGCACGTGCCGTGCGCAGGCGCTCGCCGGCCTCGATGGTGGTATAGCGTTCGTCGACGGTGTGTACGGTCACGCGGTAGCGGCCCCAGATTTCCTCGGAAAAATTACGCGCGCGATTGGTCATTTTCTGTGTCTCTCCTGCCGCGTTTAACGGCAGACCGACGACGAGCGCGGTCGGCTGCCATTCGGCCATCAGAGCATCGAGCGCTGCCCAGTCGGGCATGCCGGCGCGATGCTCCAAGGTGGTCAGAGGCCGGGCGCTGCCGGTCACATGGCTACCCACGGCAATACCGACGCGTCGCTTGCCGTAATCGAAGCCGAGTGCGACGCCGTCGTCAGGCATGGCCCGCCAAACCGGACAGCTGATGGGCGGAAACGCCCAGCAATCCGGCCGCATCGGCCCAGCGGCGCTCGACCGGCGATTCGAAAATGATGCTTTGATCGGCTGGTGTACTGAGCCAGCTGTTGGCCAGCATTTCTTGTTCGAGCTGTCCTTCGCCCCAGCCGGCGTAGCCGAGCGTGATCAAAAACGCGCTGGGCCCGAAGCCGTTGCCGATGGCCTCGAGAATATCGCGCGACGTCGTGATGGCCAGGCCACCATCGATATGCAGGCTGGATTCCCAGTCGCCCTCGTCGCGATGCAGGACGAACCCGCGCTCGGTCTGAATCGGCCCGCCCCAGTAGACCGGCATATCGCGCGCCACGTGGGCCTCGATATCCAGCTGGGACAGCATGTCGGCGACCGCTAGATCGCTTGGTTTGTTGATTACCAGGCCCATGGCGCCATCGGCGTTATGCTCGGCGACGAAGGTCACGCTATCGGCGAACTCGCCTTCCACGCGGCCCGGCATGGCAAGCAGAAACTGGTTCTTGAATTGCGTTGCGTCCATGCCCCAATTATCGACCCAGGCCGGGGCCCGCGGCAAATGAATGACGCCGATCGAGCGAGCGGCGGCCCCGGGCGAGCCGGTGGCTGCCGCCGGCACTGTTTGGCTTCGATTCGAGCTGCGATCTCAGCCGCCATGGGCGGGTGCCGATTTCGGCAGCGCCCAGGCGATGGTGTAGTCGCCGCGCTTGGTGCCGAGCGGCGAATGTCCGCCAACCGTCAGTACGATGTACTCGCGCCCGTCCTTGCCGCGGTATACCGCCGGCGTCGCCTGGCCGCCGGCCGGCAGCTCCGTCGACCAGACCACTTGGCCGGTTTGGGTGTTGTAGGCGCGCAGCATGTCGTCCGCGGTACCGGCGATGAAAGTAAGGCCGCCGGCCGTCTGGACGCCCGAGCCGAGCGACGGCGCGCTGGAGGGCAGCGGCAGATTGTGTTTGAAGCCGAACGGCGCGGTGTGGCGCGCGTCGCCCAGTAACGTCGACCACTCGATCTTGTGCTGCGCCAGATTGACCTGATTCAGCGTCGCCCAGGGCGGCGCGTTACACGGCACGCTGATCGGACTCATGAACGGATGCAGATCGATCGCATAGGGCAGGCCGTACTGCGGTTTCCACGAACCGGTGCCCTTGAATAGCGGCGGTATACCCTGGCCGTTCCATTCCTTGATCAGGCCCTTGCCGATCGATTCCTTGCGCGGCACGAGCTTGCCGATGAACGGCAGGTAGTTAGCGACGATGTTGAGCTGGCCGTTCGGCGAAAACGAGGCGCCGTACCAGTCCGTCACGCCGTCGAAGGTCGGGTACATGAGCGTGCCCTGACGGGTCGGCGGAGCGCTGTTGCCCGGATAATAGGCCTCCTGATATTTCGCCCGGCACCACATCTGGTCGAAGGGCGAGACACCCCACATGTCCGTGGCCTTGAGCTTGGCCGGTGTGAACTGCGGCATGCCGGGCGAAAACGGCTGGGTCGCGGACATCCAGTCCGTGAGTACGCCATTCTTCGGCCCCGTGGGCACGGGTTGCTCCTTGACCGGCACGATGGGCTTGCCGGTGATCCGGTTAAGCACGAACAGCTGGCCGCGCTTGTTGGTAGACACCAGCGCCGGTGTATGGCCGCCGTGCCCGTTCGGCCACTGGACCAGCGATGGGCCGATCGGCATGTCGTAGTCCCAGACGTCGGTATGGGCTTCCTGGAAATGCCAGAGCTCGTGGCCGTTATCCACGTTCAGCGCGACGATCGAGCCCGAATACTTCATATCGAACGGGCGCCGGTTCTTGCCGTAATAATCGGGCGTGGCGTTGCCGAGCGGCAGGTAGATGATGCCGTTTTTCGGATCACCCGTGACCGTGCCCCAGACGTTCGGCGTATAGCGCGTGTAGTGCTGGCCCGGCCCCAGCTTGGCGTTCGGATTGGCACGCCCGAGATCCCACGACCAGTCGAGCTTGCCGGTCACGGCGTCCCAGCCGCGCACGACGCCCGAGGGCTCGCCGAGATACCAGTTGTCCATGACGTTGCCGCCGGTGATGATCACGCCGTGCATGACCAGCGGCGCGGACGACTGCACCAGCGTGCCGGGTGCGACGCCGCCCATGCCCTGAGTGAGATCGATCATGCCGTTCTTCTGGCCGAAGCCGGGGCATGTCTTGCCGGTACGCGCATCGAGGGCGACCACGTACGGGCCCATGGTGGGCGCGATGATGCGTGTCTTGCAGGCTTGGCTGCCATCGGGGGCCGTGTAGTTCGGGCCGGCCTTGTAGTACGACACGCCGCGGCAGTTGACGAAGTTGTTGTCCGAATCGTCGACGTCCGGCTTGAACTTCCACTTCCGCTTGCCGGTATCGGCGTCAAGCGCCACGACCCAGGCGTTCGGCGTGCAGGTATAGACGGTGTCGCCGATCTTGAGTGGGGTGGATTCGGCCCCGAAATGCGGCGCGTCGGAGCCGTGTAGCTCGGCGTCTTTATTTTTGTCGCCGGCGCCGCCATACGCATATTTCATGTCGCCGCTTTGATAGGACCAAGCTTTCTGCAATCGGCCGACGTTATCGGGCGTGATCTGATCCAGCGGCGAATAGCGGCTGCCACCCGGCGTACGGCCATAGAACTGCCAGTCGCCGGCCGGCTGGTTCGTCGGCGGCAGCGTGACGTGCGGTCCGTTGTCGGCGACCTTGCCGTTGGGATGCTGGACCCATGGCATCGAAAACATGACGCCGCCGGCGATTACGATCAGCGCGATCGCGGCGGTGCCGGAGATCAAAGCGGGCGCGGCCGCCGAGCCCAGACCGCGCCAGACCCAAGGGATCATGAGGATGATCGCAATAAGCATCGGCACGTCGAGCCGGGGCAGAGCGGTGAGCGTGGTCAGCTGGGAGAAGCCGGTTTCCCAGAACGCCCAAATGACCGCCGCGGCAAAGACGACGAGGTTTAGCCAGAAGCCGGCCGGCCGGCGCGCGACCAAGAGCATCCCGACCGCGAGATAGCCGATCCCGCCGATGAGATAGGCCGGGGTGCCGCCCACCCAGGTCAGCCAACCGCCTTCGAGTGCCAGCAGCAGGCCGAACACGGCCGTGACCACGCCGGCCGTTACGGCCAGACGATGAGTACGTTGCATGAAGGCATCCCCCGTGCCGAAGTTTATGCAATGTGCATCTACTTAAGCACGGGATGGACGCGTTCACACTACGCAGTTCTACCCAGTGAACGGGTTGCCAACCCTTGAATCGTCAGGCGTCCAGCCGTTTTTCGATGGCGTCGAACAGCTTGGCGCAGATGTTGATGCCGAACTGGGCCTCGAGCTCGCGCACACAGGTCGGGCTGGTCACGTTGATTTCGGTGAGCTTGTCGCCGATCACATCAAGGCCAACGAACAACAGGCCCTTGTCGCGAACATAGGGGCCGACCTCGCGGGCGATCTTCAGATCGGCCTCGGTGAGTTCGCGCCCGACGCCGCGCCCGCCCGCGGCCAGGTTACCGCGCAGCTCGCCCTTGGCCGGCACACGCGCCAGGGCATACCCGACCGGCTCGCCGTCGACCAGCAGCACGCGTTTATCCCCGTCGGTGATGGCGGGCAGATACGCCTGCGCCATGGCATAGCGCGTGCCGTGCTCGGTCAGCACTTCGAGAATCACGCTGGTGTTGTCGTTGCCTTCGGTGACGCGAAAGATGCGGGAGCCGCCCATGCCGTCGAGCGGTTTGAGCACGACATCGCGATGCTCTCTGATGAAGCGGCGGAAAGCATCGGCACGCCGGGCGACCAGCGTCGGACCGCAGAGATGCGCGAAGCGATTGATCGCCATTTTCTCGTTCACGTCGCGCAGCGCGTCGCAGCGATTGACCACGAGTGTGCCTTCGTTCTCGGCCAGCTCGAGAATATAGGTCGCGTAGATGTACTCGGTGTCGAAGGGCGGGTCCTTGCGCATCAGGATCACGTCGAGATCCGCCAGGGCGATCGTTTCCGAGTCCCCGGTGAAGGCGAACCAGTCGTGATTGTCATCCGCCACTCGGATGGTACGGCCGGTGCCATAACCCACGCCGTCGGCCACGAACAGATCGCTCATGGTGAAGTAGTGGATCGTGTAGCCGCGACGCTGCGCCTCCAGCAACAGGGCCAACGTCGTGTCCTTATACGGTGTGATGTCCTCGATCGGGTCCATCACCACGCCGAGCGAATACGCCATTGCAGGTTCCTTGGGCGGATCGGGCCGCCGGACAGTGTGCTATGCGGCGCATGGTAGCGCAGCCCGAGCCTTTTTTACCTGCAGATTCGCGAGACCGCGCTCGGCTCGCTTCGCTTTGCCGATCTGTGTTTATCCGCAGATGTACGCCGATTCACGCAGATTAGGAATGAGTCGAATTGAAACGCCGAGCTCGGTGCGGACATGAAGGACTGCTCAATTTCGGTAAAGCGAAGCGAGCCGAGTCTATCTGCGTGAATCGGCGTCGATTTGCGGACAGATTGCTTCAAGCAACGAAGCCCCGAAAACCGGTCGTTAGCTGTCGCTTGCTGAATTCAGGTCCTGTACGTTATTTTGATCATGTTCAAAATTATGTACAGGTTATTGCCATGGATGCCATCAGCTACACGGCCGCGAGAAGCCACCTGGCAAAAACAATGGAACAGGTCTGTGACGACCACGCGCCCGTCATCATAACCAGAAGCAAGGCAGCTTCGGTGGTCATGATTTCTTTGGAAGACTATGAGGCGCTCCAGGAAACGGCCTACCTGTTGCGTGCGCCAAAGAACGCGCGCCGCCTGCTCGAATCGGTTGCCGAGCTGGAGCAAGACGGGGGGCAGGAGAGGGAACTCGTTGAATGAAGATCATCTTTTCCGAGCACGCCTGGGAGGATTACCTCTACTGGCAGAAGACGGAAAAAAAGATCCTGCGCCGTATCAACCAGCTCGTTAAAGAGATCCAGCAAACGCCGTTCGAGGGTATCGGCAAGCCGGAACCGCTCAAGCACGGGCTTTCCGGGTATTGGTCCCGGCGGATCAACGACGAACATCGGATCGTTTATAAAGTGACCGAGGACGCGCTTCTAATCGCGCAATTGCGATATCACTACTAACGCCGGGCTCATCGGCAGGCCGCTTGTGCGGCGGCGATCTGGCTCGAGCTTCTCGACCCGTAGATGTGCATCGATTTGGGACTCGAAAGATCAGTTTTATCCGTAGATCAACGCTGAGCGGCACAGATCGAAAAAACGACTGCTCGGAGCAGGGCGGCTCGCGTTATTTGACGGTCCGCCATTCCGGCAAAGCGAACAAGAGCCGAGTTCATCTGCGTAAATCGGCGTCGATCTGCGGATGAATTCAGGAACGAAGCTCTTGAGTCGAAGTAGCGCTCAAGCTGGATGGCTGAGTCGCCGTCCCTATTCGTTTGTAGGCCGTGTGCAGGAACATGAGTGACGATTCGGCTCGGTTCGCTTTGCCGCTCTGTTGTTTGTCCGCAGATGCACGCCCATGTACGCAGATTGGGAATGAGGCGAATTGGAGCGTCGAGTTCGGCCGAGGTTGTTGCGGACTTTTCGATTTCGGCGAGGTGAGGCGAAGCGAGCGCAGTCTATCTGCGTGAATCGGTGTCGATCTATGGACAGCTTGTCTTAACGAACGATGCCGTCACCCGGCGAGGTCGCCCCAGGCCGTTTGGAGTGCCGCCAGGGCCGCCATGCCGGCGGTTTCGGTGCGTAGTATGCGCGGTCCGAGAGCCAGTGTCTGCCAGCCGGCGGCGGTCGCACGATCGATTTCGTCGTTCGACAAGCCGGATTCGGGGCCGATGAGCAGGGCGATGCGGGTCGCGGGCGTTTGAGCTCGGAGACCGGTGGCCGCTTCCGGGGCCAGCATCAGCCGGCGCTCGGCGTCAGCCGGGGCCTGCAAGCAATCCGATAGATCGACGGCGTCCAATAGTGGCGGACATATCAGACGGCCGCTCTGTTCGGCCGCCGATTCGACGATGCGCTGCCAGTGGCCTTGTTTCTTGGTCAGACGCGCGCCGTCGAGCTTGACCTGGCCGCGTGCGGTGAACACGGGCTGGATGGCGCTCACGCCCAGCTCCACGGCCTTGGACAGCGCGAAATCCATACGGTCGCCGCGGGCCACGGCTTGCAGCAAGGTGATCTCGAGCGGGGATTCGCGCGCGGGTGTGGTGCGCTGGTCGATGCGGGCTTCGGCGCGCTTGCGATCGGCCGTGGTCAAGGTGGCGGCATACTCGGCGCCGTCGCCGTTGAACAGCACCAGCGCATCGCCGGCCGACAGCCGCAGCACGGTCGCCAGATGATGGCGTTTGTCGTCCGGCAGCTCGATCGTGGCGCCTTCGGCGAGCGCCTGAGTCACGAAAACCCGCGGGATATGCTTCGCGCGTGCCATGGCGGCGTGCTCAGGCGGCGATCAACGGCTTGATCAATACCGCCGAATTACGCTGATAGTTATACATCGCCCGCTTGGCCAGCGGCAGGGCATCGATGCTCGACGGGGCGAAGCCGTGTTCGACGAACCAGTGCGGCGCGCGCGTGGTCAGCACGAACAGCTGGGTGAGCCCGGCCGCGCGGGCGCGTTTTTCCACCTCGGCCAGCAGGATGGCAGCCCGGTTGCCGCCCCGATACGCGGGGTGCACCGCCACGCAGGCCAGTTCGCCCACCGCTTCCTCGCTGTAGGGCATGAGCGCGCAGCAGGCGGTAATCAGGCCGTCGCGGGCCATCACGATATAGCGCTCGATATCGAGCTCGATGGCTTCGCGCGAGCGCGGCACCAGCAGACCAGCCTCGGCCAGGGGCTCGATCAGCGCGAGTACGCCGCCCAGATCTTCCGGTGTGGCGGTGCGCACGGCGTCGTAGGTGTCGGCAGCGACCATGGTGCCGAGACCATCGCGCGAATAGAGCTCCCGCAACAGGGCACCGTCGGTTTCGAAACTCACCAGATGACTGCGTTCGACGCCGGACTTGCAGGCACGGATCGCCGCCTCCAATCGCGCTCGGTCCGCGGCGGCGAGATCGCCGTTCTCGGTGTCCAGCATGGCCTGCGCGGCGTCCACCGTGAGGCCGGGTGAGGATTCCGCGAAGCGTGCATGCATGGCGTCGCCCGGATGCATGAGTACGAACTTATCGGCCGCCAGCGCGGCCGCGGTGGCGCCGGCGACGTCTTCGGTGACCAGGTTGAATATCTCGCCCGAGGGCGAGTAGCCGATGCACGACAGCAGCACGATATGCCCGCGTGCCAGATGCGCATTGATGCTGGCCGCGTCGATACGCCGGACTTCGCCGGTATGGCCATGATCAACGCCGTTGACGACACCCATGGGCCGGGCCGTGACCAGGTTGCCGCTGGCGGTCGAGATGCGCGCGCCGCCCATCGGTGTGCTCGCCAGGCTGGTCGACAGGTGCGCCTCGTAGGCCATCTGCAGGCTGCCCACGGCCTGACGCACACAGGCGAGCGCCGCAGCATCCGTAATGCGGACGCCGTTCGCGAAACGGGGCATGAGGCCGGCAGCCGACAGAGCGCCGTCGATTTGTGGGCGGGCGCCGAACACGATCACCAGCCGGACACCTAGGCTGGCCAGCAGCGCGATGTCGTAGATCAGGTCGACAAAGCGCGGCGAGGCCGCCGCCTCGCCCGGCAGATGCAGGACGAACGTACGGCCGCGATGCGCGTGCACATAGGGCGCGGACGCGCGCAACGCGGCGACCATGGCGTTCTGGTCGACGGCTAACGGATTGTGATCGCGGCTGGCGTGCATCGCGGCATTAGACCAAAAAAAACGGGTTTTCGGCGACTGGGCGGGTTAGAGGCGCCTATACGCTTGGCATCAACCCGGCCGGCAGAAGCGCTCCACCAGCGATCGCAGAATCGATTGCATCGGTGCTACGCGCGACAGAGCCAGATATTCGTTCGGCTGATGGGCCAGCGCGATGTCGCCGGGTCCTAGAATCACGGTTTCCATGCCGATGGCGTTGTAGAACGCGCCTTCGGTGCCGAAATCCACAGCGGCGGCCTCGTGCCCGGTCAATTCCTCGCAGGCGGTCACGATCGGCGAGTCGGGCGGTGTTTCCAAGGCCGGCGTGCCCGCGAACAAGGCCGAGAAACGGACGTCGCAGTCGCTTTGGGCGAGCGCAGCGCGGACCCGATTGCGCAGCGACTCGCGCAGGTCGTCGATCGAATCGCCCGGGAGGAAACGCAGGTCGATGTCGAGGCGGCAGCGCGCGGGAATCCGATTGGCGGCATCGCCACCGCGGACCGTGCCGAGATTAAGCGTGGCGTGTGGCACGGGAAAACCGTCGGCCGCGTCGCGCCCGGCGAGTTCGTCGCGCAGCGCACGGATGGCGCCGATCGCCAGATGCATGGCCTCGATCGCGTTGGCGCCGTGCGCCGGATTGCTGGAATGACCGGAGGCGCCGATGGTCTCGATCGTCTCCATGAAAATGCCCTTGTGCTGACGGATCGGCACCAGCGAGGTCGGCTCGCCAATCACGCAGTAACGCCCGGCGGCGATACCGTTATCGGCCAGCGCGCGAGCGCCGTCCATGCCGCATTCCTCGTCGGCGGTGAGGACCAGCGACAGCGGCGCCTCAAGCTGCTGATCGGCGTATTCGGCGGCCACACCGGCCGCGAGCGCCACGAAGCCTTTCATGTCCGTCGTGCCGAGGCCGTAGAGGCGGTTGTCCCGTTCGGTGAGCGCGAACGGATCCGAATTCCAGCCGGTATCGTCATAGGGCACGGTATCCAGATGTCCGGCAAACACCAGGCCCGATTCCGAGCGTCGCTCTGCGGGCCCGAGACGCGCGATCAGGTTGACCTTGTCCTCGCGCTCCCCGATCGGGCGGATATCGCAGTCGAAGCCGAAGTCCTCGAGCCGAGCGGCGAGCAGCTCCGCGGCACGGCGATTGCCGCGATCGAGGGTCGGGTCGTCGCTGCTGATGGTCGGTTCGGCGACGAGCTCGGCGAGCACGTCGCGCCAGTTCAATGCAGGCATGGGCAGGGCGCCGGACGCAACTAAATGAGAGTGCGATCATACCGTGTACAAATCGTGCCCGTATGCGCCAGTCGCGTGTTATAAAGGCGCCCAGCCGGCGGGATGCCGGTTGTCCCACCCGAAATACGAGCCTGTCATGTCGATCAAGCATTTGTGCAGCCTCGGCGCGATCGCTGTGGCCTTGTCCATAGCCAGCGGCTGCGCAACGGCCGCCGATTCCGGTCAGACCATCTATCTCGATCCGCAGACCGGCGAGGTGATCCAGCATCCGGCACCCAAGCCGCCGAGTGCGCAGTCGAGCCAAAACGCGGCGACGGGCGAGGGGAGCCAGGCGTCCGAAAGCGGCGCGGGCAAGGGCGGCGGTTACAAACGCTGGAAGACCCCGGACGGGACGCAGATGCTGTCGGTCGATCCCAGCCATGCGCCCAAGGAGCGCGTGGTGCGCTGCCCGGACGGCAGTCTGCATATGGGCACGGTGGGCCACGGCGATACACCACAGGATAACGAGAATCCGGAGGCGCTCTGCGGTCAATCGGCCCAGTGACGCCGCATCCGGCATGATGGCGCCGCAGGGCGCAGGGGTTTTGGGGGATGAAACGAGCATGGAGTGCGCTCATCGGAGCGCTGCTCAGTCTGGCGGCGCATGCGGCGCCGTTCACGATTTACAACCAGGATGCCGGCACCGGTAGCGGATTCGACGATCCCACCGTCGTGGCCCCGGTGCCGGGCAACGATGCCACCACGCTTGGCGCGCAGCGGTTGCTGGCCATGCGTTATGCCGCAGCGATCGTCACCAGCCGCGTAGCCAGCAGCGTGCCGATTCGCATCGCGGTGAGCTTCGATGCCAACAACGGCGGCTCCGCGCTGGCCTGCAGCACCAATTCGGCGACACTCGGCCAGGGTGGGGCGACTCAGTACACCATCAATTTCCCGGGCGCCCCGCGCGCCGATACCGGCTATCCGTTGGCGCTGGCCAATGCCCTGGCGGGCAAACGGCTCGCCGATACGGCCGATATCGCGTTGACGTTCAACGGCACGCTCGATACCGGCAGCGCGGGCTGTCTGCAGGGTTATCACTGGTACTACGGGCTCGACGGCAAGCCGGGCAACCATGAATTGGATTTCATCGCCACGGCGGTGCACGAACTGATTCACGGGCTGGGCTTTCAGTCGCTGGTCGCGCTCCAGGACAGTAGCAGCGCGTCGGTTGGCCAGTTTCCGCAATATTCGACCGCGGCCGATTCGCGCTACCCGGATATCTACAGCAGTTTCATCCAAGACCTGTCGATGGCGGGCCAGCCCCTGTGGCCGGATATGACCGCAGCCGAGCGCGCGGCGTCGATCACTGATGGCCCCGATCTGGTCTGGGACGATGCCAACACCGACAATGCCGCGGCCGGTTATTTGACGGCCGGCATCAATCAGGGCCGAGTGGAGCTCTACGCGCCCGCGACGATCGAACCTGGCAGCTCGATTTCGCACTGGGCGATCGCCTTGTCGCCAAGCCAGATCATGGAGCCGCGCGAAAATCCGGACGTAGGCGTATTGAGCGGTATCGGCATGTCGGCCTGTGCGTTGGAGAACATGGGGTGGCAGTTGGCCAACGACACCCGCTGCCCGGACGTCGGCAGCGCAACCATTGCCGGCCAGAGCAGTAGCAATACGGACGGTAGCGGAACGCAGCCGACGGGCACTACGGGCGGTAGCACAAGTGGTGGCAGTAGCCACAGCGGCGGGGGCGGTGGCTGCACCATCGACCGGAACGCGGCCTTCGATCCGCTCTGGGCGGCGATGATCGCCATGGCGCTCGGCGTGCTGGGCTGGCGGCGTCGGCAACGCGACACGGTGTAAGCGCAAAGGGCGCGAATGCCTTTCGCCATGCGCCCGATGCTGGCCGACGGGCTGTTATGGGTCGCCGCAGTTGCCGCCGCGGTGCCGGCCGTGGGGGTTCTGGCCTGGGTTACACCGCTCGTGTGGCGCCCGCACTGGCCCCCGATCGGCGCGCTGTTCTGGTTTGTGTTGGTCGCCCCCACAGTCGAGGAAATCGTGTTCCGCGGCGGTCTTCAGGAGTGGCTGCTGCGCCGCGACGCGGCCCGCATCGGCCCGATCAGCCGCGCCAATGGGCTCGCGAGCGTCGTGTTTGCCGCCTGTCATCTGATCGGCCATCCGCCGGCCTGGGCGGCCGCCATGGTGCTGCCGTCATTGCTGTTCGGGCTGTTCTATGAACGGGGGCGTCGATTGGGCGGCCCGATCGTGCTTCATGCCGTATACAACGCGGCGTACCTTGCGCTGCTCGGCGCCATCGGCGGGCCGGCTTTGCTACCATGAGGCCGCTTTACCGCAAAGGTCCGACATGAGTCAGTCCGATATTTTCAGCGCCCTGGAACAAGGGCTCAAACAGGCCGGTTCGGTGCAGACGCCGGGCGAGACCCACGGCACGCTCACCGGCATGCTTTGCATCGATCATGAGCAGCCGCCGGCGGCGGCCGTCGATGATGTCGAAGCCGAGAATCTCACCACCGCGCTGGATGCGCTGCGCGAGATCACGCTGGAAGGCTTGTTCGACCCCGATCTGAGTTTCACGCCGCTACTGCCCGACGACGAAAGCTCGCTGGACCGTCGGGTGAACGCGCTCGCGCGCTGGTGTGCCGGTTTTCTGTTTGGTTTGAGTTATCGTGGCAACTTCGAGCCGGACCAGTTGTCCGATGAAGTACGGGAGATCGTGGCCGATCTCACTGAGCTGTCGAAGGCCGAACTCACCGCCGACGAAGCCGACGCGGATAGCGCCGAAGCCGATTATGCGGAGTTGGTGGAATACGTCCGCGTCGGCGTGCAGATGATCTTTCTCGAACTTCAGCCCAAGCGCGAAGGCCCGCAGACGAGGGAGACGCTGCATTGATTCCCGATCAGTCCCATCTGGATCATGCCGACAAGCCGTCCGATCATGCCGAGCGCCGTGATGCACTGTCGCGCACGATCGGCCCGACCGGCATCGCTGTTATCGCGGCCACGCCCGAGCGCAATCGCAATAACGACGTCGACTATCCGTATCGCCCGAACAGCGATTTCCGCTATTTGACGGGCTTCGGCGAGCCGCTGTCGATCGCGGTGCTGGCCCCGGGGCGCGAAGAGGGCGAGTACGTCCTGTTTTGTCGCGAGCGCGATCCGGCGGCCGAAACCTGGATCGGTCATCGGGCGGGCACCGAGGGCGCCATGGCACGGTTCGGTGCCGATCAGGCGTTTCCGATCGAAGAGTTCGACGCCCGCATCGGCGACATGCTTTCGAACCGCGAATGCCTGTACATGACGCAGGGTATTCATCCGGAATTCGAGCAGCGACTGTTGACGTGTCTGAACGATCTGCGGTCGCGCGGGCGACATGCAGCCCCGCCGGAGCAGATCATCTCGATCAACAGCGTCGTACACGAAATGCGGCTGCGTAAATCGAACAACGAACTGGCGCTGATGCGCCAGGCGGCGGCGACGTCGGCGGCCGGTCACCGCGCCGCGATGAAAGCGGCAGCGCCCGGCGTTTACGAATATCAGCTGGAAGCGACGCTGCACTATGTGTACGGCCTCGACGGCATGTCGTGGGCGTATCCGACCATTGTGGGCGCGGGCGCCAATGCCTGCGTGCTGCACTACGTCGAGAACGCCGCGCCGCTGGCCGATGGCGATCTGGTGTTGATCGATTCCGGCGCCGAATACCGCGGCTATGCCGGTGACATCACGCGCACCTTCCCGGCCAACGGCCGTTTTACCGACACCCAGCGTGAAATCTACGACATCGTATTGGCGGCCAACGAGGCCGCCATCGCGGTTTGCCGCGCGGGCGAAAAAGCCAACGCACCGCACCAGACCGCGCTGAATACGCTGGTCGACGGCTTGCTCGAGCTGGGCTTCGTCTCCGGTGATCGCGACTCGGTGATCGAAGACGAAAGCTACAAGACGTTTTTCATGCACGGGACCAGCCATTGGCTCGGCATGGATGTACACGACGTCGGTCTCTACAAGAAGCACGGCGAATGGCGTGATCTCGAGCCCGGCATGGTGCTGACCATCGAACCCGGGCTGTATATCCCGCCGGGCACCGAGGGCGTGGATAGTCGCTACTGGGGCATCGGCATTCGCGTGGAGGACGATGTGGTGATCACCGACGGCGAACCCGAGGTGCTGACCGCCGGCGTCCCCAAGGCGCCGGTCGATATCGAAACCTTGATGGACGAACGCGCGTGAGTACCGATTACGATATCGCCGTCGTTGGCGGCGGGCTGGCCGGCGCCAGCCTGGCCTGTGCGCTATCGGATAGCGGACTGCGCATCGCGCTGATCGAAACCGTGGCCTTCGATGCGCCGGCCGACGAGAACATGAAGGCGCGGACGACCGCTCTGGCCTGGGGCACGCGCGCGATGTTCGACGAACTCGGCCTGTGGTCGGCGATGGCAGAGGATGCGGCCGCCATCGAGCGCCTGCACGTATCCCAGGCCGGGCACTTCGGCCGGGTGACGGTAGCGGCCGCCGAGTACGGTCTGCCGGCGCTCGGCTATGTCGTGCCCAACCTCACCATGATCGCGGCGCTGCGTGATCGCGTGGCGACCATCGACGGCGTCGATACGATTGCTCCGGCGACCTTCGAATCGCTGGCCTATCACGGCGAGGACGCGGTCGAACTCACCCTGGCCGAGGGCGAGGGGAAGCGAACCCTGACGACCCGGCTGGTGATCGGCGCCGACGGCACCCACTCGCGCGTGCGCTCGGCGCTGGGCATCGGTGCCACGGTCGACGACTACGGCCAGTCGGCGATTATCACCAAGGCACGCAGCGAGCGGCCGCTGGCCGGCTGTGCCTACGAACGATTCACGCCGGACGGTCCGGTCGCCATCTTGCCATTCCTGCACGATACCGCAGCCGTGGTATGGACCGTGCCGACCGACGAAGCCCGTCGCCTGCTCGAATTGGACGACGACGCGTTCACGGCCGAATTGCAGGCGCGCTTCGGCGATCGCCTGGGGCAGCTGGAACTCGCCGGCCCGCGCGGCGCTTATCCGTTGGCGCGGGTTCTGTGCGACCGGGCCTGGTCGCACCGGGCCGCGCTGATCGGCAACGCCGGCCATGCGCTGCATCCAGCCGCCGCTCAAGGGTTCAACCTGGCGATTCGCGATGCGCTGGGGCTGGCCGACAATCTGCGCGAGCACCAGCGGCTGGCCGGCGATGCCTTCGATCCGGGCGATGCCGACCGCCTGGCCGCCTGGGCCGAGAGCCGGCGTCCGGACCAGCACCGGGTTGCCAATTTCACCGACCGTATCGTGCGGTTGTTCTCCAATCGCGTGCCGGGACTCGGCCATGCCCGCGGCGCGGGCCTGTTCGGTCTGTCGCTCGCCCCCGGCGTACGCGGTGGCATGGCGCGCCGAAGCATGGGCCTGGCGCTGCTCGACGATGTCGCCCTGCGTGCCCCCGAAAGAGTGTCGAATTCATGACTACACGTCCGCGTTACGACGTCGCCATCGTGGGCGGCGGGATGGTCGGGGCGGTACTGGCCGTGGCCTTGTCGGAGGCGGATTTTCACGTCGCGCTGGTCGAGGCTAAACAGCCGAAATCGCTCGATCCGGAAGCCGGATACGATCTTCGCCAGTCCGCGATCGCGCCGGGCCCGCGCCGCCTGCTGGAGAACCTCGGTCTTTGGGATCGGTTGCCGGACAACCGGATCTGTCCGTTCACCGGGATGAAGGTATGGCAGGCGGATCAGGACGACGAACTGTTTCTGGAACATACGGCGGTCGGCCTGCCCGAACTCGGCCATATCGTCGAGAATGCGCTGGTCGTGGATGCGGCCTGGCAGGCGTTCGAGCGGGTAGACGTCTATTGCCCTGCCAAAATGGCGGCGCTCAACGTCGAAGCGCAAGCCGCGCGGCTCACGCTCGATGACGAGCAGGAGATTACCGCGGCGCTGGTCGTCGGGGCCGAAGGCGCCAATTCGCCGGTGCGCGAGGCGGCCGGTATTACGACCACGGGTTGGGGGTACGGCCAGCGTTGTACCGTCGGCACGGTGACGCCCGAGCGGCATCATCGTCATATCGCCTGGCAGCGGTTCACCGAAACTGGGCCGGTGGCATTCCTGCCCTTGGCCGACGGGCGGTGCTCGCTGGCCTGGCATGCTGACGATGCGCTGGCCGACGAACTGGCCGAACTCGACGATGATGAATTCTGTCGCCGCCTGACCGAAGCCAGTGGCGGTGTGCTCGGCCGTATTCAACACATGGGTACGCGGGCGGCGTTTCCGCTCAAGCTGATGCATGCGCGCGAGTACGTGCAGCCGCGCGTGGCGATCGCTGGTGATGCGGCTCATGTGGTGCATCCGATGGCCGGGCAGGGCGTCAATCTCGGGCTGCTCGACGTGGCGGAACTCGTGGCCGCGCTCGAAGCCGGTCGCGCGGCCGGCGCGGACGCCGGCGAGATCACCTACCTCAAGCGTTATCAGCGTGCGCGCATGGCCGATAACATGATGATGCTGGCGGCGACCGACGGGCTGAAACGTCTCTACGGCAGCCACAACCCGTTGCTGCGCTCGCTGCGCGGCTTGGCCATCAGTGGCGCGTCGCGCCTGGCGCCGATTCGCCAGATCATGATCAGCCAGGCGGTGGGGCTATCGAACGACGGGCCGCGGCTGTTGCGTTAGCGATTCCGCGATCGGTCATTTGGCTTGGCGGGGCCGGCCCGGTATAGTCCGATACACGATCGCAAAACGCGTGGGAGAGAGCGGGGAACCCCCGCCGCCGAAGGCGCAATTCCGCCCGGAAACGCTCAGGCCACAGGACCACGCACGGGCCGCTCGCCGGCCACGATCGACTCTGGAGAGCAACCGCGAGCGCGGTTCACCGACGGGGCGAATCTCTCAGGTGCCAGGACAGAGGGGCGGCGGAACGAGACTTACGGTCTTTCAACTGCTGCATTTCGTCAACAAGAGTCGATCGCATGGCTAATCAGACCCCGCTCTACGACGAGCACGTCGCCGCCGGCGCCAAGCTGGTGGATTTTGCCGGCTGGGACATGCCGATCAACTACGGCTCGCAGATCGCCGAGCACAACACGGTGCGTGAATCGGCCGGGATGTTCGATGTCTCGCATATGCGCCCGGTGGATATCGAAGGCGCCGAGGCGCGCGATCTGCTGCGCCATGTGCTGGCCAACGATGTCGCCAAGATCGACGAAGTCGGCCGGGCGTTCTATACCTGCATGCTTAATACCCGGGGCGGCGTGATCGACGACCTGATCGTTTATCACCTCGGCGAGAACTGGTATCGCATCGTGGTCAATGCGGCCACAGCGACCAAGGACATGGCCTGGATTACCAGCCAGGCCGAGGAATTCGACGCGAGCGTGACCTCGCGCGACGATCTGGCGATCATCGCGGTCCAGGGGCCCAAGGCACGCGAGCTCACCAAGGACATACTCGACGACGACCTCGCCGCCGAGGCCATGGAGCTCAAGCCGTTCCGCGCGGCCGCGGCCGGCAAATGGTCGGTCGGCCGGACGGGTTACACCGGCGAGGACGGCTTCGAGATCGTGTTGCCGGATGACTCGGCGGTCGAGATCTGGCGCGCGTTACAGGACGTCGGCGTCGCCCCGATCGGGCTCGGCGCGCGCGATACGCTGCGCCTGGAAGCCGGGTTGAATCTTTACGGCCAGGATATGGACGAAGACACGTCGCCGCTCGAGTCGGGGCTCGGCTGGACGGTGGCGTTTGAACCCGCCGATCGCGAATTCATCGGCCGTAACTCGCTGGAGCACATCCGCGAGCACGGCGAGGCGAAGAAGATGGTCGGCCTGCTGCTGGAAGGCCGGGGTGTGATGCGCCACGGTGCGGCCGTACGCGCGGCCGGCGACGAGGCCACCGAGGCCGAGGATGCGGCCGGTGAAGTCACCAGCGGCAGCTTCGCCCCGACTCTGGGGCGCTCGATCGCCCTGGCGCGCGTACCGGCGGACTGGTCGGACACCGTCGAAGTGTTGCTACGTGGCAAATGGGTCAGCGCGCGCATCGTGAAGTATCCCTTCGTGCGTAACGGCAAGATCCGCGTCGACATCTAGCGGTTCGTCGAGCTATCCGTTATTGGCGGGCGGCCCGTTGGCGGGGCCGCATCGCTTATCATTTCGACTCGTCAAGGGGTCAATCCAGGATAAGAACATGAGCGACATTCCGAACGAACTCTCCTATACCAAGAGCCACGAGTGGGTGGCCAACGACGGCGACGGCACCGTGACCGTCGGCATCACCGAATATGCCCAGGGCTCGCTGGGCGATCTGGTGTTCGTCGAGCTGCCGGAGACCGGCACCAAGTTCGCCGTGGGCGATCCGGTGGCTGTGGTCGAGTCGGTCAAGGCGGCCTCGGATATCTATGCGCCGGTCGACGGTGAAATCGTCGAAGTCAACGAAGAACTCGCCGATTCGCCCGAGCGCGTGAACGAAGATCCGTTCGGTGAAGGCTGGCTGTTCAAGATGACGGTCGACAACACCGAGCAACTGTCCGATCTGCTCGACGCCGAGGCCTACGGCGACATCGTCGAGGCCGAAGAGGACTGATCGATCCATTGCGGCGTCGGCGCTGGGCGTCGACGCCATCCCGGTTCCAGATTCGGTTTCAACCCGTAAACGCTATGCCTTTCATTCCCCATACCGACAAGGACATCACGGACATGCTGGGCGCCATCGGCGCGGACAGCGTCGATGCCCTGTTTTCCGAAATCGATCCGAAGCTGCGCGACGTCGATATCTCGGCGATTCCGGAGCGCGCCAGCGAACAGGCGATCACGCGCCTGATGCAAGAACGCGCCGCTCGCGATGCGGGCGGGCTGTGCTTCATCGGCGCCGGTGCCTACGAGCACCACGTGCCGGCAGCGGTATGGGAACTCACCACGCGCGGCGAGTTTTACAGCGCGTACACGCCCTACCAGCCGGAGGCCAGCCAGGGCACGCTTCAGGTCGTCTACGAATACCAGACGATGATGTGCGGGCTGACCGGCATGGATGTGGCCAACGCTTCGCTTTACGACGGCGCCTCCGCGCTGGCCGAAGCGGTGCTCATGGCCGTACGGGCGAATCGCAAGTCCAAGTCGAAGCGGGTACTGATGCCGGCGAGCGTACACCCGTACTATCGCGAGGTCGCGCACAACATCTGCACGAACCAGGACATCGTGTTCGAAACCATCGGCTTCGACCACGTGACCGGCAAGATCGACATGGCCGCTCTCGAGGCCTGGGCCGGCGAGGACATCACCGCGCTCGTTATCCCGCAGCCGAATTTCTTCGGCGTGCTCGAGGATGTCGATGCGCTGACCGATTGGGCGCGAAACAACGGCGCGTTGGCGATCGGCGTGGTCAACCCCGTGTCGCTGGCGCTGCTCACGCCGCCGGGCGAGTGGGGCGATGGCGCCGGTGCCGACATCGTGGTCGGCGAAGGTCAGCCGTTGGGGGCGCCGCTGGCCGGCGGCGGGCCGTACTTCGGCATTCTGTGTTGCCGCAAGACCCACGTTCGGCAGATGCCCGGGCGCGTAGTCGGACGTACGCACGACATGGACGGCCGCCCGGGGTATGTGTTGACGCTGCAGCCGCGCGAGCAACACATCCGTCGGTCCAAGGCGACCTCGAATATCTGTACCAATCAGGGTTTGCTGGTCACCGCGGCAACGATTCACATGAGCCTGCTTGGCCCGGAAGGGCTGACCAACGTGGCCGCGACCTGTGCCGCGACCACGCGTCGTCTCGTGTCGCGCCTCGCCGCACTGGACGGCATCGAGCGCGTGTTCTCGGCGCCGTTCTTCCACGAAGCCGCGCTGCGGCTGCCGATACTCGCCCAGCCGGTGCTCGACGCGCTGGCCGAGCGCGGCGTGCTCGGCGGTGTCGCGCTGGGCGAATTCTTCGACGGCATGGACGACGTCATTCTCGTCTGTGCCACCGAAACCAAGACCGAGGACGATCTGGCGGTTTACGTCGACGCGCTCTCGGACGTACTGGCTGAAATGGTGGAGGTTGCTTGAGATGAGTCAAACCATCACGCGCCGCGGCGCACCCATGAACGTGGCCGGCAAGCTGCCGCAGCCGGGCGACAAGCTACCGCCGATGCGGTTGACCGGCAGTGATCTGGCAGATGTCGGGCTCGACGCATTCGTGGGCAAAGCCAAGATCTTCAATATCTTTCCGAGCCTGGATACGCCGACCTGTGCGCTGTCGGTAAAGCAATTCAACGCCCGTGTCGAGACTATGAACGACGTCGTGTTGTTGCAGGTCTCGGCCGATCTGCCGTTCGCCCACAAGCGGTTCTGTGCCGCCGAGGGGTTGGAGAACGGCGTGACCCTGTCGATGATGCGCGACAAGACCTTCGCTGCCGACTACGGCGTGCTGATCGAGGACGGCGGCATGGCGGGGCTGTGCGCCCGCGCCGTGATCGTGGCCGACGCCGACGACACGGTCGTCTATAGCCAGCTCGTCTCCGAGATTGCCGAAGAGCCCGATTACGACGCCGCCATCGCCGCGCTCGAAAACCGCTGATTGCCATGACTGAACGACTGATCTTCGAACACAGCCGTCCCGGCCGTCGGGCCTTCGCCCAGGCGCCGGCCTCCGCGCCGGCGGTGGACGATCTGCCGGCGAATCTCAAACGCGAGAGCGCCCTCGGCCTGCCGGAAGTTTCCGAGCTGGACGTGGTGCGGCATTACACGCGTCTGTCGCAGCTCAACTTCTCCATCGATACGCACTTCTACCCGCTAGGTTCGTGCACGATGAAGTACAACCCGCGGGCCTGTAACACGCTGGCCTCGTTGCCCGGGTTTCTGAATCGGCATCCGCTGGCGCCGGCCTCGCACAGCCAGGGCATGCTGGCCTGCTTCCACGATCTGCAGGAAATACTCAAGACCGTGACCGGCATGTCTGCCGTGTCGCTTACGCCGATGGCCGGCGCGCAGGGTGAGTTCACCGGCGTGGCCATGATCAAGGCCTACCACGAAGCCCGCGGCGACACCGAGCGCAACGAGATTCTGGTGCCGGATGCCGCCCACGGCACCAATCCGGCCACGGCCGTGATGTGCGGTTGCAAGGTGGTCGAGATCCCGACCGACGCGGACGGCGACGTCGATATCGAGGCCCTGCGCGCCAAGGTCGGCCCGAAGACGGCTGGCATCATGCTGACCAACCCGTCCACTCTGGGCGTGTTCGAGCAGGACATCCTCGAGATCTCGAAGATGATCCACGAGGCCGGCGGCCTGTTGTATTACGACGGCGCCAACCTTAATGCCATTCTGGGCAAGGTGCGCCCGGGCGACATGGGCTTCGACGTCATCCACATGAACCTGCACAAGACCTTCTCGACGCCGCACGGCGGCGGCGGGCCGGGTTCCGGTGCGGTCGGCGTGTCCAAGCGCCTGCGCGATTTCATGCCGATCCCGGTGGTGGGTCGTGAAGGAGAGGGCAAGAGCGCCCGTTACCGGTGGCTGACCGAGAAGGACGTGCCGAATACCATCGGTCGCGTGTCGACCTTCATGGGCAATGCCGGCGTGTTGCTGCGGGCGTACGTCTACGCGCGCCTGCTGGGCCGCGAGGGCATGACGCGGGTCTCCGAGTTCGCCACGCTGAACTCCAACTACTTGATGGCCCGACTCAAGCAGGCCGGCTTCGAGGTCGCCTTCCCGGACCGACGCGCCAGCCACGAGTTCATCGTCACGCTCAAGAAACAGAAACAGCAGCTCGACGTCACGGCGACCGATTTCGCCAAGCGGCTACTGGACTACGGCTACCACGCGCCGACCATCTACTTCCCGCTGCTGGTGCCGGAATGCTTCCTGATCGAGCCGACCGAAACCGAATCGCGCGAAACGCTCGACGGCTTCGTCGACGCGATGGTCGCGATCTGGAACGAGGCCAAGGCCGATGCGGCGACGCTCAAGAATGCCCCGGTCAGTCTGCCGGTGCGTCGCCTGGACGAAGTCGCGGCGGCTAAGTCGCTCGATCTGAAATACGAACCGGCCGACGACGCGCGCTCGGCGGCCTGATTAAATCCGATAAGATGCGCCGCGAGCCCGAGGCCCGCGGTGCTTCGGCGGGCCGTGGCGCCTGCTTCCGATCATTTGATGAAAGGACGATCTATGTCTGCGCTGATCTGCGGTTCCTTTGCCTTCGATACCATCATGGTCTACTCGGGGCAGTTCAAGAACGAGATCCTGCCCGATCAGGTTCATATGCTGAACGTGTCGTTCCTCGTGCCCGACATGCGCCGTGAATTCGGTGGCTGTGCCGGCAACATTGCCTACTCGCTGGCGCTGTTGGGCGGTGACGGTCAGGCCATGGGCACTGTCGGCAAGGATTTCGACGACTACGCTGACTGGATGGACCAGCACGGCATCAGCCGCGACTACATCAAGCGCATTGATGACGCCTACACCGCGCAGGCGTATATCACCACCGACATGGACGATAACCAGATCACGGCGTTCCACCCGGGTGCCATGAATCATGCGCACGAGCAGGCCGTGCCGACCGACGCCGGGATCACGCTCGGCATCGTCTCGCCAGACGGCAAGGACGGCATGGTGTCGCATGCCCAGCAGTTCGCGGACGCCGGCATCGATTTCATTTTCGATCCGGGGCAGGGGCTGCCGATGTTCAACGGCGCCGAGTTGAAGACGATTATCGATCAGGCCACTTATTTGACGGTCAACGATTACGAAGCCAAGCTGGTATGTGATCGGACCGGTTTAAGCGAGGCTGACATCGCCGCCAAGCTCGATGCCTTGGTGGTGACCAAGGGCGCCAAGGGGTCGGTGATCTATGCCGATGGCAAGACCTACGAGATTCCGACCGGCAATCCGTCGGCGCTGTCCGATCCCACCGGTTGCGGCGATGCCTTCCGCGCTGGCCTGATCTACGGTCTGCAGCAGGGTTACGACTGGGAAATCACCGGTCGCATCGCCTCGCTGATGGGCACGATCAAGATCGAGCGGCCGGGTACGCAAAATCATCGGTTCACGATGGACGAATTCAAGACGCGTTTTGCCAAGGAATTCGGCCGCGAGCTGGGCTGAGGAGCGACGGTACGGCGCATGACTTGAGCTCGTTGCCATGATGACCGTTATGCCCGACACGCTCGATACGGAGCGGCTGCATCTGCGTCGGCCTGAGGCGACGGATGCAGCCGCTATCTTTGCCTATGCCAGCGATCCGGTGGCCACGCGCTACATGATCTGGCCGACCGCCCAGGATATCGACGATACGCACGATTTTCTCGATGACGTCGCCGCGGGCTGGGCTGATGGTGACGATTTCTGCTATGCGATCGTCGAACGCAGCAACGGCGATCTGTGCGGTGCCGTGTCCTGTCAGTTCAATCAGCACGGCGCGGAGATCGGATACATCCTGGCGCCCGAGGTCTGGGGGCGTGGTCTGGCCACCGAGGCGGCAGCCGTCGTGGTCGAAGCCGCCTGGGCCAACGACGATCTCTACCGGGTATGGGCGACCTGTGATATCGACAATGCCGCTTCGGCGCGCGTGCTGGAAAAACTCGGTATGCAATGCGAAGGGCGGTTGGCACGCTGGTCGCCGAGCCCGAATCTCGCGCACGACCCCACGCCGCGCGATGCGCTGTGCTTCGCGCTGACGCGTTGATCGCTCCGAGGTCGTGCGGGCCGCGGGGCCGCCGTGTGCCGGCGCATTCAATAAATCGTCATCGATTTGATCGCCATTCCCGCCCTGGGTGCTGCTAAACTTCGCCGCCATGTTCGTACGTCCCGATTTCGATCCGATCGCGTTCTCGATCGGCCCGTTGGCCGTTCATTGGTACGGCCTGATGTATCTGCTGTCTTTCCTCATTGGTTGGGGAATGGGCGTGGTTCGCACGCGACAGCCACACGTGCACTGGCACAAGGAGGAAGTCGGCGATTTCCTCTTCTATGTCGTGCTCGGCGTGGTGTTCGGCGGGCGCCTCGGCTATGTGCTGCTGTACCAGCCCGATCTGTTCTATCACCACCCGCTGCAGATCTTCGCGGTGTGGGATGGCGGCATGTCGTTCCATGGCGGCATGATCGGCGTGTTCATTGCCTCGGCGTTGTTCGCGCGCAAGACGAATCGCAGTTTCTTTCAGATCACCGACTTTGTCGCGCCGATCGTACCGATCGGGCTGTTCTTCGGCCGCATCGCGAACTTCATCAACGGCGAGCTGGTTGGCCGGGTGACCGACGTGCCGTGGGCGATGATCTATCCGCATGTCGGCCCGCAGCCGCGGCACCCGTCGGAACTCTACGAAGCTTCGCTGGAAGGGCTCGCGCTGTTCGCGATTCTGTGGATCTACGCGGCCAAGCCGCGTCCACGGGCCGCGGTGTCGGGGTTGTTCCTGGTGGGCTACGGCTGTTTTCGGTTCTTCTGTGAGTTCTTCCGCCAGCCCGATCCGTTCGCCGGCTTCGTGGCTTTCGGCTGGATGACCCTCGGCCAGGTCTATTCGGCGCCGATGATCGTGGGCGGCATCGGTATCCTGATCTGGGCGTATACGCGACGCGACCCGAATCAGGCAGGGGCC
Source organism: Salinisphaera hydrothermalis C41B8 (assembly GCF_000732535.1). Classification (GTDB taxonomy): domain Bacteria; phylum Pseudomonadota; class Gammaproteobacteria; order Nevskiales; family Salinisphaeraceae; genus Salinisphaera; species Salinisphaera hydrothermalis. Next base: position 57,210 of record NZ_APNK01000011.1, read on the forward strand.
AAATGACTGCTGCGATCGAGCAGCCTTATCTGGATCTCATGCGCGAGGTGCGCGATCACGGCGTGACCAAGGCCGATCGCACCGGCGTGGGGACAAAGTCGGTATTCGGCCGTCAGATGCGGTTCGACTTGGCCCGAGGGTTCCCGGCGCTGACCACCAAGAAACTGCATCTGCGTTCGATCATCCATGAGCTGCTGTGGTTCATTGCCGGCGATACCAATATCGCGTATCTACGCGATAACAAGGTGCGGATCTGGGATGAATGGGCCGATGAGAACGGAGATCTCGGCCCGGTCTATGGCTATCAGTGGCGCAGCTGGCCGGCGCCCAGTGGCGAAGCGATCGATCAGCTATCGCGGGTGATCGAGGCCATTCGGCGTAACCCGGACTCGCGTCGGCATATCGTGACCGCCTGGAACCCGGCCCAGGTCGACGATATGGCGCTCCCGCCGTGCCATGCCTTGTTTCAGTTCTACGTCGCCGACGGCCGCCTGTCGTGTCAGCTTTATCAGCGCAGCGCGGATATCTTTCTTGGCGTGCCGTTCAACATTGCGTCCTACGCCATCCTCACGCATATGATCGCGCAGGTGTGCGATCTCGCCGTGGGGGATTTCGTGCATACGCTGGGAGATGCGCATCTGTACCTGAATCATCTGGATCAGGTCGAGACCCAACTGGCGCGTGAGCCGCTTTCGCCGCCGCGGCTTTGGCTGAACCCGGAAATCGATGATGTTTTCGATTTTCGTTTTGCCGACATCGAGTTGCTTGATTACAAAAGCCATCCCACGATCAAAGCGCCGATCGCTGTCTGAACGCCGGCTGGCGGGGTGCGCCGCGGAGATATTTTAAGCGCACGGTCGGTTACTTGCCGTAAACTCGCGCCATGAGGTTTCAATAAGAACTAGTCACATTGAACCAGGGAAAGGGCCCGGTTCGTGTTCTCGTCGTTGAAGACAGCGACGAAGATCGCGAACGTCTGGCCAGCCTATTGGCAGCGGTAAGCGGCGTGGACTATACCGTCACGTTTGCGACGGATCATGCTCAGGCGGAGTATGAGCTGTCGCGTGCTGCCCACGATATCTGCCTGCTCGATTACCAGCTCGGCACGCGGACCGGTCTCGAAGTGCTGCGCAGCGCCGCGGCGCGTCGTTTTGCCGGGCCGGTCGTGGTGCTGACGGGCAATGCCAGCTACGAGATCGATCTCGCGGTGATGAAGGCGGGTGCGGTCGACTTTCTGGCCAAGGAGTCGCTGACGCCGATTCTGCTCGAACGCGTCATACGCTACGCGGTACAGCAATACGCCGATCAGGCGCAGTTCACCTATCTGGCCGAGCACGATCAGATCACCGGCCTGTTCAACCGGCGCGTGGTCCAGGAGCGCATCGCCGAAAAGTTCGCTGAGCCGCTCGGGCAACGCGATCCGTTTGTCGTGATCTACTTCGATCTGGATGGCTTCAAGAGCATCAACGATTCGCTGGGACACAGCGTGGGGGACAAGGCGTTGGCTCTTGCCGCCGAACGCCTCCAGACGTGCTGCGGTCTCGATGTGCTGCTTGGCCGCATGGGCGGCGATGAATTCGTTGCGGTGGCCGACACTGCCGAAGTCGCGCATATCGACAGCATGCTGGGCGCCGTACTCGATCGGTTCCGGCAACCCTTGATCGTCGGAGAACACGAGTTAAGTGTCACGATTTCGATCGGCGCGGCCCGCTATCCGGAAGACGGGGCGGATGGCATGGCGCTGCTCTCCCATGCGGATGCGGCCATGTACGCCGCCAAGCGCGCCGGACGAGATCGATTCCAGTGGTATGAACAGACCCGTGAAAAGACCGAAAACGAGCCGATCGAGTTGGCGAACGAACTGCGGGTTGCGCTCGAACGCGACGAGCTGTATCTCGTCTATCAGCCGCAATTCGAGCTCGACACCGGCCGCATCGTGGGGCTGGAAGCGCTATCGCGCTGGCATCATCCGCGACTCGGCCCGATTTCGCCGACACGGTTCGTCGCGCTGGCCGAGTCGCAGGGGTTCATTAATGAGTTGAGCGACTGGGTGCTCACTTCGGCATGCCGGCAATATCTGGCCTGGCGCGATTACGGTCTGATCGACGCCGATACGGTCCTGGCGGTGAATGTATCCGCGCATCTCGTCAGCAGCGCGGGCCTGCTGGCGAGCGTACGCCGGTTACTCGATGAGCGGGGGATGCCGCCGGCGTGCCTCGAACTCGAATTCAGCGAAGCCGCGGTCATCCTCGACGACCGTGTATTCGACGATTTGCTTGCGGCGCTAAAGAACCTGGGGGTTCGTGTCGTTATAGATGATGTCGGGCGGGGACGCTCTACGCTCCAGTCGCTGACCCGGCGTCCGGTGGATGTGCTCAAGATCGACCAGAATTGCCTGCGCGGTGTCGTGGACAATCCGAACGATCAGGCGATGGCCCGCGCCATCATCGCGTTGGGTGCGAGCCTGGGTATGCGAGTGGTGGCCGAAGGAGTGGAGAACGATGGACAGCGACGTTTCCTGGCCGACAATCACTGTGGTTTCGCCCAGGGCTTCTACTACGCGCCCGGACTGGCGACACCGGATGTGACCGAGCTTCTGGCGGGCGCGACGGCCCCGATGCATTGATCGGGATCGGCGTGACCGCGCTCATGCCCCTAGATCACCGGATCGCCATGACCAACTCATACGCTGACGGTTCGAGCTTGCCCGTAGCCGGCGACGACCCCGGGTTCGCCGAGCGCGCGCTTGATCTATTGCTTTCGCGCGATACGTCGCTGGCCCTGTGCGGCCTGACGCTCGATGGGCGAATTCGCCGCTGGCACGATAGCGCAGAGCGATTGCTGGGTCATTTCGCGTCCGATGTCATCGGTCGTCGCCTGGATTATCTGGCGCCGGCCGAATATCGGCATCAGGGCGTGGTAACGCGGACCTTGTTTGGTGCCTCGGCCGCGGGCCATACGCAGCTCGACCTACCGCTGATCGCGCGCGCGGGCGCGCGCAAGACTTGTCGCCTGGATATCCGGCCACAGGCCGAAGCGGAACCCGGCTTCGCGGTACTGGTGCAGGAGATCGGTGCCGGATGCGATGCGCCCAGCCGCGCCCGCGGGCCACGCAATACCCGGGCCGCGCACCGTGCCAACCTGGCGTTGATCGGGGGCGAGCCCGGCTGGATCGGACTGGGTCTGGAAGCCGAGGTCCGGCATGTCAGTCCGCAGGCGGCGCAATGCCTGGGGATTGGCGACCGGGACTGGGTGGGGCGCCCGCTGTCCGATTTACTGCGGCCGACCGAGGACGAGGACTGGTATCGATTGCTGCATCGCGCGGTCGAGACCGACCGGCCGCAACAATCGCTCGTGATCCCCGCGACGCGGCAGGCGAGCGATATCTGTTGGCCGGCGACACTCGTCGCGCTTTACGATGAGGCCGGAGACGCCCTGATGGGCTTCACCCTGGCGCTGGGCGATGCCGAAAAAAGCGCCGACCGGCGTACGGCGCCGATGACCGACGTGGCTCAGTCGCCCGAGCGAGCCTGGTTCAACGCCGTCGTGCACGATTTGCGCGAGCCCCTGCGCCGGGTGCGCGGGTACGTCGAGGTCCTGCGGCGCGATGAAGCGCCTACGCTCGGCGCGCAGGCCAATGATTATTTGGCCCGCATCGATACGGCGATTGCGCGCCTACAGGACAATGTCGGGGGCGTCCTGCGGCTGGCCCGTCTCGATCAGACCCCGTTCGTGCCCGAGCGCGTCGAGCTCGAGGCGGTGATCGACGCCGTGCTCGACGATCTCGAAACGCTTGTCCGCGACCACGGCGCCCGGATTGATATCTCCGCTCTGGGAGCGGTCTCTGGAGACCCGGTGCAACTGCGCTTGTTGTTCCAGAACCTCATTGATAACAGCATTCGCTATCGCCGACCGGACGTGCCACCGCGTATCGCGATCATGCGGCTGGACGGGGATTCGGACGACGGCATGCTGCGATTGCGCTATACCGACAACGCCCGCGGGTTCGAACGCGGCGATGCGGAGCTCGTCCGATCGCAGCCGGACAAAGTCGAAGGCACGGGCATCGGGCTCGATCTGTGCCGGCGCATCGCGCGGCGTCACCGAGGGGATCTCGAGATCGCGGAAACGCACGGGCAGGGCACGACGTTTATCATTAAGCTTGCTCGAGACACCGATTCGGGCGCGACCCAGAGCCTGGAGACCGAATGAATCAACCGCGCATCAGCCTGATCGCGGCCATGGATGCCAACGGCGTCATCGGCGCCAGCGGCGGCATGCCGTGGCATCTGCCGGACGATTTGCGCTGGTTCAAACAGAATACGCGGGACAAGCCCATCCTCATGGGCCGTCGTACCTTCGAGTCGATCGGGCGCGCGCTACCGCATCGTCGCAATATGGTGTTGACGCGCCGCGCCGATATCGAGGCCGCGGACATCGAAACGGTGGATGCCTTCGACGCCGCGCTGGCGCGGGTGGCGGGCGCGGCCGAGCTCATGGTCATCGGTGGAGCTCAGGTCTATACGCTGGCGTTACCGTACGCCGACCGGCTGTTGATTACTCGGATCGATGCCGAATATACCGGCGATACCTGGTTTCCGGCCGTCGATTGGCGCCACTGGCGGTTGATTGCGGACGATCCGCGGCCGCCGGTCGGGGAAACGCCGGGGTATCGGTTCATGACGTACGAGCGTATAGCTGGTTAGACTGCAGTCGTGATTTCCCACGAAAGCCGCACGCGGCCGCAAGGAGCCTTCATGGCAGATACGCAAGCCGAATTCGAACAGGCACAGAAGGACGTCGAGACGCTGTCGCGGCGTCCGAGCAACGACGATCTGCTCGCCCTTTATGCCCACTACAAGCAGGCGACGGCGGGGGATGTGTCCGGCAAGCGCCCGGGCATGACTGATTTCAAGGGCCGTGCCAAGTACGATGCCTGGGCCAGCCTGAAGGGCATGGACGCCGAAAAAGCCATGCAGGGCTATATCACCAAGGTCGGCGCTTTGTTCGATGCCGAACGCGATCGTTAATTCCGCGCCCCTACGGCTGCCGATTGACTGTTTTCCGACGCCTGGCCCAAGGGCGTGTTGAGGTTTCGTACGAGTCCGCGCCAAGCGCTGTTTTGCGGCAAGACGAGGCGTAGCGAACGTGGCGTAGTTGTTCTACGCGAGAGAGCGACAACGCTGTATTGCCGCAAAACAGCGCTTGTCCCGAAGGGTTGGGCCGCCCATAAAAAAATTAACTAGGGGCGCCCGGCGGCGTTGCGAGTCTGGGTCGTGGCACGCCAAGACGCGGCGCCCCGCGCCTTGCCGGACACGATTTGCGGACGCCAACGCGGCGCTCGCACGAAACCTCAACACGCCCTAGCAGCCGATGGCCGCGGCAAGCACGCGGTCGCATACGGGCGCCCATCCCGGCATGGATGTTTTCATGCCGGGTTATTCGGGGGTGTCGACACGCCCGAATTCCGCACCCAAGCAGCTGACACTCCCCGCTGTTTCCAACGCCACTTAAAACGAACGTGGGGATAATCCGGCCGTCATTTTGGATCGGGTCGCGGCTTTCAGCTGGCGTGGTCATGCTCGCGCATACTCACGTTATCGATCCTGAAATTCATTGATGGATGCCGGGTCGGTAGGACGTGCCGGCTGCATCGGAGCGCGTCGCTGGTATCGTAATTGACTCGACATGCAGTGCGGTCGGAGCGGCTTATTGCGCTGCCATGCGATGGCCGAGACGATAAGCGGTGTCACCGTTTGCGATATCCGGCCGATGACCCACCGCTCTATACGGAGTAGCCGTGACTGAAACCGATGCGTTGATGGCGCCACCGGATACCGCGAGCACGATGAACGCTGATCGGTTGCGCGAGTTCGTTTCAACTCATCGTCGTCTGTTTGTGTTGACGGGCGCGGGTATGAGTACCGATTCCGGTATTCCCGACTATCGGGATCGGGACGGCGGCTGGAAAGGGGCCAGCCCGATCCAGCATCAGGCCTTCGTCACGCAATTGTCGAAACGGCGTCGCTACTGGGCGCGCAGCATGGCGGGCTGGCCTCCAGTCGCCCGGGCGCGCCCCAACTCGGGACATCTCGCGCTGGCGCGGCTCGGGGCAGCGGGACAGCTGTCGCTGCTTGTGACGCAGAACGTGGACGGCCTGCACCAGGCGGCCGGCAGCCGCAACGTCGTGGATCTGCATGGCCGGCTGGATCGCGTAATCTGCCTGGATTGCGGTACCCGCGTCTCGCGTCACCGAGTCCAGGAGATGTTGATTGCGGCTAACAGCGGCTGGCTGCACGACGCCGACGCGATGCGGCCGGACGGCGATATCGAGCTCGGCGATGTCGACTACGATGCCTTTAATGTGCCGGACTGTCCGGCCTGCGGCGGCATACTCAAACCCGACGTGGTCTTCTTCGGCGGCGCCGTGCCCAAATCGCGGGTCGAGCGGGCCTGGGCCGGGCTCGCCCGTGCGGATGCGGTGCTGGTCTCCGGGTCTTCGTTGATGGTGTGGTCCGGTTTTCGCTTCGTTCGCGAAGCGGCGCGAAGCGGGCTCCCGATCATGGCAATCAACCACGGGCGTACCCGAGCCGACGACTTGCTCACGCATAAGATCGACGGCGATTGCGGCACGTTGCTCGATCAGGCGATTGATTAGAGGTCGTCGGCTTTAGAGCCTACTGGAATGGGCTTTTAATACATCCCGCTGCGCCGTTTCGTGCTTTCTTGAGGTAATGCGGCCGTGTTTGCCCCAACCGATGAGCTAGGAATCGTTCGCTACCGCATTCGTTGCAACGACAACGTCGGGCCCGGGATGAGGACGCGGCCCGGGACGAATCCGAACGTGGTCGCGGGGTACGGCTGGGCCGCGAAAGCCGGTGTATAGCGCATCGCAAGTCGTCGATCGAGGGCCTACACTAACCCTCTAATGCCACGTAAAGCGCCGTTCATGTCTCGTCCTATTCCCGGGTGCGCCCGATGCAGCCTGTGGAGTCGTCGCACGTGAGCGCGAGCGATTTGCGGTTGGGTATCGATCTTGGCTGTTCTCGCATGATCGGGGCGATTATCGATGGCGATCATCGCGTGCATGCCGAGCGACACCTCGACGTCCCGATCGGCGACTACCCGGCCACGGTTGCCGCCATTGCCGCGATGGTGAGTACGCTGGAGCAGGATGTTGGCATCGAGGGGCTGCCCGTCGGCGTGGCGACGCCCGGCCGGTTGAACGCGTCCAAGCATCTCATGTGCGGTTCGCACGTCAGTTGGCTCAATGCGCGTCCTTTGCCGCGCGATCTGGCCGCTAACCTGGGGCGCGATGTGCGGACTGCGCACAAGGCGGGTTGTCTCGCCCGGGCCGAATATCTTGACGGTGCGGCCGAAGGCGCCACTCGAGTGTTCGCGGCGGTATTGGGTACCGGTGTATCCGGCGCGCTATTGATCGATGGGCAACTCTTGGGGGGGAGCAACGGCTTCGCTGGGACCTGGAGCCACAACAGCCTGCCGTGGCCGACTCCGGCTGAATCCCGTACTGCCCCGACCTGCGGTTGCGGCCAACACGGCTGTATCGAGGCATGGCTGTCCGGTCCAGGCATGAGCGCTGATCACGTCCGGCGCGGCGGGCACGCTTTGACCGTGCCCGACATCGTGACGCGAGCCGAGGCCGGGGAACGCCTGGCCGGCATCACCCTGCGTGACTGGCTTGCACGTAGCGCGCGCTCGTTTGCCGCCGTGATCAATTTAATGGATCCACAGGTGATTGTGGTTGGCGGTGGGCTGTCGCGTATTCGCTGGCTTTACAGTGAAGTACCCAAGATATGGGGTCGGCACTGTGTTGCCGACGAACTTAGAACAACCTTGGTACCGGCGGCTCACGGCGATGCCTCGATAGCCCGCGGGGCGGCGTTGCTGTGGCCGCTGCCACAGTTGTAGGGCGTCTCTCGTGACGACGCGCCGAGGGCACCTTCGAGTTTTGTACGGGCTTGAGGCGCTCCGGAGCTCAGGGAAAATGCCGGTTCCGCGTATTACCCCCTGTGCTATGGTCAGGTAACGATTCGTTCCATGGAGCCGAAATGGCGGAGAAGAATCCGGATAAAGGTTATATAGCGCTTCTGGGGTGGGCCCTGGGCGCCATCGAAGCGGCGGAAAAGTTCGACCGTCGATTTGTCGTGGTGGCACCGGAATGGGCCGAGGATTATTGCCAGCAGCATGACATCCCGTACGTGCCCTGGAACTTCGAGCGGCTCAACGATCGCTCGATGGAAATCGCGGAAACCCTCAAGAACATGGGCGTGGATGTTGCCGTGCCGTTGTTCGAGGAAGTCGTCGAATGGGCCGGGGCGATCAACTCGGTGTTGATGGGCAACCCGCGGCTGCATGGCCAGGCCGTGCTGTTCCGCGACAAGGCCTTGATGAAGCGCCGAGCCCAGTTGGGCGGCATCCGCGTGGGGATCTTCGAGGAAGCGCACGAGAAGGACGATGTCTATCGCTTCTTCAAGCGCGTGAACCAGACGCTGCTCAAGCTCGACGGCGACGTGGATGATCCCATCCATCTCAAGGCCTTCGACAAGGCCGGCTGTCTCGGCCATCGCATGATCCGTAGCGCCGAGGAAATCGAGCAGATTCCGGAGTCGGAATACCCGCTGCTCATGGAGAGCCACCTCGACGGCTGGGAGTTCGCGGTCGAGGCCTGGATCTGGGACGGCAAGATCCAGTTCCTGAATATTTCCGAGTACGTCACGCTCGGCTACTCGGTGTTCGTGCCGGCCACGCCGGAGCTGGAATCGTGGCGTCATCTGATCACGCAGCAGATCGAGCTGTTGATCAAGACCTTCGACATCCAGTTCGGCCAGATTCATCCGGAATATTTCGTGACCTCCGACGGCACGATGTATTTCGGCGAAGTGGCTTATCGGCCGCCGGGTTTCAAGGCGTTCGAACTGATCGAGCGGGCCTATGGCTTCAACGCCTATCAGGCCTCGATGCTGGTGTTCGACCCGAAGACCACGGAAGAGGAAGTCAAAGCCTTCTTCCCGACGCCGGTCATCGACGCCAAGGGCTACGCCGGCTGCTTCGGCGTATACCCGCGCAAGCGTGTGGTGTCGCAACTCGAGATTCCCGAGGAAGTCGCGAATCACGAGTATTTCGATCGTCACGAGTTGACTGCGCCGTTGCAGGAAACCGTAACCAAACGCAACGCTTTCGGTACGCACTGGGGGCTGGTGTTCTATTTCGGCGACGATCCGCATCGCATGCGCGACTGGCTGAAGCACAACGAAGAGCTGGATTTCTACGTCTAGCATCCCCGTAAGGGCACGGCCACGGACCGCGCGAGTGCGTGGCCCGTGGCCGTTTTTTTGCCTAGGGTCTGTTGAGGTTTCGTGTGAGTCCGCGCCAAGCGCTGTTTTGCGGCAAGACGAGGCGTAGCGAACGTGGCGTAGTTGTTCTACGCGAGAGAGCGACAACGCTGTATTGCCGCAAAAAAGCGCTTGTCCCGAAGGGTTGGGCCGCAAATCCCGCCCGGCGGCGTTGCGAGTCTGGGTCGTGGCTCGCCACGACGCGGCGACTCGCGCCTTGCCGGACACGATTTGCGGACGCCAACGCGGTGCTCGCACGAAACCTCAACAGACCCTAGCTCGCGGATTTCATCGCGTCGCCGGGCGGGCCGGCACAGCGCCAGCCGTCAGGCCGCGATCGAGATTAACCGTCTGTCCCGGTGCGTCCGGGCGTCGGCAGATCCTTGACCGGGCACGCGTCGGTGCCGATGGTCGGTCGGGTCAAGGCTTCCACGCGTTCGCGCATCGCCGCAGGGTCGATGACCCAGTCGCGATAGAACGAAAAAGGGCATTCCGCGAGCCCGCTTTCACCGTCGCCCGAGTCGTGGATGCCGGTATAGCCGCGGTGCAGCAGTTTGAATAGGTGGTTCTGCGACTGGTCGTTGATACGCGCGTCGCGGATTGCCGATACCGACAGTTGTGCGTACTGGATGCCATTCTCCTCGGTGCCGCATTCGCCCAGCGTCCGGCCGTCGAAGCCGATGATCGCGGAATGGCCGAAATAGGAATACACGCCGTCGAAACCCGCAGCGTTGGCCACGGCGACATACGAATTGTTCGCCCAGGCCATGCATTTCGACATCAGGATCTGCTGTTCCTTGGCCGGGTACATATACCCCTGGCAGCGCACGATCAGCTCGGCCCCTTTCATCGCGCAGTCGCGCCAGATCTCGGGATAATTGCCATCGTCACAGATGATCAGGCTGATCTTGAGCCCCTTCGGGCCGTCGCACACATAGGTGTCGTTGCCGGGATACCAGCCCTCGATCGGGCACCAGGGGATGCACTTGCGATACTTCTGAACGATCTCGCCAGCGTCGTTGATGAGAAGCAAGGTGTTGTAGGGCGACTTGTTCGGATGGTCTTCGTGCTGTTCGCCGGTAATCGAGAACACGCCCCAGGTCTTCGCTTCACGACAGGCCACAGAAAATATTTCGGTTTCGTCGCCGGGAATGGGCGCGGCCGTGGCCATCATCTCGTCGGGGTCGTACATGATCCCCTGGGTCGAATATTCGGGGAAGATCACCAGGTCCATGCCGGGCAGACCGACCTTCATGCCCTTGATCATCTCGGCGATGTGGCGGGCGTTGTCGAGGACTTCCTCGCGCGTGTGCAGTCGCGGCATCTTGTAGTTCACGACTGCGACGCCGACGGTATCGGCGCTGCTGGATATATCTCCGTGACGCATGTTTGTCTCTCTTGCTTGGGGTTCGTTTCGAATGAGCCAGCGCGTATGCGAGGGCCTGTGCATCAGGTTCTGAGCCGCAGGGTCAGTGGCTGATCATCCAGGGCCGATGCCCGGTGCGTGTGCGGATTCCGTCGCGGCGGGCGCTCTGTGTCGCCGTGCCACAGCCGCAACCGGCCGAATGCTCGTGTTTCGTCTCGAACCGGGGGCTATGGGCGCTGCGTTCGTTGGTCGCATGGGCGTGTCGGATCCCGGCATCAAGCACCGCCAGGCGGGGCGCGGACATGATGCGACCGGCCGATGCCTTGCAAACAGGGCAGTCGGCCGGCGCATCGCATTCGCTCATGCGCCGGTTCGTCTCGAAAGGACCGCATTCGGGACAGCGATATTCATAGATAGGCATGGCGTGCTCCGATCAGTCGTAGGCGATCGGCACGTCGACACGGCCGTCGATATGTTTCATCGGTCCGTCACTGCCGGGATGGATATCGAAGTCGAAGATTTCCGACGGAATCCATAGCGTGGCGCAGGAATTCGGAATATCGACCACGCCGCTGATATGACCCTGTACTGGCGCCACGCCGAGGATGGAATAAGCCTGGGCGCCGGAGTAGCCGAATTTCTTCAGATATTCGATCGCATTGAGACAGGCCTGCCGATAGGCGACGTTGACGTCCAGATAATGCTGGTGGCCGGTTTCATCGACCGAAATACCCTCGAAGATCAGATAGTCCTTGTAGTTCGGCGTGATCGGACTCGGCTTGAAGATGGGGTTCTTGATGCCGTACTTGGCCATGCCGCCCTTGATGAGCTCGACTTTCATGTGAACCCAGCCGCCGGCCATTTCGATGGCGCCGCAGAAGGTGATTTCGCCGTCGCCCTGGCTGAAGTGGAGATCACCCACCGACAGGCCGCCGCCGTCGACGTATACCGGGAAGAAGATCTTCGAACCGCGCGACAGATCCTTGATATCGACGTTGCCGCCGTGCTCGCGGGGCGGTACCGTGCGCGCGCCTTCCGCGGCTGCTTTGTCGCGGTCGTCGCCGGTCATGGCGCCCATGTGGGCGGTCGCGGCGACCGGCGGGTTGGCCAGCGGCGGCACGCGGTCCGGATTGGTGGCGATGAGGTCGGCCTCGCGGCGGTTCCAGGTTTCGAGCAGGTCCCGGCTCGGCAGGCAGCCGATCAGCCCCGGATGGATCAGGCCGGCGAAATGTACGCCCGGCACGTGCCGTGAGCTCGTGTACAGGCCGTGGAAGTCCCAGATCGACTTTTGGGCGTGCGGGAAATGCTCGGTCAGAAACCCGCCGCCGTTTTGTTGGGAGAAGAAGCCGTTGAAGCCCCAGGGCGCTTCTTCCTTGGCCCCGATATCCAGCAGATCGACGACCAGTAGATCGCCCGGGGCCGCGCCTTCCACGCCGACCGGGCCGGATAGATAATGGACGGTGCTCAGGTCGACGTCGCGCACGTCGGAGGCGTCGTCGTTATTGGCGATCGCGCCCGCGGTCCAGTCGTAGGTTTCCAGGATGAAATCGTCGCCCGGCTTGACCCAGCAAGCCATGGGGATGTCCGGGTGCCAGCGATTGTGGACCTGGGGGTTCTCGGTGGCCGGGGTATCGAGATCGACCTTGATCAGGGTATCGGTCATGCCTTGCTCCATGCAGCGGGGAATCGTCGAACGTTGCCGTGGCGGAGCGCCATGGGCTTGATCCCAGTCTTCCGCCGGCTGCGTGGGGCCGACAATACGTCGGATAACGTAAACGTGACCGCCGGCTCCACAAGCGCTCTGGCAGCGCTGGGGCGGCGCCGGAGCACGGGTTCTCGAAGGGCGCCGGGTTGATGTGGCGATCGTTCATGCGCATACCGATACAAGAACGCCCGGCCGAAGCCGGGCGTTCTTGTCGGGGCGCACAGCCAAGGCTGGGCGCCCGGTCAAGGCGAGAGACGGCGTCAGGCGCCGGTCTTGCACATATCGTGGCAGGCCCCCTCTAGCGAGCAGCACAGCGAGCAGATCGGCCCGGTATGGAACGGGCAGTGGACCATGTCCTTCTTTGCGTACTCGAAGCCACAGGAGGTGCACATGATTTCCGAGTCGTGCTCGTGGCCTTTGAGTTCGTTGTCCGAGGTGCGGGCCAGGTAATACTTGCCCTGGGTGATCAGACAGACGATCGGCGACGCGACGAAGGCCAGCCCCAGCGCGAGGAAGCAGGAGTAAGCCTGCAGCACATCGCCGAGATAGCCGAAGAACGCGATCACCGACACGATCGAGGCAAACATCATCGAGCCGAAACCGACCGGGTTGAAGTTGTACAAATGCGCCCGCTTGAACTCGACGTAAGAGGGGCTGAGTTTGAGGATCGGCTTGTTGATCACCAGATCGGCGGTTACCGCCCCGATCCAGGCCACCGCCACGTTCGAATAAAAGCCGAGGATGTGATCGAGCACCGCGAACATATTGGCTTCCATCAGCGCGAGTGCGATGCCCACGTTGAAGAAGACGTACACCACGCGGCCCGGATGGCTATGCAGTACCCGGGAAAAGAAGTTCGACCACGACAGCGAACCGGAATAGGCGTTGGTGACGTTGATCTTCACCTGCGATAGCAGCACGAAGAAGGTGGCGACCGAAAGTGCGACGAACGGGTTGCCGAACAGATAATGAAAACCGGCCACATACATATGGATCGGCTGGTCCGCCTCGGCCATGGACGTCCCGTTGGCGACCGAGACGGAGGCAAAGAACGAGCCCATCCACTGTTTGAGCGCGCCGAGAATCACCCAGCCCGGGCCGGCGGCCAGCACCGCGAACCACCACTTGCCGCGATTGGCGCGGGTTTTGTCGGGCATGAAGCGCAGATAGTCGACCTGTTCGCCGATCTGGGCGATCAGCGACAGCGCGATGCCGGCCGCGGTGCCGAACAGCAGCGGATTGAACCCGCTGTGCGCCGGATTGGCACCGGTGAAACTCATCCAGTCGGCGACGGCGTGCGGCTTGCCGATCAGAACGGCGATCGGCGGTGTGAACAGCAACAGCAGCCATAGCGGCTGGGTCCACATCTGCAGTTTAGATAATAGACTCATGCCGAACACGACCAGCGGGATGATCACCATCGCCCCGAGTGCATAGCCGATGGCCAGTGGTATGCCGAAATACAGATAAAGCGCCTGGGCCATGATCGACCCTTCGAGCGCGAAGAAGATGAAGGTGAAGCTGGCGTAGATGATCGACGTAATGGTCGAGCCGAGATAGCCGAAGCCGGCGCCGCGGGTCAGCAGATCGACGTCGACGTTGTAACGCGCCGAGTAGTAGGCGATCGGAATACCCGTGAGAAAGATCACCACGGCCGCGGCGAAAATACCCCAGAATGCGTTCATGAAGCCGAACTGGACGGCCAGCGAACCGCCGATGGCCTGGTCGGCCATGTACGCGATGCCGCCTAGCGCCGCCGTGGCCACGGCATATTCCGACCACTTGCGGAAGGATTTCGGCGCGTAACGCAGGGAATAATCCTCCAGCACCGGGTTGTTCACCCACTTGTTGAAGGTGCGGTTGCGTCCGCCTTCGGTAACCACGCTGCTCATTATCATCTCCGTTGATATCGACCCGAATCGCGCCGGCAGGCCGGGTGGGTCTGCCGGGGCCATGAGTGCAACGCTGTCCGCTCGATGCGATCCGACGGGGCCGGCATCGCCTCGGGCAGACGGCGGTTCACGCGAGGACGTGAACACCGAACGCCGTATTCAGGCGTTCTGCCTGATTCGAGACTCGCTCAAGCCGACGGGCGGGCATATACGCCGATCAACGCAGGCGCATACGTCATTCGACGTAGTAGCTGGCGCGTTTCCTGCAGGATCTGGCCGGTAACATCGAAAGCCGGTCGATCGGTTGGGTGGCACGGGATGTCCATGGAACCCCAACGCGTCGTCAAGATCCGTCGTGCCTACAATCGCTGGGTCGGTGACGAAACGCTGGAAGACTACGCGCTGCGTTTTACGGCCCGCTCGTTTCGCAAGTGGTCGGAAATACGCATCGCCAGCACGGCGCTTGGCGGGATCTCTTTTCTGGTGCTGGAGGCGATCGGCGCCGTGCTCATGCTGCGCTATGGCTTCGTCAACGCCGCCTGCGCGATCGCGGCCGTGTGTAGCGCGATGTTCATCGTCGGCTTGCCGATCAGCTATACCGCGGCCCGCTACGGGGTGGATATCGATTTGCTGACCCGCGGCGCGGGCTTCGGCTATCTCGGCTCGACCATCACGTCGTTGATCTATGCCTGCTTCACTTTTCTGTTCTTCGCGCTGGAAGCGACGATCATGGGCCAGGCGTTGTCGCTGTATTTCGACATCACGCTGCCGCTGGCCTATCTGATCAGCGCGCTGGCCATCATTCCGTTGGTGACGTTCGGCATCACCGCCATCAATCGCCTGCAGTGGTTCACCCAGCCCATCTGGCTGGCGTTGCTGGTGTTGCCTTATGTATTCATTGCGGTCCGGCAGCCGGAGGCGTTCTCGGCATTTACCGGCTACGTCGGCGAACAGGCCACGAGCGGCTTCAACTGGCTCGCCTTCGGCTCGGCCTGTGGCATCGCGCTCGCCTTGATCGGCCAGACCGGCGAACAGGTCGACTATCTACGGTTTCTGCCCGAACGCACGGCGGACAACCGGGTGCGGTGGTGGGCCGCCGTGCTGGCAGCCGGGCCCGGCTGGGTCGTGCTCGGCGGTCTCAAGATGTTCGGCGGGGCCCTGCTGGCATTTCTGGCGGTGCGACACGGCCTGCCGCATGCAAGCGCCACCGAGCCGACGCGCATGTATGACGTGGCGTTTGGCTATGTTTTCTCGTCGCCGGGGCTGGCCATGGCCGCCACGGTGCTGTTCGTGATCGTCTCGCAGGTCAAGATCAACGTGACCAATGCGTATGCCGGCTCGCTGGCCTGGTCCAATTTCTTCGCTCGCGTGACCCGCAGCCATCCCGGGCGGGTGGTGTGGCTGGTGTTCAACGTGCTGATCGCCCTGATTCTGCTGGAAATGGGCGTGTTTCATGCCATCGAGCGCGTGCTCGGACTGTATGCCAACGTCGCGGCCGCCTGGTTCGGCGCGCTGGCCGCGGATCTGATGATCAACAAGCCGCTCGGGCTGTCGCCCCGCGGCATCGAATTCAAGCGCGCGCATCTGTACGACCTGAACCCGGTCGGTCTGGGGGCGTTCGTTCTTGCCGGCTCGGTATCGCTGGCGGCCTATGGGGAGGTCTTCGGGCCGGCCGGGCATGCCGCAGCGCCAGCGATCGCGCTCGTCGGGGCCTTTGTGAGCGCGCCGTCGATCGCCTGGTTTACCCGCGGGCGGTTCTATCTCGCGCGCAAGCCGGCCGCGGCCAGTGAACTCGCGCCCGACAACGGCCGCCATGCGCGCTGTGCCCTATGCGGCAACCGGTTCGAGATCGACGACATGGCGGGCTGCCCGGCCTACGCGGGTCCGGTGTGTTCGCTATGCTGCAGCCTCGATATGCGCTGCGGCGATCGTTGCCGCCCGCACGCCCATGCCGCGGCGCAGGTCGAAAGCGTACTCCGCGCCATCCTGCCGCGTTCCGTCCTGCCCCATCTGTATACCCGGCTCGTTCGCTATGGCCTCGTACTGGCGGTGATGGCAGCGGTATTGGTCGCCGCGCTGATCACGGTCTACCTGCAGGTCACGCCGCTGGTGGCGGTCGGCCAGCGGCACCATCTGGCGGATATCTTCCTCCGCACTTTCTTTCTGATGCTGGTTCCGGTCGGCATTCTGGCCTGGTGGCTCGTGCTCGCGCGCGAGGCCCGCAATGTGGCCCAGCAGGAGACCTCGCGTCAGACCCAGCTGCTGATGCGCGAGATCGCGGCGCACAAGCGCACCGATGCCAAGCTGGCCCAGGCCAAGGCCGAAGCCGAGGCCGCGAACCGGGCCAAAAGCCGTTACATCTCCGGGCTTAGTCATGAGCTGCGTACGCCGTTGAACAACGTGCTCGGTTACACCCAGTTGTTGCTGCGCGAGCCGGCCATGCCGCCGGCGCATGCCGACAAGCTCGCCACCATCCAGCGCAGTGGCGAGCATCTGCTGGCTCTGGTCGACGGCCTACTGGATATCGCGCGTATCGAAGCGGGCCGGGTCGCGCTGAATCTGGGCGAAATCGATACGCAAGGGCTGCTCGATCAGGTGGACGCGATGTTCGCGCCGCAGGCGCTGGCCAAGGGGCTGGATTTCGTCATCGAACCGTCGCCGCGTCTGCCCGCCCTGGTGCGGGGCGATTTGCAACGACTGCGCCAGATCCTGATCAACCTGATCGGCAACGCGATTCGTTTCACCCAGACTGGCAGCGTGCGGCTGCGCGTGGGCTATGCCTCCGAAGTTGCGGCATTCGAGGTGATCGATACCGGCCCCGGCATCGCGGACGACAAGCGCGAACAAATCTTCCTGCCGTTCGAACGCATGGCCGAAGGCAGCGACGGCGGTATCGGCACCGGGCTTGGATTGACGATCTGTCAGTTGCTCACGCAGCTCATGGGCGGCGACCTGACGGTACGTTCCAATACGCCCACGGGCGCGCACTTCGCGCTGCGAGTTTTTCTGCCCAACTGTACGCGCCGTGCCGGCGCGCAGGTGCCGAGTCAGCGGATCATCGGCTACGAGGGCCCAAGGCGCCATGTTCTGATCGTCGACGATCGCGAGGATCAGCGCCGGATTCTGCGCGCGACGCTGGAACCGCTGGGTTTTGCCCTGAATGAGTGCGCCGACGGCCCCGAAGCGCTCCATTGGCTGGCAACCGAGCGCACCGATTTGATCCTGATGGATGTGGCGTTGCCGGCAATGGACGGTTTCGAGGCCGCACGCATGATTCGCGATCGCGGTCTCAGCGAGGCGCCGATTATGGTGGTGTCGGCCAATGCCTATGCGGATAACGTCGCACGCAGCCGGTCCGCGGGCTGCGATGCCTTTCTCGCCAAGCCAATCGATATCAACAAGCTCCTGGACCGCTTGGCAGACTTATTGCGTCTCGAGTGGCAGCGGGATGAACTGGATGGCGGGTCGAAGACCGCGGCGCCCCGGATTGCGCGCGTCCACGATGCTCCTCGGAAGCGCTCGGAGCGATCGCCGTTGCCCGCGCCACTGGCCGCGCGTCTGGCCTCCGCCATCAATGTCGGCCATATGGCAGGCGTTCTGGCCGAGATTGCGGCGATCGAAACCGCGCATCCGGAGTATGCGCCATATCTCGCCGACCTGCGCGATGCCGCCCGGCGGCACGAGCTGATACGCCTGCGCCGGCTGGCCGAAGAAAGCCAGGCCGTCGAGACGCGGAATCGAGAGGGAGGTGCAGCCACATGATCGGTGCCAATGTCGACGATGCCATGGCCGAGGACGGACCGGCGGTCGATGCTGCCGCAATACGGGGTGTGGTCCTGGTGGTCGATGACCATCCGGACACGCTCGCGCTTATTTCCGACGTGCTGGGGCGCGACGGGTACACCGTGATCGCGGCGGTGGATGGACAGTCGGCCCTGGAACGGGCGCGCCTGATCAACCCGGATATCGTGCTGCTCGATGCCCGTATGCCCGGCATGGACGGGTTCGAAGTCTGTCGTCGTATCACCACCGACCCGGGGTTGGACGGCATGGCCGTGATCTTCATGACGGGCCTGACCGACAGCGACAGCATCGTGCGCGGGTTCCGGGCCGGCGGCGTGGATTATGTCACCAAGCCGCTCAAGCCTGACGAGGTCCGGGTACGAATCGAGGCGCATCTCAAGCGGGCCCGGGCGCAGCGCCAGGCCGATATGGTGGTCAACGCCGGTGGTCGCGCCGCGCTCATCGTGGCGGCGGACGGCGGCATACGCTGGTACAGCTCGCGGGCCGCACAATTGCTGCATCGTTACTTCGAAACCGGGGTCGATGACAAACTGCCCTATGGCGTGATGCGCTGGCTGGAGCAGGCCGAGTTTCAGTCCCGGCCCTACGAACTTACGCGTGGACGGGGCCGGCTGTCGGTGCGTCTGTCGGGCCCGGCAGAAGAGGGCGGTTGGATTCTCACGCTGGTCGAATTCGACGAACAGGCCGCGGTCGAGGATTTCGTGGCCCGCTTCGCGCTGACCCGACGCCAGGCCGAGGTATTGCTCTGGATCTCGCGCGGCAAGACCAATCGCGACATCGCCGAGATTCTCGACATGAAGCCGCGGACCGTGAACAAGCACCTCGAACACATCTTTCCCAAGCTCGGCGTCGAAACGCGCGCGGCCGCGGCAGCGATTGCGTTGCAGAACCTTGGTTCGTAGCCTGCCGGTTGCTATTGCACCGTCGGGCCGCAACCGGGGTTATGCATCGATAGCCTGTGTCGATGCTCAGTAGGGCATGGGTCGATGGTCGGCAAAAGTGACGACGCCGCGGATGAAGCGATAAAAGCACCAGAGCCACAGCACACCGTAGCCGATGAAACCGACCACGAACGGGGTCAGCGCCAGACAGACGACGCTCCACAGCATCGTGAACCAGAACGTGCGCATCAGCCAGCGGTGATGGGTCCAGGCAAAGCCGCCTCGTGGTAGTTCGCCCATCTTGATGTGATTGACGATGACGCCGGCGACCGCGGTGACGAAGAAGAAGCAGCCGAGGCCGTACAGCACATAGGTGATGAGCAGCACGTTGCGCTCGCTGTGCTCGATGGCGTTCGTATCCGAATCGGCAATCATGTGTCGGTCCATTTCAAATCTCCGGCGTGAGCCCGGCCTGAACGAAGCGGCGACCGTTGCCTATCAAGTCTGTGCCAGCCGGATGTGGGCTGCAATCCGCGGCTCGGTTCCGTATCGACGAGTCGCGCAGATTGCGATCAATCACACGGCGCCGTGGGGTCGCACAAAGCATCAACACGCCCTAGACTCGTATGGGCAAATCCCGTTCCCGGCAAGTTCATGCTCAAACTGTTCACGCACCATCGCAGCGTATCGGCTCATCGCGTGCGTATTGCGCTTAATTATAAAGGTGTCGCCTTCCAGTCGATTTTTACCGGGCTGGACGGTACAAGCGATGAACGCAAGCAGTACCTGGAAGTCAATCCACAAGGCCTGATCCCGGCGTTGTGGGTGGAAAACGACCTGATCATCTCGCAGTCCTCGGCGATTCTGGAATATCTGGAAGAGCGTTACCCGGACCGGCCCTTGTTGCACGGCGATATCGCGCTGCGGGCCCGCATTCGTTCGTTCGCCCAGATCGCGATCGCCGATACCCATCCGCTGAACAATCTGCGGGTCCTGCGCTATCTGCGCGACGAGATGGACGTGCCTTATGATCGGCGCCGGGCCTGGTTCGAGCACTGGATCCATGCCGCGTTCGGGCCGATGGAATCGCTGCTCGCCGAGCAGCCCGCCGGCGATTTCAGCTTCTGTTTCACCGCCCGCCCGAGTCTGGCCGACGTCTGCCTGGTGCCCCAGGTCTCGATGGCCGAACGCTACGGCGTGAACCTCGGCCCGTACCCGATCATTCGTCGGGTCTATCGGGCCTGCATGGCGCTCGGCGCGTTCCAGGCGGCCGCGCCGGATACCCAGGGCGATAGCGCCGCGCCGGCGCACTGACCGGGGATGGCCGCGGCCGCCGCCGCGGTCAAAACCCCATGCCGACGGCGCCTGTGACGAAGTCAGCGGACCCCGGTCCACACAAGGCTTGTCGAGGAAGGTATGGCGGGCGTAACGTCGCCGTACGATCCGCACTCCGACGCCCGATGAATAGCCAGACCGCCGCCGTGATCGCCGAAGTTCGTGCCTGTGCAGGCGAGGATTCGACGCTCGAGCGGCCCGAGTTGATGATCGCCTTCGTCGAAACCTGTCTGGCGGGCGTGCCGGCCGATGCCTTGCGGGTGCGTTCCGTCGCCCACCTTTATGATGCGCTGCGACATCATTTCGATCTACTCTGCCAGCCGCGTCAGCGAGGCCAGTACTGCGTCGCGCTGGAATCGATCGCGGACGACGCGGCCGACAGCGATCTCGCGCTGCTCACGGTCGCCGACGACATGGCGTTTCTGGTCGATACGGTGAGCCTCGCGGTGCGGGGCACCGGGGCCGAGATCGATTGGATGATGCATCCGGTGGTGCGTGTGGAGCGCAACGAGGCCGGCGAGCTGGTGGAGGTCGGCGCGGCCGGCACCGACGTCCCGGCCGGCAATGAAGAATCGTTGATTCGCATCGAGTTCGCGGCGCCGGCCGGCCTGGACGGCGACGCGCTCACCGAGCGCGTGCGTTCGAGCCTCGCCGATCTGGGTTGTGTCGTAGCCGACTGGCAACCGATGCGGCGACGCCTGCAGGCCGTGGTCAGCGAACTCGACCGGGCCTCCGGCGGGGTCGATCGCGACGAGCGAACCGAGACCCAGGCTTTCGTCTCCTGGCTGGCGGACGATCATTTCACGCTACTGGGTTATCGCTGTCGTGCCATCGAAACCGATGAAAACGGCGCCGATATGATGGTCGACGTGCCGGATACCGGCCTCGGCCTGCTGCGCGAGGACCGTCCGGGTGTGGATCCCGACGGTTATGTCGCGCCGGCCGGCGTGCTCGATGAATATACTCAGTCCTCGCGGCTGCTGGTGATCACCAAGGCCAACCAGCATTCGTGGATTCATCACGCCGAGACGATGGACGTGATCGCCATCAAGCGTCTGGATGCGACGGGCAACGTCATCGGCGCCCATCGTTTCCTGGGCATGTTCTCCGGCGATGCCTACCGTGCAAGCCCGCGCGACATCCCCGTGCTGCGCCACAAGATCGCGCACGTCATGGCACGCGCGGCGCTGCGACCGCGTTCGCATGCGGCCAAGAATCTACGCTACATCCTGGAAACCTTTCCGCGCGACGAACTGTTCCAGACCGGCGAGAACGAGCTCTACGACACGGTCATTGGCGTGCTCAACATGCGCGAGACCGAGCCGCTACGCCTGTTCGTGCGGCGCGACCGGTATCGCCGTTTCTATGCCGCCATCGTGTATGTGCCACGCGAGCGCTACACCGTGGCCTTGCGTAGCCAGATCCGGACCGAGCTCGAGCGCCATCTCAACGGCGAATGCCAGGATGTCGATTCCGAATTCCTGCGCGGCGCGGTGGTGCGCCTGCACTACCAGATCGCCACTGGCCAGGCGACCGAGCCGGTGGACGTGCGTAGCCTCGAACAGGCGCTGATCGCGGTCACCCGCGGCTGGCCGGATCGCGTCGCCGCCGCGGCGCGCGAGGCCGGCGTGTCGTTGCCGGCCTATGCCCATGCCTTCGATGCCGCCTATCGCGAACGCTTCGACGCGGCCACTGCGGTCACGGATGCCCGCATCCTCGCCGCCATGGACGACAACAGCCATCCGGTGCTGCGCGCGATGGCGCCCGAGGGCGACGTGCTCACCGTCAAGCTCTACGGCCACGGCGACGATCTGCCGTTGTCGCGCGTGTTACCGGTATTCGAACATTTCGGGCTCTCGGTACTCACGCAGCATCCGTATCGCGTTGCGCGGGCGGGGCAGAGCGTGCAGTGGATCCACGAGTTCGAGGCCCGGCACGGTCACGGCGAGGCGCTGTCCGACCCGGGCTGTCGCGACAATCTGGCCGAGGCCTTCCACCAGATCATGGCCGGTACCGCCGAGGACGACGGCCTGAACGGCCTGATCATCGATGCCGGCTTCACCCCGCGCCAGGTCGTGCTGGTGCGGACGATCACGCGTTACCTGCTGCAGACCGAGCTGCCGTTCTCGCCGGTCTATATTGGTGACCGTCTGGCCGAGCATGCATCGCTGGTCGCCGCGCTGATTGACCTGTTCGAATCCCGGTTCGACCCGGAAAGAAGCCGGATGACGGCCGGCGAGGATCAGGCACGGGCCGCCATCGAAGCCGAGCTGGACGATATCGCCAGCCTCGATGCCGACCGCGTCCTGCGGGCGTTCTACGGCGTGGTCGTGGCCACGCTGCGGACCAACTATTTCCAGCACAACGCCGACGGCACGCCCAAACCGCATGTCTCGATCAAGCTCGACCCGAGCGAGCTGGTCGAGCTGCCGCAGCCGCGGCCGTGGGTAGAGACCTTCGTCTACGCGCCCAGCGTCGAGGGGATTCATCTGCGCGGCGGTCCGGTGGCGCGCGGCGGTCTGCGCTGGTCGGACCGGCGCGAGGATTTCCGTACCGAAGTCCTGGGGCTGATGAAGGCCCAGATGGTCAAGAATGCCGTCATCGTGCCGGTAGGCGCCAAGGGCGGTTTCGTGGCCAAGTACGGCCCGGCCGACGAGTCGCGCGAAGCACGGCAGGCGCGCGGTATTGCCGCCTACAAGACTTTCATTCGCGGGCTGCTGGATATCACCGACAATCGCGTCGGCGATGCGGTGGTCACCCCGGAAAGCGTGGTCGCCCGCGATGGCGACGATCCGTATCTGGTGGTGGCCGCCGACAAGGGCACGGCCACCTTCTCGGACATCGCCAACGCCCTGTCGGCCGAATACGGTTTCTGGCTCGACGACGCCTTTGCCTCCGGCGGCTCGGCGGGCTACGACCACAAGGTGATGGGCATTACCGCGCGCGGCGCCTGGGAAGGCGTCAAACGGCATTTCCGTGAAATGGGGCGCGATATCCAGACCGAGCCGTTCTCGGTGGTCGCCGTGGGCGACATGGGCGGCGATGTATTCGGCAACGGTATGCTGGCTTCCGAGCAGATCCGCCTGATCGCGGCCTTCAACCATCTGCATATTTTCATCGATCCCGACCCGGACCCGGCTGCCTCCTATGCCGAGCGCAAGCGTTTGTTCGCCGGCCCGGCCTCGGGCTGGCGCGATTACGACGAGCGCCTGATCTCGCGCGGCGGCGGCGTATTCGACCGCTCGGCCAAGACCATCGAGCTGTCGGACGAAGCGCGCGCCGCGCTCGGCATCGAGGACCGGCGCATGGCGCCGGATGCGGTGATCAACGCCATCCTCAAGGCGCCGGTCGACCTGTTCTGGAACGGCGGTATCGGCACCTACGTCAAGGCGAGCACCCAGTCGAACGCCGAAGTCGGTGACCGGGCCAACGACACCTTGCGCGTCGACGGTCGCGAACTGCGGGCGCGCGTGGTCGGCGAGGGGGGCAACCTCGGCCTCACTCAGGCCGGTCGCATCGAATACGCGCTCAACGGTGGCAAGCTCAATACCGACGCCATCGACAACTCCGGCGGGGTGGATTCCTCCGACCTGGAAGTGAACATCAAGATCGCGCTGGGCACGGTCGAGGCGGCCGGACGCATCGATCGCGAGGCCCGTAACACGCTGCTGGCCGAGATGACGCCGTCGGTCATCGAGCTCGTGCTGCGCACGAACTATCTGCAGACCCAGCAGATCAGCCTGATGGAAACCGACAGCGTGGCCCGCTTCGACGAGCAGATCAGCTTTATGCGTGCGCTCGAACGCGACGGCCGGCTGGACCGCCGCCTCGAAGGACTGCCGGATGATGAAACCATCGAAACCCGGCGACGCGAGCGGGCCGGTCTGACCCGGCCGGAACTGGCGGTGCTGATCTCCTACAACAAGCTGACGCTGTCGGAAGCCGCGCTCGAGGGCGGGCTTGCCGACGACCCGTGGATGGAGAGTTGGCTGACCGAAGGCTTCCCGCCGCGGCTGGTCGAGCGTTTCCCCGAGGCGGTCACCGAGCATCGCCTGAAGCGAGAGCTGATTGCGACGCTGGTCACGAACCAGATGGTCGACCGGCTCGGCATTGCCACAGCGCACCGGCTGCCGGCGGGTTTCAGTGCCCGCATGGAAGCTGCCGTACGCGGCTACGTACTGGCCGAAGGCTGGCTCGACGGCGAGACGCTGTTCAACGCCATTGAGGGCCTGGACAACGTGATCCCGTCGGCCGAGCAGTATCGCGCCCATCGCATCGTGATCGGCCTACTCAAGCACGCCATGAACTGGTGGCTGACGAGCACCGACACCGGATACGACATCTCCGATCTGATGGCGCGGTACCAGACCGGCGCCCGCAGCCTCCTGGCGGGGTTAGCTGATCATCTCACCGGTAGCTACGCCGAGCGCTGGGACAACAGCCTCGCCGAGTGGCAGGGCATCGGCGTCGACGAAGAGCTAGCGCGCCGCATCGCCTGTGCCGACGTCGGGGGCGGCATCATGGATATCGTCTCGCTGGCGGAAAGCCGCAATCGCCCGGTATCCGAAGTGGCCGATATTTACTACCACCTCGGCGACACCCTGGGCGTGCCGTGGCTGCAGGAAGCCATCCATCAATTGCCGGCCAACGGCCGCTGGCAGGATCTGGCACGGACCAGTCTGCGCAGCGACAGTTATCTCATCCACCAGCGACTGGTCGATCAGATTCTAGCGTTGGACAGTGCGGATCCGCTGGCGGACTGGTGCGCGAGCCGCGAGCACACGATGGCCTTCGTCGGCGCGCGTCTGGCCGAGCTCAAGGCGATCGAACAGCCGGCACAGGAGCACTTGACCGTCGCCGTGCGCGATCTGGCGCGGCTGGGCCAGCCGGGGCCGGCGAGCCTGGGCGGGGCGGCCTGACATATCGTCCGAGCGCCGAGTCGGCGTCCGCACATCGTGCCCATCGAGGTGTGAGTCGCCGCGGCCTCAATCAGCCAGTCGACGGCGATAGGCCCGCGGCGTGATGCCGTTCCAGCGCTTGAAGGCGCGCTGGAATGCGCTTTGTTCGGAGAAACCGAGCAGCACGCCGATATCGCCGATGCTCAGCGACGGATCGCGCAGGTAGTGATCGGCGAGCTGCTGTCGAACATCGGCAAGACAATCCTTGAAGTTCGTGCCGGCTTGGTCGAGTTCGCGTTGCAGTGAGCGTGGTGAGAGCACCAATGCAGCGGCGGCTTCGTCGAGCGTGGGCACGCCAAATGGCAGTTGGCGCGCCAGCCACTCGGCCAGCCGGGTGCGTGGCTCGTGGTCGTGGTTGTCTTGTCGCAGGCGCTCGGCGCGTGCGGCCAGCCACTGCTTGAGATCGTCGTCCGGGTTGCGCAGCGGCATTGCCAGTACCGCGGGCGCTATCTGCAGCTCGTCGTGTGGCTGTTCGAAAGCCACCGGGCACCGGAAAAAAGTTTCGTATCGCTCGCGCTCCGCCTGTGGTGGATGGCGGAAATGCACGCGTGTCGGCGTGGTCGTCGCCTGGCCCGTGGCCCATCGGCCGAAGGCGACATAGGCGGCCAACGCCTCTTCGGTGAGTGCCGGAGCGGTGGCGGGCGGGGCGGTCCAGCGCAGGGCGAGCGTGTCGTCGCCGCGAATCAGTGCGGCTTCGCCCACCGTGCTGACCAGCGCCTGGAAGCGCAGCTGGAACCGGATGGCTTCGCCGACGTCGACACAGTGTGTCAACAGCACGCCCAGCATGCCCCAGCGGTCGGGCTCCACCGCCATGCCGAACCGCAGCCCGAGCAGCGGGTCGCCGGTGGCCTCGATGCCGACCTGCATGAGCGCGGCGTAATACGGGCTGGCGACCTGTCGGTCGCGATCGGCCAGTGTGTCCGGTGCGAGATGGACCCGTCGGGCGAGAGCCGCAGCATCCAGACCCTGCCGTTCGAGAAAGTACATCAGCGAACGGATCATGGACACGGCGACGTGGCGCTGTTCGACCCGGTTCATGACCGCATTATGGCAAAAAGCGGGCGCCGGCCCGGCAAGGCCGGTGTGCACGGTCAATCTTTTTGGCCGGCGGGGCTTCTATCATCGAAATCGACGCGGATGTGGGAGTGACGGCGCATGAAGCGATGGAACGGCTGGGGCGACGAGACCATCGATCGGCCGTTGGCCGATTCGGCGCTCGTGTTTCTAGAGCAGCGCCTTGGCGCAGGCGATCGGTCGCCGGATCTGGATTTCGACGAGGCCTGTGCCCGGGTCGGCCCATCGCGGCTGAGCGCGGATGTCATGCTCGACACCAGCGCATCGGCCCGCCTCTGCCACGCGCACGGTCAGAGCCTGCCGGATTGGGTGGCCTTCAGGCGCGACCGGCTCGGTCCGTTTCCGGATGCGGTTGCCCGCCCGGAGTCGCATGCCGACGTGCGCGGCCTGGTGGACAAGGCGCGACGGCTCGGCGCGGTGATCGTGCCCTATGGCGGCGGCACCAGCGTGGTCAGGCATCTGGCGGTCGTGGACGACGGCCGACCGGTGATCAGCGTTGACATGTCGCATCAGAACCGGCTGCTCGATCTTGATACGCACGACCGCATCGCAACCCTCGGCGCGGGCGCGGCGGGGCCCGTACTCGAAGCACAGTTGCGTGCGCACGGTTATACGCTCGGCCATTACCCGCAGTCGTTCGATTATTCCACGCTCGGCGGCTGGCTCGTCACGCGTTCCGCGGGGCAGCAGTCGCGCCGCTACGGACGTATCGAGGACATGCTGCTCGGTGCCCGCGTAGTGGCACCGGGTGCCAATCTCGTCATCGGCGGGCAGGTCGCCTCGGCGGCCGGGCCCGATCTGCGTCAGATACTGCTGGGCTCGGAAGGACGGCTGGGCCTGGTGACCGAGGCGGATATGCATGTCCGCCCGGTGCCGGCCTGCGAAGCGTTTCACGTACTGTTCTTTGCCGACTGGACCGCCGCCGAAGCAGCCGCCCGAGGCATCGCCCAGTCCGGCATCGATGTCTCGATGGTACGGCTGTCGAACGCCGAGGAAACCGATGTCCAGCTGCGCCTGGTCGGGCATGAATCGGCCATTGCCTGGCTGCGTCGATACATCGGTTGGCGCGGGCTCGGCGATCGGCCGTGCATGATGACGCTCGGCGTGACGGCCGACGATCGACGCACGGCGCGCCGGATCACGGGGGCGGCGTTGTCGATCGCCCGACAAGCCGGCGGGATCTCCACCGGCACCCGGCTCGGCACGGTCTGGGCGGCCAATCGGTTCGCCGGCGCCTATGCCCGTAACGCATTGTGGGACGCAGGCTATGCCGTCGATACCATGGAAACGGCAGTGTGCTGGTCCGCAACCGCTCCCACGATGAACGCGATGCAGCGTGCCGCCCACGACGCACTGGCCGGTTTCGACGAGCGCGCGCTGGTGTTCTCGCATCTGTCGCACGTATACGCGGCCGGCAGCAGTGTCTATATGACTGTCATCTGGCGCCGTGCCGCCGACCCGGAACAGGATCTGGCGCATTGGCGCGCGCTGAAGGCTGCGGTGAGCCGCGCCATCGTCGACGCCGGCGGCACGATCAGCCATCAGCACGGCGTTGGCCGCGATCACGCACCGTATCTGGCGGTCGAGAAGAGCGACGCCGGGCTGGCGATGATCGCGAGTGTATTCGATGCGATCGACCCCGAGCGCATGATGAACCCGCACAAACTGTTGCCGGAGGCCGGCGATGTGGGCTGAGGGCTGGCGGAACCGCTTTCAGCAAGCCTGTCGTGATCGCGTCGATGTGCTGGTGATCGGCGGCGGCATCACGGGCGCCGGGGTCGCGCTCGAGGCCGCCCACGCGGGCCTGTCGGTTGCACTGATCGAACAGCGCGACTTCGCCTCCGGGGCGTCGAGCTGGTCGTCCAAGCTCGTGCACGGCGGGCTGCGTTATCTGGCGAGCGACTGGCGGCTGACGCGTGAATCGGTGCGTGAACGCGAGCGCTTGCTGCGGGACGCGCCAGATCTCGTCTCGCCGCTGGCCTTCATGCTGCCGGTTTATCGCGGCGCTTCGCCCGGGCACGCCAAGCTCCGGGTCGGGCTGGCAGCCTACGATGGTCTGGCCGGGCGGCGCGACGCCCATTATCTGCGCCGCGACGAATTCCGGCGGCACATGCCGTATCTTGCCGCCGAGCGTCTGCGCGGTGGTTTCGTCTATCGCGACGCGCTCACCGACGATGCCCGCCTGGTGCTGCGCGTGCTCGGCTCGGCGATACAGCACGGCGCGCGGGCGGCGAATTACGTCGAGGCACAGACGCTGCTCTGGGCGGAAAATCGGGTGGCCGGAGCCCGCGTGCTCGATCATGTCACCGGCGATTATTTCGATATCCCGGCGCGCTGTGTGGTCAATGCCACCGGCGCCTGGAGCGATCGGATTCGGGCCGGCGTGGGGGGCAGCGAGAGCCTGCGGCCTCTGCGCGGCTCGCATTTCGTGTTCCCGTTTCATGTCCTGCCGGTCGCGCGTGCGATCTCGTTTCCGCACCCGGACGATCGACGCCCGGTGTTCGCGATCCCGTGGCGGGGCGCCGCGATATTCGGCACCACCGATCTCGATCACGTCGAGCCGCTCGATTCACCGCGCATGGCCGCTGTCGAATCCGAGTATCTGCTGGCCGCGCTGCACCGTTATTTTCCGACCCTGGGCATCCGGGGCCGCCAGGCGCTGTCGAGCTTCGCCGGCGTGCGCCCTGTGATCGGCTCCGGTGCGGCGCGGGCCTCCGATGAATCGCGCGAATCGGCCATCGTGAGCGAACAGGGGCTGATCAGCGTCACCGGCGGCAAGCTCACCACGTTTCGCCCGGTGGCACGCCAGGTTCGCGAGCGGATCGCGGCCGCGCTCGGCCGGCCCGACGATGACGGCGCGCCGGCGCCGCTGACTGTGCCTCGGCGCGCGATTGCGCCGCGCTGTCGCACGGACGAACGGATCGGTGCCACCGACTATCGATGGGCGGACTTGCCCTGCATTCTGGCCGACGAAGCCGTGGTGCATCTCGACGACCTCATGCTGCGCCGGACGCGCCTCGGGCTGCTGCTGGCCGAGGGCGGGCGCGACGTGCTCGATCGGATCGCACCGCTGTGTCGCGACGCGCTGGGCTGGGATGCCGAGCGCTGGCGCACGGAGCGCGCGCGTTACGAATGGATCTGGCAGCACAGTCATGCACCCATTGAACCTGGGCCACGGTCATGACGGGGCGCGACCGGATTCTGACCATCGATGTCGGCACGCAGAGCGTGCGGGCGCTGGTGTTCGATCGCCATGGCCGGCTCGACGCGCGTATTCAGAAGCCGATCGAGCCGCCGTATCATGCGCCGCAGCCCAGCTTTGCCGAACAGGATCCGGAACTGTTCTGGCAGACTTTGATTGCCGCGTGTCGAGCGCTCTGGGCCGCGCATCCGGATCTGGCCGCGCGCATCGCCGGCCTGGCGCTGACCACCCAGCGGGCGACCAGTGTGTTCCTCGACGCCGACGATCGGCCGATCGGCCCGGCCATATCCTGGCTCGACCGGCGTCGCGCCGAGCGCGTGCCCGGGCTGCCGTGGCATCTGCGCTGGGCCGCCACGCTGGTCGGGGCACGGCCGGTACTCGATCGCCTGCAACGGCGCGCGCCGTCCAACTGGCTGGCGGATGCCGCGCCCGAAAGCCATCGACGCGTCGCCCGCGCCGGTCTGTTGTCGGCGTTTCTCGTGCATCGCATGACCGGCGCCTGGCGCGACGCCACCGGAGCCCAGGTCGGGTATCTGCCGTTCGACTATAAGCACCGCGGCTGGGCGGCACCGGGCGACTGGCGCTGGCGTGCCTTGTCGCTGGCGCCGGAACAGATGCCGGAATTGACGGAATCGGGGCAGGCGCTGGGGGAGCTGACGCCGGATGCCGCCGAGGCCATCGGCCTGGGTCCCGGGCGGGTGCTTCATGCCGCCGGCGCGGACAAAGCATGCGAAGTACTCGGCACCGGTGCGATCTCGCCGGAGACCGCCTGTGTATCGCTCGGCACCACGGCGACGGTGGATACCTGCCGGCATGGTTATCACGAGGTGGAGCGTTTCCTGCCGGCCTATCCGGCTGCCATGCCCGGCGCCTACACCAACGAGATCCAGATCGATCGTGGCTTCTGGCTGGTGTCGTGGTTCAAGCAGGAATTCGCGGCCGATACGCGCTGGCAGGCCGCGGCCAACGGCCGGCCGGCGGAAGCCCTGCTTGATGAGGCCATCGCGCCCATCGCCCCCGGCAGCGACGGCCTGATCGTGATGCCGACCTGGTCGGCCGGGGCCCGCAGCCCGGGCCCGGAGGCGCGCGGCGCGATCGTGGGCTTCACCGAGGTGCATACGCGGGCTCATGTCTATCGGGCGATTCTGGAAGGGCTCGCCTATGGCCTGCGGGCCGGTCGCGAGACGATCGAGCGTCGAACCCGCACGCCGATCACGCGCCTGCGTGTGGCCGGGGGCGGGTCGCAATCGGACCAGGCGATGCAGATTCTGGCCGATGTCTTCGATCTCGCGGCGGAACGGGTGCATACCTATGAAGCCAGCGGCCTCGGGGCCGCGATCAACGCCGCGGTCGGGCTCGGCTGGTATGACGATCACCGTGCGGCGACGGCAGCGATGGTACATGCCGGCCGTCGCTTCGAGCCGAGGCCCGATGCCGTGGCGCGCTATGACGTCATCCATCGCCGCATCTACAGCCCGCTCTACGGCGACCTGCGTCCCACGCTACGACGTCTGCAGTCGGTGTTCGCGCCGCCTGTGGATGGCTGACAGGGCACGCTGCATGGCCACCACGCCAAGAATCGCGATCAGCGGATTGAGCGCGAAGCGAAAGCGCTGGTTTTCGTCGATCTCGAACATGTTGCCGATGACGCTCACGTACATGACGTTGAGCCAGATGAAGATCAGCGTGGCGTCGAGGTTCGATACCCGTCGTCGCCAGGCGCAGCGCAACAACACGCCCAGCCCGAACAGGACGCAGACGATATAGACGAGGGCGATGAAAATACCGATGGTCGCCGGCTTGAGATCGAATCTTGGATTGTCGGGATAGACCGGCTGACCGCCGATCACCTTGGCATAGACCCAGGCCCAGGGCTGGATGGCGTCACGGTTGGCCTTGAGAAACGGATAATCGCTGGACGGCCGCCAGAACATCAGCCAGGCCACGCCGACCGAATGTAGATACACGCCGGGATGCGTGCGGATGGCGACCAGCGCGTCGTGGCGCGCCATGCCCGAGATCTTTGCGTAGGGTAGATAGTTGAAGTTCACGTGCCCGGTGGTCTTGCGCTTGTTATCGAGCACGGCGATGCCGGTATGCGGAATCTGCACCACGGTGCCTTCATAGGCCTCGGGAATATCGTAGGCCTTGTCGTCCAGGGCCAGCGGCGTCATGCGGCCGCTCGCGACCAGGCGTTCGCGTTCGGCATGATCCAGTTCCAGCGTGCTGAGCTTGGCCAGGCTCATGCCCATCCAGTCCGAGGTCGAGAATTCGCCGATGACGGCCACGTTCTTGGCGTACAGCGTCAAAATCAGCAAGAACGGCAGGGCAGCCGCCACGAGCACGGCACGACGATGGCCCGGCAGTACGAGGGCCGCGTAGGCGACGAGGACCACGAACCACTCGATCTGGAACAACGAGCGGGTGTAGATGAGAATCGCCATCGCGCCGAACAGGGCAAGCGCGCGCGGCATACTGAAATCACGCCGACAGGCATCGAACAACCAAACGATGACCACGAGCAGCAGCAGCACGATGACCGTGTAGTACGGCAGGCTTTCATAGAGCATCAGCGCCGGCGAGCACATGAACAGGCCCGCCACGATGACGGCGGGCCCGACGCGCGTGCCGACACGGCGTAGCAGCGCATAAAGCACGAGCACGGAGCCCAGCGCCATCAGGGCAAAAATGACGCGGAAGATCGCGGCGGTAACGAAATCGCCGCCGCCGACGGCGGCCGAAATCTTGACCACGATGCCGAGCAGCAGGTTGTACAGCGGTGGCTGGCCAGGCATATAGAGCAGGCTGGCCAGCAGATCGTGCTGCAAAAGCACGGGGTCGAGGATCTGCCAGGACGTCCCCATCGGCGACAGATCGAAGCGCACGCCGGCGATGTAGGCCGCCACGCGCGAGACCAGATAAAGCGCGATCAGCCCGCCCACGGCCCATCGGTCGGCGGCGATGCCGGCCCGCCGCGCGGTCATAGCTGGGTGCGGTGGAAGATCGTCCGAGGCACGGCCTTGATGATCGTCATGATCACGCGCCAGAAGCCGGGGGTGTAGACCACCGCGCGTCGTCCGTCGATGGCCTTGACGATATCGCCGCCGACCTTGTCCGCGCTTGCGAACAGCGGCCCCTTGTCGAGGTCGGCGGTCATCGGCGTATCGACCAGACCGGGACGAATGGTGAGCACGCTCACGCCGCTGCCGTGCAGGCGATGCCGCAAGCCGTCGAGAAACGCGTTCACGCCGGCCTTGGCGCTGCCATAAACATAGTTGCTGGCGCGCCCGCGATCGCCGGCTACCGAGGAGATCACTGCGATCTGGCCCGCCCCCTGACGCTCCAGCCGGTTGGCGACATCGGTCACCAGCGCCACCACGCTCACCGCGTTGGTATGCCAGGCGGCGACCGCCGCCGCCGGGTCGGCGGCACAAGCGGCCTGATCGGGCAGGGTGCCGTAGGCGATAAAGACGGTGTCGATCCCGCCCAGATCGGCTTCGGCGGCATCCAGCATGGCGGCATGGGCGCCAAGGTCGTCGGCATCCATGGCATGAACCGTTGCGCGCGACGCGCCGCGGATCGACAGGTCGCGGGCGATCGGTTCCAGCTTGTCGCGATTGCGGGCCACCAGAAACAGGGCATCGCCGCGTGCGGCGAAGCGACGGGCCGCGGCTTCGGCGATGGCCGAGGTCGCGCCCACGATGAGAATACGGTTCATGCGGTGTCTCCCGTCACACGAAGCCAGAAATCAGAAGAAAAACCGGGATCGACATAGCCCGCGAACTCGCGCCAGCGCGGAAAGTACTGCTGAAAGGCCGCGGCCGACATCCGGGCGTCCTTGGCCGGGTAGACCGCGCCGCCGGCGGCCATGACCACCTCGTCCAGCGAATCGAGCAGGCGTCGTGTCGAGTCTCCGCGATTCGGAAAATCCAGTGCCAGCGTGGTGCCGGGCCGCGGGAACGACAGCAGGCCCGGTGACGGTACGTCGCCGAACACCTTGAGCACGGATAGGAATGAACCCTGGCCCGAGGCGCCGATACGCTCCAGCAACTCGGTGATCGAGGCTTCGGCGTCGCCCGGCGGCACCACGCACTGGTATTGATAGAAGCCGGCCGGCCCGTAGGCACGGTTCCAGTTGCGAATGCCGTCCAGCGGATAGAAATACGGCTGGTAGTGCTGTGCGGCCCGGAAGCGTCGACGGCGCTTGCGATGAAAATACAGTGTATTGAGCGGGGTGAGCGTGGCCGGGTTCATCAACGAAAACGGCGGCGTGAGCGCGAAGTTCGGTCCGGGCCGGGGCCCGGCGGCATTGGGCTGTCCCATCGCCGGGCGATGATTGGCGCGCATGAACCAGCCGCGCCCCAGCTTCGATCCGGTCGCGCTGCAATCGACCCAGGCGACGGTGTATTCGTAATCGGGTTCCGAGGCGGCGGACAATTCGAAGAAGGCCCGCAGGTTGTCGAAGCGATGCGTATCGACATCCATGAATGCGCCGCCGACGCGCTTGAGCTGCAGGCGGACGCGCGTAATCAAGCCGGTCAGGCCGAGCCCGCCGATGGTGGCGGCGAACCAGTCGTGATTCGTGGTCGGGCTGCAGACGCGCGTGCTGCCGTCGCTCGTCGCGAGATCGAAGTCCAGCACGTGCCGGCCGAAGGTCCCGGCCATGTGATGATTCTTACCGTGCACATCGTTGGCGATGGCGCCGCCGACGGTCACATACTGCGTGCCCGGGGTCACCGGCACGAACCAGCCGTGGGGCACGGCCAAACGCAGGATATCGGCCAATAGCACGCCCGGCTCGCATTCCAGTACCCCGGTGTCGAGATCGAAGGCGAGGAAATGATCCAGGCCGCGGGTATCGATCAGGGTACCGTCGTTGTTGATCACCACATCGCCGTAGCTGCGGCCGTTACCGTACGGCAATACCGGTCGATCATCCGGCGACGGCAACGGCGTACGCCCGGAAACCGGCCGGGTTACGCGTGCCGGGCTGCTGACGGGGATGCGGCCCCAGGAAGGGTGAGAGCCCGTCCGACTCATAGCGCCGCCGCGATTACGATGACCACGCCCAGCAGAATACAGATCCGGCTGCCGGTATCACGCGCCGCGAATACGATTGGATCGTCGGTCATCTCGCGGCGCATGGTCTTCAACCAGATGCGGCTGATCCAGTACAGCACCACCGGGCACAACAGCCAGATGTATACCGGGTGCAGATAATGATTGGTGATATCCGGGCTGTTGATGTACAGCGCCAGGATGACCACGCTCGCGTACCCGGCGGCCGTGCCCAGGCTTCTGAGTGCTTCGATGTCGGAGGCAGCATACCCGCGGCCGCCGCCGCTGGTCTGGCCCGACTGGACCAGAATCAGCTCGGCACAGCGCTTGGCCATGGCCAGGCTCAGGAATAGCGACATCGACAGCGCCAGCAGCCAGAACGACAACGGGATGCCGGTGGCCGCGCCGCCGGCGATCAGCCGCAGCGTGTACAAGATGGCGAGCGTGAGGACATCGATCAGGGCCAGACGCTTCAGCCCCATCGAGTAGGCCAGCGTCACGATGTAGTAGATGGCCAGCACCGCGCCAAAAAGCGGCGGCAGGAATACGGAGATCACGGCTGCGATGAGCAGCAACACGGGGATCGCGGCTACCCCGTGGGCCACGGGTAATGTACCGCTGGCGAACGGGCGATGTCGTTTGTTCGGATGCCGCCGATCGTCGGCCAGGTCGACCAGGTCGTTAAGCAGATAGACGCTCGAGGCCAGCACGCCATAGGCGATGAACGCCAGAATGCCGGCGACCAGCGTCCCGCCGTTGAGGAGCTCATGGCTGGCGAGCAGTGGTACGAAGATAAGTAGGTTCTTCGACCACTGGTACAGCCGCATGGCCTTGACCCAAGTGCGGATACCGGCCTGCGGTCGTTCGATGCGACGGCCGACGCGGGTTTCGCTGCTGGCCCAGCGGTCGGTCGCCGGTTTGGCGCCGACCAGGATCGTTTCACGGGCGGCGGCCCAGATCGCGCGGTCGTCGTCGTGGTCGGCCGCATAGTCGAACGGGGCATCGCCGAGCAGCTCGCGGATCGCGGCCAGCTTGTCCTCGCCCGAGAGATTGGTCCGGCTATCGCTGGCCAGCACATCGTCAAACAGATCGAGATGCGCGGCGACCTGGTCCGCATAGCGATGATTGGCGGCGGTGGCCAGAACGATACGCCGGCCGGCTCGTTTTTCTTCGGTAAGAAAGTCTACCAGCTCGCGGTTATAAGGCAGGTGAGCGACGTCGAGTCGGGCTCGCGAGGCGATCTCGTCCTTCAGCGTGGCCTTGCCACGTTTGAGCCAGCCCGGCATGCGCAGGAGATGGTGCGGGCGTTCGCGCGCCAGGGCGAACGCTGACTCGATCAGCAGATCGGTCTGCACCAGCGTGCCGTCGAGATCGACGACGAGCGCGATGTCGCGGGCCTCACTCATGAGATTTCTTCCTGTCCGGTTTGTACGGGGTGACGGCGATGATCGAGCTCGAGTACGCCCAGGCAGAACAGCCCCAACACCACGGCGAACCAGAGCGTCGCGATGCGCGCGATCAGCGTCACGCTTAATGCGGTACCGGCGGCCATGCCGGAGAGCTTGAGCAGCAGCGCCATGGCGGCTTCCGTACTGCCGAGCCCGCCCGGCACGAACGACAACGCGCCGATCAGCATGCTGGTGGCATAGATGCCAATGGCCAACGGCAGGGCGATTGTGAGCCCGAGCTTGTCGGCAATGAGATAAACCGAGACGCCCTCCGCCGCCCAGGCCAGACAGCCGAGCGCCATGCCGCCCAGTAGCGGTTTCCACGATAGCAGGACGAAGGCCCGTTCCCAGGCGTGCACGAAGACATGCAGCACACGGGCCGGCATTGTCTGCGGATTCTCGACCCGTCGTTGGGCGGCCTTGAGCAGAGAGCGGCGATGCATCACCCACAGCATGGCCACGATCACGGCCAGCGGCGCCAGCACCCAGTACACGTAGCCGGTGAAGGAGACGATCGCCAGCAGGGACAAGACGAGGATCGACAACAGATCGAGCAGCCGCTCGGCGAACATGGCGGCCACGCTATGGGCGAAGGGCACCTGCCGACGCGCCAGATAGACCGCCCGCACGCCTTCGCCGGCCTTGCCCGGGGTTGTGGTGAGGGCGAAACCCGAGACGTAAATCAACAGATGACGGCCGATCGGCAGGCGATGACCGAGCCAGCGCAGATAACCGTGC
This sequence comes from Salinisphaera hydrothermalis C41B8, assembly GCF_000732535.1. Lineage (GTDB taxonomy): Bacteria > Pseudomonadota > Gammaproteobacteria > Nevskiales > Salinisphaeraceae > Salinisphaera > Salinisphaera hydrothermalis. Next base: position 94,024 of record NZ_APNK01000011.1, read on the forward strand.
CAGCGCGCGAAGCGCAGACTGTAATTGAACAGCGACAGACACAGAATGCTGATCCAGCCGACCCAGTCGAGCCGATGCATGGCAGCCCAGGTGCGCTGACCGTCGATCCCGGCGATCAGGGTGAAGTACAGCAGTGCCGCGATCAGCAGCGATACGACAACCGTGGTCAGGCGCGGCAAGACATCACTCTCGGTCGAAATGAATAGTCGCCGGGGCCACCTGGGGCGCCCGGCGTTTTAGGCTATCGCAATCGACACGGCCGCGCGTCCGGCGAATCCCTCATGACCGGTTGCATTGGACGCAGCGCTACGCGGTGCAATAGCGTGCTTAGGTTGGGCCGGCATGCCTGTCTGGCAAGTGAATGGGCGCGCGCCGGAAGTACCGCGAACGATGCCGGTTCATTTCGTGTATCAACCGGGCTTGTCGTGGCCGAGCTGAGCCCGCAGATCGCGCTTGCTGAACTTGCCGGTTGCCGTGCGCGGTATCCCGTCTACCACGACGAAATCGTCCGGCACCATCCATTTCGGCATGCGTTCGAGCAGAAACTCGCGCAGTGTCTCCGGGGTGACGTCGGCGCCCTCGCGCGGCACGACCGCGGCCAGCGGCCGTTCGCCCCAGCGTTCGTCGGTGCGTGCGATCACGGCGGCTTCGGCGATATCCGGATGGCCCATAAGCTCGTTTTCCAGGTGGACCGAAGAAATCCATTCGCCGCCGGACTTGATGACGTCCTTGGTGCGATCGGTGATATCGATGTAACCGTGGGCATCGATGGTCGCGATATCGCCGGTGCGCAGCCAGCCGTCGGCCGTGAATTTCTCTTCGCTGTTGTCCAGGCGGTAATAGCTGCCCGCGATCCACGGCCCGCGGATCTGCAACTCGCCCATGGACTCGCCGTCGCGCGGCGCGATGTGCCCGTCGGCGTCGACGATCCGGATATCAACTAGCGGCACGGTCGTGCCCACCGTCGCGCGCTTGGCGTACTGTGCGTCCCGGTCCATCGCCTGAATGGCCGGCTTGAGCCGGCCGGTGGTGCCGAGCGGCGAGGTTTCGGTCATGCCCCAAGCCTGCATGACGGTCAGCCCGTGATCGTCGAAGCGGCGCAGCATCGATTCCGGTGCGGCCGAGCCGCCGACGATCATATGCAGGTCCGAACGCAGAGCCCAGCGCTCGGGTTCGGCATCCAGCGCCTTGAGAATGGCCATCCAGATCGTCGGCACGCCCGCGGAGATATTCACGTCTTCGGCCACGTACAGATCCAGAAGGCTTTCGGCGTCCAGATGCGGCCCGGGAAACACCTGCTTGGCGCCGATCATCGTCGCCATATAGGGCAGGCCCCAGGCGTTGACGTGGAACATCGGCACTACGGGCAGCACGGTGTCGTTGTACGACAGATCGAGATTATCCGGCAGCGCGCCAGTGAGCGCGTGCAGCACGGTCGAGCGATGCGAATAGGTCACGCCCTTCGGCCGGCCCGTGGTGCCCGAGGTGTAGCACATGCCGCAGGCGTCGTACTCGCTCTTGTCGGGATAGGTGAAATCGTCCGGGGCACCGGCGAGGAACGTCTCGTAGTCGAGCAGGTCGTCCGGAACCGGTTCGCCGGACAAAGGCACCACGATGACACGCTCGACGTCGATCGCGTCGGCGAACTGGCGATACAGCGGCAGCAGCACGTCGTCGACGATCAGGATACGGTCTTCGGCGTGGTTGATAATCCAGGCGATATCCTCGGGCGCCAGGCGGAGATTCACCATGTGGCAGACGCCGCCCATGGCCGGGATGCCGAAATAGGCCTCGAGATGGGCATAGTGATTCCACGACAGCGTCGCCACGCGATCGCCGGCCTGTACCCCGGCTTCGAGCAGGGCCGCCGCCAGCTGCTTGGCACGCGCCACCATGTCGGCATAGGTATAGCGATGGCGCGATTTGTCGGGACGCTGGCTCACGATCTCGACATCGCCGAACTCGGTCGTGGCCCGCTCCAGCAAATGGTCGAGCAGCAACGGGCGGTCCATCATCGTCGATAGCACGGGCGCATCTCCTTGCGCGAACGTTATTGATTCGGGCCAGCGTGGGGCGCGGTCGGCTGCATCGTCTACGCGCCTTTCGGCGCATGCCATCCGATCGTGGCATGCTCGCGATCTGGAGGTGATGAGGCGGCATGCGTTACTGGGAAGATCTGGCCGTGGGCGAGACGCATCGCTACGGCCGATACGAGTTGACCGAAAAAGAGCACGCCGACTTTGTGTCGCGGTTCGCGGTGCCGGCCGTGGTCGGCGCCGACGCAGACGCTGTGCCCGGCTACTGGCTATGCTGCATCGCCATGCGGTTGCTGGTCGACCACGCGCTGACCGACATGGCCTCGCTCGGTTCGCCCGGCGTGGATCGCATCGACTGGCCCACCGCGGCGCGGATCGGCGACGTGCTGACGTTGTCGACCGAGCTGTTATCGGCACGGGTGCTGGAGAGCCGCCCCGAGATGGGGCTGATCAAGCAGACCATGACCTTGGAGAATCAGCGCGGCGACGCCGTGGCCCGGATGTGGACCAACGCCCTGGTCGCGCGTCGGGAGACCGCGTCATGATCGCCTTCGACGATCTGATGCCGGGCCAGGTGGTGGTCCTCGGGCCCACCGGCGCCAGCCGCGACGAGGTGCTGGCCTTCGCGCGGGCGTACGATCCGCAGCCGTTTCACCTGAGCGACGAAGCCGCCAGCCAGACCTATTTCGGCCGCTTGTCTGCGTCGGGCTGGCACACGGGCGCGCTGATGCTCGACTTGCTCATCAATAATCCCGACTGGCCGCTGGCCTGTCGCGGGTGCCATGAGATTCGCGATCTGCGCTGGCGTGCGCCGGTCTATCCCGACGATCGCCTGTCGGCCCGCGTGACGGTCATCGACTGCGACGTGCCGGAGGCGCAAGGCGCCGGCCGCGTCACGCTGGACCTGCTGCTCAGTAATCAGGACGACGCCACGGTGGCTCAGATGACGGCCGTACTCGCGGTGGCGCGGCGTATCTAGCTTCGATGCGCCGCGCCGATGTATTCGGCGGTGCTCATCTCGTGTAGTCGGCTCGCCGTGCGCTCGAATTCGAAGGTCAACTCCGAGCCGTCATAGAGATCGTCGGGGCCTGCCTCGGCGGTCACGAACACGTTGACGCGCCGATCGTAGAATTCGTCGATCGCGTTGATGAAACGCCGCGCGGCGTTGTCGTCGGCATCGCCGAATACGGGTACGCCGGAGATCATGATCACGCTGAACTCGCGGGCCAGCTCGATGTAGTCGTTGGCCGAGCGCGGCGTGCGACAGAGCGTATCGAAGTCGAACCAGGCGATGGCATCGGCACGACGGCGCGTGGGCAGCTTGCGGCCGAGAATCTTGACGTTGCCATTCTCGCGAATCGCGCCCGTGGCCAGGCGCTCGAAATAGCGCGCCAGCACGGCGTCGGCCTCGTCGCCCGGCGGCATCTGATAGGTCGCCGATTCCTCGATGTGGTCGAGGCGGAAGTCGGTGCCGTCGGCCAGATGCATGATCCGGCAGTTCTGCTTCAGCCGCTCGATTGCCGGCAGGAAGCGGTCACGCTTCAGGCCGCCCTTGTACAAATCGGCGGGGTCGACGTTGGAGGTCGCCACGAGCGTCACGTTGCGGGCGAACAGCTCCTCGGTGAGTCGCGACAGAATCATCGCATCGGCGATGTCGGAGACGAAGAACTCGTCGAAACAGAGCACACGATCAGCGGCCCATTCCGCGGCGATCTTCTTCAATGGATCGCTCTGGTTCGCATAGCGCTTGCGAGCCTCGTGCACCTTCTGCATGAAGCGATGGAAATGCAGCCGGGTTTTTTCCTCGAACGGCAGGGCGTCGAAGAAGCAATCCATGAGATAGGTCTTGCCGCGGCCCACGCCGCCCCAGAGATACAGCCCCTCCACCTGAGGGCGCTCTTTCTTGCGGCCGAACAGGCCGCGGCTGACGGTGGGGTTGTCCAGCAGTCGTTCGTAGATCGACTGCAGCGCATCGACGGCTTGTTCCTGGGCCGGATCGCGGATGAATTCCGGATCCTGGAGATCGGTCTCGTAGCGCTGACGAGGGCTCGGTGCGCGTACGGTATCGTCCATCGGGCAAGGGGGCTGGCTAAATCAATCGGCGGATTATACGCTCGCGCCATGGCAGCCATCGACGCCGTGAACGCGGCCACCGCCGACGTCATCGAACGTTTTCTCGACGGTCTGTGGGCCGAACGCGGGCTGGCGGAGGCCACACTGGCCGCGTATCGCAACGACCTGGCGCGCTTCGGCCAGTGGCAGGCGGCCCGCGGCGGCCTGCTTGCGGCCACCGCCAGCGATGTCCAGGCTTATCTCGCCGATCGCAATACGCCCGGATCGAGCCCGCGCAGCGCGGCGCGATGCCTGTCGAGTCTGCGCCAGTTCTATCGTTATCAGAAGCGCGCCGGGGCGATCGAGCGCGACCCCACGGCGCTGATCGACATGCCGGCCCAGGGCCGGCGCCTGCCCAGGACGCTCACCGAGCGCGACGTGGAGGCACTGATCCGCGCGCCCGATACCGACACCGATCTCGGCCTGCGTGACCGTGCGATGCTGGAACTGATGTACGCGGCCGGGCTGCGGGTCTCCGAACTGGTGTCGGCCACGCGCGCCCAGGTGAACACGCGCCAGGGCGTGATCCGGGTGACCGGCAAGGGTGGGCGCGAGCGCCTCGTGCCGCTCGGCGGGGCGGCGGTGGACTGGGTGGAGCGTTATCTGGCGCAGGCGCGATCCACGCTATTGGGCGGCGCGGTCTCGGATGCCTTGTTCGTCACCGCCCGCGGCGGCGGCATGACCCGGCAGAACGTCTGGCATCGAATCCGCGCGCACGCGATCGCCGCCGGCATCACAGCGCATGTCTCGCCGCACGGGCTACGCCATGCGTTCGCCACGCATCTGCTCAACCACGGCGCGGATCTGCGGGCGGTTCAGATGCTGCTCGGCCATGCCGATCTGTCGACCACGCAGATCTACACGCACGTTGCGCGGGCGCGGCTCAAGGCGTTGCATGCCGATCATCATCCGCGCGGCTGACAGAGACAGTGGCTATGGCGAGAAATATCGAGATTAAGGCCGTGTGCCGGGACCGGGCGGCGCTACAGGCTCGGATCGAGGCGTTGGCCGGCGCACCCACGGCCGATCTGCGACAGGACGACAGCTTCTTCGTCTGCGCGGCCGGGCGGCTCAAGCTGCGCGATTTCGGCAACGGACACGGGGAGCTGATCGCCTATGAACGACCGGACACCCCCGAACCGAGCCTGTCGTCGTATACGCGCAGCGAAACCGAGGACCCGGCCGGGCTACGCGCGACGCTCACGCGAGCGCTCGGCTGCTGGGTGCGGGTGGTCAAGACACGGCAGCTCTATATGGCCGGGCGCACGCGCATTCATCTCGACCGGGTCGAAGGACTCGGCGATTTCGTGGAACTCGAGGTTGTGCTGGAGGCAGAAGAGCGGCCGGCCGACGGCCAGCGCGAAGCCGAGCGGCTCATGGGCCAACTCGGCATCGAAGCGCATGATCTATGCGTGAACGCCTACGCGGACATGCTCGCCGCGGACGGCTGAGCGCGAATCAACGCTCAAGCAGTTCCCGCTTGTTGGGCTTGTCGGCCCATTCGTCGGCGTCTTCCGGCGGTTTCTTGACCTCAGTGATCACCGGCCACTCGGCCGCGAGTTCCGCATTCAATTGCAGGAAATCGGCCTGGTCCTCGGGCAAGTCATCTTCCGAGACGATGGCTTCGACCGGGCACTCCGGCTCGCAGAGCGTGCAGTCGATGCACTCCTCCGGATCGATGGCCAGGAAGTTCGGGCCTTCATGGAAACAATCCACCGGGCAGACTTCCACGCAGTCGGTGTATTTGCACTTGATGCAGTTTTCGGTGACAACGAAGGTCATGGTCAGCCTCGTCGCTGGAGCTGTCGAAGAATCGGATTGGGCGGCAGTTTACCAGCTGGCCGCGCCAGCGGTACTACGTGAAGTTCAGTCGCGCGGTTCGCGATCCAGCGCCATGGCGCGCCAGTCCTGCGAGCCGAGCGATTCCACCCGCACGCCGAAATCGCCCGTCCGGCGACTGGCGAAATAGCGTTCGAGCGTGCGGTGAATGGTCGGAAACGCCAGCTGCGGCCAGTCGATCTCATCTTCGGCGAGAAAGGTCACTTCGCTGCTTTCCAGGCCGGGCGCATAGTCTTCGCCGATCATATCGGCGATGAAAAAGATATGGATCTGGCCGATGTGGGTGACGTCGATCATGTTGAACAGACGTGGCTCGCGAACCGTCACGCCCGCTTCCTCGAGTGTTTCACGGGCGGCGCCATCGGCGCTGGTTTCGCCCAGCTCGAGAAACCCGGCCGGCAGCGTCCAGAAATGCCGCCGCGGTTCGATGGCGCGCCGGCACATCAGAATTCGGCCCTCGCGCTCGACGATGGTGCCGACCACATTGCGTGGATTGTCGTAGAAGATCTCCCCGGTGGCGGTGCAGATATTGCGCCGGCGGTCGTCGCCCTCGGGAATACGAAACTCCGTCGGGGCACCGCAGTTCGGGCAGAAATTCATGGGCTCGGGCATGGCAGGCATCGCGTTTGGGGCCGTGATCGATCGTCGCCGGGCCGTGCCGGCGCACTCATGCTACATGAGACCCGGTCCGGGAGCCGCGACAATGGTGCAGTGCGGCAGGCGCGGCGAACGCTGATATGCTCAGGCGACAAGCAAACCGAATCAGACTAGCCAGACGAATGAATCCAGCGATCAACGAAAAGCATCCCGCCGCCGGCGACGCCGACCTCGCCGAAGCCGACCGCGAGCTTCGCGCTCAGGTGCGTCGCGCCGGCTCGCTGCTGGGCGATGTGCTCCAGTCGCAGGCGCGCTCGGAAGTGTTCGATACGGTGGAAACGCTGCGGCGGGGGTTCATCTCGCTGCGCGAGGCCGAGGACGAACAACAGCGCGCGAAGCTGATGTCGATGATCGACTCGCTGCCGGCGGAGACCATGACCGAGGTCACGCGCGCCTTCGCCATCTATTTCAATCTGGCCAACCTGCTCGAAGAACTGCACGCGCATCGCACGCGTCGGCGCTTGGCCGCGGATGGCGATCCGCGCTGGCTGGGCTCGTTCAATCGGACCTTCTCCGACATGGCATCCCGCGGCGTCTCGCTGGATGATGCGATGAAGCAGTTGAAGGATCTGTCCTTCATCCCGGTGTTCACGGCGCACCCGACCGAGGCCAAGCCGCGGGCGGTGCTGGATGCGCTGCGCCGGATCTTCGAGTGGTTCCACGAACTCACCTTCGGCAATCCCGACGAGATCCAGCGCACCGAGATCGAAGAACATATCCGCCAGAACATCCAGGTGTTGTGGAAGACCGAGGAACTGCGCGGTTCGCGGCCCACGGTCGAGGACGAGATCCGCAACGGGCTGTACTACTTCCGTGCGTCGCTGTTTTCGAGCGTGCCGCAGATCTATCGCAATCTGGAAAAAGCGATCGAGAACAACTACGGCAAGCGGGTCGATGCGCCGCCGGTCCTGGCGTTCGGTTCGTGGATCGGCGGCGACCGCGATGGCAATCCCTACGTTACCGCCCGCGAGACCCGCTATGCGCTGCGCCTGCAGTCGCGCGAGATTCTGTCGGAATATCTGCGTCGCATCGACGAGCTGTCGAGCCGGCTGCCGTTCTCGGCCCGCTGGTGCAAGCCGAGCGCGGAATTCATGGCCGGGCTGGAAGACGACGAGCAGCGGATTGCCGCGCATACCGGCACGCGCCCCGAGCGCTACGCCGCCGAGCCGTATCGGCGCAAGCTGTATCTGATGCGTCGGCGTCTGTCGGCGATGGTCGATCAGATCCAGACCGAGCTGCGTCTGCGCGCGGAGCGCAGCGAGCGCCCGCCGCTGGCTTATACCTCGGCCGACGAGCTGGTCGACGATATCCGCATCATGCGCGAATCGCTGGTCGGTCACGGCGACGAGGCCATCGCCAACGACCGCATCAAGGACTGGCAGCGCCTGGTCGAGACCTTCGGCTTTCATCTGGCCCGACTCGATCTGCGCGAAGAATCGACCCGGCATACCCAGTGTGTCCAGGAGCTGATGGCCGCGTTCAAGATCACGGACGACTACGCCTCGCTGGACGAGGCGGGGCGCGTCGAGATTCTCAATCGCGAGCTCGCTCGCGAACACCCGCCCCAGCTCGGGCGGCTGGATGTGTCGTCGGAAGTCGAGGACACGCTCGAAAGTCTGGCCGTGGTGCGCGAATTCACGCGCACGCTCGGCAATGCGGCGTTCGGCAGCTATGTCATCTCGATGACGCACAGCGCGTCCGACGTGCTGGCGCTGGTCTGGCTGATGCGTGTGACCGGCGTCTACGAGCCGGGCAGCGACATGGCGCCGCCGCTGGCGATCGCGCCCTTGTTCGAGACCGTGCCCGACCTCGAACATATCGAGCCGGTGCTCGACAAGCTGCTGGAAAACCCGCACTACCGCGCCTTCGTCGAGGCCGGGGCCAGCGATCACACGTTGCGACAGGAAGTCATGCTCGGCTATTCCGACTCCTGCAAGGACGGCGGCATAATGACCTCGCGCTGGCAGCTCTATCGGGCCCAGCAGGAAGCGGTCGCGCTGTGCGAGCGCCACGGCGTGGACTGCGTGCTGTTCCATGGCCGCGGGGGCACGGTCGGTCGCGGCGGCGGCCCGACCCATCAGGCGATCATGTCGCAGCCGCCGGGCACCGTGCGTTCGAAGATCAAGTTCACCGAGCAGGGTGAAATGATCTTCGCCAAGTACAGTAATCCGGAAACCGCCGTGCACGAGCTCACGCTCGGCGTGACCGGCACGCTCAAGGCCAGCGGCACGCGGCCCTCGGATGCCGATTTCTCCGACATGGCGTCGAAGCTGTCCGACCGGGGAGAGCGCTTCTATCGCAATCTGACCGAGAACACGGAAGGCTTTTTCGACTACTTCCAGGCGGCCACGCCGACCGCGGAGATCGGCGCCCTGAACATCGGCTCGCGTCCGGGCTCACGCCCGTCCAAGGCCAAGCTGGATAAATCGTCGATCCGCGCGATCTCCTGGGTGTTCGCCTGGGCGCAGTCGCGGCATACGCTGCCCGGGTGGCTCGGTCTCGGCACCGCGTTGACCGAGGGCGGGGTCGACAACGAATCGTTGCAGATGCTGTACCGCGAATGGCCGTACTTCCGGACCATCATCGATAACGTGCAGATGTCGCTGGCCAAGGCCGATATGACCATCGCCTCGGAATACGCCCAGCTCGCGGCCGGGCAAGGGCATATCTTCGAGGCCATTCATGCCGAATACGATCGCGCCGTGACCGGCATTCTCGGCATCACCGGCGAGCACGGCCTGCTGGATGACGATCCGGTGCTGCGGACCTCGCTGGATCGCCGGCGCCCGTATCTGGATCCGCTCAACCATATCCAGATCGCCGCGCTCACGCGCTATCGCGAAGCCGGCGACCGGATCTGGCTCGACCCCGTGCTGCGGTCGATCAACGCGATCGCCGCCGGCATGCGCAATACGGGGTAACCATGCGCGATCGACTCTTTCGGGTCGTTCTTCTGGCCGGTCTGCTTGTATTCGCCGCTCTGCCGGCGGCGAATGCACAGACCGGCAGCTCGGCCTCCAACGCAACGGGCAGCGAGCGGCCGCTGTATCTGGATATCGTCGGCACGTCCACCAGTCAGGCGATATTGCCGGACGACCTGATCGAGGCCATGGCCCGCGAAGTGCTGTCGCAGTCCGGGCAGGCCGTGCTGAGTGTCGATGACGATAACCTGCCGGCCGGCGTGCGTGTGCTGCGGATCATGGTGCTCGTCAGCGAAACCCAGGACAGCACGGGCGCCACGATCGCCGCCGCGGCCACCACGAGCCTGTTGCGCACGCCGGCCGAAGACTCGGGCGACGCGAGCACGCGCTCGTTTTATCAGGGCATGCAGCAGGAGATGGCGACCGGCCCGGACGAAGACAGCGCCGAGACCGCACTGCGCGCCCGGTTCAAGACCGAGCTGCAGGCACGTATTCGGGCCGCCATCTCCGCCGGGAGCGCCCATGCGACGCCGCAATAGCCGGTCATGCGCGGGCCCGGCCGGTCGCATGACGATACCCGCGGCCGATAGCACGACGGCCGTCGTGAGCCGGCAGCACGTGCGGCCGAGTGCGGCGCAAATGCGGGCCGCTTCTGAATAATCGTTGTCGGGTACAGCGTTCGACGCCGGGCCGGTCGCTGTTATCCTCTGGGCCATCAATCATAGCGACAGGACCCAGCGATGGCCGATACCAACATGCCCGAAATCAAGCTCGACGCCGAGAACATGTATCGGGAAGAATCCTTCTCCGATCTCAAGGTCGGCAGCATCCGGAAGCTCATTCCGGTGACGGCCAACGGCGACGACGACGATTCGCGCGAAGTGCGCTACGAGGGCTCGGCCAGCTTGATGACGCCGGCCGGTAGTCTGCCCTTGTCGTTCGATCTCGAAGCCGATGATCTGGCCGGCGCGATCGACAAGTTCCCGGAAGCCGTGAACGCGGCCGCCGAACGGGCGATCGACGAACTCAAGGAAATGCAGCGCCAGCAGAGTCAGAAGATCCAGGTGCCGGGCCAGGGCGGCGGTTATGGTGGCGGCCAGGGTGGCTTCGGCGGCGGCCAGGGCGGCGGTCGCATCCAGTTCTAAGCGCGACCGCGTACGTACCGGCCGGCTTCTGGTGAGCCGGTCGGTCGGTTTTCGTCTGTCGTCGACGCGATGATCAGTAGTGGGGCGGCGTCTCGTCGGTCGCTGCCTCGGGCTCGCCTTCGGCCAGCCGCTGGACGCGTTCCTCCAACTGGCGACAGCGCTCGGCTAAGCGCTCGATTTCTCGCGATTGCGCGAACAGCTGCTGGCTGAGCTGTTCGATCGCATCGTCCTGATAGGCGATGCGCACTTCGAGTTCACTATGCGCGTCGCTCATGCGTCGTGCTCCGTAACCAGCCGCAGGTCGCGCGCGAGCGCGCTGCGCAGCCCGCTGACGCTGGTGGCATCGTAGCCGATGTCGTGTTCCGGCAGCTGCCCCCAGACCGGACCGGGCCAGCATGCGTCGGTTTTTTGCCGCGCGATGATATGAATATGCATCTGGGCCACCTGGTTGCCGAGCGTGGCCACGTTCATCTTGTCGGCATCGAACCAGTCCGCCGCCCAGCCGCACAAGGCCCGAATCTGTTCGTTGACCCGTTGGCATTCGGCATCGTCGAGCTCGTGCCAGTCCTGGGCGTCGGTATCCGGTACCAGAATCAGCCAGCCCACGGCCGCGTGGCGATGCAACAACACGGTCGCGCGTTCCAGGGTGCCAAGGTGATGGCAGTCGGCAAGCAGCCGATCGTCGATCTTCATCTGCGGGCGTCCAGCGGTAACAGAGCCGCGTTCGGCCGCGGCGGATTGAGCAGGCATACAGACAGCCAATTGATTTGCGAGCGAAATGGATCGAGCGTTCAGACAACGGAAAGGCGCCGAGATTCCATTCGATGCCGGTTTTCTACCCGTTCGCCTCGCTCGAGTCCGATAACGACGCGCGTGTGCGCTAAGGTACGCCAACGTCGCAATTGCACGGCCGATGCCCTGCCTCGCAGGAGCGGGGCCTCGTGCGGCCACAAGTATAAGGGGGATTCGGATGGTGCCGGGGCGGCTACCACAATCGTCTAATAAAACTCTGTCTGTACATAAAAAAAATAATATCGTATCGAGAAAGTACCCCCAAAAGTACCCCCGGCGATCGGCGCCCGAGTATTGATAGAGATAGTTCACGGCGCGAGCATAAATCGCTTTAGCGGCTGAATAAAGCTTGCATTGTACGTGCGCCGCAGGCCAGCGTTCGGCGCGAGCGCGCCATCCTGTGCAGGCGGGCGAGACGTGCAGCGCATGGGAGGAGCGCATGGCTAACGGCGACGACGTTTCGCGTGAGCGGCTATTCGAACTGGTCTGGAGCAAGCCGACCACGCAAGTCGCGAAAGAGCTTCGCATTAGCGATACGGCCGTTAAGAAACGCTGCCGGAAGCTACAAGTTCCTAAGCCGCCGCCGGGATACTGGCGACGTATCGAAACCGGCGAGGAGCCGCGTAGGCCGCCTCTGCCTGCGATGCTGGAGCAAGCGACGCGCGAGCCAGAGCACACTCGCACTAAGCCGGTCGGTACATATCTATCACCAAGGCGGCGCGAGCTATTCCTGAAGGCCGCAGAAATGGTGAGTTACCCCGCGGATGCCAAGCCATACGCTTTGCGTAACGACTACCTCACAACGATCGAGCCGCAATTCGCAGCCTCCGTGATCTTGGTCGTGCAACGTGACGGCGAGCGGTTGCAGTTCGGACCACGCCCGACTGGCGCGCAGAGCACAGCGGCCGCGAGCACGGGACATGAACTCATCGAACGCTTGCTGCCGCTGGCGGGCGACGTGGTCGTGGTCTTCGAAGAGGCTGGCCGGTCGCCGTGGAGCAGGGAAGCTCGCACGATCGTCGTTCGGGTGACCGACGACCTCAAGAAAGAAATAGGCACGATGGCTGAATTGGTGCGGACGCATCACCTCGAGCATGTCGCTCGCAACCTGCACGCCTGTGAACACGTCCCGCGATTCCACGTGGCGGGTGATCCGCTACACGGGCAACTGGGCACCGCGCGTTTGCACGTTTCGCCTTCTGCGCTGTGGGTTGAGGTCTATACCCATGCGTGGGGCGATGCGAGTGGTTACAGCCGTCCGAGCGTTGTGAGTGAGGCCATGCCGCTGCATGAGTTCGTGCCAGAAAACGAACGCGTTGCGCGGCAAAAAGAGCTTCCACCCGTCATGCCGCGCGGCCGGCTGTCATCAAACCATGATCAGGCCGCGCGACGGCTGGCCCAGGCCGAAGAGATGTACGAAACGCTCGTCTCGGGCTGGCATTCAACGGGCGATCTCCTGGCGTCTGCGAGCGAGCGCGAGGCTTGCCTGACGCTATGGATGGGCGAAGGCCAGCGCCGTGCAGTTCAGGCGGGCCTGGACGTGTTCGAAGCGATCGATGAGCAAGTCGAGTACTGGGAACAGCGCCTCGAATTAGCACGGCAACGTATGGCGCAGAAGATACTGGGCATATGCGTCGGCGACGTGGTCTGTAGTGCCGGTCGGCGTGGGATGATCAAGCTTCTCGCAAGCAGGATTTCCGGCGGGATGCACGATGACGGTTTCCTTGCTGTGATTCACGGTACGCGCTTTCGCAAGGACGGGACGCTAGGCAAGCGAGACGATACCCTCTACGTCAGGGTTGGCTTCGCGAAAGACGAATCGAGCGCGTGGTAGGCCGCGAGGGAGCCCGGCACGCGCCGCGTCGGCTCATACGCCGGCAGCACGAGGCTGCGGAGAGAAAGTCCGGACGTGCACGAAGGACGAGGCTGGCGATTTCCTTGCCGGTATTCTTGATGCAAGCGCCTCAAATTCTCGTCTCCGGCGATGATCGAGATTGTCTTCGACGGTAGTCATTGCGCTGCGGCCAATGGTTGGACTTGACCACTTTTTCTCTGCGAGGCGCCGCCGAGACGCATGCCGTTGCTCGCACCACGAGCAACTCCTTGGTCTGAACGTCCGAAACGACGGTAGCAACCGGATGGCAGTCTAATTGAGCGTGAGGCAGCGTATCAGCACGAGATAAAACGGTTGCAAGTCAGGCAAAGCCCGCGTGTCGCGGCAGTGTGTCTTTCAGGACAGAATACAGCCGCCGCTTATTGCAAGTCGTGAACCGAGCCCGCCCTGTGCTAGAGCTCGATGAATGGTTCTTCATCGTGGTTCGGATCATTCCAGGCGCGTGAGTACCGCACAAGGTGCCCGCGGGGCGCCATCTCTTTTTGTAGCCGGCGTGCCAAGCGCACGCCCGCCGCGTTGAAATCACACCAATCGAGATTCATCGGCTCCAATACATCGTCTGGAAGCGCTGCCATATAGCGCCGCGCCCAGTTGCAGAAGTCTGAGAACAGGGCATCGGACATGTCTTCGCTACCGATATTCTCTTCCATAAGTGACAACTGATTGCCACCAACACCCCCGAGCCGCTCAGAATTATCCTTGCGCCATAGGAACTCGCCGACGCCGCAGTCGGCCATTACGGTATAGACAGAGCGATTGCGCATTACGGTGATCCTGTCGAAACGACTCGAGCCGGTGCTTGGGCTTCCAGCGGGCAGAAATCGGGGAGCTGCTCGACTGAGCATATCCCACGCAGCTAAAACGACTCCATCTCGCTTTCCAGCCACGCCTCGAAGAAATTCCGTAAACGTGCCTTGTCCTGGCTATCGCGCGATGAACTGCGTTGGAGCGATTCCATGATGCTGCCTTGCCGCGAGCTTGGGACTTCGCCGTAGCTATTGAATGTCGTCATCACTTTTTCATGGCCCAGATTCTGGCTCCATGCCTTGAATTCCTCCGGCGAGTTACAGACCTGTTCGCCAAGCCGGACGAGCGTATTTCGAAAGCTGTGTGGGTTGAAGTAAGGCATGTCCACCGCTTCGAACGCTCGTTTGAAGATCGTGCGGATTGGATTCGCCGATTGCCACGGCTCGGGTTTGACGCCACAGGGGGTGAACGCATGCGTGTGCCCGTTGACGACTTTGGTGGCCGGAAAGAGTGGGTCATCGAGACCCCAACGCTTTCTTTCGCGGAGATACGTGATCCAATTCGCCACGATTTGCTCGAATGGCCCACCTACAGGAAAGAAATAGCTGGTGAATGACTTGCTGAACTTGGTTCGGACCTCGCGCGCATCTTGATAAACACGTCTTGTGTGCACATCGACGTGGCGGAGCTTGAGCGAGGCAGTAGCGCCGTCACGCATGCCGGTGAGGATCGTCCACGCGATCACTGCTTGATCGCGCCGTTCGGTCTCCGATTCGTTAGGCATGTTCGTTACTGCATGCCGGACTTGCTCTAGGGTGGGGATAGGCGTCTCGCGTTTTGCGCGCGCGACCCGAGATTCTTTTTCCGACAGATTGAAGTAATCCGAGTCGCTGTAATTGAGCTTCGACTTGTACCCCGGCTGGCCGGCAAGCCAGTGGAAGAACCGTCGCAGATCGGACAACGTGCCGTGCAGTGTCGATTTGCTGAGCGGCTTCTTGGATTGCCTGCCTCGCTGGCGAGCGAGGTCTTTCTTGAACGCGACGGCATGGTCGGCTCTGAAGCCGGCGAAATCCCGCCATTCAGTGAAAGCTTCGAAGCGGGCCAGTGCTTTCGAAACCTTGTCGACCGTGTCGTCGCTGTACCGCATCGCCTCTTTGAGGTACTCGAAGTATTGATGCTTGATGCGCTCGTTGCGCGCGCTGTAGTCAGCCATGTCTGCTAGCTCCTGTGGTGAGTCACAATCTAAGAGGGGAGAGGCGTACCTGCTTATTCCCTTTCCGTGTCTCGTTCCGCGCCGAAGCGTTTGGCATCTTGTGAGGGCTCTAGCGCGGCTATCGACAGCCCATCGGTACGTTGAATCGAGAGTCGCCGAGAGGCAGCTATGAGCCCGGATTCGCTAACGTGCTTATGGATAACTCGCTCACAGGTCGGGCAAAGGCCGATCAAGCGACCGGCCCGCGTTTCAGCGCCGGGCTCGAAGTCCGCGAATCCGCCCGCTGGTTCTTTCGGTGAACCGCAAGCGACGCAGTAAAGCTCATGGGGCGCGCAAGGCCGCTTATTGGCAGCGCGCTTTCTCTGGTGGAACGCTCGCAGGGCGGCACCGCGAATCATCGTCGGCGTGTACTCGTCGATCGCGGGCAAGCCCTGCTTGAGCCAGTTACGCACGGTATGTAAGCGTCCGGGCGCCCCCTCTGTTTTGAGGCTGTGCGGGTGGTCAAGATACGACCTCACGC